>NZ_CVRU01000056.1 GCF_001261715.1 Dysgonomonas sp. HGC4 | reverse complement strand
AGGTCTCAGACCTTTTTATTTACTTGTTAAGCATAATAACAATAGCCTGTTACAACTTGAAAGTATATCATTCAATATTTTCATCAGCTTAAAAGTTCACACAAATTTATAAAAATATTAATAGATAAGTATAAAAAGATCTATTTTGAGAATGATTAAACTCCATCTATATTTGCATTAGAAATAATAAACAAAAACAATTATGAAATCGTATTTATTAGTATTATCTATTTTGTTGCTTGCAGTATCTTGTAGCAACAGCCCAAAAAACAAAATTGAAGGAACAGACTCACAAGCGATAGCTGACGGCAATGGACAACAACTTACAGTTGATACACAAGCATCATCTATTCATTGGGTAGGAACTAAACCAGGCGGAAGCCACCACGGAATTATCGGGATAAAAGACGGTAATTTGGCGGTCAACGGAACAGAAGTAGCTTCAGGTTCATTTACTATTGACATGAACGCTATTGCGGACGAAGATCTTACAGATCAAAAGATGAACGAAATGTTGGTAAATCACTTGAAAAGTGCAGACTTTTTTGATGTTGAAAAATACCCAACAAGTACTTTTACAATTACTAAGGTAGAAGCGGTAGCGGGTAATGACTCTATTACGCACAATATAAGTGGTAATCTGAAGATGAAAGATGTAGAAAAGAACATCACATTTGGAGCTAAAATCTCAAAAGATGGTGATACCTACAAAGCTGTTACTGTACCTTTCACTATTGACCGTACTCAATGGAACGTTCAATATGGTTCGAAAAGCCTTTTCGCTGACTTGAAAGACAAGTTCATCGATGACAATATTGAATTGCAAATAACAATTATAGCTAAAGCTGCTAGCAAATAAGAGAGTTTTTGACAGTGAATTTTTTCCTGATCGGCTTTAGCAACTTATTCGCTAAAGCCGATCTTTTTTTATTTCGAATGCAAATAATACGCAGGAGGGTTGATTAATATGACAACAAATAGTTTACAACATTTACATAAACAATTATCGTATCTGAAGGATACACCATTGATGCCCGTTTTATTCGTAGGACATGGAACTCCCATGAATGCGATAGAAGACAACGAGTTTGCTCAAAAATGGATTGAGTTGGGAAAAGAGATTCCTCATCCTCAGGCAATATTATGTATATCGGCACATTGGGAAACTCGCGGAACTTTTGTTACAGCTATGCAAAGCCCTAAAACGATTCATGATTTTTATGGCTTTCCACGCGAATTATATATGCAACAATATCAAGCACAGGGATTTCCCGACTTGGCAAATGATATAAAGGAAAATACTTCTAAATTTAATGTAGAAACCGACTATGAGTGGGGACTCGATCACGGAACATGGAGCGTATTGAAATATTTTTATCCAAAAGCCGATATTCCGGTATTACAACTAAGTCTCGATTATACAAAAGATATGCAATACCATTACGATCTGGCAAAAGAACTGATGTATTTGCGAAGAAAGGGGGTCCTTATTATAGGCAGTGGCAATATGATTCATAATCTGCGTATGCTGCAAGTCGAGGGAGGCGATTTTAACGCCCAGTATGGTTACGATTGGGCTATCGAATTAAACGAACTATTTAAAGAGAAAATACAGAAAGGAGATCACAGTGCTTTAATTCATTACAAGTCTTTAAGTAAATGGACGCAACTGGCAATGCCTACATTAGATCATTATATTCCGATGATATATGCTTTGGCATTACAAACGGAAGGAGAACAAGCCAGTATGTTTAACGATAAGATAGTAGCGGGTGCATTATCCATGACTTCTATTATTATCAACTAAGGTCGTAGACCTATCAATACAAATGTTTAATTAAAAGAAAGAAAAACAATTATGAAAACTATTTTATATAAAGCAGAAACTCGCGGTCACGCACAACATGGTTGGTTAAATGCCCATCATACATTTAGCTTTGCAAATTATTACGATCCCGAAAGAATACACTTCGGAGCTTTACGGGTATTGAATGATGACGTCATAGATGGAGGTAAAGGTTTTGGTACACATCCTCACGATAATATGGAAATCATAACAATACCTTTAACTGGAAGTCTTCGTCACGAAGATAGTATGGGCAACGGCGGTGTTATAGAATCGGGAGATATACAAGTAATGACTGCAGGCACAGGAATACAGCACAGTGAGTTTAATGCACAAAAAGATAAACCTGTAAATCTTTTTCAGATATGGGTGTTCCCTAATAAAAAGAATGTAACTCCTAGATATGAACAAAAGACTCTGGATTTCTTAAACCATAAGAACTCATTCCAGTTGGTGGTATCTCCAACCCCAACCGAGCAAGGTTTGTGGATACATCAGGATGCATGGTTCTCAATTGGTTCTTTTGACAAAGGAGTAATCGAAAAATATGAATTGAAATCGAAATCGAACGGTGTATTTGCCATGGTAATACAAGGCAGTTTCAACGTTTCGGGAACGGTTCTTGATAATAGAGACGGACTTGGTATCTGGGATACAGAATCTTTAACGATAGAATCTTTATCGGATGATGCCAGAATTCTATTGATGGAAGTTCCTATGGAATTCTAAGCTCAAAATGTTCAAAAAAAGTAAGCGGGTCAATCCTATTAAAGGGGTATTGACTCGCTTTATTTTATTAACTTTGTGTCAAACGATAAATATATATGTTATGCTTCGAAAAGTGTATTCGAAATACCTTACTATCTGTGCTATTTTATTCGTGTCCTTAACTATTACTGCCCAAAAAAAAGTACTAGATCATTCTGTTTATGATTCGTGGAAAAGCCTGTCTGCAATGGGGATTACCAATGATGGAAGATATGCTGCTACTGTAATTAAGGAGCAGGAGGGAGACGATTATCTTTTAATTCGCGACTTGCAAAGTAAAAGAGAATTGAGTATTCCTCGTGGATATGCATATACAATTACACCCGATCAAAAATATATTGTAGCTCAGATAAAAGCTCTTTATGAGGTAACGCGACAAGCCAAAATAAAGAAAACCGCTGATGAGAAATTGCCAAAGGATTCGCTGGTGATTATTTCTCTTGATAAACTTTCAGCAATAAAAATAGCTAATGTAAAAGCATTTAAGGTAGGTAAAGATTTCTCTGACTATATTGCATATACAATAGATGATACGCTTAAGGCAAAAGGTAAAGCAAAAACAGATGAGAAAACTCGTACTCTGGTTGTTCGTAATATCTATACCGCAAAAGAAGATTCTGTAAAGAATGTTTCAGATTTTGTTTTCAGTAGAAACGGAAAAGGCTTAGCGATAGTTACTAAACCTGAGGCTAAGGATTCAATCAATAAACCGAGTGTTGTATATATCGATCTAAAGGGATACAATAAGAAAATCGTTTCGATAGGAAAAACACTTTATAAAAGTCCGTCATTATCCGATTCGGGAGAGAGGCTTGCTTTTTTAGCGACATCGGATAGCGCAAAAGCTGAAATCAAGAATTACGATTTATTTTATTTCAGTTCCAATACTGATTCGGCAAAGCTGATTGTTGATAAAACTAAAAGCGGAATGCCTAAGGATTGGAATGTGAGTGAGAATTATGAGCCTCAATTCAGTAAAAACGGAAAAAGGCTTCTTCTAGGGATTGCACCTATCGTTTTACCGAAGGATACAACTATACCCGATTTTGAAAAAGCTCAGCTTGATCTTTGGCATTGGGAAGAACCTTTGATACAGCCTCAACAATTGGTCGAATTAGAGAAAAAGATAAAACAAACTTATTTGTCTTATGTTGATTTGGATAATGGTTTTACGTTCTATCAATTGGCAACAGAGGAAATGCCCAATGTGAGTATATCGGACGAAAATAATGGTCGTTATGCAGTGGGAACGTCTAACCTAAATTATCTTTTTGATACTCAATGGGATATTGCCGCCCGATTAACGAATTATATTTGGCTTTTAGACTTAGATAGGCATACACAAAAACAAATAAAGAAGGGATTGCAGGCAGAATTGAACCTTTCGCCTGATGGCAAATATTTAGCATGGTACGATGTAAACGACCGTCAGTATTATGCTTATTCTCTCGAAACAGAAAAAGAGGTTTGTTTAACTGATAAGTTGAATATCAACTTTTGGGACGAAAAGCATGATACACCATCCATTCCCGATTCTTATGGTTTTGGTGCTTGGTTGGAGAATGATGGAGCCTTTTTGGTATACGATGCTTACGATATATGGAAGCTTGACCCCATAGGAATTAAAGCTCCCGAGAATCTAACTAAAAACTTAGGTCGGGATAAGAAGCTTACTTTCCGATATATCAAAACTGATAAAGAGAGCCGATTCATAAAGAATAATGAAAAGTTATTGCTTTCGGTTTTCGATAATACAAGCAAAAAGCATGGGTTTTATGAAGTAGAGAAATCTAATCTGAAACCATTAATATTAGATCAGTATATATTCTCATCACCCGAAAAAGCGAAAGACAAAGACATATATTTATTTGCCAAGAGCAACTTTAATACTTCGCCCGATTTATTTGTGACATCTAATAATTGGAAGACTGAGACTAAGTTATCGGATATTAATCCTCAAATGAAAGACTATAATTGGGGTACAGCCGAATTGGTGGAATGGACTACTTTTGATAAGAAGCAATCGCAAGGAATTGTTTATAAACCGGAGAATTTCGATCCGAATAAAAAGTATCCTTTGATGGTTTACTTTTATGAAAAGCATTCAGATAATCTCTATCAATATTCGCCACCTGCACCTAGTCGTTCTATTATAAATATCCCTTTCTATTGCAGTAGAGGATATATTGTATTCACGCCCGATATTCAATATGTAACGGGGCATCCAGGAGAGAGTGCCTATAATTCGGTTGTTTCGGGAGTCGAAGAATTAGCGAAAAACGAGTGGATAGATCGTGATAATATGGCAATACAAGGGCAAAGTTGGGGAGGTTATCAAGTAGCATATCTTGTTACCCGCACCAATATGTTTAAAGCTGCCGGATCGGGTGCTCCTGTCTCAAATATGTTCAGTGCATATGGTGGAATACGCTGGGAAACGGGACGAAGCCGTCAATATCAGTATGAACAAACGCAATCGCGTATAGGAGCCACTATGTGGGAAGCTCCAGATTTGTATAAAGAGAATTCGCCTATATTCTTTGCCGATAAGGTAAACACACCTCTTCTGATAATGCATAACGATAAGGATGGGGCTGTGCCTTGGTATCAGGGTATCGAATATTTTATGGCTTTAAGAAGATTGCATAAACCCGTTTGGTTACTTCAATATAATAATGAAGCTCATAATCTTAAGGAGCGTCGCAATTGTAAAGACTTGAGTATTCGTTTACAACAATTTTTCGATCATTATTTGAAGGAAGAAGCTGCTCCTGTATGGATGAAAACGGGAGTACCCGCAACAGAGAAAGGAAAAACATACGGATTAGAGATAGAATAGGTCTATACCTATTTACCTTTATAGAGGATCTATTATTAGGCAGTTGCCTTGATAGTTATAAATATACGAAGACGATAGAAAAAAGTAAGTAATAAATAAAGTTGTTAGATTATGGTTAAGCCAGGTTATAAGTTGCTATTTCATCTTGATAATGAAAAGATTGAAATAGTTGAAATAAGAAGAAACGGAATTTTAGAAGAGGATAAGAATAAAGTTTATGTGTGGTTGTTATACGACAAAGTGAACGATATGATTAGCCGCTTAGAATTTGTTTCGATGAAAAGCTCTGAAAATAAAGAGTATCGCGAATTTGAAAACAGCAAATTGGAGTTAGACAAAGTATCAGGGATTTACACAGAAGGAGGTAAAGTTTTTGAAATGAAAGTTATTCCTTCAGATAAACCTCTACCTACAATTCTGCAAGATGCGGTAAGCGATTACCTTTTGCTGTTAAATTTCAGAAGCGAAAGAAGATGAAATCTGTCTTAACCGTATTAGGGCTGATCTTCTATTCTGTTTTGGGTTTTGCTCAAAGTAATATTCTTGAAGGTAAAAAATACTCGATTGTAGTGAGTGAAGCTTGTAAATCTTTCATTGATGGAGGATGTCTGATTACAACATACAACGTCCTAAATTTCGAGAAAGACAGTGTTGTTGTAGATTATTATACAAAAGCAGATTGTGAGTCGAAAGAAAGAAGCTCTTTCTATAATAACGAAGGGTCGATCGGTAAGTATCCTTATCAGATTCAAAAGAAAAAGGATAGCCCTAATCATATTGTGCGTATCAATGGGTATCAATTTGGGTCGCTAGAGGTATTCCCTGATTATTTGATTGTAATAAATCCGGATCATACCACAAATTCCGAATATATATTTAATCTTGTAGAGTAAGGAGGCAAAAGATATAAATAAAAAGATCGAACCATAAATGGCTCGATCTTTTTTATTTAGACTTTAAATATAGTTATCTCCAACCCGATAGTCTGAACGACTGAACCATCTGGTCGTATTCGGGTTTCCAGAATGAATACTCACTTGCTGAACTGGTTAAAGTAACCATTGTTTGTGATTCTTTTGTGTAAAAATAGGTTACGCATATATGTTTAGGCTCAGCACCATTCAATTGCTGAGTATAAGAGTAGCTGAGGGTACGAACACCATTGCTGATACTCGAATTGAAAGAATCCCAACTGATTAAAGTATAACCTGTGTTCTGTAAATTTCGCTCAACAGATGCTTTCATTTCATATTGTATGGTATCAATATTCAGAGAGTCGGGATAACTCAATCTGCTGAAATCTCCCTCTTGACTACTGATGGTGATACTGCTGAATGATTCTAATTGGGTAGAGTCATTCTCATTAAAATTATTCTTTAGAAATAATAATGTAGGACGGAAACGTTCATAGTCAATAGAGTCCCCTAGTTTCTTTTTAGACTCTTTATCTACTAGCATTGCGAATGGAATATCGCTTCTTTCCTCCAGATTGGCAGGATAAAACATGGTTCCAATATTAAGAATTGCTATCAGACGTTGGTAAGATGCCAGTATTTTATCGTAGTTGTTTTTCCATTGATCTAAGCTATTAAGAGGGGACGACATTGTTAATTGTATTTGTCCCGATTTGTCGAAGAAATATGTTAAATAAACCTTCGAGGCTTCGTTGTCTCTCAATTGTTGTTCATAAGAATATTGTAAGATGGGTACACCGTTAAGTTCGGAAATCTCAAAATCGCCCCAACTATTTATTTTATAATCGGTAGATTCAAGATTTTGATCTATGTTCTTTTTGATATTCTCTTGTAGTAAATTCAGATTTAAAGAATCTTTTTTTAATGCTCTTGCATTATATTCGGGTAATATATTAAATGAAATACTACCAAAAGGATTGATGTTGGTGCTGTCTGCTATTTCAAAATCACGCTTAAGAAACAGTAAGCCCGGGCGGAACTGTTCGTAATCGATAGATTCCCCGAGTATCTTTTTGAACTCGTTATCAACTAAAAATTTGAATGGTATATCTTTTCTTTCTTGAATATCAGTTGGATATTCAAAAGTGGCTATGTCCCCAATATTGACCTTGCGTTTGAAGGTTTCTATTATCTGATTGTAATACACTAGCCATTTCTTATACTCTTTTTTAGGGGCAGATAGTACTATCTGTAGTTGTAGATCAGAATCATAAAGATTTGTAGTTATAATATTGGTGGGGTTTTTGCCTTTTAGTGTTTGTTCGTAGGAATATTGAATGGCTACTAAATTATTAATAGTCTTGAATTCGAATGGATTCCACGTCTTTAGTTGGAATTGAGTTCCAACTAAATTGGTGTCTACATCCTGTTTGATATTGTTCTCTATCTTGGCTTTTTGTACATCTGATATTTCTTTAGGAAAGCGGTATTTTCCTGACAGAGCTGTAATGCTTATATAGCCGAAAGATATTTTTTTGCCCGAGGGTTTAGGTGCTTTAAATCCTTTCTCGAAAAAGATCAGAGTAGGGCGAAACTGTTCATAGTTAACCGAATCGTTCACCAGTTTCTGAAATTCTTCATCTACTAATAATTCGAATGGTATATCACTTCTTTCTTCAAGATTAGCGGGGTAGGCTATTGAGCCTATGTTCAGAATGTCAATTCTTTTGAGTGGAGTGGCAAGTATGTCTTTACCGACAATATTGCCGGACTGAATAAAAAGGACGATAACGAAAATTAGTGTAGTGTATGCTTTATTCATTACTTAATCTTAAAAATTTGGAATTGAATTGTAAAATACCGAATAAATGAAAAATCAATTAATTGAAGCTGTATTCAGAATTTCATTATAGATAGCAGTCCATTCTTCGATATTTTTATTGGGAGCAGTTAAAGTAATTTCTACTTGCTTGTTATCCTTAAATAAGTACGCTATAATTATATTAAGGTTTTTCTTATTTCTGTTTTCAAGTTTGTATTTGAACTTTAAAACAGTTGCTCCATTTATTTTGCTGATAGGTAATGCCTGCCAGTTTGATATTGTCGAAGAGGTACGTTCTGCATTTTGTTTCACCAAATTATTTAGATTCTCTCCTAATGCCTCGGCATATTCTGTTTCGAGAATTGAGGCATCGAAATTTTCCAATGAAATAGCATTTGCAATAATATTGGGAAACTCTTTTAGTTGAAAGCTGTCTTTTTCATCAAATCCTTTCTTCAACAAGATCAAGTTAGGTCTGAATTCTTCACAGTTTACACTATCAGGAAGTAGAGCTTTATCCTCAGGGTTTATTAATAACTCGAAGGGTATATCGTTGCGAACCTCTACACTTGCAGGATACTCGATATTGGCAATGCCCTTAATACCGATCGATTGATTCTTCTCATTCTCTAAGCTTATGGTATGTAGTTTTACCAATCCCAGAATTACTGCGATAAAAACAATTACAAAAATTACATTTTTTCTCATAATACAAATCTATAAATATTATTGCTCTTAGAACCAAGAATCCGTCTTGGTTCTAAGAGACTTTTTAGTTTACCATTCTGACAGAGAGAGAAGATGCTGCAAATACCCCTTTTTGAGATAAAGTATTGTAAATAGCTTCATTCAAATCAACGCTGACACTTCCATAATCGTCATTTAATACCCAAGCACGTATTACTATGTCAAAATTTCCGTTGTTGATGTTAGTTATTCCTACAAATGGAGTAGGAGCTTGTAATACTTTTTCGTTTCTGTTGACTACCTCTGTTAATGCTGCTTTCAATTCATCAGCATTATTGCCATAGTTTATATTTAATATAATATCTATTCTTCTATTCTTTTGTGTAGAATAATTGGTAATGCTACCTGTCGATAAAGGTCCATTAGGAATATATATGGTACGTCCGTCAGCTGTTAGTAGTATTGTATAAAGAATACCTATTTCCATAACTACCCCATCCATCCCTTGTACAAAAATACGGTCTTTTAATTTAAAGGGCTTATTTAGCAGAATCATAATTCCACCGGCAAAGTTAGAAAGATTGTCTTTCATTGCCATACCAATAGCCAAACCACCGGCAGCTATTATTGCAGCTAAAGATGTAGTTGGAATTCCTAATATACCAATAATAGCAACAATCAGTACTATTCTTAATAGAGTGTTTACCAAACTATTGATAAATGTTTGGACGGCGCCATCAACAAGTTTTCGGCTTAAAATTTTTTGAACCAACTTGAGTAGCCATGAGATGAGCCACGAACCTACAAAATAAACAATCGCGGCTACTATTAATTTTTCGCCAAGTCCTATCAGGCGATCCAATAGACCTTGTAGGATAGGTTCTAAAGCCATAGGGCTTATCTCCTTTATGTTTTGCAATAAAATAAAACCTAACATAAAAATTATTCTAGTTTATATTAATAATTAATTGAAGTAAATGGTGCAAATATATATAAAAAACATTGTTCTTTAAATGGTAAAATTCAAATATTCAAAGCAATATCTTATGAGAAAAATCATATTATTTATTTTGTGAAAAACGAAAGCTATCTTTTATACTTTGATTTGATTCGTAGATTATTTCGTTATATTTGCATTAAATCAAGGCTTTATGATAAATAGACACTCCGAGGCAACTTATTATCTTGGTAGATGTTATAAATAAATCCCTTGGAGATATAAATAAGGTATACAAAATCTGGATGATAGATATGGCAGTCATGGAAAACAACGATAAATTTTTAGGGTTAATAGAAAGCAGCATTCATACCAATTGGGATAAGCCTGTTTTTAGCGATTATAATGGAAGTACTCTCCTTTTTAAAGATTTTGCCCATAAAATGGCAGAATTGCATATTATTTTTGACACGATTAATGTGCAAAAAGGCGACAAAATAGCACTCTGCGGGCGCAATTGTACAAATTGGGCGGTTACTTTCTTTGCGGCTATGAGTTATGGAGCAATAGTAACAACTATTTTACATGATTTTGATGGTGAGAGTATTCATAATATTGTGAATCATTGCGATGCCAAAGTCTTTTTTGTAGGAGAGCATGTATGGGATAAGGTTGATCCTTTGAAAATACCTCATGTAGAAACCATTATTACAATAGAGGATTATGCCATTCAAAAATCACGTTCCGAAAAACTCAATCAGGTATGTGAGAACTTGGCTCTTGTTTTCAAAGAAAAATATCCAAAGGGTTTCTTGCCTTCAGACTTGAAGTTTCATGAGGAGCAACCTGAAGAATTAGCCCTTATCAACTATACATCGGGTACAACCAGTACACCTAAGGGTGTAATGATTCCATATAGAAGTTTGTGGTCTAACACTAAATTTGCAATAGAAAGTATTGAGTTTGTTAAAGCAGGCGATGGTATTGTAAGTATGTTGCCTATGGCACATATGTATGGTCTAGCATTCGAGATATTATTGTCAGTAGCCAAAGGTTGCCATGTGCATTTCTTGACGCGATTGCCTTCTCCTCAGATAATAATGAATGCTTTCGAGAAAATTAAGCCTACTTTAATTATTGCTGTGCCTTTGATTATTGAGAAGATAATTATATCGAGGGTTTTTACTGAATTGAATAAGCAGCCAACAAAAACTCTGATTAAGATTCCTATTATCAGAGAAAAAATATTTGCAAAAGTAAAAGATAAATTAATCTCGGTATTTGGAGGTCAGGTTGTTGAAATTGTAGTTGGTGGAGCCGCTTTAGATTCAGAAGTAGGTAAATTCTTATCGCGTATTAAATTCCCTTATACGGTGGGATATGGTATGACCGAATGTGGTCCGCTTATATCGTATGACTATTGGGAGACATATAGAGCAACTTCGTGCGGTAAACCGGTCGATAGGATGGAGGTGAAGATCGATTCGCCCGATCCTCAAAACGTTACAGGTGAAATCATAGTAAGAGGCACAAATACTATGCTCGGCTATTATAAGAATCCCGAAGCAACGGCAGAAGTGTTAGGTGCTGATGGGTGGTTAAGAACGGGAGATTTAGGGGTAATGGACGAGAGTAATTATGTGTATATTAAAGGTCGTTGCAAAACCATGATTCTTGGACCATCGGGTCAGAATATATATCCCGAAGAGATTGAGCAATTATTAAATAATACTAGTTATGTTGCCGAATCGCTGATTGTCGAAAGAGACGGTAAACTGCATGCACTTATCTTTCCCGATCATGATGTTATAAATGCCTTGCACTCAAAAGAGAGTGTAGATAGCTTATTGCAGTCAGAAATGGTGAATATAAACAAACGCCTTCCCCGATATAGTCAAATTATAGACTATACAATACGTGCAGAAGAGTTTGATAAAACACCAAAAAGAAGTATTAAACGTTTTTTATACAAATAATTCACAAACTTACATTTATATTTTAGTAGATTTGGAGGCATAAGTTGTAAGAAACAGAGGGCTGAAAATAACAAGGTGTTAATTGTTTTATTCTGAAAAGAATAGAGTGGTTTATACGTCTGTTTTATTTAAAGATCCCCCTGCCTCTTTATTGAAAAAATTGTATTTCTAATTAAAATATCGTCATTGTACAGCCTTTCTTGCCTGAGGGATGGTATAAATGCGTAAATAGATTATAGCAAACACGAAACTAAACTTTTCTTTATTTATTTGAGGACTAATCATATTATGGAAGAAGTAATTAATCCTTTGTCAAAGGCAGCGATAAAAAAAATTCTCCGAACAGCTCAGGCATTTATCGGGCGTAGTAGTATTGCTTTGGAGCGAGAATATCCTAGATCAAGGCGTAGACATCCAACTTCAAATGTCTATTTAATACCTTGTAAAGAATCTTCAATTTTGTGGATACCCAATATCTTTGAGGTATGTGATATGAGTCTGGTGCAGTTTAATAATGCAGTAGATATTGAGGGGTGCTTCGATTTATGTAATAATACATTAGAGTCTATTAAGCCCAATGTTTGGGTAGACGAAGATACTATTATACAGTATTATTCTGAGGCGTCAGGGCAGCATAATTTTCTTATTGGATGGAAATATTCATGCCTTCTTCGGTAATTAGATATTAATAGATATTACTTTATACTTATAAAAAAAACTCGGAAAATTTTTTCCGAGTTTTTCAGCTATTTAGCTTATCTAATTACAGGCAATACTTCAATCCAGTAATCATCAGGATCGTTGATGAAATACAATCCCATTTTGTGATTCTCGAAACAAACACAATTCATCTCTTTGTGATATTTACGAATCTCATCGTAGTCTCCTTCAACTCGAAAGCATAGGTGGCTTTCATTTTCGCCCAATTCATAAGCTTCAGAGTGATCTCTTAACCATGTTAGTTCTAAAGAGAATGGACTTACTCCATCCGATAGATAAACTAATATAAATGAGCCGTCGGGAGCTTCCTTGCGTCTGAGTTCTTTTAAACCTAATGCTTTGTCATAGAATTCTATGCTTCGTTCCAAATTGGTAACGTTGACGTTAAAGTGGTCAAATCTACTTACTATTTGCATAATTATTTCTCTTTATCTGGTTGTTAAGGCAGTAAGCCTTTGTGGATTAAAAATATCTTTTATACTTCAATAATATCACCTCTGTGTGAAGGTACAAATACTTCTATTTTGTATTTTTCGGCAATACTTTTTATCTCAGCTGCCTTGTCATAAGCGGTGTCGAAATGCATAGGTATAAATAACTGTGTAGGTATTTTCTCTAAAAACTGATCAGCTCCTTTCATATAATCTTTACCAAGTCGTGGGTCGACGGGAAACATGGCAATGTCAAGAGATGGCGTTGAGGCTGACAAGTGATTGAGTTCTCTTAAATAAAATTCCTCTGCTTCTTTAATCTCTTGTTCGGTTGATTCTTCGTTCCAATGCCAGTTGTTTAGATCGCCGGCATGAAATATAACTTTGTCATCTCCTTTTATTCTGAATGATATACCTAAGTCGGTAGAGCCAAAAGCATCAATCTGTAATAGGTCGTCTTTGTATTGTTCGTCCTTGTCTATGAAAGTAATATCGCAGAAGGTGGTTTTAGATGCTGTCTCAATATCCTTCGAGAATATATAAGTTATATCTTGGCGTTCCTCCCTCCATTTAAGAATCTCAGGATTAAAATGATCTGCATGTCCATGCGATGCCAGCACATACAATTTTTGTGGGCGATGTAGTAATCTGTCGGTTACAACACCATGATTCTTACTGATTGAATCTTGATAATAGTCTATTATTATAGTGAAATTTGCTGTTTCAATAGCAAACCCACTATGATGTATATAAGTTAGTCTCATTTTCTTGTTTAAAATTAGAAATTTAGAACCGTTCTCAGTTCTTATAATGTTTATTGAAGAATCGAAAGGCTTTAGCCCTTAATCTCTGAATTGGTCGGATGTTGCAAATCTAACCCCTTGTAGTTTGGCATCATCATACATTTTTATTGCCCGTTCGTTTTCCGGATTGATCCACGAAATACAATCAGTCAGCACTATAATTCGTTTTGCCAGGTAGGGGGCAGCTTTCAACATGTCATTTAAAGAATTTGCTACACAATAATCGGCTGCTTCTCCCATTATTAATATTTTGTCGAACTCTTCTAGTTTTGATAACAATCTTTTGTTCAGTTTTGTTTCCTCGCTGTCATCATATTCTACTGCAGCTTTAAATATGCTGTAATGTTCTGTTGCTTGATGCATGCCTTTGTAAAAAAGATCGTAAGTTTTGCCTTCGTTTATGCACCACGAGTAAAGAGCTTTGATTAGAATTTCGTTTATTGACCACCCTTTACTGCCCTGTATGCAGTGTGCAGGCCATATAGTGCAAACTTCTCCCTTTGCTTCCAGTGCTTTGAGGTAGCTCAATGCCTTGTCTTTATTGAATTGGGGCATCCATTTTCCTTGTTCTAAATCTTCTGCGTGTATTGTTGTAAATAATGCAGGAGGGTATCCCTCTTTGTCTTTCCAATAGTGCTGGTTTGCAATGTGTATGGGTTGATGAGAATCAGCTGTGAGTGCAACATAATCGATACTCGAACCATATTCTTCTATAAAAGTAGCCATCCGCCTAACATCAGCATCCGCTCCATTTACAAATAAAGCTCCAGTAGATTGGGTAAAATCATTTTGGATATCAATACCTAGTACAGCTGTTCTTTCTTTCATCGCAGTCATAATTTAAGTCTAAGACTTATTGGCAACATTTAGGAGACTATTGGCTTGTTTGTAAGGGAGATCACTAAAAGTGTTTTGGCTAAATTTAATAATTCTTCCCCAAAAATAGGATGATAAAGATATGAAATAAATCAATATCTTAAAATTGTACCGATTGACGAGCTACGATATTGCATAGTTGGCTGATATCATTCATGCTTAGAGTGAAATCGGCGTACTCGGGAGATGAATTCAAAGAGTGACAAGTTATTTCGCAGCGTTCCAAATCTTGTTTAATTATTTGTTTACATACAATGGTATTACCTATTAGTATAATCCAAAAAGGATACTCATCATTCCGTAATCTGTCACGCCAATAATCCTTAGGTAATTCACGAGCTAAAACAATATCTTTATCACATATGCTGCGTTTTGAACCATCATCCATGCTATCTCCTTTTATTTCGAAAGCATAATAGCGTCCCATGCCAATTTTGTCGACAATAAATTCGACTTCCTCCAAGTCATTAACAAATTCTGCATCGCGATATTCATCTACATATTTGGCATAAGCTTTTATGGGGATTAAAGGTACGCGCATGCGAAATCGCCCATTGGGCATTTCGTAATATTTTACGCCTGAGCTATTCACGAAATAAGGCTCTTGTTCCGCGTCAATAGCGAGGCTTAGATTGCTTTCATTGTCCTCTTTGCGGTACATGTCGCCTCGTCCGGTTAAGAGCCAATCTGTATTTATATTCGGTTCGGCGTTAATTATTTTGTCGATGAGCCCAAATTTAGGCTCTGTTGAGCCTTTAATACAATCATTTAGTGTTGTTTGGGCAATATTCGCAAACTCAGCATAAGCCCTTACTGATTTCGAACTTTGTTCTACAATCATCTTAATGCGCTCGTTTATTGAATTTTTCATCTTTTTTTTTATTTAGATTGATTCTAAATATTCGGTTTGTCGAATACTTTATTTGAATAGACTTGTTTGTGTTCGAAATATCGAATATATTTGCATTGTCAATCCAAATGATGAATTACAAAGATATAAATTAAAACGATATAAACCAATTGATTGCTTTTGATAATATCAGAAAAAATTAAAAGGATAAGGATGTGACCGAGAAACCGAATAGTCCTAATTTTGATAATTTTATCAATAAAGAATAATGTGTATATGTTAGTATGCTTTATAGAAAATATAATAATCTACAATATGACAACAGAAGAATTGCTCTGGAACGCTGCATTTGAACAGAATGAAGAGTATTTGAACAACTCTTATAATTACAATGAGGAATGGGCTATTGAGCGCTATTACGAAGACAAAGAGTTGTTTGAACGATTCGGTGAATTCTTTAAAACTGCCGGCTAATTAGACTCTCCTTGACAACACAAACAAAACTTACAAAGAACAAAACAAACTTAAAACAAACCCTTATGGAAACCAAGACATCTACAAAGAGACGCTACAAAACTTTTGACCAATCGGATGCTATCAAACAAGCTCAAAAATTGATAGATCGTACCAAGAAAAAACAAACTAATCTTCGTTCTATTCGGATTGATGCTGATACGGTTGTACAGATAAAAGCAGAACGATCTAATGTTGATCGTATAATCGAACGAGTTAAACACAAAGCAAGAACCGTTAGTATTGTCGATCAGATTGAATATGGGCAATATGCCTAACTTCTCTATGTTCGTTGAATGCGATTTGTTTATTAAGAATACTTACCATCAAAACCAAACACAATTATGAAACTAGGTAATAGCGGAGCAAATAATAAAGGAAAGAAGTATATTAAAATTAAACCCGGAGCCATTGCCACTCCCGAGAATCAATTGAAAGCAGATGCGTTTAAAGAATGGTTTGGGAGGTTCTACCCTTGTTTGCAGACTGAATTAATCAATAAAGATACTTATGATGAAGATGTTTTGAATGATACTTTTCTGCGTATTTATGATAAGATACGTTTCGGAGGATTGGAGATAGCCGATTATAAAGCGTATTTTCATAGAGCATTCTTTACCAACTTCATGCAGATAAATATACAGGCATCGCAAAGCGTAACAACTCCATTGGATAATCATGATAAAATAGACGATTCTGAAAGTGATGAAGAGTTGATTAAAAGTAAGTTTGAGTTGGAGAACGATATCTTTGACTTTGTATATGCTAAATACCCTATTCACGAATTTGAGCTCTTTAAGATGTATGTTCGTTTGAAGCCTGCGATAAACTATGCCGATTTATCGAGTCTTACAACAATATCTCAGAGTCGGATAAGTGAGATAATTTCTAAAATTCGTAGGGATGTTTGTAAGCAAAAAGATTTTACTATAAGAAGAAGGTCTACTTTGCGTAAAACTGAATGTTGAGAGGTTTATATAAATAAAAAAAACAGCGGCAGGTTTAATTTGTCGCTGTCTTTTCACTCTATATATATTGCTATTATCGAGTCAAATCTTGTACATCTGTTTCTAGCATATATACGCCTAAAGCGTGTGCCGGGTGCATGTCTTTTGCTTTAAAAACATACTCTCCTCCTATGCTCGGAGCAATCGCAGGAGATGTTATCAGTTCGGCATGAATAGTGTCGCCTTCCTTGAATTTATCTGTTTCGGAACTTGTAACCACTAATTTTACTACAGTTGCGCTTATCTTGCCTTCGGCAGCTCCACGACCTATATTTACCTCATCTTTTTCAAGTACGCGTCCTACCCATTGGTAATTTTCAGTAACAGGATTTATTGATGCAGGTAATCCTTCGGATGTGGTGGGTGTCTTGGATATTTCTTTTACAAGAATATATCTTAATGAAGAAGCATCAGCAGGTGGATTTTCAACTTTTTCTTCCTTAACTTCCAATACATACTCGAAGCCTTCTTTGTAGTCGAAGCCTTCTATTTGATTGTAAAAGAATGTCCAGTTAGATTCGGAGCCTTTTTTTACGAGTAGGCATTTCTGAGGAGCTACGCCCACACAATCTCCTTGTTGTGAAGCAATGGTCATTTTTACAGTATTATTTGATGCGCATGATGCAAATAATAGAGGTAGCAAAAAGAGTAAACCAATTAATTTTTTCATATGTAGATAGTTTATAAATAACTTCTCTTAAAACAGCCAACATTCTAAAATGTTCTATAATTGTGCGGTCTCACCTGTGGAAGTGACCATCTTTTGACCATTCTCCTTTTTGCTCCCTTCTCCAAAAATAGACGAAGAAATAGGTTTGAGGTAGAATGAATGCCAGCGAATAATAGGCTGTTTGTAAATAGTATTCACTAGATTCTAGCTGCGATGAAACAAGGGAAAAGGATATGAGCAGGGGCAGTGGGAGAAAGCTTATAAATGACAAAAGAAAGTTTTTACGAACGCTGCGTATTTTGCTAAGAAATATAGAGTAAGATGCTATGGCGCAGCTGAAACAGATAAAAAATGGATAAAAGAATAAGTCTTTATTGTTAACATCCATATATTGTTTTATGTCTGAGTCTTTAAAAATATAGCCCGATATAATCCATAAGGGAAGAGATATTGTTAAGCTGATAAGTAGTACCTTGAGAGGAGTGTGCAGGCAAAAGCGAGTCAGCTTGTTTTTGGAAAACAAACTGATCAATAATCCTGCTATGAGCAAAATGGCAACTATTGCTAGACGAACTCTCATAAAGCAAATGTAAAAAAAATAATATTGCTAAGAGGTTGTGTCGTTGATATTTTATATGATAATAGAGGATAATTAAAATTATGGATTGCACGAAAAGTTGTACCTTTATGTTGATAACCTATGAAAAACATAAATTCGCATTAAAGATGAAATGGAAATCTATTGTACCATTAGCTATATGCATCCCATTAGTTAGTACTGCCCAAAAGAAAATACAAGAGCAACCAAATATTATAGTCTTTCTGGTTGATGATATGGGTTGGCAAGATACTTCGTTACCTTTTTGGACTGAAAGGACTCAGTGGAACAATCTGTACGAAACTCCCAACATGGAGCGTTTAGCAGACCAAGGAATGATGTTTACTCAAGCCTATGCTTGTAGTGTGAGTTCTCCGTCAAGAGTCAGTTTGATGACTGGGATGAATGCTGCCAGACATCGCGTTACAAACTGGACTTTGGAGAAGAATAAATCGAATGATGGAAAGAGTGATATAATACAACCTCCAAACTGGAATATTAATGGAATCTGCCAAACTGAGGGAATTGACTATACTTATCAGGTAACTTCATTGGCTCAGATTTTGAAAGATAATGGCTATCATACTATACACTGTGGAAAAGCTCATTTTGGAGCCATAGATACTCCAGGTGAAAGTCCCTATCATTTCGGATTTGAAGTTAATATTGCAGGGCATGCCGGAGGTGGTTTGGCTAGTTATCTGGGAACTGAAAATTTTGGAAACAAAACTGATGGACAAAAAAGTCCTCTTCAAGCTATACCGGGTCTCGATAAATATTGGGGACAAGATATTTTTGTAACCGAAGCTCTTACCTTGGAAGCTAAAAAAGCTCTGGATCATGCTCAAAAGCTCGATCAACCGTTCTTTTTATATATGGCGCATTATGCCATTCATATTCCTATTCAGAAAGATATGCGATTCTATCAGAAATATAGAGATAAAGGGATGACTGAGATCGAATCGGCATACGCTTCGCTTATTGAGGGAATGGATAAAAGTTTGGGTGATTTAATGGATTACTTAGAAATAAACGGAATAGCCGATAATACAATAATCATGTTTATGTCTGATAATGGAGGGCTTGCCGCAACTTCGCGAAGTGGAGAGCCTCATACTCAGAATTCGCCACTAAATAGTGGAAAGGGATCAGCTTACGAGGGAGGAATACGTGAACCTATGATTGTTTCGTGGCCTCAAAAAGTTAAAAAGCAATCTAAAAATAATGAGTATGTTATTATAGAAGATTTCTTTCCAACGATTCTGGAGATGGCGGGTGTGGAAAAATGCAGGTCAGTGCAGCCTGTTGATGGTGTGAGTTTTGTTCCGTTATTGACAGAGAAAGGCAATCCTTCTAAAAATCGAAAATTGTATTGGAATTTTCCGAATATCTGGGGACCATCGGGACCGGGAATCGGAGCAACCTGCTCCGTACGTGATGGAGATTGGAAGTTGATTTATTATTATGACACAGGAAAGAAAGAACTCTTTAATGTAACAGAAGATATTGGTGAAATAAATAATTTATCTGAAAAGCGAGTAGATATTGTAAGAAATCTATCGAAAGACTTGGGTAAATACCTTAGAAGAGTTGACGCTCAAAGACCTTCTTTTAAAAATACAGAAAAATTAGTTCCTTGGCCTGATGAGGTATAAAGAGTTTAAAAAGAAAGCAGACAAGAAAAATGTCTGCTTTTTGTTGATATATTTAAAAGAATGGGATAGAATTAGAAGTGTCTTACTCATTTATAAATCGTAAGTTATTTATAATTTAACTCTGCCTCCTTTTTTCCACGTTCGTTTATAATAATCTTCATTCAGATGGCTAACTATTACTCCTTTGGAGGTGGATGCGTGAATGAAGTAGCCGTCTCTAAGAAAAATTCCGACATGATCTATTTTCTTTGATCTGGGAGAGGTACTGAAAAATACGAGATCGCCGGTTTTTAATCCACCTTTGCCTACTTTGTGTACATCTTTTTTTGCCTGATCTTCGGACGATCTTTCGAGTTTCTTGCTATATACTCTTCTGTATACTTCGCTTACAAAACCTGAGCAATCGGATCCGGCTTTTGAGTTTCCACTATAACGATAAGGTACGCCCAGCCATAGAGATACTTCTGCATATAATGGTATATTGGGGTCATCGTTGTTGATAGGAATACTTAAACTACGAGATAATTGCTCAACTTCTACCGGATTATATAAAACCTTGCTGCTTCCACAAGAAGATAAGCCTGTAAGTATACATATACCAATTGTGAAAACTACCCATTTAGTCAGCTTGTAATAACTGTTCATACACATTTAATTTATTCTCTAATGATCAAAATGAAACATAAAGATAGTAATAATGATTGACGCCTTTAGTCAGGTAAATACTCCTATTGTTAAATTTTGCATTTATTTTCATTTCTAAAAAAAAGGATTTAGTGTTCAAGTGTTAATGTTTTTTCTTATTTTTGTAACTTATAGGTACATATGAAATAAAGCACACGCTGTGTATCTAAAAAAACATAAAGGGCACTTAATAATAAAGGATTCATCTGTGCACATAAATCGCTTCTTTTCCTTAACCCGGGATAGATGAGGTATGCATAATTACTTCGTTGTTAAAGAACCTAATAGGTGAAAATCATAAATTAAATATATTATAAAAAAGCTATACTATGGCTATTGACAAAAACAGAAAAACTGCTCGATTCATCAATTTTGGCTGGTTTGCGTGTATTCTTATAGCACTTACCTTAACTGCGGGCAGCATAAGCTATATTAACACTAAACGTATTGTTGATCGTGCCGAACAAAATAATCAGGAGTTAAAAGAACTATTTGGGATGCTTCGTGAGAACTCTCAATATGTGGTTGCTACCGATCAGGTAGGACGCCATTATGTTGATAGCATCAATTTGGTTAAAACCCAGAAAGCTAAAATGGCTGAGGATGCGATTATTAAACAAGCCACTACCCAATTAACCGAATATTCGGGAATGCTATCGAGAACTGCAGATAATACAGTGATGCTCTTATTTGTTTGGGCTGCGGTATTGGCTCTCATAACTCTCATTTTTTCATTCTTAGGTTTTATGGAGTTAAAAGATCGTATGAAAGCCGTGGAGGATACTCTTGACAAGGTGACTGATAAAAATGATGAGATAGACCACAAGAAAAAAGATATAGATTCTAAGAAATTAGAGATTGATGCTCAGAAAGAGCAAATTGATGCTAAGACTCAAGAAATAGACGATCGTAAGAACGAGATCGAAGTTGCTTTGGGTAAGGTGGAAAGTACCCTTTCGGCAGTCGAAAAAATAGAGGGAAATATAAAAGAAGACGCACGCACTTCGAGCTACAATTTTGATATACATGCAGCAATAAGTAAAGCTGATATGACTACAAAAATTGGAGCGTTGGAGGAAATTGCAAAAAATATAGAAAAGGATGAGGTGATAGATAAAGATCGAAAAAGCAGTTTGCTTTATCAAACTTATTTCTACTTAGCTCAGGCTTATTCAGCAAATGCAGATACTGTACAATCTATTGCAACATATACAAAACTGATAGAAATAAATGCGAATCAGCCTCAGGTTTTTAATAATAGAGGAAATGTGTACAATAGTATAGGTGAGCATGATAAAGCTATACTGGATTATGATAGGGCTATCGAACTAAACTCAAATTATACAGAGGCTTATTATAATAGAGGAACAGCGTATGGTAACAAAGGACAATATGATGTTGCTATAGAGAATTATAATCAGGCATTAGCATTAAATCCTGAATATGCTGAGGCGTATTTTAATAAAGGAACAGCATACAGCGATAAAGGTGATTTTGAGCACGCTCTCGAAAATTATAATACAGCTATCAATTTGAATTTGAATGATGCTGAAACATTTTATAGCAGAGGTACTACGTTCAGTAATATGGGACAGTACGATAAAGCTATACAAGATTACAATGAAGCGATTCAATTAAACCCTAGCTATACCAATGCTTATTATAATCGAGCCAATGCCTATTTTAATATGGGCTTGTTTGATGATGCTTTGAATGATTATGATACCACTTTGAAAATGAATCCTTATGATGCCAAAGCTTATTTTAATAGGGGTGTGATTTGTAAAAGTAAAGGATTGAATAATCAGGCAATCGAAAATTTTGATGCAACCCTGCGTATCAAACCTAATAATATCAAAGCGTATTTGAATAGAGGAATGGTGTACCTATCGTTGGAGAATTATGATAAAGCAATTGAAGACTTCAATGCTACACTTAGACTTAATCCTAATGATAAAGATGCTTATTATAATAGAGGATTGGCGTATGCAAAAATAAATGAATTAGATAAGGCTATCAATGATTATAATGCTACAATTATTATATCTCCCGATTATGATAAAGCATATTACAATCGTGGGTTAGTGTATTATAATAGAAAAGAATACGACAGAGCTATTGATAACTTTAATACAGTACTTCGTTTGAATCCAGATGATGCATCTGTGTATAATCTTCGAGGAACAATTTTATTGCAACGTAATGATGTTGATAAAGCGATTGAAGATTTTAATAAAGCTATAGAACTAAATCCTAATAATGCAGAAGCTTATAATAACAGAGGCAATGCTTATAATAATAAAGGTGAGTTTCAGAAAGCAATAGACGATTGTAATGAAGCATTGCGTTTAGATCCTAATAGTATAGACTTGTTTAGTCGTGGAAGCGTATATTTTAGTGTAGGCGAATACGATAAAGCAATAGCTGACTTTACGGAAGCCATCAATGTTAATTCAACAGACGAGAGGGCTTATTTCAAACGAGGAGAGTGTTATTATATCAAAGACCAATACGATCAGGCAATAGCCGACTTTGATGAGGTACTTCGTTTAAATCCTGATAGTATTGAGGTGTATTTGTACAGAGCCGATGCTTATTTCAAAACCAATCAGTTCAAATTGGCTATTGTCGATTATAACAAGGTTGTAATTAATCAGAAGGCTGGAGTTCATGTATATGCTAATTTGGCAACCGCTTACTTTAAAGAAGAGGAATACTCTGAGGCTATTGCTAATTATGATAGAGTGTTAGAGTTAGATTCTAATTATGCAGAAGCTTATCTGAATAGAGGTTTGTCGTATGCATACCTTAAAGATTTTGATTCGGCAATCTTTAACTTTAGCGAGTTATTGCTTATTTCTCCTGAAAATGCGGAAGCGTATTTTAATAGAGGAAATGCATATACTAATAAGCAGGCATACGATTCGGCTGTAAAAGATTATACGGAGGCTATCCGTCTTAATCCTGAGTTAGCAGAAACTTACTTTAATAGAGGCAATATCTATTATAATCATAGTCAGCACAGTGTTGCGATTGAAGATTACAGTAAAGCTATTGAGTTGAATCCTAATTATACAAAAGCTTACTTTAATAGAGGATTAGCTAGTAAAGTAACAGAGCAGTATCAACAAGGTCTTAACGATTTTATAAAGGTAATTTCGCTGGAGCCAAACAATCAGAGATTAATTGAAAAGGCTCAGAAGCAAGTGGATGTTATAACCAAGTTGATGAAGGTGCAATCGCCAGATTCGAATGACAATCTTGAAGAGTAAAGAATAAAAAAACATATTAAAAAAAGACCATCCTGTTGAAGGATGGTCTTTTTTTTGTATTTAGTTGTAGCATTGTAAACAACAGCTACGGTTTTTTCAGTAGTCTTAATATACGAAGTCAGCAGTGTATTGGGTTGAATTTCCACATGCATCTGTTGCTGTAAAAACAAGCTTATGAGTTATACCCTTTTTTAATCGTGCAGGATCAAACTTATATGTAATTATAGGAGATTTCATGTCATGTGTAAATAATGCAAATTTACCATCAATTGTTCCTCTGAAAGTGGCTACACCACTAAGGTTATCGCTTACGCGCAGTCTTATCTCGTCTTTAGGTACTATTATTCTTCTTTTTCCCGATGTTGAGGATTCTATACGTGTTACAGTAGGTGCTTCGGTATCAGCAGAGACACTTAATCGCATGCCCAATTCGCGAATTGAAGCTACCACAGATCCATTCTTGTAAGTGCCGCCAACCCAAGCTCCTCTTTTGTTGTTATTGTTCACTTGTACCAAGCCATATTGTTTTTTATTACTTATAGGGTCTGATGATAATTTTATGGTCACTTCTCCCGATTTATCGAGGGGTACAGGAGTTTTGTTTACTGTAAAGATATCAGAAAAGAAATCTGTTGACGAAGCTTGAGAAAGAGTGAAGCATACATCATTGTATAAGTTCCCTTTTGAGATAGATAGCGAAAATTGATTGGTGTTGTATTTGTTATCTTCGTCCCATATCAAAACCTGATTGCAAGCAGATGGCGTAAGTATATTTTGCTTTTGACCTCTGATTGTAAAATCGTATGTAGACTTATTTCCATACAGATCTTCCAACTCGTAAGATATTTTGTAGGGACGTTCTTCATCTATATTGATGTAGCCGCTATTTACAGCCGAATAGAAAGGCAATTTATTACCTGGTTCTATAAATGATTGCATATAGAACGACTTGTTAAGTCTCCATTCTGCAAATTCGGTAAATGTATTTATCATACGACTTTGATCAAATGAGAAGCCTGCAGTCTCTGATTTGAATATTTGCTTGCCATCTACTGAAAGTTTGACAACTCTTACACCATAAATGTTAGATGTAGCATCCATTCGGTCATAAGCTTTTATTCCAAATCCTATTAATCCCCATGCTTCAATCGATTGTTTTAATCCCGAGTATTCTCCTGATTTTAGTAAGCTAACAGCTTGGCGCAAGGGTAGGATAGTGCCATTTATAACACCTCTGCCCGGAACGGGGTAGGCTGCAATTCCTTTTATATCGGGCGATTTATTATCGGAGATTAATTTCTTATAATAGACCAAAGGGTCTAAAGCATTTTCTGTTTTAGTATCTCTTATTTCGAAATGCAGGTGTGGACCTCCTGATCCTCCTGTATTGCCACTATAAGCTACAAGTTCTCCCTTTTTTACCGGAATTTGATAAGGTTTAAGTTTTACATCAATTCTAAAACTTTCCTGCTTATATTGTTCTTGTTTTACATATTCGCCTATTCTTACATTATAAGAACTCAAATGTCCGTAAACCGACGTCTGTCCATTGGGGTGGTCTATATATAAAGCCAATCCATATCCGCTGGGCGAAACACCTATTCGCGATATATATCCGTCGGTTACGCTATATATAGGCTTGCCTTCAACACCCTGCGTTTTTATATCTATACCTGAGTGGAAATGGTTATTACGAAGTTCGCAGAAATTGGCGCTCAATAATAGGGGTATATCTAATGGACTTCTGTAATCTTGTGCAAAACTATTTAACGATAGAAATAGAAATATAGTTGTGATGATCTTATTCATTATATATTAATTATAAGATGTTTAAGAAAGCCTTAAACTCGTGTTACTATTATTGAATCGCATTATTGTGATATAATACGATTCTACAAACATTATCCTTAATACAACAAGTATTAGGCTATAAAGATTTTGTGTTTGCTTATTTTAAATGGAAAATATACTTCGAAGAAACTTTAGATGAGCTCTAAGGTATTATTGATAATGTCTTTAGCTACGTCTTTTTTGTTCTTTAATTCGAAATTTGTACGCTTGCCGCTCTTGTTTAAGATTGCAATTTTATTGGTGTCGTACTGAAACCCTGCACCATTATCATTTAGGGAGTTTAGCACAATAAAATCAAGGTTTTTTTTCTGAATTTTGGCAAGTGCGTTCTGCTCTTCATTATTAGTTTCTAAAGCAAAACCAATCAAGATTTGTCCCTCTTTTTTTACTTTGCCTAATGATGCTGCAATGTCTTTGTTGGGAATGAGCTCTAATGTGAGATTTGAACCTTCAGCTCTTTTTATTTTATTATCAGCTTGTTCTTTGGGGCGATAATCGGCTACCGCAGCACATAATATGGCTGCATCTGTGTCTGCAAATTCTTTTGTTGCAGCTTCGTACATTTGTTCAGCCGATTCAACGTCGATTCGCTGGATGTTACGATGGCTTGTTTTTAAAGATACAGGACCTGCTATAAGAATAACTTCTGCCCCTCTTTCGGCACATTCTTCAGCTAAAGCAAAACCCATCTTTCCCGACGAATAGTTTCCTATAAACCGTACGGGATCTAATTTTTCATACGTAGGTCCCGCTGTTATCAGGATTTTTTTTTTTGAAAGAGACTCTTGTTTCTCGAAATGTTCCTTGATGTAGGCTACGATATTTTCGGGTTCTTCCATTCTACCTTTTCCTATCAGATGGCTAGCCAATTCGCCCGAAGCAGGCTCAATGACGAGGTTACCGTATGATTGAAGTAGAGCTATATTTCGTGCAGTAGAAGGATGCGCAAACATATCTAAATCCATTGCAGGAGCAATAAATACGGGAGCTTTCATCGACATGTAGGTCGTTACAAGCATATTATCGGCAATTCCGTTTGCCATTTTACCCATTGTTGCTGCTGTTGCCGGAGCTATAACCATAAAGTCAGCCCATAAGCCTAAGTCTACGTGACTATGCCATGTACCATCGTTTGCACCAAAGAAATCGCATACAACTGGTTTGCCGGTTAAAGCAGATAATGTAACAGGAGTAATAAATTCTTTTCCCGAGGGGGTAATCACAATCTGCACTTCTGCGCCTTCTTTAACGAATAGACGGGCTAGTGATGCTGCTTTGTATGCAGCGATACTACCGGTTATACCTAATACTATATGTTTACCTTTTAGTGTCATTTCTCTATTGTCTTATAAATTAAGGTCACAGACCTATTTAATATTTTGATAAGAATAACAATTATATACTGTTGTAGCTCGAAAATACACCATTAAATAATTCTGTTTATTTAAGTGGTGTCAAGTTTAAATATTGTCTCGAACTAATATTGAATTCATTGCAAAAATAGCAAACGCTTTGCTACATCACGCATCCTTTTTCTTAAATGTAAAGTATTTATTTAAAAAGAATTGTAAAAAAGCGATAATGACGGTTATTACTAATTTCGAAAGATTTTGTACAACCTTTGGTGCTAACGGACTTAAGTCGAGATGGGTGATGCTAAGATTGATTAGCTGTACGAATACCGGAAGCAAAACAGAACCGATAACTAATCCTATTCCGGCAATGCCGAAAAATGAAATACCTCTTTGCCATATTTTATCGGTGGCTTTGAAAGTAAAGTAGCTATTAAGTACAAAGTTATTTGTAATAGCTAATATCGAACTGAGTATATGCGAGGCAATATAGTTGATTCCAATAACATCTCGGAAGAGAAAAAATGCTGCCCAATCGACACCTAATCCAATAAAACCGACTATTCCGTACTTTACTAATTCTTTGAAAGATTGATTCATTATGTATTACTTAGATCTCAGATCTTTTTATTATTTTGGTGAAAAAATAACCAAATTTTATTGAAATAAAGATATGATGATAAATACTTTATTGTTCTCCTAGGGCGCAAAGATAAGGCTTTATTTCTTTTGAGATTTGTCTTTTTGTACGATTATTATTTAAAAATTTGCTTTTTCGCTCTGCAAATACCATAAAAATGACTATTTTTGAATTACAATACTCTTACAAAGGTTATTTATTGTGACGGAAAAAAAGGTGAAATTATCAGTTTTGGGATTCTCGTTTAACCAAACACAATCAGGCACATATGGCTTGGTTTTGGCAGAAGAGAATGGTGTAAGACGTCTTATGGTTGTTGTCGGGACGCCTGAGGCTCAATCTATTGCCTTTAAGTTGCAAAATACGTCTCCTCCACGTCCATTGACTCATGATCTGTTTTATTCATTTATGTCCGAATGGGGAATCGTTCTTCAAGAAGTGCTTATTTATAAGTATGATAATGGTATTTTTTATTCTAAACTGATCTTTAAGCAAGGAGAAAAAGAGATTTCAATAGAGTCTCGTACATCCGATGCTATTGGAATTGCTTTGAGAAGTAAATCTGCCATATATACTACGGAAGAGATAATGCAGAAGTTGGCAATAGTATTCAGCGAAGGCGAAGACGATATTGACAACAAAGAGATTGTAACTGGTCATGACAGTACAGAATATATGGATAGTTATGCATTACTTAGTGAAGAAGAGTTGAACTCGATGTTGCAGGAAGCTATTGATAATGAAGATTATGAATTGGCATCCGTCTTACGTGACGAAATGGATAAACGATTTAATCATTAAGATCTTCAATCTTTTTTCTGATTCCGAAACGCGACATTAAATCTTTTTTGTAGCTTAAGTATCAAGCCCTTTTTATATAACATTATGGATAAAACTATATTTTACGCCCCCAATATTCAGCAAGATAATACTTTACCACAAGATGAATCAGCACATTGTGTGAGAGTTTTGCGTAAAAAAGAAGGCGATGAAATATTGGTGACCGATGGAAAAGGGAATTTCTTTGATGCCGAAATTGTTGAGGCTCATCAAAAACATTGTGTTGTAAATATCATCCAAACTATAGTTGAGCCAATGCCTTGGGGCAATTATCTACATATTGCATTTGCACCTACTAAAAATCTAGATCGTATTGAATGGTTTGCTGAGAAGGCAACAGAAATAGGGATAGATCACCTGACTCCTTTGTTATGCAGATACTCGGAACGAAAGGAGGTTAAACTACCACGTATAGAAAAAATTCTGGTTTCAGCCATGAAGCAATCACAGAAAGCAGTTCTACCTCAATTAGATGAGATGACTTCGTTCTCGAACTTTATAAAGAAGCCTTTTGATGGGCAAAAGTTTATAGCTCATTGCTATCCTCAAGAGAAGAAATTACTAAAAACAATCTACAAGACTGGGGGTAATGTCTTAATATTGATAGGACCCGAAGGTGATTTTAGTGAACAAGAAGTACAAGAGGCTCTAAAGTGCGGGTTTGAACCGATAAGTTTAGGGGAAAGCCGTTTACGTGCTGAAACTGCTGCTTTGGTTGCTTGCAATACTATCCAAATACTTAATGGATAATAATCAGTACGAGGTATCTTAATATTAATCTCAAAAGAATTAAGGCATTTATATTTACTATATAAATAGGGCTGAGTCTTTATTTTTCTGCGACTTCTTTATTGAATTCTCTCAAAGCTAGAATGGCTTTATATAATTTCTTTTTGTAATACCCTTTGCATATAAATGATTCGTATCGTTTTAGAGAATACTTTGTAATATCGTATTCTAACGATCTTCTGGCACTCTCTACAAAGGCATCAATGAGCGGTTTTAAAGCTTCATTGGGTGGCAGTGATTGATTGTTTTCTTTGGGTAGCTCATTCATATTTCCTGATCCATTTTTTAGATATGTAAAGATAATAAATTCTTAGAATGTAGAATCCTTATTCCTTCAAAGGGTTTTTGAGATACTTGTACAATTATATTACTTTTACATCTTTAATTTAAGTCTGAGACCTTATGAAAAAATGTACTATACTTTTCTGCTTATGCTTTATATCTACAATCATTTATTCGCAAAGTGCTGATGTCTGGATTGAGAGAGCAGATGTTGCTGAAGAAGCAGGGAACTTGGAAGCTGCAAATATCTGTTATCAAAAAGTGTTAGAGTTAGACTCTACAGATCAGTATATATTTTATAGTAGAGCAAATGTTTTAGTAGATCTTGGCGAAAAAAACAAAGATAAGGCAATGTTCAAAGAAAGTTTTGAGATGTATAGAAGGGCTTCGGAGTTGGGTTCTTCTAGTGTCTATGTATATAACGATTGGGCTGTAGCTGTATTAAGACTGGCTAAAATGGAGAATAATATTCGTTATTACGAATCTGAGATCACAACATTGTGTCTAAAGTCAGAGAAGTTGGGCGATCAGGTTGCGGCATACAATCTAGCATGCATGTATTCTCTATTAAATAAGAAAAAGAAATCTCTAGAATGGTTAGAAAAAGCTTTAACGAATAAGTATCAAATTAAGTCAAATAGACTAACTAAGTCTCTAATTGAAAAAGATCCCGATTTTGATAATATTCGCAAAGACAAGAAATTCGAAGAATTATTGATGAAATACGCTGTTACCAGAAAGAACAGTATCTTCTTCGAGAAAAAATACATCTGAAAAAAACGATATATAGTCTTCTTTATGCAATAAGTAAGACTGGAGTTTTTTATAAAAATGACAGAGGAAATAAAGAGTGCTTTCTCTAGAGAATATCTCTTTTAAATGATTAGAGTAACTCTTTTAGATACTTGATTTGGAATTAGTAAAATAGAAGAAACAAAAATATGATAAAGGCTATTTTTTTTGATATTGATGGTACTCTGAAAAGTTTTAAGACACATTCTATTCCTCAATCTACAATTGATGCAATAAATGAGGTAAAGGAAAAAGGAATTAAAGTTTTTATAGCAACAGGACGTTATTTCAAGCAAATAGGTGATCTGAACGGTTTGGTTTTCGATGGGCTTATTACTTTGAATGGAGCTCATTGTATTAATTCCGAAAATGAAACGATTTTCACCAATCCAATACCTAGAGAAAATATAGATGCCCTTCTTCGTTATCATTCGGAAAAGTTCCTCTTCCCTTCTATTTTTATAACCGAAAAGAAAGAGCTTATTAATTGTATTGATGAAAATGTGAGAGAAATAAGTCGTTTGGTAGATGTTCCCTTGTCTCCTCTGGGAATATTGGATGAAATAGATAAAGAGGAAGTTCTGCAAATAGATGCTTTTATAAATAAAGAACAGGAACAAGAAATCTTAGATACAGTGTTGACTCATTGTGACGCTAGTCGTTGGAATCCTCTTTTTGCAGATGTAAATGTTAGAGGTAATAGTAAACGAACGGGTATTGATAAGTTTCTCGAATATTATAAGTTAGACTTCTCCGAAACGATGGCGTTTGGTGATGGTGGTAACGATGTTCAGATGCTGAAGCATGTTGCCATTGGTGTAGCTATGGGCAATGCCGGCGATGAGGCAAAGCAGGCTGCCGATTACATTACAGATTCGGCAGATGATGATGGGATTCAAAACGCATTGAAGCATTTTGGTGTTATCTAAAACTTCTTATATTGGTGAGGCTACTATTATAAATTGCTTATGTTTTATATCGTCAAGTGAATTTAATGATAATTTGGAGAGTATTGATGTCAGACAATAAGGGCTAACACTGTTTATTCCTTTTATCAGATCTATTTTATATCCGCAATCTTTAAACATTCGTATTATACTTTTCTTCGTGAAGAAACGCAAATGGGTTCTATCCAAAATTCCAGAATCTTTGTACTTCCAGTCTTTTTGAAACAATAATTCTCTCAATACCTCTATGTGTCTCATATTGGGAATTGACGCTATAATTTTTCCCTTCGGATGTACATTCGCTTTTATTTTTGTTAAGCACGTTTCCGGATATGGCATATGTTCGAGCACATCATTAAAGAAAACACAATCGAAATATTGTTGAGGGAGGTCATCCGAAACTTCGTCAAAAGATCCAATTAAAACTTTATCCAATCTTGTTTTTGCAATTTCGGCGGCTTCTTTTTGCATTTCTATTCCCCAAGTCTCAGGGTTTCTTTCTTTTTTAAGCTTATTGGAGAAGACTCCGGCAGCACAACCTACATCTAAAGTTTTCTCTATATTTTGGGGTATAAATGGGAAGATTTCTTTTCTGTCAAATGAATAATAATCTGCGTTTTGCATAAGAACTTGGTTATCATTAGTGATTAGGGTCTAAAGGTAATGTTTTAGCATTATAAATTGTATTAGTTTTTCTTAAAAGTAGTATAGGGGTAAAATCTAGGGCAACGTTCTTATGATAGCCTATTAGAGACAAATATTAAGGGGAAGTACCAAAAATGGACTTCCCCTCGAAACTATAATTTATAATAATTAGTCTCGGTCTTTTTTATCACTATGCAAAAAAGGTTTATTTCTTGCCGTTTACCCGTACCCTTATATCAGGATTTATTCGAATGTAGCAAGGTGTAACATCTACTTTTATAGGACTACTTTCAATAACACCACAAGTGTTGGTTATGATAACACGATAGTAGTACATTCCAGATTTAATTTGAGCAGGAGGTGAGTAAATTACACTGGTAGCACCAACTATATTTGTCCAATTTGATACACCGTCTGTGCTCGATTGCCACTGATAGGTATATATACCATTTCCTCCTGTTACGTCACAACTAAGCGTACTTGGTTTTGTACGGACACATGTCTTTTGGTCAGCCGTAATAGTTTCTATTGCAAAAGGGGGGTAAACCTGAATGTAAACACTATCCTGTACGGGCTCACCACAAAATTCGGGCATCACCGATACTTTGTACCATCCGGTCATGTTTACTTGAGCATTAGGGATTGTAGGACTCTGTGTTGTTGTAGCAAAGCCATTAGGTCCAGTCCAGTCATAAGCAGTCTTTCCTAATGTTATACATTTAAGATGTATAGAGTCCCCATTACAGACATTGTTATTAGTGGCATATACAACACGTGCAGAACTAAGTTTAGCTAGGGTTATCTGCTGGCTGAACTTATTACCACAATTATCACTGATGCGTGCAGTATAAGTTTCATTGGCTTTTCCATAATTAAAATACACTTGATGTTCCGATGAAACAACATCAGGGATGTCTTCTTTTACTGTATTTTCTTTATTCCATAGCTCGTATTTGTAAGGTGCTACACCATTTATGGCACTTAAGAGAATAACTCCTTTGCTGCTCTCTACGCAAACATAGGCATTTGTTTCCGTTTGGCTTAAAGCTAATGGGGGAGCAGTATAATTAATTGTCATTTCGTTGATTACACAACCTGTAGTACTGTTAGTAAGAGTAATACCCAATTTGTAAACACCAGGTGTAGAGAGTGTAAAAGAGCCACCGGGTTTAATTACTGTTTTATCGTAACCTGTTGGTCCGCTTGTCAGTCTATAATAAGTAGAATTGGTTTGCTGTACACTCTGGTAGGTCATGTAACCTGAGGGTGTAACCTTCATTCCCGAACATGTGTTTTCTGTAGTATATGTCAACTCTTTACCACTGTATATACCTTTGAGAGTTAAAGATGCCGTCATTGGAGTGGTACTTCCGCAGCCATTAACAACAGTAAGCGTGTATGTGCCGGCAGGCAATTTGGCTGTAGGCATGTAATAGTAATATGTGGAAGAGGTAGCAGTTGCTGTTTGAGTTGTATATCCTTCGGGTCCGGTTATAGTGAAAGTAGTACCTATGGGGAAATTACCTGACCCACTTCTACTAATTTGTAATCGCCCTTGGTCTTCTACGCATTGATCTGTGCTATAAAGCGATAATGTATATGCAGTAGGTATAGATGAAGTTCTATTTATAGTAGTTCTATAAGTACGTAAAGGATTTGTCCCAACATATATAGCTTCAAATATATATGCCTTGCCATATTCCAGATCAACAACAGTGCTTGTTGTTGAGGTAAGAGTTTTAGAATGTATAATATCACCTGAAGGATCTGTAATGGTTACCTCAATAGGGTAACAAGGATCTGTTGTATAATATGAAAGCTTATATTGGGTGCTACAATTGTCATCTGTATAAGTAAGGGAGATGTTTCCTCTGGTAGGAGATACCGATCTAGTGTCTACTGTTCCGCTGGCATCAGTAGTTACCATAGTATAAGTGGCGCCATAATTGAGGGAAACATATTGACTTGCAGTACTCATTACATTGTGGTTTTCGTATACAATGGTTCCTTGCCCTTCTCCTGCTGAGGTTTGAGTAATAACCATGGAAAGCGGATAACAGAAAAAACCATCATAATCGCCATAAGGATAAAAATAATATTGGTAGTCTTCACAAGTTCGGGTGCTGGATGAGAAAACAGGATATGGTTTTCTCAGATTGCTGGTTTGAGAAACATAAACGTTCTCACATCCTTTCAAGCGAATATATATAGTCAGGCTATTTGTTGGGTAATAATTGATATAAGCAGACGGTAGTTCAAAATTCTGTCTGGATGAAGACCATGGAAGCCATTGAGTAGGCATAGAACCGGTAGGTGCAATACCTACTTCGTACATACCATCAGCAAAATAGCGGTAATAGTCGGGAGTAGTGGTGGAACTTATTGATCCTGGACTATAAGTAACAGTAGTACATGATGTTTTTACACTTGGAGGATAGAATGTGGTGTTAGAATAGCTGAAAGTGGGGAAACCGGTAATCTCATCCAGAGTAAAAGTAGCTACGGCTGTATAACAACCGTCTTCTATCTGAACTACATAATTGCCTGCCGGATAATTTTGTCCGGGAAACGTATATAATGATCCGCTTTTTGTAGGAGTAATAACACCTGTGGGTGCTCCATCGGGTGCAGAGATTATATTAAAGGTGAAAATTCCGCTACCATTTATAACGTTTAACACTATAATACCTGTATTACATGTGTTGTAAGATTTACGTGAGGATGAAGGGTTAAATGAAGCCTCGGGTACTTTGTATGTACCTGCTACCACTACGTTTTGTGCTGTTTTTACCACACTATAATCTTCATTTGTAAGACAAAATGCCCTTGCTGTGACCGTGTAGGTGCCTGCTGGTATATTTGCTAATACATTATTCTCTTGTGGGTTAATTGTGAACCCATCTGCGGATGTTAACCCATATTGTACGTTGCTGATATTGCTTAAATCACCTCCTAAGGTTACAGTTATTGTTCCATTAGCCTGGCAGGTAGAAGGGGTTGATGTAGTTGTTACTGTAAAATTCAAATCACAATCTTGAGCAGTTATATTTCCTACTGAAAATATAAAAACACATAAGTAGAATATTTTATAATATAGTTCTTTCATTGATCTTTTTCTTTAGTAAGGCTCACAGTTAATTTACCCTCTAATGGAAAACTATATCTGGAATCTCCATATGAATAGATGAAGGTAAAAGTTAGTATATTATTGTTGACTTCGAAAGTGTAGGGGGATAATTGCATAGAAATATTACTTGTGTAATCTTCTTTACTCAATTCTTTAGTTGGAGCAGGAACCAATGTTAATTGATTCTCTACCTTATATTCGCGCTGATCAGGTAATGTGCAAAACGATAGTTGATCATTTTCTATCGTTGCTTTCAAAAATACTTTTTGAAAAAATATATCAGTAGTATCAAGTAAAGCGGCATTATCTATGGCGCGAGTGTCAACTTCTGCTTTGGAGTCGTAGTTGTAAACCGTAAATGTTGCTTTTTGGAAGATATATGTTCCGTCAGCAGAATTCGTCTGTTTGGTTTGTGAATATGCAAATATCGTGCATAAACAAAGTGTAAGCGCATAAAATATTTTCATAGTCTATTGTTTGTTTTGTTATGCTTGTTATTTAGCTTTAAAAATTATATTCATAAACGTTTTGTCTGAAATCGTGATCTCATCGGGCAGTTTATACGTTAACACACCCGCATCACTTAATGTAACACTCTGAAAGACGGTGTTGTCATAATAAGTAATGAAATATTCTAAAGCATTGCTTGGTAATGTGGGTAGAGACGTTGAACTTGCGCTTTTAATCGATGAACCCGAATTTGTCAACCCGAATTGTTCGGCATATGCTTTATATAGGTCTATTGTGTATACTTTTGTGCTCGGGTTATAAGATGGATCTGAGGAGTCGGTTGGTAAAGTGACAGATGGCATGTAAAAAAACCTCGAATCTGGATCTGGTCCAATTGCTTGCCAGATGGTTCCATCAAAGAAATAGTACCCAACTGAAGTTACTTCTTTTGTTTTAGGAGTATTATTCCCAACTATATCTGTTACGTAAACAATAGCTCCTGTTTGATCGGCCATATATTTGGCATCTTTCAAAACCAATTGAGCTAAGGTTAGTCGTGGAGCTATTATACCTTCGGCAGTAGTTGCATCTACAGCGACTGCTCGAACATCCAAACTAACTTTAGGGTCATTGGTATTAACGCCCACTTGTGCTTCCGCGAAAACTATGCTAGATATTACTAGCATAAATACATAGAAAATTTTCATTAGTTGTCGTTTTTTAATATCTCTAAAGTCAAAAGTATATAATTTTTTTATAATATTAGTGCCAATAAATGATAAAATACATAAATAAAATACATTACTTATTTAATAACTAGTTAGATAGTGTGTTTCTGATGGATAGACTATTGCCTTGAAACTGGCTGATAGTAAGGTTTGCATGAGTAATGTTTTTTGTTTTTTGCAGGTAAGTTTAGATATTAAGCAATGCCTTAACATTTGGGGTGATTGTTAATACTGTTTATGTCGTTAATTCCACTTATAAGATCTTTGAGTTTATATATTATAGACAAGTGTGTTAATTGTAGTTGCGGTGTGTAATTATACTTTTTCATATACCCACTAATAGAGGATTGGTGTTTTTTGTTCTATTAGAGCCAAGTTTATATCAGATGCATTCTACGAAGTAAACAATGAATAATCTCAAAGATGAGAATCTGTTAGTTATTGTGGAAGGTCAATCCATAATGTTAGACTCATTTATGTAATGATTTTGAAAAGATTATTAGTTTTATAGGAAATTTTATTCAATGAATGCAAATCAACTAAATCGGTTTACAAATCCAATACCTGAATTAAGAGCTAATATATACTATTTATTAGAAAAAGAAGGGGGACGAAAAACATCTGTAAGAAACGGATATAGAGGTCAATTTCATTACGATGGAAAAGATTGGGATGCTTGTCAAGCATTTATAGATAAAGAGATTTGTCTTTTAGGAGAAACGGTTGATTGTTATCTGACGACAGCAAGTCCTCACTTTCATATTAGAAAACTCTATGTAGGTAAAGAATTTGAAGTAAGAGAGGGGACAAGAATAGTCGGGATAGGCATTATAACAGAAATCTTAAGACCGGATTTCTGTTTAGAACAATAAGTCCTCGGATATTTCTGGCTGATAATTGTAACTAAGGAGAACAAATACTATTCGGATACTGTTAGATTCTTTATTACTAATGCAAAAATGTCATGAGAAGACTAGTTTTATTTGGCTCGTTGATTGTTGGGTTATTGTTTGTATCATCGTGTAAAACAGTACATACTAATAAAAATGGTATTCCTCCGGGACACGCAAAGAAGATTACAGGAAGTCAATCTGCTAAACCTTATGCCCCAGGACAAAACAAGTAGAGGATTTGATGAATCACGAGATTCTGATTAATAATAATCCCCCAATAGAAATATATGGGGATTTTTTTATGTAATCTATACTCCTGAAATCTCGTACTCACTTATGCGGGTTTTGAGAAAATTGTTAGCTTTATGAAAATAAATTATTTTATCTTGAAATGAAGAATCAAATAGGTTATAGATGTTTATATAAAACAGATTTATTTGAAATTGGCAATGTTTATGAAGATGCCTATTTTATAAATAATGAAACCAAAGAGAATATTCATATTGGATCGTTTTATGGAGAACCTACTTGCGCTTTTATAAATGACGATAATAGTTGGTGTGTTGTTGGTGGAGATACTTTAATTCTGGTAAAGAATTTTAGATGCATATGTGTTGATGGAATAAAAGATGCATTTGCTCTTAAATTCATTGATGAAAATAACATTCAAATTCTTACAGACCCATGGTCGGAATATTCTTCTATTTGGCAACTTAATGTCGAATCCCTTGCATGTGTTAAGGTCCAAGACTTTAATAAGTATAAGGGTGAAAAGTATACGAATGATTTAGATTGGTAAAACGAAATATACCTAAACATTTCTGTCTGAGGATTCAAATTTTGTGGAGCATAGCACCAAAGTCTCGAATTCTTTTTGTGAAGATTTTGAGAAAACAATTAGTTTTGTAAAAGCATTCTCAAAATGGAAAATATTATGTTCGATTTGGCTAGGTTTATTGGTGTGCGTATTCGATATTTATTTCTGAAAACCATCGGATTCTCTAAATCTCTAAAATATTTAAAAGGAAGTTCTGATGATGGAGCTAATAATCTAAGTCATGGTTGTATCAACACTTTAATAGGATTACCTATTGTATTTGGGGTGATAATAGGACTTGCTTATTTATATTTTAGATTTTTTGATTAAATAAAAATCCCCAAACATTTCTGTCTGAGGATTCACATTTTGTGGAGAATATCGGAGACGCCACGGCGTATTCAATGTTCTTATAATGAGTTGTTTATTTTTGTCTACTCTGTATTTGTCACCTCTGTTTTTTATAAGTGTCTGCTATTTTTTATTTTTATTCTGATTTTGACCATCTAATTTTCGATTGAGTTCTTCAATCTCATCATCTTTTTCCTTAATCCTTTTTTCAAGATATGTAATGATCGTCTGTGTTTCTTGATCAACACATTCTGTCATTTCTCCTTCTCCTGTGAATAGCCATCTAACATTCAAATCTATGTGTGCAGCTATGAATCTTTCAAGAAACTCACACCCCGGCTTGCTTCTACCTTTCCAAATCCATTGAACCGTCTGCTTAGACGCATACCCAGCCGTCCAAAGATCTGTTTGCTTATATCCTTTTTTCTCGCAGTAAATAACAATCCTTTGATTAATAGTGTCTTGCATTTAATTAACTTATTTTAAGCATGAAATTGTTTACTTTCAGTATGAAAATGTTTACCTTGCAGACTAAATATAAGACTAATTTACAGACTATGAATAAAGAAATAAAAGAATTAACATTTAAGCAGAGGTATGATCAGTTGTCTAAATCAGATAAAAAAGCGATCAGAAACAATTTTCTACTGCATTTCGAATACGAATATTCGACATTTTATCAGAAGTTAAGAGAAATGAGTTTCAAGAAGGTAGAACTTGAATACTTAGAAAATCAATTGCCAGCGACAAACCAGAATATAAAACTAAAAAAAGATTAAGATCATGGAATTTAAAAAAAAGAAAGATTCTCTTTTTACAGAGGGTACAACTAAAAACGGTCATTCTATTGCTTATGTATTTATTGATGATGCTAATATAGTATTCTTCGATCCTAGTAAACCTGAATTGATAAAGGAAAAAGGAGACAAACATTTCAGAGAGGTAAAACCTCCAACGAGATTAGTTTTTTACTGCAATTTTGAAATTACAACATCAATGGCTTCTGAGCTTGAGCAATCTAAAATATTAATGGTTGATTCGCTCAGTAATGAAAATAAGCAAATAATTGCTTATCCTCTATTTGGATTCAATTACTCGAAATTGGAAAATGTATTAGCCTCATTAGCCGAAAAATATAATCTATGAAACCTCAGTGGAAAACATTGTCGGGATCTATCTCCAAATTCAATGATCTATTTTATCAGTTAGTTGAAGGATTGACTGATAAAAGGATGCAGAAAGCATTTAAAGTCGTTGCAGACGAATGGAATAAGATTGTGACGTATCACAACGAATTTGATAAACTCGTAGAGCCTATTGCTCCTATTGATGTGAAGCTACCTTTTCCAAGTACAGAATTTTCTGAAACGTGGAAACTCTATAAAGATTATCTACTCGAAGATCATCAAAAATATATGGGTTCGAGACGTGAATCAATAATGCTAAAAAGGTTGAAAAGCCTCTCAGAAAAGAATGAAAAACGAGCAATTGAAATGCTTGAGTACTTCATCGCCACTGGGTGGAAAACTATGTACAAAGTGACAGATAGACAAATAACAGGCGATGATCCTGCCAAAGTTGAAGAGCCACAGCAAACCGAAATTATAATCGATAAAAAAGTAAGTGCAATATGATATTAACAGATGAAAGCCCAATGCCGTACGGTATTTATCAAGGTGATAAAATGCTAGATGTTCCCGGATCTCATCTTCTTTGGTTATATGAAGAAGGAGAATGTGATACCGAGGTTAAAGAATATATTGAAGATAACATGGACGCTATAAAATTGGAAATAAAAAATGAAAAAGCTACTAAAGGAGATTAGTGAATTCTGTTTTGAGAATGATGTAAAAATCAATAAAATAGAATTGTTAGCAGGTTATCCATCCTCATACGACCTAAATGATTTTTACGCAGAAATATCTTCAATGGATGAAGAAGAGATAAACCGAGCTTTTAAATATGCAGAAATAACTTATCAATTAAGAGAATTTGAGGATACAGATGATTTTTATGATTGGCTTTATAGTAATGAATTGTATGGTTTTTTTGTAGAACTCCATTTTCGAATATTTGATAATTATAAGTTTGACAAAGATGGGAATTTCAAGTCGTGCCTTTCAACTGCTATGTCTCATCTTGATTTTTATTATGCACCTGATCTCGAAACACTATTTAAAATAATCAAAGCAAGATCGGTTTATTACGGAGATATCGATTGTGAAAAAAGTAAATCAGAACAACTTAAAAATAAGGAGTTATAATAATGAAATTAAAAGAACCACAAGAAAAACACGAGGATGCAATGTTATTTGTTCAGAAATATTTAATCGCCCCCACCAGTAATGAGGAAGGCGAAAAGTTGACTCCTACACAAATAATACAAAGGCTCAGTTACAAGATTCGAAAAGAAGATAACTCGAAGATCACACCCTCAAATCTTGGTGCAGCTCTCTCAGCTCTTGGATATGTGCGTGGAATCTTTCGTCCCAAAGATGGAGGTAACCCAATGTATGGATTTCATGTAAAATTTATAGAGTAAAATTATACGATTATGAAAAAATATAGCATAGACGCAGTTCGTACAGATAACTATATAGTCGAAATAGACGAATCCGTTTGGACTCAAGCAGCATTAGAAGGTTGGGGTTCTGTTTTTTTTGATATGGATGATACTAAAGAATTAGCAGAACATATAGCATACTTAGTCATGAGAGAAGGTTATCAAAAATTCCTTGAAGGATTTGGCTATTTATATACTCAAGATGAAGATGGCAGACACCTAAAACAATGGGCTAGGAATGAAAAGGGAGTTCTTGCAGAAGTAATCGATTTCTCACCTGGAGTAAAATTGACAATAATTAGTGCAGACGATGATTATACTTTTGAAACAGAAGAACAACTAGAAGAAAAGGAGGACTCAAATGGTTAAGTATTACAAACAATCAGCATATATCTTTTATGCCGTATATCACAATTGTGCCATTACAGTGACAATATTTCGCTCATCCCCTTCTATCAGTTTTGAGTCCTCTGAAACTTTTGAATCTTACAAAGCTTTTAACCAGAAGTTAAAGGCACCATTTCAACAATCTAACGAAGCTGAATATAAAGAAGCCTATTCAAAGGTTTTAGACCTTATAACTAATCCTGAGAAATTCGGTAAAGATGGATGAAAATATATTGTACCTATCACCAGCTATGTACGATCTCTTATTAGAGAAAGTAGAAATGCAAGCCGATATTCCTCTCGAATTTATAATACAAGGCGAAGCCGTTCCCGTTAGAAAACTCTCATACGCAACAGGTAACCTGTTAATGGCTACGGGATGGCTCGCAGAAGTATTGTATAATGCAGTAATAGAAACAATTAAAGAAGTATAAGATGAAAAAGCAAACCAAATCAATGCAACCCGAACTTCTTCGAGTAATAAATTCAAAGCAACGTGTATTAGAAGTTGATTACAACTATAACACTTGTGACTTAAGAATAGGGACTATTCAAGATTATAATTCTATAACCCTGAATGAATCAGAAGCTAAGCGATTACATAAAGCTTTAGCAAAATTCTTAAAGTTCAGAAAGCATTTACTAGAAACATTTTAGATTATGAGTAAAGTAATGAGTGATATTTCAATCGCAGGATTATCAATAGCAATAGCCCTGTATTATGGTTTTTCATTATTGAAGCAATCTCTTAATTATATATTCGAAGAACTTCGAAAGATCAGAAAATTACTTGAGCAATTAAAAGAGCAAAAGAAAACAACAATCGATTTTAAAAAAAAATAACCCAAAATGAATAAAGAAGAAATCAAAATCGCAATAAACAAAAAGCCTAGTGAGCTATCAAAAGAAGAATTATCAGAACTATTCGGTGTATTCTCTTTACAGATCAAAGAATATTGTAAGTCTGAACAAAACGTACAGTTCGAAGTACATTTCAAACGAACTTTTATTCTACGAGTACAATATCCTATTGAAAAGGGTATAATGTCATTTAATAATGAATTTGTAGACTTCGGAGAAGACACACACGGGATATCAATGGGAAGGGCTGATAATATGATTGAATTGTTTAATATTTTCTTCAACATGTTTGATGATAACCTATTATCTAAAGTTAAGTATCATATTTTCTTTAATGAAGAAAGTTATCTGTATGATTCAGAAGAAGAGCATATTAAGACTTTCAAATATGTTCAATCTTTATTTAAATAAAAAGCCATGAGCAGAGAACCCAAAGGAATATCAGTAATAGTTATATATGCAGGATATATTCCAGAAGATGCAGATATAGATGAAGTCGAAAATAAAATAAAGTCTAAAGTAGATGATTGTTTTCGACTTAGTTTTCCTGAAAAGAACGATGAAGAATACGATGAAGATTTACATGAGCCATTCTTTACTCAAGAAAGTATTGTGATCGCTAAAGATGGATATACATTAATGTCTTAATATCAAATTAATTATGAAAAAGTACTTCATTGAAATAACATATTACGTTCCTCGTAATAACCTAGAAGAAAGGCTTCATGAGGAATTTAAGAAAATCGAAGACAATGTGATCTCAGAAGATCAATTAAAAGCAAACCTCGATTCTCGCTATTCAAAAGTAGTCTCAGACTACAATCGGAATAAAGGAAAAGCCAAAGCCCCGATAGATATTAGTGCAATAGGAGATAAGATCTATTACAAAATTGGCAAAAGCCTATCAATAAATTTAATTTTAGTGAAAGGAGAATTGCTATGATACTAAATTTTAAGATAGAGTATCCTTGGGGTGGCTATACGAATTTTGAATCAAAAATATTAAACTGTGTAAATAATTGGAAACATCAATTTACAGGTGATAGTAAGAAACCTCATTCTATAAGATATGACAAAACAAACAGATGGAAAGCAGGCAGAAAGATACATTTTGCAACAGGAGCAAGAACACCCAATTACAATTGTTTCGTTGAAAGTAAAGTTATTTCGACTCAAGAAATAGAAATTAAGGACGTTGGTCTTGAGATTAATCCAATAATAAAGGAAGCGTTGACTTTGTTAGGAGTAGAAACAGTATGTCATTATATCTTCGAAGAATATGTACCCAAATTAGATATTGTATTACGAAAACGCTTTCGGGTATCTGTTGATAAACGTGTGCTCTCACTAGAAGAGATTAATACGCTAGCAAAGAATGATGGCTTTGATTCTACTCATGATTTTTTCAGATGGTTTAATCAAGACTTTAAAGGCAAGATAATTCATTGGACTGATTTAAAATATTGAAATTATGCCACGACTATATTATTATGAAATATGTGTGAATTGGCTTGAGGTAGATGATAATACTTATACCGAATTCAATGAAATGGATGATCAGGCACAAGCTGATTTTTTAATAAACAATGGAGTTGAAGAATTAGACCGAAAGTTATACCAGTCATTTAAAGATTCAGGAGTAAAAATAACACCACTATAACTATGAGCAAAGTATCAATAACAATAGAATGCACGCCGAAAGAATGGGAGATGGCTAATTTTCTGTTAGAACAAGCCTACCAATCAGCAAAGGATAATGAAACGTTCCAACGGGCGTGGGCGGTTACTCCTTCCGAATTAGAGAAAGGAGAGAAATTCAGAATGATAGTTTTAACAGAATATTTAAAACAATAAATATTATGACACCAATACAAGATAAAACATTTGCTCAATATCCAACCTTTGACTCCTTTTTAAAAGACTATTCTCCTGCTCAGTTGCTAATTGTTTATTCTCATGTAACAACGATAGAAGAGTCTGTAATAAAAAATGGATTAACTCTCGAAGATATAAATTGCATGTACACTCAAAATGGATCAATGCCTGGTGCAGAGTATGTTGAAAAGTGGTTGAAGTTTCTAAATGATTTTTCTAACATCAACAAACCATTGACAGAAACACGTGCGGTATCTGTTATGATTTACCCTTTATACAAGTATTTTCGACTTGCAGATATGAAACTTATTTTTGATAAAATTATGAGGTCTGAATATGGACCGTTTTACGGATCAGTTGATGCACAAAGAATATTAACTTCTTTCTTTAAATATAATATTGATCGTATGTATGCACATCCCAGAGCATTGACTAAGATTAATACAGCTTTGGCATCTATAAGGGAAAAAGTTGAGACAGAACAAAAGCAAATTATATTCAATGAGCTTAAAGAGAAAGGACTAAAACAAAAGGAATTAATGGATGAATTTCAAATACAATGTGAAAAACGAATACCTCAGATTATTGCAGCGGAAATAGAAAAGAGAATGAGTAATGGAGAAAAGCAATGATAAGAATACCCTCTATTGTTTGATTTATAGGATCAGAACGAAAGGGTTCGCAGTTAATTGTAAGGAGAAGATAATTTATTTCAATTGTGATGATCCCGATTCTGTCAAAATAGCAGCGATAAACAGATTACGAACTGAATATAATTATACGCTTCAATCGAGGCTAGTATAAAACAAAAGGCAAAGGCAAAGTATATGGCAAAAATTGAGAAAAAAGAGATATCAAAACAAAAATCTCTTTTTGAAACTGATAAAATAAAGGATGTTGTTAATTTTCTATTAGAACATTACGATATTCGTATTCCTATTCAAGACCCTACTAAAATACAGATCACATGTAAAGATCCTGATCGATACGCATTTGCACCAACGTTTGATGATATCTCATTACATATCATGTCAGAGGGTAAGAACATAAGCGACAATATGCTTCGCAAGATCATACGCAGCCCCAATTATATACAGCCTTGTAACCCTATCGTAGAATATTTTGATAGCATTAGAGGCAAATATAAAGGTGAAAGTCATATCGATATTCTATGCAAGCATATAACACCCCGTTGTTTTGATGATCACACGCCCGAATATTACCGAGAACGCACGGATAAACTAATTCGTAAATGGTTAGTTGCTTGTGTAGCCTGTTGGATAAAGTCTATTCCTAATGATGTAGCACTAGGATTCATACACAGTGAGGAGGGTATCGGGAAAACATTTATTTCTGAGTTCCTTTTACCCGAAACACTTAGTGAGTATTATGTGAAGTCGAGCCGTGACGACAAGAAATTTGATACCGAAGATGTATTCACTCGCTATATGATTGTAACATTTGACGAATTGGTCGGAATAGGTAAATCAAATATAGATGTGTTTAAATCGGTTCTTTCAGCAAAGACGATACTAAACAAACGCAAACATGAAGAATTTCCTACTTCTAAGGCTCGTATGGGTTGCGGCGTATTCACTACGAACCGCAATGCAGAAAAGGGAGGCTTTCTTCATGACAGCTACGGATATCGACGCTGGGGAACTATTGAATTGGAAAATATTGATAAGAACTATTCTAAAGTAGTTGACATTGATCAAGTATGGAGTGAAGCACTCACTCTCTTAGAAGGTACTGAGTTTAATTATATATTTAGTGAAGTGGACTTTGAAGAACTGAAAGAATATAACAGGCGATATCAGATTGAAACAGATGCAATGTTATTTGTTCAGAAATATTTAATCGCCCCCACCAGTAATGAGGATGGCGAAAAGTTAAACCCCACACAAATAATACAAAGGCTCAGTCATAAGATTCGAAAAGAAGATAACTCGAAGATCACACCCTCAAAGCTTGGTGCAGCTCTCGCAGCTCTCGGATATGTGCGTGGATCCTTTCGTCCTAAAGATGGAGGTAACCCAATGTATGGATATCATATAAAATTTATAGAGTAAAATTATTTAAACCGCATACGCCTTTATTTTGCCCCCTCCCTCGGAGTATCTATTAAAAGTATTCGTTCGTTCGTTTCTTTTTTAGTGCTTCGGGGGAGTTTGCGTTTACGTATGCTTTATTTATTATTATATCTATATAGAATATGTTTTTATTTCTACAAATAAAGTAGTTTTCGTAAATAGTAAATCTCTAAAACTTACTTACTACATTACTACAAGCCTTTGAAACGCTTTGTTTGTGCCGTTTCTTTGTAGTAGATACACCTTAAAGCATATAGTTACTACAACCTACTACAAGTTACTACAAAATATACGTACTACAATGAAAACTACATTCAATATTCAGATACATAGTGTTTTAGGTGTGTGTAGTTTGTAGTAAGTAAAAATAAATTTTGTTTTTCATTATTAAAAGCATGAAATTGTTTACTTTTAACGTGTAAAATGCTGAAAATGTGCGAAATAGTTGGTATCTTTAAACTGGAAGAAATACAAAAAAGCATATGAGTAGCGAAAAATACATTTATCTGAAAGTTGAAAGGTATATGCAACAATACCTCACACATCACTTTGGTGATCCAATAGTTTTGCCAAAAGATTCTCCCGAACAACGAATTATAAGGACTTTACTAGTGAAACCTCCTCATTGGATTGATACGGATGCACCGCCGGAGGACTATACTTCAGGTGATGTTTTCTATGTTCGGCTTGAAATCCCATATTCCAAAGAAAAAGACCCACGTGTTTATAATTACCTGGTCGAAGCAGCCAAAGATATATTGGTTGAAAGGCTAGATCTGATTTTTATGAACAATATGTGGACTGAGCTTCTTGAGCTGTCAGTAATCAAAGAACTTGAACTAACTAAAATCATTTATGCGTGGTGTGAAAGTCATGGCATTCCCAATATTGAAGATGATAAAAACGCCGAAGTCATACGACAAAAATATTATCGGTTGCGGAAAAAATATAGAAGCGAGAATGATGTTAAATTATCATAATCTTTTTTCGACTTGAAGGCGTTTTTTACACAAGAAAAAAATATTTAAAATGGTGATAATCTGTAAAATAAAAGAAATATGAATAATTTTTTATCGGGATATAAACAACTAGAATATGCAGTCGGAACTATGACTGTTATGGAAGCAAATGAGAAAATAACATTCGGTATTCCTGTAAAGGTTTACGGTACTTTTTCTACAATTTGTATGGAGGGTATGGCATCGGTGGAATCCGAATCAAAGATTGTGAGCGGTCAAACTGTATTCACCACCTTATTGAAATTCAGAGCAGGAGAACAACCTTTGTTCCCGTGGACACTCAAGCAAGCATTAATCAATAAAGATATGATCTTTCGATTGACAGATGTAAACGGTAAAACTTGGTTGCTAGGTACAAATGAAATGCCTTTTCCTATTACTCAAGTAAAACATACAAGTCCCGGAGAAACAACAGGAGCCAATATTTTGGAATATGAGATATCTTATACAAACCTATTCTCATTATTGGAAATAGTATGAAAAAAATAAATATAAAAATAGATCCGACAGCTTGGATTAAACTAACAGATGGTGTAAAAAATGCTATTGGAGCATTTTCAAAAGCAGCATTTGAATTTAATAAAATTTGTATTGAAACAACGAAATTGATGGAAGAAGAAAAAAAAAGGATAGATAAACAAAAGCCACCCATAGGTATATGTTCAAAACAATCTATGGATCATATTACCTTTTTCAATGGCTGTGAAATGTCAATATCTAAATATGTATCGGGTATGGTAGATGGTAAAGGCTTTACAGCTCCATCAATTTACACAGTTAATGATATGCGTAATGAAATGCTTTATAGTGGTAGGTCATTTGGTAAAAGATTCCTTTATGATAGAATTTCGTGCTTACGTGAAATAGATGCATTCAGAAAACAGTGTAAAGATATGTTACTATCAAACTCGATATTTACAGATATCTGTACGGAATCTATCAATGAGTATAAGGAATGTTTATGTGGTGGTACTCCATTACATGAAATATTAAAAAAGAATCTTAAAATATATCTTATAAAACAAAATTTAAGTAGATCAATTAATAAGTTATTAGAGTCAAGATCTGAAAACGAAAAGAGAAAACGCTACATATATGGAGACTGGGTTAGAGTAAATGAACTGAAACGTAATAAATTCTAGTCTTTTCCTATACCTTATAATATATATAATGTTGCATTGTGAATTAAAATTCCGATGCAACATTTTTTATTATGGCATATACAATAGATATAGACGGGTACATAGGAGTTTGGCAGAACTCAAAGACTTATGTAAAGTCAATAATGGCAAAACATGAGAAAAAACCTGTCTCAGTTCGTATGAGTTCAATGGGTGGCAAAGTTGCAGATGCAATAGATATAGCAGCCCAATTTGAAGCACATGGAGATGTGACAGTTGATATGATCGGGCTTAATGCTTCTGCTTGTACCGTGGCTACACTTGGTGCTAAAACGGTAAGAGCACACATAAATAGTGGTTATCTCATTCATAAAGCAATGTCACCAATTGATATATACGCATATATGAATGAAGATCACATAGATGAGTTGATCAAGAAACTAGAAAAAGAGAAAAAAGAGAATGAAAAAGTAACTCTTATTCTTGCACGTATGTATGTGAATCGATCAAAGAAAAGCCTTTCAGAGATACTTAATCTGATGAAAGAAGAAACTTGGTTGAATGCAGAAGAAGCAAAAGAATGGGGTTTTGTGAATGAGATTTATGGAAAATCTAGTGAGAAAATAAATTACACTAACGAACTCAAAGAATTAGTAAATGCAGCCGGACTGCCATTACCTTCTCGATTTGCGGAAACTAAAAATAATTCGGATGAAGATAAATCTATCATCAAAGTAATAAAAGAAGAATGGGAGGAACTAAAAAATAGTTTCTCAGATATTTTTAATTCTGTGTCAGTCAAAAAAGAACAAACAGATAATAACCCTCAAACCCCTATAATAAATATGAAAAAAGAGTGGACTCATGTTAATACTATACTAAGTGTTGACGGTGTAGAAGAATCAGAAGGAAAGGTAAATCTTTCCGTTGCTGATTTAGAAAAACTGAATGCAGGCATTGAAAAGGCAAACCAAGCCAAATTGGATGCAGAAGGAGTAGTGACCGAAAAAACAAATCGGATCGTAGAACTGGAAACCGAGTTGAAAAACTTAAAAGATTCTGATGGTGATACAACTGGTCAGGTAGCTAAAATAAATGATGGTGGCAAAACTTATTCGGCTGGTACTGCCTATGAAAATTTAGCGGCTGCTATTGAATTAGAAAAATTACTTCCAAAAGATTAATAAATAAATATATATGGCAAATATTAATATAACCCCACAAGAGTTAGCTAAATCGGCTCATCAGTTTAGAGGCGAGATGCTTTCGATGCCAGTAATAGGGCTTAAAAGCTCACTGGATCATATGTCATTAAGACCGGGTATCCAGTATAGACAAACAGTAGGAGAAATTCATGATGATGCGGAGTTTGGACCATACGATCCAGAAAGAGAATCTGATGGTGTTGATATCAAAGGTCGTGATCTTGAAACGTATTTAGGTTCAGTAATCAGGAACTTCGATCCCAATAAGATAGTACAATCTATTTATGGAAGCTTGACCTTATCAGGCGAGTCTCTTAAAAACGTAAATATTTCAAGATTAGTAGTTGCTTCGATGATGAAATCACTTGGAGGGAAACTAAATGGTGTTCTTTTTTCGGCTATAAGAAATGGTGCTGGTACAAAAAGTAAAGATCTTTTTAATGGTTTTGACACAATTGCACAGGCTGAGATAACAGCAACAACTATTTCTACTGCACAAAAAAACCTATATGTATTTGACGAGGTAATAAACCGTAATAATGCAAAAGATTTGCTAAAGGATTATTGGCGTTCGGGTACTGATGTTCTGAAATCAATGCCTACTAAAATGTTCATTCCAGTGGAAGTGAAAGAGTTTTATGAAGATGATTATCAGCAAAGTGTTGGAGGTGTAGTCTATAATAAAACTTTTGAAAAAACCTTTCTTGAAGGTAGTAACGGTTTGTGTGAATTGGTAGCACTCCCTAATAAAGCTGACGCAAAGCTTATTCAAATTACACCCCGAACTAATATGTTAGTGGGTACAGGTAATGGTCAAGATTTAGAGAAAATTGAGATTGACAGATTCAAAGCTTTCTTGGTTACTTTATCAGCAGCTCTTCTTTTTGGTGTTCAGTATGAAACTATTTCTCCTGAGAAATTATTAATCGGTAAACTTGCAACAGAATAATGAAACAATGTAATCCAGCAACAGAGCCAACATCATTAGAATGGTGTACAGGGCAAACAAATACTCCGGGTATCCGTCCAAAAGTATTTTTTATTCCAAAAGGTAGTATTGTAAAATTTCCTACTTTGCCAACTGAAATTCCTACTAGCGGTTCAATGGGAGATTTAGCTACATATGTAGGTAGTTTTAAACTGGTAGCCGAAAAAAAGTGGAAAAGTATGGACATCCTTTCAGACAAAAGTCCGGCAACAGCAGAAAGTCAAGGAAGTAAACCATCAAAGACATATCTTAATCAGGCTGTAATTGTTGTTCCTAATGCCGATGCAGAATCAGCAGGTTTATCGAAGTTAGCAGCTAACGACGATTATGTGTACCTCATTCAACAACGAAATGGAACATATAGAGTGATAGGGAACGAAATGTTTCAAACCAATACAGATGTTACCCTAAGCTTAGGATCTGATCCGACAGGTGACGAAATGGGGACAACTATTACTCCTTCTTGTACAGATGTTTGTCATTTTCCCATATATATGGGTGAAATAGTTACAGAAGATGGTACTATCAACCCTGATGAGCAGACTGGTGGTGCTTAATATATAATCTGTTTTTTTTAGTTAAGTGGTGAAGAGGTTTTGCAATTGCAAAGCCTCTTTTGTCTTTTCTGCCATATTAGGTAATTACTAGGTTTGATTTATAAACATATAATTTACTCAATATGAATAATCCATCTTTAGAATTTAAAGAGAAAGTCGATAAGTGGTTATCTTCTGATCATTCCAATGTAGAAGCAGGAGCAACCCTATTGTTGCAGCTTAATAGAAATCGTATTCTATATGATAACATAATCAGAAAAAAGAATGTAGAAAAGTTAGTTTATGAGTTGAAAAAACAATCTGAGATCTTAGGCGAAAAAGCGAAGATAAAGGCATACAAAAATCTAACTGATCAGGAACTTAAAGAGTTCGAGGAGAAAAAAGTACGCATAGAGAAAGAAGTGTTACCTGTTGTTGATGCAGACCCAAAAGCAACAAATGGTAAGAGGTTAGATCACGATACTTTACCTGATGCAGCCAAAGAGGCTTTTGAATCTAACAAAAAATTATATCCTCTTATAAGATCCTTCCATGAGAAATTGAAGTTAATGAAGAATGATAGACCGTGTGATCGTTATCCATTCATTAAGCAATTGATAGAAATTGCAGACAAAATATCCAATAATTGGAGGTTATATGATGCTGCTATTGCTGTACCTGTTACACCAATAGATCAGGATCCACCCGAAGATCCTACTCCTATTATTCCCGTAGTTGTTGATACTGTAATCGCTCCGGCTGTTCCTTCCCTTACTCCTCAGAAAGTAAGTGCAAACAGAAAATACTTGAGCGACAACAAGAAAAAGGTTCCGAATCTAACAGACCCGAAGAAAAAAGACCATGTGCTTTCTCAAATGCAGCTCCGACTTGATGAGTTACTATCTGATGGTCAATCAGTAGACGAAACACAACTGAGAGAATTAGCTGAGATAGGATTGAGTATTCCCGATACGAATACTGATACAAGTGTCACAGAATAAAAGCATATTAAAAGATCTAAGCCTGTACCCGTTACAGGCTTATTTAACTGATGATGTGCAGTTGTTTGATGTTGTTCGTGATGTATTGAGACAAATAGGAGCTGCTGATATTTTCATTACCTCTTTTTCGATATCAGAAGAATTTATAAGATCTATGTTTAGGCAAAAGTCAAATAGTCAGATTCTTAGTGCAAAGCTTCTGATCGATATGAAAGCAGCTATGAAGATAGCAAAACTTATTCCTTTTGCCAGTAATGTATTTGATGAGATATATCTATCAAATAATCACTCCAAAGTTTTATTACTCAGTAACGAGAAATACAAAGTTTCAATAAATACCTCACAAAATCAGACAAGAGGTAACAGAAACGAAAGCGGAATAATAACCACCGATCAGGCAATTTATCAGCTATATGAAAATGCTATAAATGAAATTGTAAAGAAGTCAATCAATGCCAAACAATTACTCACAAGAGATACTTGATAAGATTAAAGAATATGCAGGAGATCTGATGTCACCCAGTCAGATCGCTATTCTACTTGATTTAGATGAAATACAATTCAGATCCGATATCAACAGTAAATCATCACCCGTTTACAAGGCTTATCATAAAGGTAAAATCATCACGATACATAAAATCAGAAGTCAGGAGGTGAAGTTAGCTAAAGCCAGTTCGCCGATGGCTGTTGAACTGTCTGAAAGATATATCGCTGATATGGAAATAGAAGAAAATGCGTAAAGAAACAACATTAGTCCTCTGTCATAGACATCTGTATGATGATGTTGATACTCTTGAAAAAGAAAAGATATCACCTCAGATTATCAATCGTATTAAACGGATCCGTTTGATTTATACGATATGGAACGATTATCCTCTCAAGAAAGACAAGGAAATGAGAGACACGTTAGTCTCCATGTTCGGTATATCACAATCAGAAGCTTATGAGGATATAAAGATCACTAAACAGTTGTTAGGTGATATAAACGCAGCCTCTAAAGCATTTCACCGTTTCAAAGTCAATGCCATTTTCATGGAGGCTTTGGACTTGGCTCGTATCAAAAAAAATCCTATTGCCATGATTATGGCAGGTGATAAATATGCTAAATACAATCAATTAGATAAAGAAGATGCCTTAGAATTTCCGTGGGATGAAATTATACCACAACAGTTTGTTCCTACTTCTGATCCGAGCGTAATAGGTATCAAACCCATTTCAAATATTCAAGAACGAATAGCAGCTATGAAAAAGAAATATGAAGCTGATATTGAATATGTAGACTTTGAGGAAATAGGTATTAACCCCGAATTATTAAAAGAAATACAAAGTTATGGCGAATAAAATATATTTTAATCCGCCACAACAACAGGTCATGTACACCAGTGCTCATACAACTGTTTTTGTAGGTGGTAGGCGTATTGGTAAAACTCATGGTATTGCTTCTCCTTTTGTTTTGCGAAATATACAACAGATGCCTAGAAGTTCAGGTGCTTTTGTTTTTCCATCTTATAAACGTGGATTAACAAATACACTGCCCGGTACTTTAAAAGGCTTAGAAGCGTTCGGATTCAAGCGAGATCTGCATTATGTATTAGGGAAGAAGCCTCCGAAATCGCTAGGTTTTGCTAAGCCTATAATAGAACCTGCCAATTATGAACATGTCATGTATTGGTATAATGGATCTATTGTTTATTTTATTTCGCAGGATATAATTGGATCTTCAAACTCATTAACGCTTGATTGGATTCTTTGTGATGAAGCTAAATTCTTAGATTTTGAAAAGCTAAAGGATGAAACTTTTCCTGCTAATGGTGGTATTCGTTCGCACTTTGGACATATTCCCTACCATCACGGAATGCTTATTATATCTGATATGCCGACAACAAAAAGAGGTTCTTGGTTTCTCGGTTATAAGGATAAGATGGACTTAGAATTAATTGAAACTATTCACGGGGTCATCTATGAATTGTGGAAGATTGAGGAGCGATTTAGAGAGGCTAAGAGGCTGAATGAATCGGTTCCTAAATATCTACCCTCTTATTATAAAACATTAGCTAAGACGCTTTCTCAGTTGCGTAAAGTGGCTGTTAATTATGGCGAATGGTCAAGCATTGAGAACCTATTAGTTCTAGGAGAAGATTATATAAAACAAATGAAAAGGGATTTACCCCCAATTGTTTTTCAAACATCTATTCTTTGCAAACGATTAGGAACTCTTAAAGATGGCTTCTATGCAGCATTGAATAGTAGAATACACTACTACACTCGTAATAATAACGATTACCTTCAAGGGCTTGATTATAATCTGAAAAAGGTACAGGACAACAGTTCACTACAAGATGCAGACGTTCTGCCTTTCGAGCCTATATGCGTGGCAATGGACTATAACTCGAATATCAATTGGTTAGTAGCCGGACAACGTGAAGGTAGGTTTATCAACACTATCAAAAGTTTCTATGTTAAGTATGAGCGTAAACTTGAAGAGGTTATAAATGACTTCTGTCATTATTATAGGTTTCATCTTAAGAAACATGTAGTGTATTACTACGATTCAACAGCACTTGGATCTAACTACGCAGTTAATGATGATAGCTTTGCAATAGTAGCAGAACGCACCTTTCTCTTAAATGGTTGGGAGGTTACTATGGCTTACATCGGTCAACCAATGAAGCATCACGAGAAGCATTTGCTTATCAATCGTTTATTAAAAGGTCAAGTCGAAGGTGGCTTGACTCCTTTATTGAATCAAGAGAATAACGAAGAACTTATAGTTTCAATAGAGAACACCGGAACACGGAATGGTCCGAATGGTTTTAGTAAAGATAAATCGGGAGAGAAATTAGCCGAAACAGAAGAGGATAAGCTTGAGTACCGGACTGATGGGACGGATGCCTGGGACACACTGGTCATTGGGATGAACAGATATCCTGCTGATTCATTTAGTTCGGGTATGGGTGGCTCATGGACTGGGTAATCAGGTAATCAATGATATTGTAGGCGGTAACGATTAAGTTCGTTAGCGCTTTTTTTGTCTTTGGTAATGGTGTAAACGTTCAGTATATCAAGTGTTTGAGTGCTAGTGTGAGCGACGAATGTTAATTTTAAATGTTAAATGAAAATGTTAAATTAAAATGTTAATTTTAACATAAGGTAGTATACCGAGGGGGTAATTACAAGAATCTGACAGGGCGAGGCAGGGTCAACAGACTGTTACTACTTGTTTTTGCCAAAAACAAGAGAGAAAAAATGCTAATAATCAAGTATGTAGGTGTTTATAAATCGGAAAAGCTAAATAAAGTTTAACTTTAATTTACATATTGTCTTGGTAATGGCTTGATATAGCGATTTTTAAAGCCTTATTTTCTGTTAGGCAATTGAAAAGTGAAAAAAATAATTTAAAATCAATAGTGAGGATTGTGTTGATTGTGTAGTAGCGTTTGCATATGGTATGCATCTAATGTGTTGTTTTGTAGGTGTTTAAAGTTTGTTTGTAAAGATATTTTTCGTATATTTGTATTAAGGAAATGGTACAGCAATACCAAGACCTTAAGATAATTAAGTATTAAAATTTAAAATTCAAATGCAATGAACAAGTCAAGAACAGCCAACGTGGCAGGGAGAAAAAGTGTGTTATCTGTAAAAGCTAATACAGTAAACACTGGTAAAAAATTCAATCCTAAAGATGCGGAAGAAATTACACCTTTGGCAGTAGACCAACCAACGGAAGAAAAACTACAAGAAACCGCAGCCGAAACCTCAGTTTCAACACAAGAGAACCAAACCCAAGAAGTTGCAACCCCCGAAAATAACGAGATTGCAGCGACACAAGCAGAGACTAAAGAAGTTACCACCCATCAAGAGGAAGAAAAACGAGTTCCGACAATCGAAGAATTGAAAGTATGTGCAAATAATCTGTTTTCTCTTCAAGAAAAGCATACAAATTTATTAAAGAAAAGAGCCGATTTAAGCAAGTTTACAATATCACATGATGATAGTAATGCTATAATTATTATTCGGGATGCAAACGGTTTGGAGTTCAAAAGTCCTAGTCGCCGAACTATTGCTAAAGTGTTGGAGTCTTGGGATGCTGATTTTAAAGATGCACAAATTACGGTAGAGGAAAAAATGAAAGAAATCTTTTTCGGTGCAGCCTAAAAAAAAATGAAAAGCCTTGCAAGGCAGCAACCAAGCAAGGCTTAATTTTAAATCAAATATTAAATATTCAATTCAAATGCAATACAAAGATATGGAAAATGTTACAATTCAAGCAACAGAGCAAAAAATAATATTCTCAAATTCATTTAGAAACCGCAAACCAGCGACAGAGAACCAGTTAACCACATTACAAGAAAAAAGAGAAAAGCTAAAAAAGTTGTCTAAGCCTCTAAAAAAGAAAGTGGAAAAAGGCACGATCGAGAATATAAACCAAGGCTTGAAAGCTTTGTACTCCAAACAAGGACATACAGAACTTAAAACCCTCTCAGAATGGAATAAAGCAGGGTACAGCGTCATAAAAGGCGAACACGCACTACTATTGTGGGGAAAGAAGAAAACACGCCCCAACACAGACGAAAACGCAGCAACAGACAGTTATAAATTTAACCCGATCTGCTTTGTATTCTCTCAATTGCAAGTTAAAAAAAGGGAGGTGAAATATGATACAGCAAGTAACTAACGAAAACAGTGAACCACTTATCAAATTGATGGGGGAACAGCTCCTAAAAATAGGGTTTAAAGTGGGAGATATAATCAACGTTTCTTTTTCTGAAAATCAAATCATAATCAGTAAAAACAAAGAGACTGAAAAGATTCAAGCGTTAGAGCAGAGAAACCCATCTATCAAAAAGTTTATAGATGATTTTGAACTCGAATTGTTAACAGCATGAAAAGTTTTATAGAATGTATTGAGCTAACAGGGCGAAAGGTCGGGCGAAGTAACGCTTTTAGTGATTTTCTAACTTTCGCCGTGTGTGCTTTATCAATGCAAGAACAAGAGGAACTATACTTACAGACGGCTAAATCATACGACAAAGACGAAATGTTGATGTTTTCCGAAGCTTTTGCAAGTCTTGTCATAGAGATGGATAACAACGGAGAAGGACTAATAGACTGTTTAGGTGACTATTTTATGGAGTGTTCAAGCAGTAAGCAAGCAGGGCAATTTTTTACACCGCCTCATATCTGTGATCTTATGGCAGAGTTAACACCGCCTCCTCCATTTATCACTATTAATGACCCGTGTTGTGGTTCAGGTCGTTTGTTTCTTGCAACAGCTAAACTAAGAAAGTATAACCTATATTCTGGTATGGATATTAGTTATCAATGCTGCCAAATGACACTTATAAATCTTTGTTTAAACGGCTTGTATGGTACAGTTGAACACATGAATACATTAAGTCTTGAAAAGTGGGCAGAATGGGAAGTAAAACCCCATCCCAAATACAAAGTACCCTATATTCACAAAGTAGATTTACACGCAAAAAATAAAGTTTCAACTATAACCGAAGAACCAAAAACGGAAGAAAAGCCACAAGAAACCCCCATTTCAGAAACTATAATAGATAGTCAGTTAACAGAATTTTTAAATCAAATAGATTGCTTATTATGATCACATTAGATATAACGAATAATTACAGGAAGTTTAATTTTAAAGAAAATAAAACACAGATTTTAGACTTTGAAACATTGAAAGTAACGCACAAAGAAAACGATGTTTTTGGTAATCCTTTGAAGGGTTTATATCATTATCAAGTGATTGAAAATGTTTTAAATATCTGCAATAACAGCGGCTTAAACTATGAACTTGAAGAAATCTTCGCAGCTCAGAACAAAAGTAGTCAACATCCTGGTGTATCTGTTTTGCCACAAATCGAACAAATAAAAGGCGATAATTCAGTTGAAGCCCATATTTTGAGACGTGTTTTTACAACGATCAAAATAAATGACGGTGAAAACTCGGAAATGAATACTACTATTGCAATCGCTTACCATCAAGACGGAGTGCAAATCGGCTTCGGTCCTAATGTCAAAATTTGTCACAATCAATGTATTTTGTCTAAGGAACGCACCGCCTACAATTACGGAAAAGACGGAGTAACGAATGACGAAATGTTTGCAACTGTAAAAAATTGGCTTGATAACTTTTTCGAGTACAGAGAAAACGATCTTCGTATCATTGAGAAAATGAAACAAATTAGATGTTCACAAAATGACGCTTATCAATTTATAGGTTTATTAACTTGCTTGCGAGTGGCAAAGGATAGCGGAAATAAGGACTTATCTAGTAATATAAAACAATACCCATTGACACAGGGACAAATATCTCAGTACTCAGAGGAATATTTAATTCGTCATTTGAACGGTCAAGCTTCTACGTTGTGGGATTTATACAATATTGCTACCGAGTTATATAAACCCGAAAAGGCAGAAATACCAAATTTACTACCTCAAAATGTCGCAATGATGGAGTTATTGAAAGAAAGATTCGAATTATAATAGATTAAATATCTACTAATGTCGCTACATGGGTAATGGCTTACCCATGGCGGCGGCTACTTTCTTGCGTTACGCGGCAAGAAAGTAGCAAAGAAACGCAAAAGTACCTTGCTACGCTGTGGTACATAAGGAAGTTTTTAGAGTAAATCTGTACATCTTGATTGATGTTACAGGTTTTTTAAATAATACTAAAGAGTGAAGCTGCAAATTTAGTTTGTTGCTTTTTTTTATATCTTTACAGTCTGTAAAATAGACTATACTTTATTAAAACTATGCAGTAATGAGAAAAATTCTATTTATATTTTGTGCTGTTTTCCTCTTATCAGGCTGTTCAAAAGATGATGAAAATGACTCGTTGGCGAAAATTGGAGAGTTTAAAGGAACTGAAGTTAAAAATACTGATGAATATTTATCAACGAAATATGGAATAATAGTAAATACGGATATCTATTTCGTTAAGAATGGTTATTATCCTGCTTCTTCCAAATCTTGTCCTAATGTAAAAGTAGATCATTCTAAAAATAGCATTTATTTATATCCATCATCTTACCCTCAGACCCCAGAGAGTATTGTGACTCGCGGATTTGCATGGGCTTGTGGACTATGTAAGGGTGTTTTCGATCCATATACAGGAAAACCATTGAATGACAAGGCGCAAGGTTATACACTTCAAATGTATAAACTATCAATAAAAGATGATGTTTATACAATATGGAAATAATATTTAAGGTAAGGAAAGCGAGGTGTACTCGCTTTTTTTTGTTTTAAGTTGGTGTTATTTCAAATATTCTTCTCATATTTGCAGTGCTAAACCAATTATACAATGAGCGAATATTATGTTCGCCTGTCTTTATAGGCTTTTTTTATGCCTATATCTAAAATATAGAACGGTTGTTCATTTTCCCACTTTTTTATTTCCGAGTTCGCTCGTTAGTAGAATTGGTTTAGCGACACGGGATATGACAGCCGTTTTTTTCTGTCTTAATAGCTAAACCAATTCTACAATGAAAAAATTAAATCAACCTGTTCGTGTTATTACACAACAATCTACACAAGGAGTCTATGAAGCCTTACTTCGTTTTGCTGAAATATTCAATCCTAATGATCCTAAATTATTAGAGAGAGGTGTAACCTCTATGCAACTTCAAGAAAAGAGATATAAATGTGATATGACCAATATACCTGGTTATTTGAATGTTCATATAGATTCGCCAGATATCGAACTAAAATGTTCGTTAATGGCAAAATCTAATTAAACAAAACAAATCAAAACCAATTTAATCATGGAACATTCAATCGATGGTGCAATTATTAATCCAAACGTTATCACTCAAGTAAAGTATATTCAAGAAAACTCAGGTACAGTACTCCCTATTTTCGACGACCTTATAAAGCTTATCTTGGAACAAAGAAAACATATGCAAGAAAGTAGTGATGTGATTTTGGATCGCATGGAGGACCTGCAATTTCTAAAAGAAATAATGATTGATATTTCTAACACAAATATTCGAAAAGATGGATGAAGTAAAGAAAATTATTTTTAGTCGGTACATTGGTCAATTTCTTCAAGCTACCGAAGTGGACGCAACTATACGAAAATCGAGTGAACAGATAGTATATGAACTCTCTGAAATGGAATCATATACAATACAAGAAGTAACCCAAATAATGGCAAAGTTTAGCTATAAAATTGGGTTTGATGACACAAAGCCTGTTTGGCTTATGAAACTAAGCAATGAAAAAGCTCTAAAAGAATAACAACAATGATCAGCCTCTCAGTAATGAGGGGCTTTTTTTGTCTTTTGTTGTGCATCGATTCTTGATTTTCTTTGAATTTATATAATTCAAATGAAGATTATGAATAAATATTGGCTCCTGATTATTGGTTTTGTTATCGGTTTTATTGCTGGTTATAACCTACATAGAGAGTATATAAGTGAATTGCCCGATATGGAAACTGTTAGGATAGATACTATTGTAATTACCGATTCAGTAATTAAACGTGTCCCTTATCCAGTTGATGTAATTCGAACTATTCCTCCCGTTGATGTCGATACGGCTAAAGTTATATCTGATTACTTTTTGAAAAGAGTTTATAAAGATACATTAATCAACAATGGGGTGTTAGTAGTTTCAGTGACAGATACAGTGAGCGAAAATGCTTTGTTGGCACGTAAGGTTAATTACACTTATGCTTATCCAAAGATTACTCAATCTGCTAAAAACAGATTGTATTTGAATGTAGATTCAAGAGGTGTAATGTCGGTATCAGGCACACATAAAAATCTAATGATATCAGCCGGATATGATGCAGTGAATAAATTACCGATTCTAGGATTGGGGATTAAACTTTTTGAGCGATGAATGTAGAAAGCTATATACCTCAATTTGCTTTTTCTAGCAACTTTCAAGAAATCGTTTTGGGTGTTGTAGAAAGTGATGTCACCTTTGTTTTGTCAAGGAAACTCGCAACAAACGAATATATTGAAATTCTCAGAGAAACATATGTTCCGGATAATGATCTGAAAATCTATATTCTTGGTTTATCTGAAATTATAGCCTCAAATATTTCGGGTGGCTCTTTTAATGAGTTCCGTTTTCATTTCTCTAATAAAGAAAATACACTCACTTATACAAGCAAAGTTATATTATCACGTGCAGAGATTAATATTAGTGCTGCTCAATTTGTAGAAAGTCATTTTTTGACTCTTATGCAAGGTGACAAAACTGTACAGATTGATAGTGTGCAATTTTTATCGCTGTATGTGACTAAACCAACATTGGTTAAATATGCAGCACGTTACAGAGATCTGAACGGGAATTACAGTAATTCGAGCGGAGAATTAGCAGATTTAGATGTTATTGATAGAACTGTCGGAATGGCTATTCATCTTTCGGCTTATGAAAAAGCAGATCACGATCTAGTAAAGTTTGCTGTTATTGCCGATAATAGAACGGCAACTTTTCTCATTGACGGCTATTCACGCCCTTCTGTTTTAGAATTGATATTTGTAAACAATTTCGGTGTATCGGAATCTTTCGCTGTCATGGGATCTATGAATCGTGAAAATAAATACTCGAATGAGCTTGGTTATATGCAAGGTAAATTTAAGAAATATCATATTGAGGCTCTTAGAGAATATACTGCCAACACGGGAGTTTTAGATCAAAATACAGCCAATTGGATTGAAGATCTATATAACTCGGAAAATGTTTATATAGCAAGGAATAAAACTTTCTGGAAAGAAATAACTATCACGGATGCAACTGTTAAACGCAGCTCGTTGCAATCGGAACTCCCATCACATGAATTTAAATATAGGTTATCACAACGCAATCAGGTTGTAGTTGACTTTAAAGAAGATTCTTTGAGGATCCATGATGATTCGTTTGATTATACATTTAATTAAATTGATAAATGACAAGAGAATATATACATATAAATGATGTTAGAAAACTGCTTAATTCTCATGCTGAAATTGGTAGTCTGAAATGTTGGAAAAAAGATGGCTCTATAATGGAATGTAAAGACCTTGTTTGCACCTCAAGTAATTATGAGAAAAATACATTCAATCTTACATTTCTTGTTTCGGGAGAAAAAAGAACAATAAAGGCTTTACTGATTTTTGAAGTAAATAATAAAGAGGTGATATTATGAGAAATGTAGAATTATTGGATGAAGTGTCAGCAGTGCTGAATCTCGGAGATTCAGTTGCTTTTGTGAACACTATTGATATTAGTGAAATAGATAGTATCATAGGTGATGATATTAGTCCTACGCCTGTAAAAGTAGATGAAAATTATAGAGGTTATGTGTCGTGGGGTGACGATAATCAACGCCCTTACAAGATTGTAAAAGCTGTTGAAGATGATGAAGTATTATCGCAAAACAATCATTTCAATGCTTTGACCTGTTATGCATCCGGCTTAAGATATAGGAGAGATAATGATGAAAAGGTAAGAAATGAAGATATTATTAAATTCTTCAAATATAATAATCCAGTTAAATATCTTCTTGATCAGGTAGCTGATATGAAGTATTTTCTATTTACAGTTTCTTTGGTTATAGTTAATAAAGAAGGTTCGAAAATAACAAAACTAAGACACAAAGAAGCAATCCATTGTCGTTTTGAATCGTGCAATCCTAGAACAGGACAAATTGAACATCTTTTTTATGGGGATTTTGAAGATAAAACACCAACTGTCGACGAACTGGAAGTTATTCCTGTTTTAGATTACTATGATCCTATTGGGGATCTTGAGGTTCGATTTGGCAGGATCCCGAATGAGAATGGAGAGATACAAGAAATGACCACTGCTCGGAAATTTGCAATCGTAAATCTATTTCCGACAGTTGGCAAAAAGTATTATCCATTCGCTCCCTGGTATTCGGTGTTTAATTCGGGTTGGTATAAGTATAAACGTATTATCCCAAAGAGAAAATTTGATATTATAAAGTCTGCTAAAGTGAAATACAAAGTAGAAATAAATAGTAGATATTGGGAAGAGATTTTTAAAACCGAGGTAATAACAGATAAAGAAGAACAAAAAAAGAGACGTATCAAAGAACTTGAGAATATACGTGACTTTTTGGGAGGTATTGATAATGCAAATAAGGTTTTGGTTACAGGTTGCTATGTAGATCCTGATGGTAATACACATAGCATGGTGACAATATCACTTGTGGATACAAAAAAAGAGGGTGGAGATCTGATCGAAGATTCAGCAGAAGCTAGTAATATGCTATGTTATGCGATGGGTGTTCATCCGGGTATGATCGGAGCGTATCCGGGTAAAGGTCAAGGTAGCTATTCAGGATCTGTGCAACGAGAATTGTTTACTATAAAACAATCTCTTGAGAAACCATATCACGATATCCTCCTCACTCCTTATCACGTGATCAAAGAATTTAATAAATACGATGATCTGAAATTTGATATCCCAGTTATTACGCTAACTGTTTTGTCAACAGGGGGCGATGCAGAAGAGAAAACATTACGCGAACCCGATAACAACCAATGATATGCTAATAAATGATATAAAAACTTTTGTGAGTTTTATTCCAACTGCTCAGAGGTTCAATCCCGATGAAGAACTGTCGGACATGGATACCCTAAAACCTTTTCTTGAAGAATCGGAGACGAAGATCATAAACGAAATAATAGGATCAGATTTGTTTGATGCAATCATAGCATCAACAAATACAACTATTCAAGATGCACTTAAGCGAATAGTCGCTATAAATGCTTATTACTTGTGTATTCCTTTTGTCGATCTGATATCTACTCCTAACGGTTTTGCGGTTGTTTCATCTACTAATAATATCGCACCAGCTTCGAAAGAGCGTGTAGAGCGTTTGCTTGATTGGGTGAAATTGCGATTAAGTGAATCAACTGATGCTTTAATTATTCTTTTATTATCGGGTACTGATAATATGTTTCGAGAAGAATGGAAGAAAAGCGTACATTTTGAACGCTATACAAACTGTCTGTTTATAACAGCCGGAGATCTAAGGCGTTTTGGACGGAGTAATGCATCTCGTAACACCTTAGATGAGCTTTACCCTTTGCTTATTTCCTATCAGGGTGATATGTCTAATACTGTCAGTTTTGAATACATGAAAGAACTTATTGAAAACAGACGTTCAGACAAGTTGACTAAATACGATGAAGATGTATTTTATAAATTACAGGTCGTTCTAGGCTTGTACTCAAAAGAAAAAGTAAATCAAGGCAAGGAATTATTGGGAACAATAGTGAATCAGATGATTGCCGATAAGGATAATTATACAACATTTATGACTTCTCAGGCATATAAAATAAAAACATCTGAGAATTATGTGAATCAAAAAACAGATCAAACATTTATGTTTAACCCATGAAAACAGCAGCTTATATATTTGTAATCATACTAGGATCAGCCATATTGTGGTTAGTCGTTTTTGTTCTTTATGCGTATGTGCAAAAGAAAAAAGCAAGGTTATTGCCCGAAGTTGATATTAAATTACCAAAATCGTGGAAAGAATTAACAGAGAAGCAACTCCTCTATATTTCAACTCTTATGATCAATGATAATACATTGACAGAGATTCAAAGTAAATGTTTCTTCTTCTTTTCGGGTATCAAAGTCTTGAAAGTCTTTAATAGAGAAGAATGGCTTTGCAAAGTGAAAAAAGGAAAGTTTATATTACAGGAATTTGAAGTGTTATTTTTTAGCAAAAAGCTTTCTTTCCTAACAGATGGAATTACAGAAGTAAATCCTTTGCCCAAGTTGGCCGGACAAAAACATGTCCAGCCCTTGTTCAAAGGAGTGTCGTTCCGACAGTGGTTTAATGCTGAAAACTATTATCAGGCATATCTATTTACAAAAGATGAATATTATTTGAATTGCTTATGTGCTGTTATTTATTGCGATGCTCGCAAATTCGATATCAATAAGATTAATAAACGAAGTAAGAAGTTTCGAAAACTGTCAATCGTAAAACGGTTTACAGTCTTTATTTATTATTCAGGACTGAAAGATAGACTATCTAAAGAGTTTAAGAACTTCTTTCAGAGATTAGAGCATACAGAAACACAAGTAAATATTACTCCTCCAAATATGAGAGAGTATATCGATAATATGTTACAGGCTTTAAATCTAGGTGACATAACTAAGAATGATCAGTTATTAGATCGTGATGTTTGGGATGCGTTCTCAAGGTTAGATAGCATCACCAAAGAGAATAAAGAAATTCAAAATCGACTAAACAAAATGAAGAAATGAAATTTGACGCAACAGCATATTTTAAAGAAATTAATACCCGGCTTAAAAAAACTAAGGACGGCAAATATAGGTTTTGCAAGAGTACTGGGTTATCTAGTATGGAAGGTGTTGTCGCTAATTTGAGATCAGATCCTGCATACTTTGTATTAGATGATACACAAGATGGGTACGTATATAAGAAAGGAGGTGGATATTTTAGTCGAAGAATGTTCGTAATATTCGTTCTCAAGAAATTCACTTTAGGGAGCATGGTACAACAAACAACTGCGATGCAGGAATGTCGAGATATATTCACATTGATTTGTACTCAATTAGTGAAAGATCGAAATGTATTTATTAATGACCAAATTTTTTTCGATACAGATCGTATTCCTTATTATGAATTAGATGGTCATGCGATAGCAGGATGTACAGGAATATATTTTATGTTTAGTGTTGATGAACCTACGAATTTATGCTACGATAAATCACAATGGTATGACGAATAACAAAGATAGAGAAGCATATCTTCGCTCATGGTCACAAGTGATGGTGAATATTTGGGTTGAAAAACTAGCAGCTTATAAGGTGTTTGATACTGGTAGTTTAGTTGAATCGGTTCATGCTTCTCCTATAAAACACATGGGGACTTTTAAAGAAGTAATTGAGCACACTTTTAATGAGTATGGTATTTTCGTAGAACGAGGAACAGGTAGGGAAGTTTCAAAAGGGAATAGCGGAGATTTAGGTTTCCATCCCGATAGAGTGCCACGACCTTGGTTAAACAAAAAATATTATTATTACTGCATGAAATTAGCCGAAAAGATGGCTGATATGAGCGGTAAAGACTTTACACACGTTATACAGCAGGTAATTGAAGGAACGAAATAATCGTTCCTTTTTTTGTCTTTTCTCCATCCTTCATTCATTATTTACTTAGCACAAAAAAGAAATGGCAAATCATTGTGAAGAGATAGCTTGTACCTGTTGCGGTTTCATTTACTGTGTGAGGTGCAACGTATTTTATTGTCCTAAGTGTAAAACGAAACATACAAATTAGATATGATTGATGAGAATGAATTAATAAAGGATGCACAGGAGATACGTGATGAAGTGTTTCCTAAAGCTAATACAGCTATCAGAATTGGTTCGTGGATGCTGAATGCAATAATTTGGGTTAAAGAATATGTAGCCTCAGTTGCGATAAAGATTGTTCAAACTGTTACAAATAAAACAAATGAAGTTATTTCAACGGCTGGTTTAAAAGTTGAATTAGACAAAAAAGCAGACGAAACTAAAACAATTGGAGGCAAAACTTATACAGTTGTTCGTACTGAGGGTGGAACGATACCTGAAATTGACGTGTCTGGAAAGGTAGATAAAAAAGTCATTTATAATGTGACACAAGCGACTACATTAACCTATATTGACAGAAAAACGGCTAGAGGTGCAGTACCTGCAGCTCAAAGAGGAATAGGGCAAATTTTATCTTATAAACTTCAAACAGGATGGGTAACAGAGCTATTTATAGGGGCAGCTTTGACAAGCTATCTATTAGATGACAGTTGGCAAGATGTAGGCAGCTCTAAGCGTTTAACAGAACTTATTCCTTTTTCCGATTCGGGTACTGTATCCTCAAGAGGATATGCCTTTTATTACTTAGAACAAAGTGTATTGAGAGGTGTGCCTATTAATCGAATCAGATTAAATGTTAGTAGAATAGGCACGCTCACGATCAGCGTTGCAACAGGAATACCTAATCCAAGAACGGTTATTTCTTCGTTCAACCTGTCAATAACGACTCTAGGAGATCAAATATTAACATTCCCAAACGAGATAACACTAGCAGGAACAGAGTTTCTCGGAATCGGAGAACCTAGCAATTCAGCCGAATTTTTGGTCAATACAACAAGAGCCAATCCCGTTGCGGGTGGGTATGCATTTTACGGAACAAATCCCGGATTTAGCCTGACGCGTGATCTTTGTGTAGGCGTTATAGCTACTTCTGCTATTTTAGAAGAAGGCGGCAATACAGGCGGTGGAACTGTTATTAACGATTCTTCGGTAAGGGGTCTTAATAAGACAAAAGAAGTAGCAGTGCAAGCATTGTCAAAAAAAATTGGAGGACTCGCAAACCCTGTTAAAAATAATATATTCAGCTTTATTCAATTCAGCGACCCTCACGGACAAAAAGAACAAATAAGAAGAGTATTTGAAGCAATTAACCAATATTCTACAATTCCGTTTGGAATAAATTGCGGTGATATTGTAGCTAGTACAATAGTTGATGATTTTCAAACATATCAAGATATAGCTTTGCCTTCTCTTAAGACAGTTTATCATTGTCTCGGAAATCACGATCTGCAAAATGGTACAACAGCAGCAGCAAATGTAAAGTTTATGCAGCCATTCTGGGCGAAATGGGGCTTAGCCTCGTCTTCGAAAAACTACTATTATAAAGATATAGAAGGAGTACGATTCATATTTATAGATGAATATGAAAGTCAGAAATCGGGTACTAGCAATAGTTATCTAACCGATACACAACTATTGTGGTTGATCAACACCTTGAAAGCTACAACAAAAGCCATTATCGTAACACATCAGCCCGCGGGCAAAATTATTGGAACAGGACTCAAAAGACCTTCGGGAGAAGTTATTACAGGCGTAAATAATTTCTTTGATAATACAACAGAAACAATAGTGTACACATTTTATCAAAATGGAGAGAACCCCGTTAGAGATATTGTCGAAGCTTGGAAGCAAGGCACATCATTAAATAAAACATATACAACATCATCTGCCGATTTGCCTGCTAACGTTGTGAATGTCACATTTACGGGAAAGCAGGAGTTTATATGCTACTTTACTGGACACGAGCATTATGATAAATTTGGTTTTATAGAGAATACGACACAGCTAAGTTGTACAGTCTCATGCACAAAAATGGAAGATAAATTTTCTGATACTCCGCGACTTGAAGGTACTCAATCACAAGACTGTATAAATGCCGTCGGTATTAATCTTGACGATAAAACGGTCAGTCTTGTGAGGCTAGGTTCAGATGTTGCATATGATCAAAGAGAGCGTAAATCTATCAGTGTGATTTATGATAAATCTAAATATTAACTAATAATATGGATATAATTAAATTGTTTTTTGTCGGGATTATTGGTGCAATAATCTCATATCTGGAACCCGTGTGGAATCCAATGATAATATTAGGACTCGTTTTCTTGGCAGATATCGCAGCAGGAATACTTGTTGATATCTTTCGTAATGATGATCGAATAAGACTCAAGAAAGTCTTACTATCATTGATTTTCTTAGCTATGTATTTATCTATTATAGCAAGTACCTTCGTTATTGGTGACAGAATGGGAGACGTAGATGAATCGCTGTTTTTCGTTAAAACACTAACCTATATATTTCTTGCTTTCTATGTGAGTAATACCCTCAGAAATATATGTATTCTTTTCCCAACAAATAGAGTCTTTGCGTTTTTATACCACTGGTTTGGATTGCAAATAGTGAAGAGAATGCCTGAATTATATAACTTCATATTTGGTAAACAAGATGATAACAAGTAAATATTTTAAAGAAGAAGAGTTCCAAAAGTGTACACCTTCGTGTTCGTTACAGGACATGGATCAAGAGTTTATGAATCTCTTAGATGCTCTCAGAGAAGGAGCAGGAATACCCTTAGTATTAAATTGTGCTTATCGTTCTCCTGCATGGGAGAAGTCGAAAGGTAGAAGCGGATCAGGTGATCACCCTCAAGCAAAAGCTGTTGATATTAGATGCAATGACTCAACAAATCGATTTAAGATTCTAAGAGCTGCTTATAAACTGGGTATAAAACGTATAGGTATAGCTAAAACCTATATCCATATTGGAGCCGGATCGAATTTGCCAACTCAAGTAGCTTGGATGTATTAGAATGCTATTTTTGTTATTATAACTATTGAGAAATGCCTGAGTCGTGAGATTCGGGCTTTTTTATGTCTTTTCTAGCCATTCTCTCTCCTGCTATTTTCGCTCAAAATACATTGGAAATGGCGAATATAGTAAATCAGGCTCAAACACGAGTAACCGTTGACGGTCAATCAGCCGAACAGGAACTCTCTAAACTCGAAGTTCTAGCAAGGGAGTACCGCGACAGAATGGTCGAAGCTTCCAAAGCCGGAGATAAAAAGGCATTCGATAAATCAAATAAAGCATTACAGCAGGTCAATAGGGAAATGAGAAACATTATCCGTTCCTCATTCGATGTGAATAAGGTAATGAATAACCTTTCAACATCGGGTCCTAATGATCTTAAGAAAGCACTCACCCAACTAAATAAAGAACTCAATTCGGGAAAAGTTGCTCGTGGCTCTAAGGAATGGGATGAGTTGCAACGCAAGATAAAAGCCGTAAGATCCGAACTCGGAAAAATCAATGCAGAAAGTCAGGTAACACAATCTCGTTGGTCGAAAATGACAGACGGGTTTAATAAATATTTCGGTGTTGTTACTGCTGTATTGGCATCCGTCACGGGATTATCTTTTGCTTTTCGTAAAATGGCAGAAGAAGTTGCAAAGATGGATGATGTGTATTCTGATGTAATGAAAACAACAGGATTCACACGTGATCAGGTTGTAGATCTGAATGAGGAATTTAAGAAAATGGATACCCGGACTACTCGCGAGCAATTAAATCTATTAGCTCGTGATGCCGGAAAACTCGGTAAAACCTCTAAAAAGGATATTCTTGATTTTGTTGTAGCAGCAAATCAAATTGATGTATCACTCGGTGAAGATCTTGGAGAAGGAGCAATGAAGGATATCGGAAAAATATCCGATGTTTTTGCCCGATCCACAAAAGAACTTGATAAGTTAGATTTGAGAGGGCGTATGCTTGCAATTGGTTCAGCGATCAATGAACTTGGAGCCAGTTCAACTGCTTCGGAATCTTATATGGTTGACTTTGCACAACGATTGGGTGGGGTAGCAGCTCAAGCAGGAATATCTATTCAAAACATTTTAGGTTATGCTTCTGCTCTTGATCAGTCGGGACAAGCCGTTGAAATGTCAGCCACAGCCGTTCAGAACTTCATTATGAAGTTGATGGGTGATCCTGCTAAATTCGCGAAAATTGCAGGTCTTGAAATTACTAAATTCAACAAACTACTAAAAGAAGATACCAACGCAGCGATAAAGGAGGTATTAACTGCTCTTTCTCAGAAAGGCGGTTTTCAGCAGCTCATACCTATGTTCAAGGATATGGGGCTGGATGGTGCACGTGCAGTAGGTGTACTTTCGGCTTTGGCAACCAATATTGATAAAGTAAATGTTGCTCAAGAAATATCTAATAAAGCTTTTGCAGAAGGAACATCAATTACTCAAGAGTACGAAATCAAGAATAATAACCTAAAAGCGACACTTGAAAAAGGACGTAAAGCATTTTATGATGCTTCTTTAGAACTTGGCGAACGATTAAGTCCGGCGTTGATCAAATCAACAAACGGAATGACCTATTTAGTAAAGATATTACCTTCTGTTATTGACTTCTTTATCAAGTATGGTAAAGCAATTACAAGCTTAGTTGTAACAGTAGGAACTTACATGGTTGCTGTTAAATTAATGACTGCATTAACTGGAAAGTGGACTATCATTGAGACTTTACATTATAGAGCCTTGCAAGCTCAAAATGCAATAATGATTCTTTTGCGTGGTACTATCTATGCTCTTCAAGTTGCATATTACACACTAACAGGACAAGTTGCGAAAGCAAGAGGAGCAATGTTAGCATTTGCAGCCGTAACAGGTTTGACGAATCCTTTAGTGATATTGACAGCAGTTATCGCAGCATTAGCAGCCGGAATATTTGTACTCTCAGTAAATTCAAAAGAGGCTGCATCTACGGCTAAGTTATTGAATGATGTTCATAAAGAGGCTCAGAAGTCAATTATAGGTGAAAAAAATGAATTAGATCTGTTATTACGAGTTGCTAAAAACGAAAAGGTAAGTAAAGAAGAGAGATTGAAGGCAATAAAACGTCTCAATGAAATATCTCCCGAATATTTAGGTAACCTAAGTTTAGAAAATATTAATACTCAAGAGGCAACTAAATCGGTGGAAGCTTATACGGTTGCTCTATTGAAAAATGCGAGAGCTAAAGCTTCTCAAGCCAAAGTGGATGAAATAGGGGCATCAATAGTTGATAATTTGGATGAAATTAAAAAACTAGAAAGTGAAATTTCTGATATTGACCCTGATCGATACGCTAATGCAATAGCTCTTCGAAAAAATTCAATAAGAGACTTAAAAAAGGAAAATGAGGATCTTGAAAAGCAACAACTATTCTATGCAGGTCTTTACATGGAGACTAAAGATACTCAGAATGAGAAGAATTTACAGTCTCTTAAAACCAATGCTGCATATTTAGAGAATGAGTTGAAGAACGAAAAAGCTAAGTTATCAATATTGGAGGAGCAACAAGCAGCAAAATTATTTCCATCTATTGTTCAACAAAAACCTAACACTCCATTTTCAACAGATAACGCATTTACAGATAGTGTAGAACTGAATAATCTTAATCAGAAGGTTGATGTTCAGCGTAAAATTGTAGAAGAAAAGGCTAAGGAATTAGAGTTGTCTAAAGAAGTTGCAAAAGTACCTCCTCCTCTTGTGGATCCTCCGGGTAAACCCGAAAAGGTAGGCGTTCAAAATAAAAGGATAAAAGATGCAATGCGAAAGCTTGAGATAGAACATAATGATACTATTTCAGCTATCAAAAAGAAATTTCGTGATGATGAACAGATGTCAGAGTTTGAATTTAATAATCAACTACTCGCAGCACAAGATGAATATGATAAAAAAAGGATTACACAACTCAATCTCTTAAAGAAAGCCGTTTCAGATCCGGCTGTAAAAGATGATTTATTAAAACAAATTTCAGAGATTGATAATACAATATTAGATCGAGAAATTAAACTTCAAGCCGATTTAAAACGAATTATCCTGAATGCAGATCCAGCCAAAGCAGAACAGGAAGCATACGATACCCGATTAAAAGAATTGGGATTGTTCGGTGTAAGCCGTGAAAAATTGACGGCTGATCAACTCGCAGCTCTCGAATTGCTCGAAAAACAGCATAAAGAGAAAATGAGTAAGATAGAAAGACCCGAAATTAGGCTAAAACTAAAGGCTTTGGAAGAGGCTCAAGCCGTTGAAGAATCTTTATTAGCTGAAAACAGGGCAAAGGGTTTGATATCCGAAAGGTTGTATAAAAGTCAATTGCTACTGCTTGATATCGGCTATACTGCTGAGAAAATGTCAATCGATGGAATCTCAGAGGAGCAACGTCTTCAATTGCAAAAAGAATCGCTTGATAAACAAGCAAAATATTATGAAGAGAATGCAGAAGTAAGAGATCGCCTCAATAAAAAGAGAACGATTGAATCTCTTGAGGAGGCTCGTGCGATGGAGCTTGCATTCTTAGATGAGTCGCTTGCTGATAACCTGCAAAATACAGAATTGTATGAGCAAATGAGGTTAGCCATCATTGAGAAATACAATTTACTTGAGGAGGAACAGGATAGAGCCAAAAGAGAGAGAATGTTGCAAACAACCCAATTTGCTCTCGAATCTTTGCAAGAGTTGATGAACTCTTATTCATCCTATGTAAGAGCCACAAATGAAGCCGAAACAGCCTCAATCAATAAAAGATATGAAGCTCAGATAAAAGCAGCCGGTAATAACTCTAAAAAAGTAAAGAAGCTAGAAGAGCAAAGGGATAGGGAGTTAGCACAGGCGAATAGAGACAGTGAAAACCGATCCTTCAAAATTCAAATAGCAATGGCATTGGCTCAAACAGCTCAGTCTGCAATCAACGCCTATTCATCTACGGCAGCCATCCCGATTGTAGGTCCTGCATTAGCACCCATTGCCGCCGGAGTGGCAACGGCAGCCGGACTAATAAATGTAGGAGCGATTAAAAAACAGCATGAGGCTGCAATGGCAAATTATTGGGTCGGAGGGTACACAGATCCCGGACGCAAATACGATGTAGCCGGATTGGTACACAAAGGCGAATTTGTAGGTAATGCAGAAGCAGTTAACAATCCCTATGTTCGCCGTGTCTTCGATGTCGTAGATCAGGCTCAACGAACAAATACAGTGTCGGGCTTGAGATCACATGATTTTGCATCTGCATTAGAATACAAGGAGCGTGTTGCACAATTGCCCCGTCAAGCCGATGAAGCAGCAAAAGTTGAGTTACAGCAACAAAACGAATACCTGGTTAATGTATTGCTAGATGTCGCCGAAACAAACCGACAATTGAAAGAAAGGCTTAATGAGCCGTTCAATACAGTAAACAGTGTGACAGGTCCTAGCGGTATTAAGCAGGCTATGGACACATATAACAGATTGATCAGTAATAAATCAAGAGGCAAATGACAACAGAATTATATATAGATAATCAACTGGTTATATTAGAAGAAGATTTTTCTTTTCCATTATTGGAAGAGAATCCTGTTTATACAAAAGATAGTCAATATACGTATGATATATCTATTTCGTTGCTAAAAGCTGTGAATGCAAAAGTATATCAATATATCAATCGTAATAATATAGATAACGAAATTCCAACTAAACGCCGTGCTATACTTATTATAAATGGTAGGGTTTATCTGAATGGTACGGAAAAGATAATGGATATCTCAGAGAAAGAGGTTATGATCCAATTACTAAGCGGAAATTCAGAAATGAATTTTGTTATAGGTGGTAAACTTAATCTGAGGAATCTTAATTTAGGTAAAGCTGCACTTTTTGTGCCTGATCCGGAAGCAGAGTCAGATTTGCTAGATGTTGCAAAACAGGTTTTAGATTCTTTACAATTTTCATATCCACAACGCGATTGGCACTTATTACCTTATCATGCGGATTATGAGCCTTATGAAGATATTATAGGTGTGTTTGGGAATAAATATTATATAAATGATTATATAACACCAGGGAAAAGAGCGCCTTATTATTTTCCTGCATTTTCGGGACAAGTTCCACAGCCTTATTTTTGCTTTATAATAAAGGAGGTTATTGCAGCAATAGGATATAAATTGATATATAATGCAATTGAAGAGCATGAAGTATTGAAGAATATGTATATTGTGCATGGTATGCAGACATTAGAATTTGCTAAAATGTTGCCCTCATGGACTGTAAATGACTTTCTTTCAAAAATTGAATTTCAGTTTGATTGTGTGTTTGTTGTAAACTCAAACACGAGAGAGGTTCAATTGCTTTATAACCATAACACTCAAAAAAATAGAGAGATGGTTACTTTAAAAACAATTGATGAACTGAAAATAACAGAGGATGAAGATAACAATCTTGACATACGTATTGCAAATGTAGGTTATTCGCTGGATAGTGATGAGTATTATGCGTTTATGAATATGGATTCACGCATTATGGAAAAAGCTGCTGCACGAGGCACTATTGTTACTTATTATACTCTAACACATTTGTACAATTTAGTTCAGGATGATACAGACACTAAACGTTTTGAAAAGATCTTCACGAATATCCTCAAATACGATTATTTTATTGCTTTCAGAACAGGCAAAACCGTAAACGGAAAAGAGGAGGTTATTCCACGTCGGGTAAACTCATTCATTCCATTAATGAACAACCCCAAATCCACGGAATTAGATCACGAGTTTGATATTATTCCTGCATCTATGGTAACAACAACACAATACAGAGGTGATGTTCAGCCTGTCGATTGGCTTCAATTGCCTGTTGCCGGAAACTATGATCCATTGTTTTCGTATGATGGATCTCCAAGTTACGATGATGAATTTGATATTCAGTCTTTAGTTGAAGGTGATATGGAGCTGTCAGATGATAAATCAAATTATACTAAAATGCGATTAGCTGTATATACTGGGCTGTCCGAACTTGATTTGGTCGAACCTAATACATCAAAGGCTACCTTTCCAATTGCATGGGTGGAATCTTTGGCAGAATATTTTGAAAAAACAAAAATAATTCGATACTTCGGTCCCGTCGGAGGGGATCCTTTCAGGCTGAAAAATTTAAATCGTGACATATATAGTCAAGCAATTAGTATTGATACAACTAGACCTTACAAATATTTGTTCGAGTTAGAAGATAATATTGATATCAGGTCTGATTTTATTATAAATAACAAAAGGTTTGTTTGTTTTAAAATAGAGCGAGAAGTAACACAAACGGGTTTTCTACCCATCGCAATCGGTTATTTTTATCCATACACAAAAAAGGAGGCTTAAAAACCTCCTTTTTCCTTTATAATTCTGGAAACTTATGTTTTACATAGTCGTTTTGTTTCCCAATCTTTTTTGACAGATAAATATCTGTGTAAGCTGTTGATTTATGTCGAAAATGATCACGTATTGCAGCCAAAGGAGCACCACTCATCGCAAATAGAATACCTCCCGTACATTTCCAACTATATAATTTATACTCTTTCGGATATCCAATCTCGTCACGATACTTATTAAATAAGAGTCTGAAATGATTTTTACCCCAACAATCGACTCCGGGCTTTCCATCTTTTCCAAACACGTAAAATTCACGGTTGCATGAAGTAATACGCATCTTTTCTAATGTTTGTGCCAGTTTAGGAGGTATATTAACAACACCTTCACCTTTTTTCCCGTTCTCAATTCGTATTGAAATAGAGTTATTAAATAGGTTGATATCTTTTACTTTCAATAATCGCAGCTCAGTACCTGGTCGAATGGCACAATAAAAGAGCATCGAACAAAACAAATATAGTTGTTTATCTTTTTTCTTAATGTAATTAAGTAGATAAGAAGCTTCTGCTTTTGTCATCGGTTGAGCCGAATGATCGAGGTGCTGCCTTGCTTCTGGTAAATCGAAAATAGGATTCTTTATAAGGATCTGTTTTTTTACAAGCCAGTTTAATACTTGAGAGATCCTTTGTCGTGAATCTTTGACGGTATGCTTTTCCCTACCTTTATTTATTAGAGAGAAAATATAATCACTAATGATATCGTTCGTTATCTCTTGAGCGTAGATCTCTCCTTTTCCTTCTGATTGTAACCATTGATGAAACATTCTCAGTTTTGAGGTATAGTCCTGCATAGTTTTACGAGAGAGGGTAGGTCGTCTCTCTTCTAAATAGGTATTCATATAGTAAAACAGATTCTTTTCTGTTTCTTCTCTATTCCCGTAAACTCTTGATTGTATATTGTATTGAATGTGATTATTGATAGTTACTTTATCAATATCAAAAGGATTCCAACCTGTTAGTATCTTGGTCGAAATTTCGGTTATAATAGCTTCTGCGTGAGTATATCGCTCGTTTGTAGTAGGTAGTATGCTAAATCCTTCATAAACCCTAAAACGCTCTAATTTATCGTTGTTTTCATCTCGGTATGAATACTCAACATACCATTTTAATTTTAAGTCACCTCCACAATCATTCAATTTCGGAAGTACAAACTTTACTTTTCTTCGTCCCATAATCTAGTTTTTTAATTAAGTGAATAGCGACAAACACAAAATATAAACTAAAAATTATAAAACTCATTCTGTCTGTCTCAGACATCTATTTTTGCATTTCAGACAAATAAAATTTTGAAACCCTTTATTTATCAACTTTTGCGAAAATTTGTGGAGAATATCGGACTCGAACCGATCACCTTAACACTGCCAGTGTTACGCTCTAGCCAGATGAGCTAATCCCCCGTTCTCAATTCTGCAACAAAGATATAAGTTTTTCTTTAACTGTTGTCTTATTGAGAATAAAATGCAAATTAATTAGATACATTTTCAGACGAACTATCTGCCTGTAGATGTGTAATTGATGTTGCTTGACTCGTTTTGCAATTCGATTTCCTATTACTCTCTAAAAACACTCCAATAGCAAATGCTGTAGGTAGTACTGTTAGGGCAGTAAGAAGGGTTGCAACATAAATTTTTTTCAAGTGTAAATCTCTTTTCATACGCATTTCTAATTTAAAATTGTTACTACTTTTATAATGATTATCAGAATGGAAAGTTCATAAAAAAAATAGATATTTCAGTAAAAAGTGAGATTTTTTTATAGTTAAATAATAAGGAGTGTTTTTTGTTAATTTAAATTGAACATTTATTGTGATATTTTTTATTATAACAACTTCTTTATGTGTTATTTATAGGGCGTCTGTAAGTAGCGTTGACTCAAAAAGCAAATTATCTGATTATCTTTGCATACAGTATAGATAAATTTGATAGAAAAATTATGTTGATATTTAATACAACTCTTCATCTTGAAGACGCAATACATGATGAATGTTTGAACTTCTTGAAAACTTTCTACATACCTAAAGCTTTGGAAAGTGGCTTGTTAAGCCAACCTAGTTTGGCTAAGATAGAGCGTCAGCACGAAGAAAGCGGTGTGAGTTATGCCATGCAATTTAAGACGGAAGATATAGATGTTCTGAACAGATGGGCAGGAGAAACGGGCGAAGGTTTGAGTGCTGAACTAAATAAGAGGTTTGGTACTAAAGTGGGAGGTTTTGTAACTCTTCTAGAAGAAGTCTCACTACTTTAAATGTAGTATTTGTAGATATAGAATTTGTTCTATAACTCAGTTCGCTTTTATAATTAATAGGTTATTACAACCCGAATAAATGATTAATGGCTAAGGTAGATAAAGAACGTATAATTTTGGGCATTGACCCAGGTACTCAAATTATGGGGTATGGAGTGTTGCGCGTATTAAATAATAAACCTCAGTTGATAACAATGGGGGTAATACAGCTGAGTAAGTATGACGATCATTATCTTAAGTTGAGGCGTATTTTTGAGCGAGTTTTGGCTTTGGTCGAAGAGTACTTGCCTGATGAACTTGCTATTGAGGCTCCTTTCTTTGGGAAAAATGTTCAGAGTATGTTGAAGTTGGGACGTGCGCAAGGGGTTGCTATGGCTGCTGCTTTGTCTCGAGATGTTCCAATTTTTGAATATGCCCCTCTGAAAATAAAAATGTCAATAACCGGTAATGGAAAAGCTGCAAAAGAGCAGGTTGCCTACATGCTTCAGCAATATTTGAAGATACCTGACGAAAGTATGCTTCCTCAACTGGATGCCACCGATGGACTTGCAGCAGCAGTTTGCCACTATTTTCAGACTAATAATCCTACACAAGAAAAGAAGTTTAATAGCTGGAAAGATTTCATAAATCAGAATCCCAACAAAGTAAAAGGCGACAAATAGAGAAATAAAACTATTGAGTGAAATTCAATAGAGCTAATAAGTGATATTTATTAATATCTACCCAATCTACAAATAAAAAAGGTCTGAAACTCTTAATCTACCCTTGGATCGGTACCCCACTTTAATTTGTTTTTAAGCGTGCTGTAAAAAGTTTGTCCTATTCGTTTTACCACTCGTACAGATGTTTTCGCTTTGGTTATTTGTAAAGTTGTTCCATTTATAGGCATAGCTTTTGAACGACCATCAAGCGAAATCAGAAAACACGAACTACGACTCCTTATAGTTAAAGTTAAGATATTATCGTCCTCAATAACCAATGGTCTGGCACTTAGGCTATGGGGAGCAATTGCAGTAATGATAAAGTTGGATGTGTTAGGAGCCATAATAGGGCCTCCTACACTGAGTGAATAAGCTGTAGAGCCTGTTGGAGTGGATACTAAAAGTCCGTCTGCTTCGTAAGAGGTAAGCCTTTCGCCGTTGATGTTGACATCAATAGTAATCATCGAAGATGAATCTTGCTTAAGTATAGCTATCTCATTAAGAGCAAAATCGGCAGCTTCGCATGAAGAATCATTAACCCTCAATTTGAGTTGACTACGTTCTTCTATTGTATAATTTCCGTTTAGTATTTCGGATAAGGTTTGTTCCATATCGTTTTCCGAAACATCCGCCAGAAATCCAAGACGTCCTGTATTAATACCTAAAATTGGAATGTTCTTTTCTCTGATTGCCGATACAGTACGCAAAAATGTACCATCACCACCAATGCTAAATGCCATATCGAGACTCAAATTATTATAGTCAATAATACCGGCAATAGAATCTTTTAAATCAAGGCTAGGTTTCAGGTATTCATAAAATTCTTTTTGAATAAATATCTCAACCTTGTTACGAGATAAGATGTCAAAAATTTTCTTTATTTGCTCCTCTTTCTGATATTTTTTGCCGAAAATTCCAATTTTCATAAAAGATATAATTAACGTCTGTTTATTTTATCTATTCCTTTAATTCATAGTACTAAATGAATGTAACAAAGGAATGCGTTCATCTGTGCCCTTAAAAATACTGAAATAGTACCAAGTTTCGGTATTTACTATTAAATTTGCGTAATAGTATATCAGGCGATAGTACAAAGTTGGTGAAAAAGTTTTATTATTAGAGGTAACCAACTATTAATTGCTAAATTTAAAATATAGCTACTAATATTACATGTTGCTTAGTTATATACTTTAAGAAGAATAAGAGGTCTGAGACCTTAATCAAGTAAAGAAGCTATTATGACACAGTTGAGCGTAAATATTAATAAAATTGCGACTATACGAAATGCAAGGGGAGGAAATGTGCCAAATGTTTTGCAAGTTGCTTTGGACTGCGAAAAATTTGGAGCGCAAGGTATAACAGTGCACCCTCGTCCTGATGAGCGTCATATTAAGTTTAAAGATGTATATGATCTGAAAGCTCAGATTAAGACCGAATTTAATATTGAGGGGTATCCGTCAACTGACTTTATAGAGCTTATCAAATCAGTAAAGCCAACTCAGGTAACATTAGTGCCCGACGCTCCCGATGCTATAACATCTAATGCGGGTTGGGATACAAAAACTCACCAATCTTTTTTGAGTGATCTTATAGATGAATTCAGAGCAATGGGCGTACGTACTTCTATATTTACAGGTACTGATCCTGAGATTATAGAGTATGCTGCTAAGACTGGTGCAGATCGTATTGAGTTGTACACTGAGCCTTATGCTACTTTTTATCCAAAGAATAAGGAAGAAGCTATTGCTCCTTTTGTGGAAGCAGCCAAAATTGCTAAAAAACTAGGATTGGGAATAAATGCAGGACATGATTTGAGTTTAGAGAATCTAAATTTCTTTTATAAAAACATTCCTTATATTGAAGAAGTATCTATTGGTCATGCATTGATTAGTGATGCTCTTTATATGGGATTGGAAAAAACGATTGCAGCATATAAAAACTGTTTGAAATAGGTCTTATAGACCTCAAAATAATAAGCCTATGGCTATGGTGAAAGAAAAGACAATAAGTTTGGCGGGAACAATAGCGTTTCACGTAATACTATTATTGTGCTTACTATTCTATTATATAAAGCCTGTTAGCGATAACAGATATAGTCAGGAGCTGGGAGGTGTGCCCGTTATGTTTGGTAATGTTGCCGATGCATTGGGTGATGATGAACCTTTTGGGCGAGGAAATGGTTTGACCGAAGATGTGGCCGAACCAATAGAGTCAGATCCAACGATGCCTAATAATTTAGGAGAATCGACTCCGGATGTGAAAGTTGAACCTATTCCAGTAAAGGCTACTACTCCTAAAGTAACGAGTAAAGAGACTAAAGCTCCAACTGCAACGCAGGATGTGGAAAAAACAATAGCTATAAATGAGGCGAAGAAAGCCGAAACCGAACGGAAACGCAAGGAAGATGCAGCCGCAGAGGTAAAGCGTAAGGCTCAGGCTGAAGCCTATAGACAAGCACAAGAAGAGGCTGCCCGAAAGAAGAATATAAACAACCAAATGGCTGGTTTATTCGGAAACGGATCGGGTAGTGGTAGTCGTGGAAATACTCAGGGTACGGGTACTCAGGGTTCGCCTTCGGGCAATGGTAGTACCGGAAAAGTATCGGGGGTAGGAGGTACGGGAACTTACGATCTTGGAGGTAGAGGTGTAGGCGCTGGAGGTCTGAAGCTTCCCGAATATCATGTAGATGATTATGGTACCGTAGTAGTAGATATAATTGTAGACCCTAAAGGAAACGTTATAGAGACAAGTATTGGTAAAGGGACGAATACTACAAACTCAAGTTTGAGAAATGAGTCTTTACGTGCTGCCCGTCGGACTAAGTTTTCTGTCAGCCCCAACTCTAATAATCAAAAGGGAACTATTACATATAAGTTTAATCTAAACTAAGTTTATAGACTTTTTTTATAATAACAAATAGGTCTGCGACCTTAAATAGAATTGAAAATGAAAAAGGCATTGATTTTTTTAACAACAGGATTTGAGGAAATAGAAGCTTTGGCTACAGTAGATATATTGAGAAGAGGTGATGTGGATGTGAAAACCGTTTCATTAACCGATCAGAAAACTGTGGTAGGCAGTCATGGTATTCCTATGGTTGCTGATTTACTATTTACGGAAGCTGATTTCTCAGCTACGAATATGTTGATTCTACCGGGTGGTACACCTAAAATCAACGATCATGAAGGATTGAAGAAACAAGTAAAAGCTTTTTCGGAAGCAGATAAAGATATAGCTGCTATTTGTGCAGCACCAATGGTTTTAGGCGGATTGGGTTTGCTAAAAGGTAAGTCTGCAACATGTTACCCCGGATTTGAAAAATACTTAGACGGTGCAACTCTCAAAACGCAGGAAGCTGTAGTTGTAGACGGCAAAATAGTAACAGGACGAGGACCAGGTCTGACTTTTGATTTTGCTCTCCAATTATTAGAAGTGCTAGCAGGAAAAGCCAAAAGAGACGAGGTTGCTAAAGGTTTGCTTTTAGCTTAACCATATACAGTATCGAGATGAGGTGTCAAGCATAATCAAGATGTTTGGGCCCCTTTCACACTATTGTTGCTAATACTAATTAAAATCCGTATTCGTTCTGTAATCTCGGCAGAACTTGCTATTGATGATTAAACCACTAACATCTCTTCGATTTGTATTTGCCTTTATGGTTTTTATGAGTCATTATATTCTTTTCGATAAAGAAACAAACCCTTTCCTTCATCATATATTTTATGAAGGGTATGTGGGAGTTAGTTTTTTTTTCGTCCTGAGTGGTTTTATTCTCGCGTATGTTTATCAGCAAAGTTTTCAAGAAAATAAGGTTAGCAAGCGCTTCTTTTATGTAGCACGTTTAGCTCGTATCTACCCTTTACATATTCTAACAATGCTTATTTGGGTGTATATGAGGAAAGATCATCCGTTGAATGAGCCTTATATAACTAATTTTATTTCTAATATATTTTTGGTACAAAGTTTCTATCCAACAGAAGAAATTCGTTTTAATGCTGCTTCTTGGAGCCTTTCGACTGAAATGTTTTTCTATCTTTTATTTCCTTTTCTGATAGCTTGGTTTACGACGATGAAACATAGGTTTCTCGTTGTGTTCACTGCGATTAGTGTTCTTGTTTTACTTTTATGTCCAATATTAAGTGGGAGTAAGAATGAAGAATGGTTTCTTTATAGCTTCCCTCCGGTGAGGTTGCTCGATTTTATATTAGGAATACTCTTTTACAATATCTGTCAAACAAATAAGGTTAAGAATCTGGTAAAGTCTATTTCTCCTACATTGCTCGAGCTATTGGTTATTGCTCTGTTTCTGGTTTTTTATACTTCTGCTTATTTTATACCACAAGTTTATCGTCATTCTCTATGGTATTGGATACCCGTAGGATTATTTATATCGGTATTCTATTTTCAGGCAGGAAAGATTTCTAAGTTTCTATCAAATGATACATTTGTATGGCTTGGCGAGATTAGTTTTGCTTTTTATCTGTTTCACGAAATAGTTATCTGGTATACTGATAGAGCCTTATTCTTGTTGGGTATTGATGTCGATAGACCAATCATTTTTATGTTGGGAGTTACTTTCACTATTATCGTTTCCGGCTTTTCTCTCAAATATGTAGAGAAGCCTGCCAATAGATGGGTAAAACAGAGGTTTAATAAGCCTATAGCCTCAACCGTTTAAGTTGCAGGTGAAGACTATATTGTATATCAAAATGCTACATACTGATATGCTTTCTAAAACTATAAAATGGCCTGAGACCACCTTATAGCCATTTTTTCTTTTTCAAAAACAGAATGGCTATTATAACAATGAGTATCATCATTCCCCACGCCACTATATAGCCAAATTTCCACTTCAATTCGGGCATATATTCAAAATTCATGCCCCATACTCCAACCATAAACGTAAGAGGGATAAATATCGTAGAAACTACTGTCAATTTGGTGATGACATTGTTCATCTTCAAATTGTTATTATTGAAATAGAGATTACTCAATGAGTTGATTGACTCATGAAAAATATCCAGATCATCGGATGAGGTTCTTAATCGGTCATCAAAATCATTAAAATATATCTTGTTCTCGGGTCTAATCAAATGGTTATCATTATGGAGTAAATTTGAATATTCTTCCCGCATTGACGATACGGCCCGTTTTAGTAATGAATAATCATTTTTACGGATTCGTATAAATCTCATAATATCAATACCCTTGGTGTTGTTCTCTATGAGTTTATCCTCCATATTATCTATCTTAGTTGCTAGTTTTAAGACTGTATCATTGTATAGAGATTGTACACAGTTGAGTAGTATATACAGAAGGTAATCGGTACCTTTCTCACGTATCTGTACTTTGGAATTTTTGATAGCTTCCTGAACATCTGTAAATATGGGGGTTCCGTTTTCCTGAAGGCTTATAAGGTAATTATCTCCCAGAATAAAAGCGATATGATCAAGATTCAATTCGTGAGATTCAGTTGTGAAGCACCCCGACATCAATATAAACGTATTGTGCTCATAGGTTATCACTTTAGTTACATGACGTCCCGACAAGAGGTCTTTAACATCAAATCGGGGTATTCCAAACGATTTGCAGATGTTGAATATAACTTCGGCATCTGATATCCCTGTTATTTTAAACCAGTTTATGTAATCGTCATTAATGAGATCTTTTAATTTATCGGAGGGTGCGATAGATTTTGTTGTAGTCTGTTTTGAATTATATTGTATAAACTCAATCGACGTAGGTAATTGTACTTCACCCAAATAGGAAAGAGTTTCTAGTAGATGAGCATTCTTTATATGCTTACGGTTACGTATTCCGTTAGAACTTCGTTTTGCCATAAAATTGTGTATGATGATAAACTTAGATCAAAAATAAGAAAAAATGCTATATTTGCGACCTACATTATAGGTATAAACACATATAAGTAAAAGGAAGTATAAATGTCGTATCAAAAATGACGATAATCGATAGCTTTTATACTCGAATAGACAATAAAAAGGTCTGAGACCCTAATCAAAAATTGGATAATTAACTAATGAATAGTTCTTTTGTAAATGCATTGTATGGAAAGAAGTTACAGATTTGTTTTCTTTTCTATATGATTATGTTTCTTCCGCTTCTTACACCATTGGCGCAGAATCTTTCTGTAAAGCATGTGGTGGCTACAATAACAATAAATACAATTCTGTTTATATCAATCGGGCTTCTTTTGTTGTTTTGTAAATCGCGAACTCAAAAACTGGTTTTCTCGGGTTTGTTTGTAATCTCGTATCTGCCTAATACTATTTATACAAGTTATTTGTTGTTTGCACATGTATTGTTGCAGAAAAATAGTGTAATAAGTTTGTTTGAAACTAATCCCGAAGAGAGTAAGGAATTCTTGGTACACTACTTTAATCCTTGGATTATAGTTGGATGCTTGGTTTATATATTACTCTGCTTCTTGATAATCTGGAAAATGAGGGTAGGGAAGCCTTTGAGAATAAAAGATCATAAGATAACTTTTATCTCAGCTTTGCTGTCTTTGATATTGGTTGTATCTCTGCCTCCGTTATCCCGATCAGTCTATTTTGTCAATTTTTATAAGATGTTTGTTGATTATAAAATAAGATTAGGCAAAGAAGAGTGTGCAATCTTAGAACGCCAATCACAATCTTATGAAGTAAAAGAGATGTTTGAGGATTCAGTACCTAAAACCATTGTTGTGGTTATAGGAGAGTCGTTAACGCGAAGACATATGTCTTTATATGGGTATCCTAGGACTACTAATCCCAAATTGGGAGCATTGGGCGACAGCTTATTAGTTTATGAGGATGTGATATCGCCTCAGGTGCATACAATTCCGGTATTGCGTTCTATACTTACTTTGGCTGATAGAGATAACCTTGATTACATAACAGAGAAACCTTCTATGTTTGAACTATTCAATAGAGCTGGTTATGAAACTCATTTTATAAGTACTCAACCATTTGGAGGTAATTTCAAAACAAGTTATGATGTATTGTTGGATCTATCGAAAAATATATATAGCCTTTCTAGCGAGAAACAACCGGATGAGATAATCTTGCCTACTTTTAGGAATATATTAGCGAATGGGAATAAGAAGAATAAGCTGATCTTGATTCATCTTATAGGTAATCATATGGCTTACGAATTTAGATATACTCCGCCTTATAATATCTTTAATAACGAGAAGGATCATTTAATAAAGGAAACCGATTTTAGAGATAAAAAAGCGATACGCACTATTGATAAGTATGACAATTCGGTTTTATATAACGATTTTGTACTCTCTCAATTGATACATATTTTGCAAGATCAATCGGATCAGAAAACAGCCTTAGTTTATTTTTCGGATCATGGGGAGGAAGTTTATGAAACAAGAGACTTTGCCGGACATGCTTATGAGAAGGTATCACCAAGTATGTGCGAAGTGCCTTTTCTTGTGTGGATGTCGCCTAACTTTAAGAAAGAACGGGAGGACTTGATTTTAGATACAACAAGAAGTTATTCTACATCCGACTTTTTGTATAGTTTATCAGATTTGGCTGGTTTTAACTATCTTGATTATAATGATAAGAGAAGTATCTTTTCTATCGAATTTGAGCCAAGAGAACGTTATATAGGTGAACTTACCTATGATGAGGTAAAAGCCAGAAGTAATAAAAAATAATAATTATACTTGCTCTCCTAAAACCTTCATAATTTCTGATTGATTTATATAATTAGTTATAGCGATTTTTTCTTGAGCATTTTGTATTCTATCAAGAGAGGCTCTGACTTTTTCTAAAGTCCTGCGGCAATCTTCCAAAGTTGGACCTGCAATATGGGCATGACTAAACTGGTATTTAAATTGTTCGAAATGACCGGAAGCAGGCATTAATTCATAATCTTTAAATTTTTTATATAAAGAAGAGGAAAAGGTACTGTTTTTTAATACATGATTAAAGAAGCTTTGCAATAAACTCAAGTAAACCTCCCACGATTGATCATTGGGACTATTTGATTTCTGCATCAACAAAACATGAGATTTATCGGGAATTAAAAATCTTTTTGTAATTGTGTACGCTAAAGATTGAATTTCTTCTACCGATAATGCATCTAATCTTATTAATACTTCTGTTGTAATTAAAGGGGTTGGCAATATTTTTATATTGGTTTCATAATATTGCTGTAATTCTTTATAATAAGGGTCTGAGTGCAGTATTACTAAGTCCTCATCGCCCCAAATTGCTTTTATCTCTTCATAACCGAATAAACAAGCTTTGTAAATTTCTTCTGTAGCTTTTTGTATCTCTCCAAGGGCTGCATATACACAAGCTGTATGATGAAACAAATGAGGATTGACCCAAGCAGTGTCTTCTATTATATGGTATGTTTTTAGAATTTTATCTAACTCTGCCTTATCTTTTGATTTGATCCACTTCTGAAAACACTGATAAAAATAATTATTGATTTTCAACAGAAAATCAAGTGAATGCTTATTCTTATTGTATTGTTCTATAAAATCGTCACCTTCAATTTCATCAATTAGTTTCTCTTCATTAGTTTTCTTCTCACTCAGATTGTGAGACGTTTTCTGATATTCGATAATTGTCTGTTCAATATCAATGTCTCTTAAAACTTCGATTGGAGTATTGAGGTGTGAAGCATTTAAGCCTGATTTTTGATAAATAATAAATACACCGTCCTTATCTTTCGCTTTTATCAAATGTGTGAAAGTATTATGTGACCTTTCATATATCTCTAAAATTTCGAAAGTCGAAGGGTTTAGCTGTTCTAATTTATTGCTGTTTAAATAGATTGCTTTTTCACCATATATAATTATAGGCTTGGAATATCCATAATCAATTATCTTATATTCTCCCACTTCAACTTTGGGTATTTGTGTGTTGAATATGTAAATGTAGTTAGCATCTTCTGCAATACCTTCTTGTTCTAGCTTAAATGTCTTTGGATCTGCATTGGGTATAAAATGCCCCTTATAATCATAAACAGCCTCTGAGGATGTATAGAAAACAGATTCTAATTTTTGTAATTTCTTAAATTTTTGAGGATCGGTTGCTATTACTATATTATCAATTACAACATGTTTATGATCAGACCCTCCATATGGTTTCTGGATAAAAGTATGTGGATCAATTTCTAATAATGCAGTTAGTCGTTGGTGAGGATTGTAAATACATATTCCATTATAATAGTAATTACCAAAAAAATAAAGAGGTTTATAAGGCGAAGCCTCATGTAATCGGTTTACTAAATTTTCAATTCGGTGCTTTTCTTGCAGCGTTCTTATTCTCTTAACTATAGTTGTATCAACAATACGTGATGAAAATACCTTATCGCTAAATTCTCCATCAAGTAGTTTGTATAACCGATCAGTATCTTTTAGTACTTCTTTATATCTAGTTTCGTCCAGCTTTTTATGGTCTGTCCAAATGCCTTTTTCCAAAGTATATGCATAATGAAAATCCTCTTGATCCAAGTTAATACAGTCAAGCGTTCCTATCAGATATCCACTACTTTCGGCTGTCAAAAAAGACTGGATACTTTTTAATGACTCAAACTCTATTCCTTTTAATGTTTCCGAATTTCCATAATTGTAATAAATGAAAACATATAATGTTTGTTCTTTCTTTGTATACTGGAAAATATAGAAATTTCTATCAGTATGTTTTATCGAATAAAACATAGAGGAGGCAAGTTGTTTTACCTCCTTTGTTTTCAGATAATTTTTATAATCAGATTCTGCTATTTTTATCTTTGCAATTATACCGATGGGTTGTGACATTTTTCCGCTTTTTCAACTTTGTGGATTCTGGGTTAGGGCGTCCGCTTCTCTTTTAAGACTTCTTACTTGAAATGTAAATAAGATAAAGGTAACTATTACCGCTAAAGCATCAGCCACAGGCATAGATAACCAGATTCCTTTTAAACCTAAGTGTTGAGGTAATATATATAAAGCAGGTACTAAGAATAGTACTTGGCGGGTAAGACTCAGGAAAATTGATTTTCCGGCTTTACCTATACATTGGAAAAAGTTGGTAACAACAATCTGAAATCCGGCAAGAGGGAAGCATATAACTACAAGGCGTAATGCTGTCGCCGATTTTTCGGCAAGTTCAGGTCCAGGTCCAAAAAAGCTAACGAATATTTGTGGAAAAAAGAACCCTAAGATAAAGCCAAATGTAGTAATGACTGTACCTACCTTAATGGTGTAGATCAGAGTCTCTTTTACCCTATCGTAATTCTTCGCTCCGTAATTGTACCCAACAATAGGCTGCATACCTTGTGTAAGCCCCAATACAATCATTACAATAAGCATAAGCATAGTGTTGGCAATTGTATAGGCTGCAATAGACATGTCGCTCGAATGAGAGTCTGTACCTCCGAATATTTTTAGCTGTGCTATAATGAAGAACACTACAACTGAAGCTGTCAACTGAATAAGGAAAGGCGACATCCCGATAGATGTAATAGACCAAACAATTTTCTTGTTTAATCTCAGGTTTTTCCATCTAAGCTTTATATAGCTATTCGGATTCAAGAAGTGTTGCATTACAAAGATAAAACCTATTACCATAGCTATAAATGTAGCTGCTGCTGCACCCTTCATTCCCCAACCTAAATAATGTATAAATATAGGGGCTAAAATGATATTAGCTACTACGCTGATAAGCATGGTTATCATTGCTTTTTTAGGATATCCAGAAGCCCTCATCATATTATTGAAGTTAAAGCATAAGGATAGAAATAGATTACCCGGCAAAAAGATAACAAGGAAATCGCGAGCATATGGGTAGGTCGCCTCACTTGCCCCTGCATACATAAGTACCGGTTTTAGAAATAATAGCAATAATCCGATGACTATTCCGCTAATAATGATAGTCATAAGGAACGAGGTTCCTGCAATTTTTTCGGCAGTCTCTTTATCCTTCTTTCCTAGATAGATTGAAATACGACTCGCTGATCCTGCTCCAACAAGCATGCCTACAGCTGCCGTAATATTCATAATAGGGAGTACCAAGCCTAAGCCGGCTAAGGCATCATCTCCCACCCAATGTCCTATAAATACACGGTCGATAACATTATAGAGAGAGTTAACTAGAGTCCCGACAATTGCAGGTAATGCATATTGCCAAAGAAGTTTAGCAATGTTTTTGTTTTCTAGTTCGTCAACATTTGCAACTTGTTGCATTTCTTTTAAAATTTAAGAATGAAGAGCAATACGAGATGTGTAGGTTTTGCGAATAAAGATAACTGCTCCATATTATCTTTAATGATCTGATATTTGATATGTGTCTTAGATTTTTCTCTAATAGGCGCCGGTCGTTTTCAGATAAAGCAGTACAAAGTTAGACAATAATCCTCAAAAAAGTAAAAATAAGGAACTCTTTTGAAGGTTAAATTATAGATAGTTTAGAGGTAGTACATAGACTATTATGCCAAGTTAACCAACCGTAAATAATGGTAAATATCAATAAAAATAGATTTTGTGTTAAAATTTAAACTTCGAGCAGTTGGTTATTATAAAATGCTGACATATATTTGAGAAATCTAAAGACTATCTAACTATATTCTATTTTTATTAGAAACCTTAAAACAATACGTATGGCAACAAAAAAACTACTTGTCCTTCTGTATATTCTTATGTCTTTTCCTTTATTAATAGAGGCTCAGGCTGTGGCGGAGTCTAAAGTAACGGTAAAAGGAGTTGTATCAGATTCGTTAACTTCCGAATCTATACCTTATGCAACGATTAAAATTTTCAAGCAAGCCGATCTTCAGAAGGTCGATAAAGTAGTTCCTACTGATGAAAATGGAAAATTTCAATTTTCCATGACTCAGCCGGGAGAGTATTTGATGACTATAGAGTTTATAGGCAAAGAATCCGTTAGTAAGCCATTTACGTTGACAACCGCCAAGATGCAGGATTTAGGTAATATCCTGATGAAGGACGATAGTAAGATGCTTAGCGAGGTGGTGGTTTCGGCTCAAAAGCCATTGATAAAAGTAGAATTAGATAAGATAACTTATAGTATGGAAGATGATCCCGAGTCTAAAACTAATAACGCTCTGGATATGATGAAAAAAGTGCCTATGATAACCGTAGACGGTGAAGATCAGATTCAGCTCAAAGGGTCATCGGCATTCCGAATTTATATAAATGGGAAGCCCTCTTCTATGTTGGCAAGCAATCCTAAGGATGTATTAAAAAGTATGCCTGCCAGTACTATTAAAGATATAGAGGTAATCACCGATCCAGGTGCAAAGTATGATGCCGAAGGAGTAGCTGGTATCATTAATATCATTACTACGAAAAACTCTTCAATGGGTGGGTATACGGCAACAGTAAGTAGTTGGGGCAATTCTCAAGGAGGTTATGGTGCATCAGGATACTTGACAATGAAATCGGGGAAGCTTGGTTTTACAGGTAATTACAGCTATTACGAATATCGAAATCCTGAATATGACACTTACTTAAAACGAGAGAATTTTGCGAATGTGGATAATAAGTATCTAATCCAAAGAGGAACGGGTAAGAATAGAGGTAATGGGCAGTTTGGAAATGGAGAGCTTAGTTATGAAATAGACTCCTTGAATCTGATAAATGTAGGTTTTGGACGTTATGCGGGAACAGGTAGACAGACTTCTTTTACCAATAACAGACTAGAAAATGTTTCTTTCAATCCAATTCAGGAGTTTGATCAGTCTACAGATGGCGACTATAAATATGGTTCTACGGAGTTGAAAGCAGATTATCAAAAGACTTCAAAAACGGTAAAAGACAGATTGTTGACACTCTCATATCGTTTGGCTTTGGAACCTGACGACTGGAGTTCGGATAATGAAGTTGTGGGTATCTTGAATATTGACGATTTTAAAAACAGACAATATTCAGATGGTACTCAAAAGGAGCATACCATGCAAATAGATTATGCTACCCCTTTTAAGAAAATCCATAATCTGGAAGTTGGGCTTAAATATATTATCCGGTTAAATAAAAGTAGTAGCGGACGGTTTTATGATCAGGCAGGCGAATGGATAGAAGAGCCTTCTTTGAAAGATGAATTTAAACACAGACAAGATATTTATGCAGGTTATGCCAGCTATGCAGTTAAATATAAAAAGTTTGGTCTTAAAACGGGACTTAGGTACGAGGGTACTAACTTAAGTATAAAATATCCTTTGGCGGAGGGAGAGCAGGCTAATGATAAAAACTATGAAACAGATTTATCTAATCTTGTACCTTCTATTACGCTTAGTTATCAGCCAAGCCCTTCTCAGACTTTTCGTTTAGGGTATAATATGCGAGTATCAAGACCGGGTATATGGCAATTGAATCCATTTGAGAATAGAACAGATTCATTGAACGTAAGTGTAGGTAATCCAAACTTGAAGCCTATAGAATCGCATACTATTGATATGAATTATAATTTCTTCAATCCGAAGTTTAATATGAATGCCAGTTTATCTTATAATTTTGTAGATAACTCTATTGAACGTATCACTGAACTGGATGATATTGTGAGTAGAACAACTTATGCTAATATTGGAAAAAGCAAAAGGTTAGGTCTTTTTACCTATTTTAGCTGGACACCTACTCAAAAGATTCGACTGTCGGGAAATTTATCGGGCTCTTATATTGATATTAAATCGAATATGGATGAATTTGAGTTGTCTAATTCGGGTTTTGCCGTAAATGGTTATACTAATATGCAATATACTTTTCCTAAAACATACAGAGTGAATCTTTTTGTAAATGGAGGTACACCGTATATCAATATACAAGGACGGGGTCCTTCCTATAACTATTATGGACTGTCGGTTTCTAAGGATTTCTTATCAGAGAAATTAAACGTTAATATCTCAGCCTCAAATGTGTTTTCAGATAAACAGACATTTCGGAATATAGTGGATAATCCTACCTTTCGCTCAGAATCATATAGCATTTATAGACGCCGATATTTTGGAATAAGAGTGTCGTATCGATTTGGAGAGATGAAAGCTCAGATTAAGAAAGCGGTTCGTGGAATTAATAATGACGACTCTATGGGCGGCGGCGGTGGTAACGCGCAAGGCGGCGGTCAGCAATAGAGTTAAGATGAAATAATTGATAAAAAACATCTCTTGGTAATATAAAACTTAGAGATGTTTTTTGTTTCGGATGGAACATAATTGCAGAGGCTTTGTTTAATAAAGGAATAGTTTTATTAATATTGTTGAAAAAAGAGCCCTTCTGCATGAAAATAAAAAAACGTAAGATACTAAAGATTGTAGGTTTCACTATAATAGTCATTGCTATCGTGGGATTTGCGGTCAATTGGTATATGAGGGAAAGGCTTGAAGGCTTTTTGCGGGAAAAACTGAGCGAGAGTGTATCTGATGCAACGGGAGGATTTTATCAGTTTAGCTCTAAGCATCTCGAAATTGGACTTTTCAATGGAGAGCTGACTCTTAAAGGTGTAGAGCTTAAGGTCGATTCTGCGGTGTTTAAGCAATGGTCAGCAAAAGATAGTTTGCCGAAAAATTATTTTGATATAGAGATAGAACGAATCCATTTCAAAGGGCTCAATCTGGTTTGGATGTTTAGTTATAGACAGCTTCACTTCGATCTGTTCGAAATCAAACGACCGATAGTTAAAGTTTTTGAGTCGGAAAGCTCGTCACGTGCTGAAATAAAAACCAAAAATAAGACATCTAAATCATTGCATGAGTTGATATCTCCTTATATGGATGTGTTGACTGTTAAGAAAATGAATTTAGAAAATGCCAGTATCTCTTATCTGGCAGAAGATCAGGGAACACCCGTTGTGTATGGTTTGACAGATGTGAGTTTTCATGCCTATGGCTTTGTGTTAGATCAGAACTCAGATCAATCAGGTAAACTGCTTTTCTGTGATGATTTCGATTTTACCACTAATCAGCCGCAAGTCCTACTATCCAATAATCAGTTTTTACTTCAGACAGCCAATATAAGGTTAAGTACCAAAGATTCTATTATTCATATAGAGAAGGTACATCTAGAGCCTCAGACGCTTTTGTGGGAACAGCAACATGTACTTCCCGATACTTATCTTGAAGCAAAGATAAACTCGATAGAGGTTACAGGTGTGAGGTTTAAGCGAGAAAATGCTCTCAATTATTTAGAAGCAAATGCTTTTGATATAAATAGGTCTGAAATTCAATATTTCAACGTTAAAAAAGACAGTGTAAAAATAGAGTCAAAGAAAGATGCCGGGGTACAAGTACAGGATACCCTGAATCTGTCGTGGACTTTGTATGCCATAGTATCGCCTCTTCTACATAGCATCTCAATCGATAAGATAGGTATAACGGAAGCTAAACTAAAATATACCAATGCTACCAAAGATACGATTGATGTATATAATATGGATCGCTTTAATTTTGAAGCTTATGGTTTTAAGGTCGATTCGTTAGCCGATATCCAGCAACGATTTTTGTATTCGCAGGGTTTCTCAGTAGATGCTGCTGATATAGAAGGTATCGTTATAAGCCAAAATCATGCGCTGAGTATTGGGCATATGAAGTTGAATACGGTAACAAAAGATTTTCAGATAGACAAAGTGAAGTTGTCGCCTCTGCAACTTAAAACCCAACGAGATTATATTGTCGGAACTATAGATTCTATTCGTTTGTTGGGCTTAGAATACGATCAAGGAATACGGGCGCAGCAGTTATCGATAGATGCTCCAAACATCGAATATGTGAAAATGCATAAATCGAAAAAAGAGATAGCGCCGGTAGATGATAAATCAGCCAATTTGAATGTTGTTGTACCCTTTTTTAAGCATATATCTATAAGTGAAGTAAATTTGAATGGTGGAAATATTACATTCCGCGATAATACAAATAAGGATAATCCGGTTTATAAATTACCAAGGATTGATTTTTTTGCATCAAATTTCCTTATAAATGAAATCACAATAAAACATTCACATACTTTTTTTGCGTGTGATAATCTTCGATTTAGTTTCGAACGTTTTGATAATCTCTTACCCGGAAAAGACTATCGTTTGATGATCAGAAAAGGGGTGTATACGGGCATAAAAGGTAATTTAGAATTGTTTGATATAAAACTGTTGCCTCAAAGAAACACATGGAAGAAAGCTCCTGATACTTACTTTTCGTTGTTGAGTCCATTTGTTGCAGTCAGAGGTATAGATTATAAGATAACAGAAAAGGAAAATACTGTGATGTTTAATTCCTTTAATGTAGAATCTCCCACTATACAGGTTGTGAAAACTCGAAAATCTTCGAATACGACTAAGAAGAATAGTGAGGTGAAAGATAAAACAACCAATTTTATTGCAGGATTATTTGATATTTCCAATGCGAAAATAGAATACTCGGATCACACAACTAAAGATAGTTTAAACACAACTGTAGGTAAACTTCAACTAAAGGCTTTGGCATGGGACGCCGAAATGAAGAATAGTTCTATTGGTGAGATTACATTGCAATCGCCTGTAATAAATTATAAAAAAGTGATAGAAGGAGGAGGTAGCCAAAGTAAGGCAAGTGCTTCGACTCCTTTTGCAGGATCTTTAAATATAGGGCGAATTGGTATTTCTAATATTCAGGTAGGGGTAGATCAACCCAGTCTTAAATTGCATTTCGAAACATCGAATCTGGATATTCTGGATATTAATCTGAATAATAGGAAGTTTAATCTAGCAAGTGTAGAAGTTGCTAAGCCTGTTGTTAAAATAAATCAGATTTCTAAGTCTGCGCAAAAAAGTAAAGTTTCGTCCAATAAGCAGGATATTTACTCAGTGTTTGAAAAATTGGGTAGTGAGGTATCTGTAAACAAGTTCAATATTTCGGATGCTAATATTGACTATGCAACCACATTGAATGGAAAACTTAATAGGCAGCAACAATTGAATACAACTAATTTGTTTTTCAGTGGACTGGTTATAAATAGCGAACTGAAAACGTTTGTGATGGACGATATTAATTTCAGCACACATAATTTTCAGTTTCCTCTGAACAATGGTTTTTATATGCTAAAAGCAGAAACTATTGAACTGAAAAAGAATGAGGGTAGTTTTAGAATAGAAAAACTTCATTTGGTGCCTGCTTACTCTAAGAAAGAGTTTGCCTATCATCATCCTACTCATAAAGATTGGTTTGATGTGGGGGTAGGGCATATATCGTTATCGGGTATAGATTTTAATCGATATTTTGCCAATAATAGACTTCACGCAAAAGAACTGTTGATGAAAGATGTTGAACTGTTGAACTTCAAAAATCAGCAGATAGAGATACAGCACAACATCATGCCGATGATTTATGAAGGGCTTCAAAAGCTTCCAGTGAAATTCGATATAGATACGGCTAATGTCAACAACTTTAAAGTTGTATATGAAGAATTGCCCAAGAATAATACAGTTCCAGGTGTGATCTTTTTCACTAATATGAATGGACGATTATCGGGGCTTACTAATATTGTTTCGAGACCTGGCCAGTACATCAAACTGGATGCTGATGGAAACTTGATGGGAACAGGCCATTTTACGGCTACATGGATGTTGCCGGTTGACTCACTTAACGATCATTTTCATCTTAAGGCTCATCTAAATAAGTTTGATTTAAAGGATCTGAATCAATTGATAACACCAATGGCTCCAGCTAAGGTTGAAACAGGGTATATAAAATCTCTCACATTTAATACAGATGCTTCGAGCAAGGGTGCTACTATTGAGATGTTGATGCTGTATAACGATCTGAGTATTTCTGTGTTGAAAAATAAGGACGGTGAACTAACAACTAATACACTTGTGAGTACGGTTGCGAATAAGGTAATAAAAAAGAATAACCCCGATAAACCACATAAACGAGCAAGACATGTTCATGTAACCATCGAACGTGATGCATACCACTCCACATTCAATTATCTATGGCAGATATTGCAGCCTGCTGTTGTAGAATCAGTAGGGTTTTCTCAGAAGAAGCAAAATTTTGCGAAAAAAGTTTCGGGATTTTTTCAAAAAGTAAAGGGCATATTCCATAAGGATAAGAAAGAAAATAAACCGGAGATAAAGGGTGTTCCTAAAAAGTAAACGGGACATTTGAACTGGAGAAAACAATTCCGATAGAAATTAATAATATCTGAGCATCTATAATCAAATTGTCCATCTTCTTAGCAAAAATATTTTTGCTAAGAAGATGGACAATAATGAAATATAACTATGTGTAGTGGTAAACTAAAGAAAGTCAAAGGGATTAGATCAAACTATAACCTTTTTGCAAAGCTTTCCTTGATATGCATTGCGTTCGGCAAATCGTTTCAAGACTTTGGCTGTAAATTCAAAGTTTTTCAATCCCCAATCGGGAGCAATAAGCAAAGATTTTGGAGATTGTGACACAAATCTTTCGATAATGAAATCGGGGTTGAGGCGTTCTGTAAAATCAATACAAAGATCAATATAGTCTTCTACTTCAAATAAGTTGAACCATTCGGGGTGCTCTCTATATTGACGAGCCATAACTGTCCCTTTTATCAACTGCAACTGGTGCATTTTTAGGGTTGTCAAAGGCAGTTCAGACAATTTATCGGCATGCTCCAGCATTTGTTCTCTGCTCTCTCCGGGTAATCCCAGAATCATATGAGCTCCCGTATATATTCCTTTAGCAGCCGTTTGGTAAATAGCCTCTACACTTTCGGCATATGTGTGTCCTCTGTTGATAAATTCGAGGGTAGAATCTAAAGTCGACTCCAAGCCATATTCTATCAAAAGGAAAGTTCTGTCCTTTAATTTTGCGAAATATTCGAGCAGATCAGCAGGCATACAATCAGGACGAGTGCCTATAATGATACCTACGACATTCGGGTAAGCCAATGCCTCTTCGTATAAGGCAATCAGTTTCTCTATGTCATCGTATGTGTTTGTATATGACTGGAAGTACGCTAGATACTTCATTTCGGGATATTTGTGAGAAAAGAAGGCGATGCCATCTCTCAATTGATCGGTAACTGTGCGTTGCTTGCCTCCATATCCGGGGCTAAAGCTTTGGTTGTTACAATATGTACATCCGCCTACTGCTTTAGACCCATCGCGGTTGGGGCAAGTAAAGCCGGCATTGATAGATATTTTCTGAACCTTTTGTGGAAATATGCTGTTTAAGAAATCTCCAAACTCTTTATATGGTTTATTTGTCATTAATTTTGTTCTCGTGTAAAACTATGCAAAGGTACAAATTGTTATATAACCAAATGAGTTTAAATACAATTTTAAGATTTGAGGTCGCAAGACATCTATAATAATTGATTATTGTATTATACTTAGATCTTTAGCCTTTACATTTGCTGAGATAGTTAGACTTTCAAAACAAATGGCTTGAAATGTAATATTTGTATTGGAATTACTATAACAGACTCCTACTTATGCACAGTATTAGAAAAATTAGCGTTGTATTATTTATATACAGCCTATTATACCTGAATGTCTCGGCTATGGATACATCTTCCAAGTTGGAAGAGGATACCATCCCGTTGTATTCGGGAGGTGTAATAAAAAAATCAATTTATCCTCAAACTGCGGCTAAACGAGCGGGGTTATATAATCGCATTGTAGGTAAGCACTATCGCGAGCTTTACTCTACCCCCATAACTGTTAAATCGACAGAGTTATACGATCTTCACGGAGGCCTTAAGTTTATAGGTCAATTGCCGCGTCTGCATGCATTGTTTCTTGAAGATAAAAATGCACACCTTTATATGGTCAGACCTCTTGGTGGTGCAACAACATTTATGGAATCTGATTTTTTTAAGAATACATATAGCAAGCAAGAGTTTCAAGGTACTTATGTTGATAAGTTTATAGGCGATGCTTATACAATAACTCATCCCTATGCTTTTATGGTTGCAAATAAGCTGGCAGAAGATGTAGGTGTAAATTCTTTTGATTCCGAAATATACTATATTCCCAAGCATACAACTACTGATACTATTGCAGATGGTACGGGGATAGCTGATCGACTAATTAGTATATATGATTTAAAGACGTTCACAACACACTCCAAAATAATAGAGACAGCTGAGCTGTTGGCTAAGATTCAAGAATCTAAAGCTTTTCATGTTGATCAGCATGAATATATAAGAGAACGGCTCTTAGATATACTTATCGGAGACTGGAATAAAACGAGAGAAAGTTGGCAGTGGTACGAAGTTCCTCATGGAGATAGCCTTGTATACATGCCAATGGTTGCAGACCGCAGTCATGCTTTTACAAAAGTTGATGGAGTGTTATTTAAATTGATGCTAGACGTATTTGGCTTAAATAGTATAACAAATTACGATAGTAGCATAAAAAATCTGAAAAAGGCAAACGGCATTGCTATTCCTCTTGATATAGCCCTAGTTGCACGAACAGGACGAGAAATATGGTATCAAGAAGCAAAATATATTAAAACTCTTTTAACCGATTCGGTAATTGATAATGCATTCAAAGAGTTACCGAAAGAAATATATGCGTCACCTGACACCGAGATTATAAAAAAGAATTTAAAAAATCGTAGGGATGTTGTCGAAAAGATCGCCCAGAAATATTATGATATATTACAGGAAACACCTGTAATTACTGGTACTCATGGAGACGATTTATTTGTCATAGATCAGAAGGACAAGCATGCAACTAATGTTCGTATATATGATAAAAACTCAAAGCTTCTGTTGTTTGATAAGAAATATGACAAGAGTACGAAAGAAATTTGGTTGTATGGGCTGGAAGGAGACGATGAATTTAGATTGAATAACGAATCAAGAAAGGCTATGCCATTAACTTTGGTGGGAGGAAAAGGTTCCAACGTATATAATATTATTGGAGGACGAAATACGGATATATATGATTATAAATCTCACGATGTCAAAAATGATACACTTGGTAATGCCAGTATTATACGAACCAACGTAGAGAAAGTGCATGCTTATGATTATAAGAAATTGAAGTATCAAAGTATAAGTTTCACGCCATGGGGGGTATATGACTCCGACTTAGGTTTTTATTTGGGAGCATATGTGAGTAAGACAATGTATGGTTTCAAGCGGTCGCCTTATAGTTATCGTCACCGAATTGGTTATAGTTACTTAGATGGTTTGATGTATCAGGGAATGTTTCCTTCGCTGGATGAAATGAAGGGTTTTAATATTGAGGCTATTTTTGGTATTGCAAACGATTTTCATAACTTCTTTGGGTATGGTAATCAGACAAACGGATTTAAAGATAAATCGATAGATTTTAACCGGGTGGGCATTGCTAAGTACAGTATAGAACCTTCTTATTATTGGAAGCTGGACGAAACCAATAAATTTACTGCTGCAACAACTGTCGAATTATATAAGATGGATAAACCTACTGATAGGTTTATAAATGAAGTATATGGAGATGATGATCCGGTATTTGATACAAGGGTATTCGCCGATTTCCATGTGACTTATGAAATAAACAGAGAGTTTAATACTACTTTACTTAATTCAATTGATTTTTTGGTAACTGGAGGTTGGAATTGGGATGTGAAAGATGTAAGTCGAAATTTTCCTTATCTAAAATCGAGGTTTGCATTTAATATAGCATGTGGAGATCGCCTTTCTTTAGCTACAGAGGTAATTGGTACAGCGTTGTTTACTAACGATTACGAATTTTATCAGGCGGCTTCTGTTGAACTTAGAGGTTTTAGGGAAAGCCGTTTTATAGGACGACAATCTCTTTATCAACATACCGATCTTAGATACGATCTAGGTCATCTAAAGAACCCTTTTACACCTGTGCAATATGGTGTTTTTGTGGGTGCTGATTATGGTCGGGTATGGTATCCGGGCGAAGATTCTCAAAGGTGGCATACCTCTTATGGTGGAGGTTGGTGGCTTACACTCTTTAAAAGCTATACGGGTAAATTCTCATATTTCGGGTCAAAAGATGGCAATCGTTTTTCTATTGGTATAGGTATGGGTTTTTAAAGGTAACAGATATAGATAAAGAGAGGCGAGTAATGGAATGCTCGCCTCTTCTATTTTAATGATTCTGATAAGCTTACAATGTCGTAAATGAGCCTATTATGGGTTCTGATTCATTGCCGAAAGAATCAACTGCCGAAACCAATACGTCATAAGTCGAATCGGCATCTAAATCTTTCAAGTCCCAACCTTTCGATTGAGGCATCTCTGCATTTAAGAAGAACCCCGAGAAAATAGTCATAAGGGTAGGGGAGCTGTTTTCGTCTCCTCTCTTCGTCAATAAGATTTTATAGTGATGTACTATATCGTTATCAGAAGCCTGCTTCCATAATAGTCTGCAACCATTTTTAGTAATATTGTAAAAGGTAGGCTTAATACCTTTTGTAAATTTAGGCGCTTTGTTGTCTTTTCTGTCTTTGTACGTAAAAGCAGAGCCATCGTGAGGGGCTTTTATTTCCCATGGAGTTTTTATTTCTACGCCTTGTGCAGTATTGTATCTGTGAATATTCACTTTGTTATTATCAATACTAACAATCATGCCTTCGGTAACATCATTAAACCCTTCGGGGTGTATCCCTTCGGTTTTGCCCGTTTCTATTTCCGAGTAGGCAATACTACCATCATTTACAGATGTAAATTTATCTTGGTGTATAGATCTTTCATCTCCGATAGGGTAGTGTGAGTGTCCTGAGAAAGCTACGATCTGTGGATATTGTTCGCAAATATCTTTTAATCCGCTAGTACCCCATGAATCTTTACCCCCAATCTCGTATGATCCATATACCGTATTTACAACTGGCATATGAAAGAATACGAAAATAGGCTTTTCAGGATGCTTCTTAGCTGCATACTCTAATTTTTCTAATAGGAACTTACGACTAGGGTCGGTATAGCATTTGTCATAAGACGAGTTTTCCATACTTATAAGTATGAAGGGGTAATCGTTAACCTCTACATATTGGTTAAGGTCTTGCCCTAATGTGTTTTGAAATCGGGTGTTCTCGCTTCCCTTGTCATTATACCTATCATGATTTCCCAGACAATAATATTTAGGGAAATTAGTTGGTAACTCTTCTGTAAATACTTTCTTGAAAAGATCATACTCCTGTTGATAACCATTGTTGGTAAGATCTCCAACAACAAAAATAGCTTCAGGTTTACTTGGCTGATTAAGTAGATAGCGAAGCGTTTTTCTGTTTTTTTCTTCCGATCCTTCCCTTCCAAGGTGTGTGTCGGAAATTACAATAAAGCTAAAAGGCGATTGAGAAAATAGATGTGTGCATGTAAAAAGGAATACACACAAAAATAAGTAAACGTGTTTTTTCATAGTAAAAAGGTATTATATATTTCTAGACATCAACAAAGTTACTATATTTGCATTTCTATTACAAAGTTGGGAAAGATTATTCTCAGTTAAGAATAAGATAATTAAGGAGTAGTGTTTTTTTGAAAAAAGATAGTTTATTAACTGCCAATAATTTGCTGATTCAAAAAAAAGGTTTAATTTTGCACCCTGTTTTACTACGGCAAGGAATAAAATAAATAAAAAATAAAATATAGTAGCGATGTCCAAAATTTGTGAAATTACAGGAAAGAAAGCTATGGTTGGTAACAATGTCTCTCACTCAAATAAAAAGACTAAGAGAAAATTTAATATCAACCTATTCAGGAAAAAATTCTATTGGGTAGAAGAAGATTGTTGGATTAGTCTAGATGTATCTGCGTCAGGTCTTCGTACAATTAATAAAATTGGTTTGGATGCTGCATTGAAAAAAGCAGCTGAAAAAGGTTATTTAAAAGCTTAAATCAAAGGAGAACCTAAAAATGGCAAAGAAAGCAAAAGGAAATAGAATTCAAGTAATTCTAGAATGTACCGAACACAAAGAAAGTGGTATGGCTGGTACATCAAGATACATTACTACAAAGAACAGAAGAAATACAACTGAAAGATTGGAGTTGAAAAAATACAACCCAGTTTTGAAGAAAGTAACAGTACATAAAGAAATTAAGTAAAAATAATATACAACCATGGCAAAGAAGACAGTCGCAGGTTACCGCGATCCATCATCAAAAGACGGACGTAATTATGCAAAAGTAATTAAAATGGTAAGATCACCTAAAACAGGAGCTTATACATTTAAGGAAGAAATGGTTCCTAATGAAGCTGTGAAAGATTATTTTGCAAAATAATTTAGTTAAAAATAACTAAAAACCTCCTTTCAAGAATTTGTTAGGGGGTTTTTTGTATATCCTTTATTAGCTTTGTGTAGCTCGTTCCAAGTATATATTGGGAGCAACTATTATAGTATTCAAGAATAAATAATAAGATCTTATGGGTATTTTGGACTTCTTCTCAAAACAGAAAAAAGAATCGTTGGATAAAGGTTTGGAAAAAACAAAAGAAAACATGTTTTCTAAACTTTCAAGGATTGTTGTTGGGAAGTCTAAAGTTGATGATAGTGTATTGGATGATTTGGAAGAAGTATTAATTACTTCGGATGTTGGTGTGGATACTACGCTGAAAATCATCGAACGCATAGAAGAACGCGTTGCTAAGGATAAATATGTAGGTACAGATGAATTGAGTACTATTTTGCATGAAGAAATTGTTGAATTGCTTACCGAAAATAACTCAAATGATAATACTGAAGGTTTTAATCTGCCAGTAGACAACAAGCCATATGTAATAATGGTTGTGGGTGTTAATGGTGTAGGTAAAACTACAACAATTGGTAAATTGGCTAACCAATTTAAGAAAGCCGGAAAATCGGTATATCTTGGAGCTGCTGATACTTTCCGTGCTGCTGCTGTAGAGCAGTTGGTTATTTGGGGAGAGAGGGTTGGTGTTCCGGTAATTAAACAAGCAATGGGCTCTGATCCTGCTTCTGTAGCATTTGATGCAATCAGTTCAGGAAAAGCCAATAATGCAGATGTTGTAATAATAGATACAGCTGGACGATTACATAATAAGGTCGGATTGATGAATGAATTGTCGAAGATCAAAAATGTAATGAATAAAATCGTACCCGGTGCACCTCATGAAGTTTTACTGGTGCTTGATGGATCGACAGGTCAAAATGCATTTGAGCAAGCAAAGCAATTTACTGCCGCTACGGATGTTACTGCTTTGGCTGTAACAAAGCTTGATGGCACGGCAAAAGGTGGAGTTGTAATTGGTATTTCGGATCAATTTAAGATTCCTGTAAAATATATTGGACTTGGCGAAGGTATAGACGATTTGCAAGTCTTTCAGCGAAAAGAATTCGTTAACTCATTGTTTGGTGGCTAAATTGTGCTATTTTTGCCCCTGCAATAAACTATATTGCTGGATTTAAGGTCTCAGACCTCTTTGTTGCTTTTGAGAGTATAATTAACCGGAGACAGTTATAATTATAAAATATAGCAATAAATATTTACTGTTATTTATACCTAAGAAGGAAGGATTCTTTTTGAATGAAGAAAAATAGAATTGATGTTGTAACACTAGGCTGTTCCAAGAACCTAGTCGACTCGGAGATGTTAATGAAGCAACTCCTCGCTAATGGATATACTGTGAAGCATGATCCGGACAAACCCGAAGGCGAAATTGTCGTTATAAACACATGTGGATTTATTGGTGATGCAAGAGAAGAATCGATAAATACGATACTTGGTTTTGCAGAAGCTAAAAAAAATAGAAAACTGAATAAACTGTTTGTAATGGGCTGTTTATCCGAAAGATACATGGAAGAGCTTCAGGCTGAGATACCTGAGGTTGATAAATTTTATGGAAAATTTGGATGGAAAGGTCTCATTACTGATCTCGGAAAATCTTTTCGTAAAGATGTTGAATATGAAAGAGCTTTAACAACTCCTGCCCATTATGCTTATCTGAAAATATCGGAAGGGTGTAATCGTGCTTGTTCATATTGCTCTATTCCTATTATGACTGGACGACATAGTTCTCGTCCGATGGAAGAGATTGTAGCAGAAGTTCAATCGCTCGTAGCACTAGGCGTTAAAGAATTTCAGATTATAGCACAAGATTTATCTTATTATGGGATTGATCGTTATAAGGAAATGAAACTTCCTGAATTAATCGAACGTATCTCTGATGTAAAAGGAGTTGAATGGATTCGTTTACATTATGCTTATCCTGCTAAATTTCCTTATGATTTACTTCGAGTAATACGAGAAAGAGATAATGTTTGTAAATATCTTGATATAGCACTTCAGCATATTAGTGATAATATGTTGAGCAAAATGCGAAGAGGTATTACAAAACAGGAAACAATTAACCTGGTAAAGAGAATTAGAGAAGAAGTTCCTGGTATTCATCTTAGGACGACCTTCTTGGTAGGGCATCCGGGAGAAACCGAAGAAGATTTTGAAGAACTAATGCAGTTTGCGAAAGAGGCTCAGTTTGAGCGAATGGGAGCTTTCCCATATTCGAACGAAGAAGGTACTTTTGCATATGAAAAATACGAAGATAATATTCCCGAAACGGTTAAACAGGAACGAATGGATATGTTAATGGCTTTGCAAGAGGGTGTCTCCTTGAGCGTTAATGAGTCTAAAATAGGACAATCCTTTTCGGTAATCATTGATAGAGAAGATGCCGAATATTATATTGGGCGTACTCAATACGACTCACCAGAGGTTGATCCCGAGGTATTGATATCTAAAGATATTCCCTTGAACAAAGGTGATATTTATAATGTTATTATAAATCAAGCGGAACCTTTCGATCTGTATGGTAGTGTTGTTTAAGTTGATATATTAGCAGTCAGGTCTGTTGGCTATTTAGGCAGTTAATGTAACTAAATAATCGAAAATTGAAGGTCTGGTAATGCATAATAAAAGTATTTATAATCCGGCAAATCTATGACAAATAAAGAGTTAATTGCAGAGCTGTCTAAAAGATTAGATTGGACACAGGCTCAGACCTCTAAGATTCTAGAGGATGCTGTATCTGTTGTTAATACTAATCTGGCAAATTCTAATTCTATTAACATACAAGGGTTTGGATTGTTTGAAACCAAAAGACGTCAGGAGAGGATGTCGGTAAATCCTGTTTCTAAGCAGCGATTTCTAGTGCCTCCAAAGATTACTACAGCGTTTCGTCCGGGTCAGGTAGTTAAAGATAAATTAAAAAAGTTGTCTGAGAATGAATGATAAACTATCACTTCAAGATTTGGTTGATATCTTATCGAAGAAAGCCAAGATAACGAAGAAAGATGCAGACTCTTTTTTTAGAGAGTTCTTTCAATTGATTTTAGAACGGATATTTGATAATGATTCTGTTAAGGTTAAAGATTTCGGAACATTTAAGCTAATCTCGGTAAGTAGCCGCGAGAGTGTAAATGTAAATACAGGAGAGAAAATAGAGATTCCTTCTCATTACAAATTAAGTTTTCTTCCTGACAAAATACTTAAAAATTTAGTAAATAAACCATTTTCCCAATTCGAGACAATCTTGTTGGAAGATGGAGTTGTGTTCGAAGCTTCTGTTGATAACAGCGAAAATGCTGTTGAAGATGAAGTTGTTGAGAACCAAGAAATAGATATAGAAAATGAGGACGAGAGTATCGTCTCAGAAATTGAAAAACCGATTGTTGTAGAGTCTGCTCCAATAATTGACAATGTAAATAACACACCGGTGAGAGAAAAGGATATTGATAAAGTAAACTCCGAAAAAGAATCGAGACCGCAAGATTCTTCAAAACAAAGATATCCTCAATCATTTGTGTACACATACACTTCTTCGAAGCCATCTGAAGAGTCCGATTCTATAATTCTTACTGTTCCTAAGGATGACTTAGTTAGACCCGTTGTATCTTCAGAACCGGAGATTGAAGAAGTTATTCAAGAAGAAGTTCCCGTACAGAAAGAATTTCCAATAGAGTTGTTGGATCTGCCTCATGTACCAGTTGATGGTAATGACGAGGAAGAAGAGGATGATGATGTGCAGGAAGAAGATTCTTCAGATAAGTCTACAATTGTAGAAGAATCAGAAGAGGTAGCAATTGAGGGTGAAAAAGTGGAGAACATTATTGAAGATGTTCAACCCGAAGTGATAGAAGATGAAGAAGAGGTGGTAGTGGAATCAGTGCTATTGGTAGAGCCTCTCTCTAAAAATATAGTATCAGACGATCTTGAGTTGGAATCTGACTTTGATTCGGAAATAGAAACAGAGGAAGATATTATCATTCCTGCTCCTATTCCTGTAATTGAAAGGCTGGCGAAGAAAGAAACTTCGTTTGTTGATCGTGATGCTCAGAATAAGATAAAAGAGGAAAAAAAAGCAGCATTTTCGAATGAAGATCCAGAGCGTCCTTTGTTCCCCGTTGAGGAAGAGGAAGTAGTAACAGAAATGGACTTTGTTCCATTAGGAGAATCTGGATATGAAGGCGTTGAGGCCTCGGAGGCTAATGAAAAAGAGCCTGTTATACCTTCCGTTGGGAATCAACGAAGCTATGCCGGGAATAATAAACCTGCGGAAACTAGAAGTGTCTCCTTCTCTGATACGATAGATCCAGTTGATATTCCATATCATGATTTTAATTCGCCTGATATAGGCTCGCGCTTTAGGAAATGGTTACCAATGATAGCTTTTTTATTGGTTATTGTTGCTTCTCTAACTTATGGTTTGATTAAGATGCTTAATAAACCTTACGATTTTGAGTCTAATCTGGGGAGAACTAATCTTTCATTGACGGATACTTTACCTTTTATTGATGAAGTATCACCTATGGTTGAAGCAACTGACGCTATGCTTGATTCTATGAAGAAGGTACAAGCCCAAGTTGTAGAGGATACAGTTAAGACAATGAAGAAAGAACCTATAGTTCCGATAGCTAAAGAATCCGCTGTTGAGCCAAAGGTTGAGGCAGTTAAAGCGGCTATTGTTGGAGAAACAGATTCTTTGACCAGAGGAACAATAGATGCTGAAAAAAATAGTTTTGTTATTTCAGATAAATTGAAATTCGGTATACTAAATAAAGCAGAGTTTCATTTGGAAAAATATAAAAATGAAAGTAAAGCTGAGTCGGCTTCTGGTTCGCAAGTGAAACCTCAAGTAGAACCGAAGGTTGAAGCTAAGCCAGCTTCTGATTCAAAAGCAAAATATGCTACAATAAGAAAGGGTACAACTTTGCGTACGTTGGCAACAACTCATTACGGCAATCCCGATTATTGGGTGTATATTTATCAAGCGAATAAAAAGAATATTGCTAATCCCAATAATGTGCCTATAGGAACGAGCCTTCTTATACCGCCTTTATCCGATTATGGGGTGTATAATCCGAGCGATGCAAGAGAAATTCAGGTAGCTAAAAATCTAGAAGCAAAAATTCTAAGACTTAGATAAAAACGATATACCATACTGTTCAATTATAACTATATTGGGTTTGTGGTGGTAACAAGGTATTAAATTGGGTTTTCGACCTTAAAAAAGAGTAACAGATATAAGTATCTGTTATTCTTTTTTGCTTTTATATGTAAAATACGTACAATAATTTGTAATTTTACCAACTCGTGAATTTATGTCAATAACGTTATTTATTCACTATTTAGAATTTAAATTAGAGTGAATATTGCATAGCAAGAGATTGCTTTGAGGATAATTTGTAATTTAAAGGAAAATCGACAGAAAAAGAAAGTAAAAGAATATAAGATAATGAGTATCCTAGAATTAAGTGAACAAGAAATTTTTCGAAGAAAAAGCCTCGAGGAGATGCGCCAACTGGGTATAGATCCATATCCTGCGGCATTGTATGAAACGAATGCATATTCGGTTGAAATAAAAGAAAGCTTTAAGGATGATGCAGAGCGTCGTCAAGTAGCTATTGCCGGTCGTATAATGAGCCGTCGTATTGCAGGAAAAGCTGCTTTTGTTGATCTTCAGGATTCTGAAGGTCGCATACAATTATACATTACCAGAGACGATCTTTGTCCAGATGAAAACAAAGACTTATACAATGTAGTTTTCAAAAAATTATTGGATATAGGTGATTTTATTGGAATTACAGGATATGTATTCCGTACTCAGATGGGAGAAATTTCTGTTCATGCTGAAAGCCTTACTGTATTATCTAAATCGCTTCGTCCGTTGCCTGTTGTTAAGGTAAAAGATGGAGTAACTTACGATGGTTTTACTGATCCTGAAATGCGTTACCGTCAGCGTTATGTTGATTTGATCGTAAATGAGGGTGTAAAAGATATATTTTTAAAGCGTACAAAAGTGTTTAACTCAATGCGTAATCTTTTCAATGAAAAAGGTTATATCGAAGTTGATACACCTGTGTTGCAGAGTATACCAGGAGGGGCATCTGCTCGTCCGTTTATAACTCACCATAATGCCCTAAATATTCCTCTTTATTTGAGAATAGCTAATGAGTTGTACTTGAAACGTATGATTGTTGGTGGATTTGATGGTGTGTATGAGTTTTCTCGTAACTTCCGCAACGAAGGTATGGATCGCACGCATAATCCAGAATTTACTGTAATGGAAATCTATGTAGCTTACAAAGACTATATCTGGATGATGGAATTTACAGAGCAAATGATCGAAAAGGTTTGTTTGGATGTATTGGGTACAACAGAAGTGCAGGTAGGGGACAATCTAATTAATTTTAAAGCTCCCTATAAACGTGTGACGATGATTGATTCTATTAAAGATCATACAGGAATTGATATTAATGGGATGAATGAAAGTCAATTACGTGAAGTTTGTAAGCAATTGGGCGTTGATCAGGATGAAACAATGGGTAAGGGTAAACTTATCGACGAGATATTTGGCGAAAAATGTGAAGGCAAATACATTCAGCCCACATTTATTACCGATTATCCTATCGAAATGTCTCCTTTATGTAAACGACATAGAACCAATCCTGAGTTAACCGAACGTTTCGAATTGATGGTTAATGGTAAAGAATTGGCAAACGCATATTCTGAATTAAATGACCCTATCGATCAACGCAATCGCTTTGAAGAGCAATTGCAACTTTCGGCAAAAGGTGACGATGAGGCGATGTTTATCGATCAGGATTTCCTTCGTGCCTTAGAATATGGTATGCCTCCAACATCGGGTATGGGTATTGGAATGGATCGTTTGGTTATGTTATTAACTGGACAAACAACTATTCAGGAAGTATTATTATTTCCTCAGATGCGTCCCGAAAAAGTAGTTAAGAGAGATTCTATATCAAAATATACAGAAATAGGTATTCCTGAAGAATGGGTATCAGTCATTCAGAAGGCAGGCTATCTGACAGTAGAGGATTTGACTGAAGCTAATCCTAATAAATTACGTCAGGAGTTGTGTGAAATGAATAAGAAGCACAAACTAGAATTAGCCAACCCGAAAGATGAGGAAGTGCAAGCATGGGTTAACAATGCTAAAAAATAAGGTCGGAGACCTTTTATTTACTTTGGAAAGTAATTGACAAAGTTAGTTATGACTTAAAATATGGAAAGTATTTTGTTTACTGTAATTAAGTCTCTATTGTTTAACTTGAATAATGACCGATGAACTATCCGGGAAGAATAGCTATAATAGGAGGAGGAACATGGGCTACTGCCCTTGCTAAAATAGTGTTAACACAGGAGACACATATCAATTGGTATATGCGTCGTCCTGAGCAAATTGAAGATTTTATAAAAGTAGGACACAATCCTTCTTATTTGTCGAATGTGCCATTTAATTTATCTAGGATTTCTTTTTTCTCAGATATAAATGAGGTAATAAAAAATTCGGATACTTTAATTTTGGCTGTACCTTCTCCGTTTTTGAAAACTCATTTAGAGCAATTAAAAACGCCGATAAGTGACAAATTTATTATATCTGCAATAAAGGGAATTATACCCCCTGAAAACTTATTGGTTACCGATTTTCTGACTAAAGAATATGGTGTACCCGCAGATAATATTGCAATAGTAGCAGGTCCTTGTCATGCTGAAGAGATTGCACTCGAACGCTTGACATATCCCACTATTGCATGTACAGATATGGCGAAAGCTAGTGCTGTTGCCAAGATATTTACAAATCGTTTTGTGAAAGCATCTACTTCGGTGGATGTAAATGGTATAGAGCTGGCTGCTGTCTTGAAAAACGTATATGCCATTGCGGCAGGTATATGCCATGGGTTGAAATACGGAGATAACTTCCAAGCAGTATTGGTTTCGAATGCAGTACAGGAAATGGAGAAGTTTATGGAAGTAGTTTCTCCGATCAAGCGTCATATATTTGAATCGGCTTATATAGGAGACTTATTGGTTACTGCCTATTCTAGTTTCAGTAGAAATAGAACTTTCGGATCGATGATTGGAAAAGGATATTCGGTAAAAGCTGCACAAATAGAAATGGAGATGGTAGCCGAAGGATATTACGGAACTAAATGTATAATGGAAATGAATGCACATTATTGCATAAATATTCCGATTGTGGAAACGGTTTACCGTATCCTTTATGAAAAAGTTCCGGCACGAATAGAAATTAAGCGTTTAAGAGAAGAAATATTAAAATAACAAGAATGGAAAAGGTTATAAATTTAAATGTTGATAAAGTATTTTCTTTTGTAAGTAAGTCAGAAATAGAAGCTGGTGCAGCTTTGGCTAAACAATACAATGAAACTTTGCATAAAGGTTCGGGTAAGGGAAGTGATTTTCTTGGATGGCTAAACCTTCCTTCATCTATCTCAGATGCAGACCTGAAAGATATTGCAGATACAGCTCAAGTATTGAGAAGCAAATGCGAAGTAGTAGTCGTTGTAGGTATTGGAGGTAGTTATTTGGGAGCAAAATCGGTGATTGAAGCTCTATCAAACTCTTTCGACTGGTTACAAAAAGATCGTAAAAATCCGGTGGTAGTATATGCCGGTCAAAATATCGGAGAAGATTATGTATCGGAACTTATCGCTTATTTGGCAGATAAATCGTTCGGTATTATAAATATATCAAAATCGGGAACTACAACTGAACCTGCTCTTTCGTTCCGCATCCTTAAAGGAGAATTGGAAAGAAAAGTTGGAAAAGCTGAGGCTAAAAGCCGTATCGTAGCAATCACAGATGCAGCTAGAGGAGCTTTACATACATTGGCTAAAAAAGAAGGCTACAAGATGTATGTAATTCCAGATAATGTAGGAGGTCGTTTTTCTGTACTTACTCCTGTTGGTTTGTTGCCTATTGCAGTTGCCGGATTTGACATCCAAAAACTGGTAGCAGGTGCTGCTTTCATGGAAAAGAATACAGCTCCAGATGTACCATTTGAGAAAAATCTTGCTGAGCAATATGCAGTTACTCGTAACGAATTGTACAAAAAAGGTAAGAAAATAGAAATTCTAGCTAACTTCAATCCAAAACTTCACTTCTTTGCAGAATGGTGGAAACAGTTGTACGGAGAAAGCGAAGGAAAAGAAAATAAAGGTATCTTCAATGCAGCTGTAGATTTTACTACAGATTTGCATTCAATGGGACAATGGATACAAGAAGGTGAACGTTCTATCTTCGAAACTGTTCTATCAGTAGTAAATCCTCATAATACGGTTCTTGTACCAAAAGATGAAGAAGATTTAGATGGATTGAACTTTTTAGTAGGTAAACGCGTTGATTTCGTGAACAAAATGGCGGAACTAGGTACTCAGTTAGCTCACGTTGACGGAGGTGTACCAAACATCAAAATTGAAATTCCTGAATTGAGCGAATATTATTTGGGACAACTTATATATTTCTTTGAAAAAGCATGTGGTATCAGTGGTTATATTTTAGGAGTAAATCCTTTTGATCAACCTGGTGTAGAGGCTTATAAAAAGAATATGTTTGCTCTGTTGAATAAACCGGGTTTTGAAAAAGACCACGAAGAAATACAAAAACGTCTTTAAAGGTCGGAGACCTTTCTATTTCTAAGCTGTGGGGGCAAACCTATGTGTTTGCCCATTATAGGGAACCCATATAATTTGTCCCTGCAAATAGAAATACTAAATTACTTAAGAGTACAGAATGACAGAGAAAAAGCACCTATTGGGGCTAACTTTAGATGAACTGAAAGAGGTTGCATTAGAGTGTGGGTTGCCTAAGTTTGCCGCTAAACAAATGGCAGACTGGCTTTATAAGAAAAGAATACTTACGATAGAGGAGATGACAAATCTATCGTTAGCGAATAGAAACCTATTGTCGGAGAAATACGATGTAGGACGTTCTTTACCTATCGAAGATCAAAGGTCGATAGATGGAACAGTAAAATATCTGTTCAAAACAGATGCAGGGAAATTTATCGAATCGGTAATGATTCCCGAAGATGAGAGAGCCACTTTATGTGTATCGTCTCAAGTAGGATGTAAGATGAATTGCTTGTTTTGTATGACAGGAAAGCAAGGCTTCAATGGTCACTTGTCAGCAAACGAAATATTGAATCAAGTATGTTCGATAGAAGAGTCGGATGATCTTACCAATATCGTATTTATGGGTATGGGTGAGCCTCTTGACAACTATGAACAGTTGAAAAAAACATTAGATATTATGACTTCGGACTATGGTTTTGCATGGAGCCCGAAGCGTATTACCGTTTCCACTACAGGAGTCACTCCCAAGTTGAAACGTTTTTTAGATGAAAGTAATGCTCATTTGGCAGTAAGTTTACATACACCAATGAAGGAGCAACGATTGTCGATAATGCCAGCTGAGAAAGCATTCCCTTTATCGGGAGTTCTCGAACTGCTGAAACAATATGATTGGTCAAAGCAAAGACGTTTGTCTTTCGAATATATAATGTTTAAAGATTTTAATGATTCACTGGTACATGCTAGAGAGTTGTTCAAAATATTAAACGGTTTGGATTGTCGGGTCAATTTGATTCGCTTCCATGCTATCCCTAATGTCGATTTGGTAACATCTACTAACGAAACCATGGTTCAGTTTAGAGATTTTCTGACTCGCAAAGGGCTTATGTGCACCATACGTTCTTCAAGAGGTGAAGATATATTTGCTGCTTGCGGAATGCTATCAACAGAGAAGAGTAAGAAGTAAGATTATGTCATTATGAGTAAACAACCACATATAAATTTTACAAATATTTCTGATGGAAAAAGTTCGTTTGATAAAGAATTTCAAACTACATTTCCATCATTAAATAAACTTTTGTCGAAAGCCAGCTGGATTGATTTTACAATAAATAGCAATCAGGTCTTTCGTCAATACATTTGGACAGATAAACATGGCAATACTTCCGGATGGTTATGTCACATGGAGCATTGTGTACCCCGCGGACGTAACATTATACATGAACATGCTTTGCTCTCTAAGAATGTGGGGACTATAGTTCAGTATTGGATTGGAGGTCATCGGAATATAGATACATTTTTGACTAACAACGAGCATACTTTTACTTTAAAAGATGCTGTTATTGGTATGGGCGGTTGGGAAGAAAACTATCTTGCGGCATGTAAATCGGAAGGTATTGAGCCTTTAGATATAAATGATCTTGTAACCTTTGCTCTTGAGGCAAATGGCAATACAACTTTCTATAATAATAAAACAAAAGAGATATTCTTTTTCGCACACGATGGTTATTCGCCTATCGATATTTCGAAATTGAAAGGGCAACCCGAATATACTATTCATAAATTTGATTCTGTGAATACATTTACCGACTATGCCGAGCAATTGGCTCATCAGTGGGAAAAGGTAGTAAAATAGGTCACATACTTTTCAGCTTACTTAAGTGAGTTGTAATATTTAATACTATATCTTAAAGTTATAACTGGTTATTATGGTTATAGCTGCTAAAGCGATAAAAAGGTCTGTGACCTTAAGGAACAAATTACTTAGAAAAACTAATATACAATGATAAAAGTAGGAATTACACACGGTGACATAAACGGTATTGGCTATGAGGTCATACTTAAAACGTTTGGCGATCTCCGTATTGCGGAATTATGCATTCCCGTAATATACGGATCTACAAAAGTTGCAGCCTATCATCGCAAAGCTTTAGAGTTGCCTCCTGTTACTTTCAACCTGATTCAGGAAGCGAATGAAGCAGAGGTAAACAAAGTGAATGTTATTAATTGTATTCCCGATGACATAAAAGTTGAGTTGGGCAAGTCTACTAAAGCAGCAGGAGATGCCTCGTTGAGCGCGTTGGAAAGAGCTACTGCTGATTTGGCTGCCGGACTGATTGATGTATTGGTGACAGCACCTATCAACAAGGATAATATACAACAGGACGCCTTTCATTTTCCCGGACATACGGAATATTTGGAGCAAAAATTTGGACAAGATACATCTAAATCATTAATGATTCTTGCTAAAGATGACTTAAGAGTTGCTCTTGTTACAGGACATCTACCTTTAGGTAAGGTTGCCGAAAATATTACTAAAGACAAAGTAAAGGAAACGATCGGTATATTTAATAAATCGCTGCTTCGTGACTTTAATATAGATAAGCCTCGTATCGCAGTACTATCACTGAATCCTCATGCAGGAGAGAATGGGTTGTTAGGAACAGAAGAAAACGACATTATTATTCCTGCTCTTCGTGAGATGGAAGAAAGTGGCGTTTTGTGTTTCGGACCTTATGCAGCCGATGGCTTTTTTGGATCGGGGCGATTCAAGTCTTTTGACGGTATATTAGCCATGTATCACGATCAAGGTTTAGCTCCTTTCAAAACATTAGCGATGGAAGAGGGTGTTAACTTTACAGCAGGTTTGCCAATTGTGCGCACATCACCTGCTCATGGCACAGCTTATAATATTGCAGGGAAAAATGAAGCATCGGAAGACTCGTTCCGTCAAGCTATTTATCTGGCAATAGATACTCGTCGTAATCGTATTGAGTATGATAAAGCGCACGCTAATCCTTTGAGAAAAATGTATTACGAAAAAGGTGGAGATAATGAAGTCTTAGACTTAACTAAAGAGGTTTCAGAAGATTAAAGGTCGGAGATCTTTTTGTAGCTTTGAGAAGTGTAATAACAATAATCAGTTATTGTAGCAAACAAAGCAATAAATATTTATTACTAAGAATAGGATAAGATGAATTATGCAATAATAGCCGCTGGAGAAGGTTCGAGGTTGGCACAAGAAGGGGTTACATTACCAAAACCCCTTGTAAAGTTAAATGGTGTGGAGATGATCCGCCGCCTGATTGATATTTTTGCGAAGAATCAAGCTGACTCTATCAGTATCATTGTAAATGAAGAGATGAAAGCGGTTCAAGAATACGTAAAACAAATAAAACTGGATATTCCATTGAATATCGTAATTAAATCTACTCCCAGTTCGATGCATAGTTTCTTCGAATTGAGAGATTTTTTACGTAATGGCAAGTTTTGTTTGACTACTGTTGATACAATATTTAAGGAAGAAGACTTCGAACAATATATTAAGGCTTTCATCGCAGATTCTGAATCGGATGGTATGATGGCCGTTACAGATTATATTGATGACGAGAAGCCTCTCTATGTAGATGTGAATGAAGCTATGCAAATTACAGGATTTTTGGATAATTCAGACTCTTGTAAATATATCTCAGGAGGTATCTATGGACTTACTCCTAAAGCAATTGATACACTCGAGAATTGTTTATCTTCGGGACAATCACGCATGCGTAATTTTCAGCGTCAACTTGTGGCTGATGGACTGTGTCTCAAAGCATACCCATTTCCTAAGATTGTAGATGTTGATCACGCAGAGGATATTGTGAAAGCAGAAGCTTTTCTAAGGAATTAAGGTCTCAGACCTATTTATTGCTTTGGCAAGGCTAGTAGCTAAATCTTGTTATAATTGAAATGTAGCATACGTATTTTGCAGCCTCCAAATAAACCGGAAATCAAAAAGTAGAGCAATTATATTATAAATAATCATGTCTAAAGGAAAACTAACTGGGATAAAGCGACAAACCAAATACTCGCCCAACCATATTGGAAACGACGGTACCATCTACAATATGACAGCGCAATGTCTGAGAGATATGGGCTACGACGTACAAGATTATACAGAGTCGGAATTTGTTTTAAGTGATATCAAGGATAAATTTATCTTTGATATGGCTCGTGATAAGAGTACAATCAAATGGTTGAAGCATCTGGAAGATAATGGCTCAGTTGTTATAAATTCGGCTTATGGTATCGAAAACTGTACCAGAGGAAAGATGACGCGTATGCTTATCGACAATAATATACCTCACCCCGAAAGTATTATTATAGATAGTAATGACGATCCTACCGAATTGTTAGAGCAAATGGATGCCAATGCATATTGGATCAAAAGAGGCGATTTTCATGCTATACACCGCGAAGATGTTGCCTTTGCAAGAAGCATAACCGAAGCTAAGGAGATTTTGAAAGAATTTGCATTCAGAGGAATCCCCAATGCAGTTATAAATGAGCATCTTGTTGGAGATCTTGTGAAGTTTTATGGTGTGGCTGATACTGACTTTTTCTATCATTTCTATCCTTTTGATTTGAGCCATAGTAAATTTGGGTTAGAGGAAATAAATGGAGCTGCCAATCAGTATGCTTTTTCTGTAGAAGCTTTGAAAGAAGCTTGCGATAAAGCAGGAGAAATTCTGAATATAAAAATATATGGAGGTGATTGTGTTGTTGCAAAAGACGGATCATTTAAGATCATAGATTTTAATGACTGGCCTAGTTTTGCTCCTTGTCGTGAGCAGGCTGCCCCTAAAATTGCAGAATGTATAGATAAACACGTACAAAAACATATTTAATATCTTCTTTAACACAATACCTATTTAAGTATTCTTTCTTTATTGAAAGTTGTTCTTTTAGTTCATCTTGAGGGAAATAAGAGGTAAGTTATTGGGTTGAACAGGGAAAGCAAGTATTCAGAGATCTGAATATAAAGTTTTTGCAGAATTAAGAATAGAAAATAATTTCAAATGAGTTCAGATAAAAAACCGACTTTAGAATCTACGCTGAAATCGTCAGACACCGAGGAGTTTATAGATATTTATTTTTATCGCCCCATAGGTTATAGATGGGCATTACTTTTTCAGAAATTAGGGATAACTCCCAATGCTGTAACTATAGCCAGTATTTTTATTGGAGTAGGTTCGGGTATCTGCTTCTACTTTGATAATTTCTGGGTCACTATTTTAGGTATACTTCTCTTGGTATGGGCCAATTCATACGATAGTGCCGATGGGCAATTGGCTCGTATGACTAAACAATTTTCAGCATTAGGTAGAGTGTTAGATGGTTTTGCCGGAAATCTGTGGTTTGCTTCCATTTATATTGCTATCTGTATGCGTCTGTTCCCTGTATGGGGATGGAGTATATGGGCTTTGGCTATTATAACGGGCTTTTTTCATAGTAAACAAGCTTCTATGGCCGATTATTATCGCAATATACACTTACTGTTTTTGAAAGGAAAATCGGGTAGTGAGTTGGATAATACTAATGAACTGAATCAAAAAAATGCTACACTAACTTGGAAGTCTAATTTTTGGGAAAAGTTAGTTCTTACCTTTTATACCAACTATACAAAGGGACAAGAAAGTTGGACTGGTAACTTTCAAGTCATGTTTAAACTGTTGAAAAGTAAATATGGTGAAACTGCTCCTGAGCAGTTCAGAGCCGATTTTAGAGAAAAAAGCCTACCTTTGATGAAGTGGACTAATATTCTCTCTTTCAATACTCGTGCAATAGCTTTGTTTGTTGCTATGTTGATTAGAGAACCTTGGCTGTATTTCGTGTTCGAACTTATAGTTCTCAATGTGATTTTGGTATATATGGTTTGGAGCCATGAGAAAATGTGTAAAACATTTACAAAAGAGATTGAAGAACATAAATACGACTGAGATCGTATTTATTGAACTTAAAGTTACGTTCCTTTTCCTAGCTAAGGTAATGGTCTGTTATAATTGGGAAGTGTATCAATAAATACTTTCATTTACTTAATAATTAAAATAAACCGAATATATGTTTGATTTGAGTGCCGTTAAAGGTATTATTTTTGACTACGGAGGTACAATAGATAGTAATGGTGCACATTGGGCTGAGGTCTTATGGGATGCCTATAAGGATGTAAATGTACCAGTAACTAAAGAAGCCTTTCGCGAAGCTTATGTATATGGAGAGCGTTATTTAGCGACACATCCTGATGTGCAACCAAATCATAACTTCTACGATTTATTGAAAATAAAAACAGATCTTCAGATCCGTTATTTGCTAGAGCAGAAATTGTTAGAAGATAATGACAAAACGGCTAGCTATTCTCTTGCTATTTCTAAGCAATGTTATCTTTTTGCTAAAGAGATTATAAGTAAAGAAAAGGAGATTTTAAAAGCTTTACAAGATCGTTATCCCATGGTGCTTGTTTCTAACTTCTATGGAAATGTACAAGCTGTATTGGGCGATTTCGGTCTATTAGAGTTCTTTGATGATATTATAGAATCAGCCGTGGTAGGTGTACGAAAACCTGATCCAGCTATCTTTGGTTTGGGTGTAGATAAGTTAAACCTTCCTGCTTCTTCTATTGTAGTGATAGGAGATTCTCATGCAAAAGATATTGTGCCTGCCTCTAAAAACGGATGTCAGACTATCTGGTTAAAAGGGCCAGGGTGGGGCGATGATGATCCTGATGCAACTGCTGATTTGATAATTACTGATTTTATGGAGTTAGCTACTGCCTTTAAAATATAATTAGAATGAATAGCAACCTATCAAAAAATAAAATGGTTAGAAGCTGAAAAACTATGTGTTTTTGGGGATAAAGTTAATTTTGGCGGAATTCCTGAAAAATACCTAGAAGATACTCTTGTTACAGTTCTTGAAGTAGATTGGATTCTTGACTATTTAGAATTTGATGGGACGAGATGTTTTTTAGATTTTGAAGATCCTGATATAACAGGTCTTATCGTCAACGGAAATATGAATGTTTCTAAGCATATAAATTAAAAGAATACAGATGTTGGGATTGGTGCTCACGTGTGGGTAAAAGGTAATGTTTCAGCTGATTGTATCGATAATGATGAAAGATGGCAGGAAACTACAAAAAAACAGCTATCTTTGAAAACTATCTTTATGCCGAATAATGCTTTAAGGGCTTATTTGGATGAGAAAAAGATTTTTAGAGATTTAGATATTGACTCTTTATTTGATTGATACTAAATCTACATGTACTTAATATTTGATAATACAAGAGCGTTGGTCTGAATATTTATTCTTAATAATGGATGCCGGTTGTATGGCGGAAAAGCCCGGGTTGGGAGAATAAAATGAGATGAATCTTCACCAAAGCGATTTTATTATATAGGTTTCTCTTCTTAGGAGTAAAATATTCTGAATGAAGAAAGCCGCTAGTTTAAAGGATTACTGCGGGTTGCAGTGTATTTTAATTTAATTTAAAAAATGGAAAAAGTACAAGTGAAAGAAGCCAAAGGTAAACTTGGTGTTCTTGTTGTTGGAGTTGGTGGTGCAGTGGCATCTACATTTATCGCAGGTACATTAATTTCTCGTAAGGGATTAGGTGTTCCTGTTGGTTCAATCACTCAATTAGCTACAATGCGTTTGGGTAAAAGAGAAGAAAATCGTTTTCCGAAGATCAAAGATGCAGTGCCTTTGGCTGATCTTAATGATATCGTATTCGGTGGATGGGATCTTTTCGAAGATGATGTTTATAAAGCAGCTAAACATGCTGAGGTATTAACTGATGAAGATCTAAACAAAGTGAAAGACGAGCTTTCGGCAATCAAGCCAATGAAAGCAGTATTCGATCAAAATTTTGTAAAAAGACTTCATGGTACATGGGTAAAACAGGCTCCTACTAAATGGGACTTGATGGAACAAGTAAGAGAAGATATCCGCAACTTCAAAAAAGACAATAACTGCGATAGAATAGTTATGATCTGGTGCGGTAGTACAGAAGTATTTACTCCTCTTGGTGAAATTCACAAAAACCTTTCTTCTTTCGAAAAAGCAGTAAAAGAAAATCATGCAGATATTGCTCCATCGAACTTATATGCTTATGCAGCTATTGCAGAAGGTGTAGGTTATATCAATGGTGCTCCTAACTTAACTGTTGACATTCCTGCAATGTGGGAATTCTCAGCACAAAAACAAGTTCCGATCTGTGGAAAAGACTTCAAAACTGGTCAAACTATGTTGAAGACAGTTCTTTCTCCTATGTTCAAGACTCGTATGTTAGGTCTTAGCGGATGGTTCTCTACAAATATTCTAGGTAACCGTGACGGAGAAGTTCTTGACGATCCAGGATCATTCAAAACAAAAGAAGAATCAAAATTATCGGTTATCGATAATATCCTTCAACCAGAATTATATCCAGAACTTTATGGTAACGTATATCACAAAGTACGTATCAATTATTATCCTCCTCGTAAGGACAATAAAGAAGGATGGGATAATATCGACTTGTTCGGATGGTTGGGTTACCCAATGCAATTGAAAGTGGATTTCCTTTGCCGTGACTCTATTCTTGCTGCTCCTTTGTGTCTTGACCTTGTATTGTTCTCTGACCTTGCACAACGTGCTGGCATGAGCGGTATCCAAAGCTGGTTATCATTCTACTTCAAGAGCCCAATGCACGAAAAGAATCAGATTGCAGAACACGATTTATTCATCCAATATGTGAAGTTAAAAAATACACTTCGTAAAATGATTGGTGAAGAAACTGTTGATTTTATCGACTAATATAGCATAACTATATAATTTGTAAGAAAGGAGGATTTTGTCCTCCTTTCTTTTTTACTTTATATCTCAATAGACTTAAAAAATTATATAAATCATAAGTTTCTTTACTTTAGAATTTTAGGTGTATAAGTAGTGTCTTGTTGAAATAATTTATTCAAAAAAGTGTCTAA
>NZ_CVRU01000055.1 GCF_001261715.1 Dysgonomonas sp. HGC4 | reverse complement strand
GGGTTCTTTCTTAAAGCAATAATTATTATTCAGTAATAAAATAATCATTATTTAACCTAATATTTTAAAGACTGTAAATATTGCCTATCTTTGTTAGTGCATACTGTCTATAAATACTAACAAAATATTATAATGAAATTTGGAAAGCTCTTATTGATCTTATTCGTTTTTATGTCCTGTAGTGATGATAACCTCTCGGAACCAGTAGTACCAATAGAACCAGAACCCACACCAACTGAAAAAGGTCCTACTATTCCCCTTGTTTTCTACGATAATTTCATAAATAAATCAGTAGACTACAAAGCCGTAAAAATTGGAGAATATCTATGGATGAATAGTAATATCAACCACTATCCAGGTCAACCTTTTACAAAAGCCGATATAGAACTTATACTTACAAGGTACAGACTTAATCCACAAGCTCTCAAAGATGTGAGTATTGACGATATAAACAAGTATTGCGGACCTTATTATGACAGAGATCGTTTCGAGTATCTGGAAGATAGAAGTAAATGTGTAATTTACGAAGGAGAAGAAAAAGTCCTAACCAACGGATGGAGTGCCGCATCAACAACTGATTTTCGCCAACTCTTTGCAATGTGTGGAAATGCAACAGAACAAGATGTAAGAACCATTCTTACTGTTAAAGCAGGAGACAATCCTGTTGCTATCCCGGGTTTAACTTATTGGTTCGGACCAAATAATACCAATAAGTATGGGTTTAATTTAATGCCGGGGGGAGCCCGATTTAATGGACCTCAAGTTTGGGAACTCAAACATAATAATGATGGTACAGATACGGAGTCATTTAATGTTCTGACAGGCGATTTTTATGGCTTCATAGAGGCTGCTATATGGCAAACTTGGGACGGAATGGTTGCTATACATGACTATCCGCAAGCAATCCAAAGTAAAACATGGCATTGGATGCCTGTACGCTGGTGTCGTAAACTTACAGCCGAAGAGCTTGGATACAGATTATATATAAATCAGGCACAAACAGATATACAAAAGCTACCCCTTACAGAATCTGCACCTCAAGGATATACAGAACTGCCTAATGGCTATATCAGAGGTTTTTATGTGCAATTTATCTTAGATAATCCCAATCCACTAAAAACAGTATCTCAAATTGTTGAAATGGCTAAAAACTTAGGATAAAGTCTAATATATTTTATATAATAAAGAGGGGTGAGACTTAATAGCTTCACCCCTCTTTATATTTAATAGATAAGAAATCTAAAACTTACAAAGCATCAACTTGCTTTTTCAAATGATCTCTATAAAACAAATGATCGGCATCTGTTATAATATCTTCTTTCTTAAAATCTACGGCATATTTCACAAGAAACTCCATCATTAAATCTTTACTTACAGCTCTTTTATCACTTAAATAATTAGCTAGCTGCAACAAGAGAACTCTTTGTGTCTCCAATGTCTTTTGAGCTAAATTCTCAGCTGCTTCCAGCAAAGCCTTAGCCTCTCTGTTTATTCCTTCACGTGCATCATCAAAAATAACATTGGGAGTTTCGTCCATATTCTCATTACCAAACAAGGCCAACATATTTCCCATGCCACAAGCATAGAGAACATAAGTAGCCAATTTAGTAGCATTCTGTAAATCGCTACTCGCCCCTATCGTAATATTTTCGTCACCAAAAACAATTCGTTCTGCAACTAAGCCACCCATTAATACTGCTAGGCGATTCACGATCTCTTTTTTCGAAATATAATTCCATTGAGGACGAGCCAATACAAATCCTTGACTATTACTGTCGGCTGTCACTGAGAATATAGAATCGGGTATTGTATGCATCAATATTGATGAAACAATAGCATGTCCACTTTCGTGCACTGCAACTATGGCTTGCTCATCATTCAATTTTTCCTGACGCAACTTACCTAATACCAAAGATTGCTTATCAGCCCATTCATGTACTAACTTCTCATCCTTATAAAATTTGATCTTCAGAGAAGCCACATCTTTAGTAGAACCTTCTTCGTCAATAGCAAAGTGTAATCGATCTACGAAATAACCATTAATATAAACCTCATTCAGTATTTTACCTAAACGAGCATTTACAATTTGTTGAACAGTAGTAAATAAAGGACGAGTTCCTTGTGTTGGATAAACTCCTTCTTCGTAAATCAACTCATTTATTCCTTTATCAAAAGTCAGGTCAAAATTATAAATAGATTTTATCTTCTTCTGAATTTTAGACAGCTCCAATTCTATTATACGATGAAACGCTTCGGATGTAAAAGAGGGATATATAATATGAATATTTCCCAAACGGGCAATCTGTTCACTTCTAAATCGAGCCAACAAAGCATTCTTTACCTGCGTAACCGATATTTTTAATGATTGCTTATTAAACTCATCAGCATTCATATCAGGATTAAAATCATGTGTCATAGAATACACTTCATCCAAATTTCCCATTATGAATACTAAAGCCTTCGAACAATCAACCGTTTTAGGTTTCAATGTTTTCTTATACAGCTGAATCAGATACTCAATAGTAGCCTCTCCATCAAGTTCATCAAGCTTGTCTCTCAATTCACTTTTCGAAAGAAACATATCTGCTACCGCATAAAAGATATTATTAAGATTTACTTCCGGTATAAAATAAAGCTTCTTTTCCTTATTTATTTTAGAAGATTCGTCATTACTATCTTCATCATCATTATCGTCTTCTTCTGTAATTTCCAATATATTTTTATGAATATCCGCATTTAGTGTAACAAGGCCATTCTCTACTTCTACACCTTTACTTAAAGACAAATCCAGCTTTTTTATCAATTTACTGAATACCCCAATATTGTAGTTGAAGTCAATTAAATCAAACTTACCACTGTCAAGCAAATCCCAAATAGCACGCGATGATGACTTATCTATTTCTTCTTGATTTTCATTTATTGTTCGTGCAAATTGAAATTCATCTAAACCGATGATAAAGGGTTCTTTGTCACAATTTTCGTATATCTCCTTAAATGAATCTTGTATATCAAAGTATTTACCGGTACTTTCACCTAAATCAAAACGATAATAACGTTCATTATAATCTATCAATTGAGAGAAACGTTTCACCAACGATGTTTTACCGATACCTGTCAATCCCCAAAGATTGATAATTACAGGCTTTTCCTGCATCTCAGGAAAGAATAGCCATGCTCCTATAGCATCCGCAATCTGATCAATAACATTGTCAATTCCAACAAATTCACTCTTTAACTGCACTATGGCACTATCCAATAAGTTTTTCTTCTCTAATAAATCCTTACGATATTCTTCTATATTATTCTCGATCATAATCAATTAACTTCTATTCAACACTTATTGTAATGTAAATTCAATTGAACTATCTTACTGGGATTTGACTAAACAAACATTACAATACATTCTATGTTTCATCGCATCTCTGAAACATGATTGTGCAAAAGTAAACATATATTGGGCAACTCAAGAAATGTAAATAGAAAAAAGGAGCTATTCTTTACAGAATAACTCCTTCTTTAAATATTTAATTCCTATGAAATATTATTTCACATCCCAGAATATTTTAGTTGTACGAGTATTTTCAGCTTGTACATCCGCATAATTTGGATTGAAATTCGTTTCAAGAGAAGGATAAAGAATTCTTAAAGGAGGTGCTTCATAACCATTGGTCATACCATCTGATGGAAAAGGTAATAAAACCGGATATTTAGTTCGTCTATATTCAGTCCAACATTCATTACCTTGTAAGAACCCAAAATGTAACCATTTTTGAGTTCCTATCAACTCCAATTTTTGATCTTTAGTACCTGTATATGCAATACGTTTAGTAACAAATGCATCTATTTCTGCATCAGAAGGCTTTTCTTCCACCCTGAATCCGCCACCAGCAGTGTTACTTGCTGTTCTATTAAGATAATAATAGAATGATACAGATTGTTTAACAGCAGTTTCATAAGCAGTCTTAGCTTCCGCTGAGCTGCCCCAACGTTCATAAGCTTCAGCTTTAATAAAGTTTATTTCCGAAGCTGTAATTCTGATTCCGGGAAGGTTTCTGTTTTGCCAAATTGTGGTAGAATCCCAACATGCATAAAGATCCCTATTTGTAAGTAATTCATCTGATGTTAAAGTTATAGGTGCACCTTTATAAGTTTTATTTTGCACTTTATCTTTAGCATTTTTGTCGAACATAACAGATAATCTTACATCTTCGGTAGGAGCCATCAATTTATTTATCATAAAATCAGGTGCTACAGAAGATAACCCCTCTGCAAGTGCATTAACTAATGATTCAGAATAATCTTTAAGAGGCTCATTCAATACATCATTTGTAGCCGGATCATAGTTAGCCACATTACCTCCATCTATTAATGGATATTTAGCTGGATTTGCCAACATATTCAGAATCTCAGTTTTTGCATAAGCCTCATTTACATTCGATATGTGAATTAATAGTCTTAAGCGTATTGAGTTTGCATATTTTTGCCATTTTTTAGCATCTCCCGATAAAAGAATATCTTGTCTTTGAAAAGCTGTACCTACAGTTGCTGTAGAGAAGTAAGTCGCAACCTTATCCAGATCTTCAATAAAACTCATATAAAGTTCTTGTTGATCATCAAATTTAGCAGGAGTACTAACAGATGTTAGATGTAAACTACCTGCTTCTGAAAATGGAATATCTCCAAACATATCAACAAATTGCGAACCAACGTCGTACAACACTACTTTAGCTGCTTGAAAGAAAATTACATTAGATTCTTGCTCAGCAGGAGTACTTTGAGTTGCGTTTACATTTTCCATCTGACGATACATTGCCATTGCTCCCCCAAATTGAGCACTGTAATAATCTCGCCAATATTGTCCAAAATAGCTATCATTCGACTGATATACTGATGCACTTTTATTAAAAGCCGATGTCTGGGTATACACACTGTGATTTACTAAAAGCACTGTTCTCACATGCCAATACTCCGAACGCATTCTCGAATTATTAAGTGCAGAAGTAAACAAAGCTGGTACACTACCTACTGTAGTTTGCTCCGGATCGTTAAATTTATCCTCGAGATCACAGCTCACCATCAGTAATAATGCTGAGGCAAAGACTGTAATTATTGTAAATATCTTTTTCATTGTTCCTTGTTTTTAAAATTTCGCATTTATTGAAAATCCAAAAGTTCTTGATGAAGGTGAAGCTCCACTATCAACACCTTGTGACCACCATCTACTTCCAATAGAAGCTTCAGGATCTATATTCTCCAGACTTCTCCACACATAGAATAAATTTCTACCATATACAGAGAAACGAAGACCTGATACTCCTAATTTTTTCGCATAGACATCGGGTACTGCATAACCAAATGTTAATTCACGGAATTTTATAAAATCATTATCATACACCATAGCATCATTCCAGCCATCAGCTCCCCATGTATAGGTATTCAAATAATAATCGGCAGCTGAAAGCATCACATCATTTGCCAATCCGGTAACTTCGCTAATACCAGGAAGAACAACACCATCATTACGGTTATACTTACTACCATCAGGTGCAGTAAAAACCCAAGGTTGACCTCCATTTGCTGCATCACGATACTGCATAGTGCTCTCATATAATCCGGCTCCTGTACCATACTTAGTTTGAGGAGATAATATTTGACCACCAAATCTATAATCAATTGTAAAATCTAATGAGAAATTTCTATAGTTAAAAGTATTTGACCATCCACCTACTACTTTAGGCATGATATTTCCAACTTTCTCATATTTAGTTTTATCAATAGTATAAAAACCATCTTTATTCACAAGAAGTTCTCCATCAGCATTTTTCTTAGGCACATATGAATAAATATTACCTAGAGTCTCTCCAGCAACCGCTGAGATCTTGATACTTCCTTCATCAAATGATGTAAATTGAAGTTCATTTATACCTGGAGCTAAAGAATTTACTTTAGAAGAGTTGAAAGCCCAGTTAAGACGAGTTGTCCATCTGAATTTTCCAATAAAAGGAGTTACACTAGCTGCAATTTCTAAACCTTTACTACCTATTTCTCCAATGTTCATTGTTTGATCAGTAGCTCCACTAGATAATGGCACTGTAACATTCATTATCTGATCCTTTACTTTATTAGTATAATAGCTTACATCTAAACTTACACGATCATCAAAGAAACGTTTTTCCAAACCGAACTCCCATTCATGCTTCATCTCAGCAGTCAAGTTCAGGTTACCATAAGTTGAACCCATAGTAAATGCAGGAACAGATCCTGTGCCAGCTTGCAGTGATGTTTGTTGATAAGCAACATTCGCAGCATACATAACAGGAGAATTACCTACAATACCATAAGAGGCTCTAATCTTTCCATAAGTTATCCAAGAAGGTAACTTGAATGCTTCACTATAAATCCAGCTACTATTTGCAGACCAGTAGAAATAATGATTGTTATCAACTGGAAGAGTAGATGAATATTCTTGGCGAGCAGTTGCCTCCAAAAACAGCATATCCTTATAAGATAAGTTTAAAACACCAATATAAGCATACTTAAGCAACTCCTTAGTGTTAGAAGTAGCATTAATTGTTCCATATGAATTAGATAATGAGAACCAATTTTCTACATTAAGCCCATTGCGTGTATACGATGATTGAGATTTATATTCTTCCTGACGACCTTGAAATCCTCCAGCCACAGTAAAACCTAAATCTGGTGTTATCTTATCAGAATAAGTAAGCATAGCATCACCATAAAGTATAGAATACTGATTCTTAGTAACACCATATTCACCAGTACTACCATTTGAATTATAAACTATAGAGTACTCATTGTGCCTTCTTCCCTCTAGATTTGCAGAAGTAAAATCATTACCTAAACGACCTCTAAATTTAAGTTTATCCATGATATTCCAATTAAGAGTCGCACTAGTTATTAAACGATTTTCAGTTTCATCATAACTATTTCTCAATCTTTCCCATAAATAATCTAATGTATTAGTTGCACGTATAGAATAAATAAATGCGTCATCAAGGTTACCTTTTGATGCCCCATATGGTACATATTTGTATCCCTCAGATGTCTGAAAATTATTCAAAAACGTAGAAATATTTTCGGCACGGCTAAACATACCTCCATAACTAGCCAATATATTATAAGTAGAATATGCTCTGTTCTTGGTATTTGTATTTATATAATTAGCTACAACATCAAGCGTTACATTCTTACTAATATTAACTACAGAATTCAGATTAAATGTATTTTTCTGTAACCCACTATTTCTTTGAGTTCCTGAATTATCTAAGCGAGTATATGACAAACGATAATTTAAATCATCAGTTTGTTTAGATAAAGCCACATTCAGATTCGAAGTGAAACCTGTTTGAAACAAGTCCTGATAATTGTCTCTACCAGTATATGAACCCGAAGAACCATCCCACCACGAAACTTGTTGACCTTCAAATTTTGGTCCGAATTGACCATAAGCTCTAAAGTATGGGCGATATCCATCATTAAGCTTCGAGTTTGGATCATGTACCCAACCATCAACAGTAGCTCCATTAGCTATGTTTGTTGCAGGATCATATCCAGGACCATATGTTGTTTGATATTTAGGAAGAAATGCTACATTTTCTACTATACCATTCCAATTCACTTCTATACCTAGTCCTTGACCTCTAGATCCTTTTTTCGTAGTGATAACAATAACACCACTAGCTGCATCCGACCCATAAAGAGCTGAAGCCGATGCACCTTTAAGTATTGTCATTGTCTCTATATCCTGAGGATTAATATCTAACAATCCGTTTCCTCTAATACGTTGGTCACCATCGAAACCTCCATTATTAGTACCGTCTTTACCATTTTGTCCGTCATTACGAATCATAACCCCATCCACTACATATAGCGGTTGTTGGTCATAATTTAATGAGTTTACACCACGAATTTGAATATTTACAGCACTAGTCGCACCTCCGGGAGCTGTTGTGATTTTCACACCAGCAGCTTTTCCATATAATGCCGAACCAAAGTTTGTAGTACCCGACTCTGTTAGCTGCTTTGCAGAAATAGAACTTACCGAATATCCAATTTCTCTAGGAGGACGTTGTACACCGATTGGAGCTGTAACAACTACAGTAGAAAGCATTTGAGAATCATCCTCTAACATAACATCAACAGTAGTTTCAGAACCTACTGTTACTTTTTTAGAAGTATATCCCACATATGTAAACTCTAAAACAGAACCTACTCTTGGAATATTTATTGTATATCGACCATCAAAATCAGTAGCTGTTCCCACTGAAGTACCAACAACTTTGACGCTTACCCCAATAAGCGGCTCTCCATTTGAATCGATAACAGTACCTTTGATTACGGTCTGTTTTCCATCTTGTAATACCGTCTCTTCAATCACGTTTTTCCCTGTTAATGAAGGATCAGCTCCAACATTGGGTGTTGCCCATACAGAGAAAAAGAGAAATGCAAACAAAACCCGCTTCATCGCAATAGGTGTTTGCGCCAGGTTAATAGCCTTTTTCTTCATAGAAAATTAGTTTTTAATTAAATTTCAGATTTATTAATCAATCTAGTTCCGTTCAGCAAATATAAATACAAAAAAAATACAAAAAAAAGTTTTTAGAACATTATTTTTTTAACAAAACAGATACACACTTTAACCTAAATACCTTATTGGTAAAGGATTTTAAGCGATTTAGCATCACTTTATAGTTTTAACTAAAAGAAACAATAAGCCATGACACCTCAATACAAACAAACAAATTGAAACCATCTATTAAAATGATAATAA
>NZ_CVRU01000054.1 GCF_001261715.1 Dysgonomonas sp. HGC4 | reverse complement strand
ATCTATCTTTGCACGGCTTAAAATATAGAGCCATCTTTGTAGGTGGAACTAATATCAATATCTAACCCTCTTATACTTTCTTTTTATATGATTTATACTGAAAATACAATACACGAAGCAACTAATAGAGGTAGTATAGAGGTTATATGCGGATCGATGTTCTCGGGTAAAACAGAAGAACTTTTACGCAGACTAAAAAGAGCAAAAATAGCTAAACAACAGATAGAAATATTTAAGCCTGCAATTGATACCCGTTATTCTGAAGTTGAGATCACATCACACGATAAAAACTCGATTCCGTCGACTGTAGTCGAACATTCGAGTAATATCCTTTTACTGGCATCCAACATAGAAGTTGTAGCCATTGATGAAGCTCAATTTTTCGATATGGGTTTAGTTGATGTATGTCAGCAATTAGCAGATCAAGGTATCAGAGTCATTATAGCCGGATTGGATATGGATTTTAAAAGGAATCCTTTTGGTCCAATGCCTAATTTATGTGCTATTGCCGATGATGTAGAAAAGGTACATGCCATATGCGTAGAATGTGGTAAATTAGCAAATTATTCGTTTCGACTTGTATCAACAAACGACAAGCAGGTGATGCTTGGAGAGTTAGAGGAATATAAGCCACTCTGCCGACAATGCTATACGCGGTTGAATGAGAAAAGATAGAGAGTGTTTATGAAAACTTTTTTTGAGAAAAAAGAGTTTTCCAGTATTTACTGATTAAAACTTCCTCAGTATGAGAAAAGATCTCAAACACATTGTTCATCACACCCAATTACTAATCAAATCGGGAGACAAGAAAAAGTTAAGAATATATCTTGACAGTCTTAATATCTCCATTATAGAAGATTTGATTGATGAACTTCCTGATTATGCTCCACTCATTATAGATACAATGAGTGCAAACAGAGCTATTAATGTTTTTAGAATTTTAGATGTTCCAACACAAGAACGAGTCATAAAGAAGCTACCAAAACTTAAGGTCTCGGAGATTATGAGAGGTCTGCCTCCAGATGACCAGACGGCATTTCTAGGAGAACTAAAAGACGAAGAACTATCTCTGCAATTACTATCTTTACTTTCACCGGAAGATAAAAAGGAAGTATCGACTCTATTAGCCTATCCAGAAGATAGTGTTGGTCGATTAATGACTCCCGACTATCTTGCTATTAATAAGAATTTCACTGTACAAGAAACACTAGATACAATCAGGCTCAGAGGTAAAAATTCGGAGACTATTGACGTTATATACGTATTAGACGATCATGGCGTTTTACTTGATGACCTTCGTATTCGCGATTTACTACTTGTTGATCCGCATACACCCATAGCTGACTTGATGGATGACAGACTTATATCTCTGAATGCAGAAGATCCACAAGAAGAAGCCATCAAAGTGTTCAAAATGAATAATAGAGTTGCTTTACCTGTTATAGCTCCAGATAAAACTTTATTGGGTATCGTTACTATTGATGATGTGCTATGGCTTGCTGATGAAGAATATTCAGAAGACATGCAACGATTTGGAGCGAGTGGAACTCTTGATGAACCCTATTTGGATGTTCCCCTCTATAAATTGGTTTGGAAACGTGCAGGTTGGCTTATAGTTTTATTTATAGGTGAATTATTGACTGCCTCAGTAATGCAATATTACGAAGACCAATTGGCAAAAGTAATAGTGCTGGCGATGTTTCTCCCTCTAATGATTTCCAGTGGTGGTAATAGTGGTTCACAGGCATCAACACTTATTATACAGGCAATGGCAGTTGGAGACGTACGCCTATCACATTGGTGGCGTGTATTCAGACGCGAAATTATCTCTGGCTTAAGTCTTGGTATTATACTTGGCGTTATTGGCTTCATACGTATTTATGTATGGCATTTCATATTCCCTCACTTATATGGTGATCATTGGATTATGGTAGCTAGCACAGTATCTTTATCTCTAGTAGGAATCGTTCTATGGGGATCGCTAATAGGTTCAATGCTCCCATTTATTTTGCGAAGATTAGGAGCCGATCCTGCTACATCCTCAGCCCCTTTTGTGGCAACAATTGTCGATGTTACAGGACTTATTATATATCTAACCATTGCCAGTATAATTTTCGGTTCAGTACTTAATTAAGATCACAAAATAGTTTTCTTAATAAGTAATTAAAATAAGATATGAGTAAAAAACAAGATAAGTCCGATGACGAAAACTTCGAACATAAATCGTTTGAAATCGAAGGACGCACAGTAGAATATAAAACAAAAATAGTTGATAAAGTTGAGCAAGATTTACTCAATCTTAGTGATACTGACAAAGAATTCATAGCATATAGTTTAGTTGATGCAGAGATTCTGCTTACACAACTTAGTGCCGATAAAAATTTGTCTAATTATTCCGCTCAAGATTTAGATGAGCTTATTTATTTATGGTTACACAGACGCACCAGCTTTAAATTGGTAACTGAAGAGGAGTTTGTTAATGCAATAGGGTCAGCATTTGGTAATTGCATGAATAGCGTGTATGGAACCAAATGGACTATTATCAGCGATGAGTATGGTAGTGATTTTGCCTGCGTTTCAGAAAGTCCTGTTTTTCAAACATTCCCTTTCAGCTCTATCTGGAAAGCTATAGAACAAAACAGAGAAGGCTCATTACAAGCTATAATGGATTTAATCCGCAAACATTTAGATGACGGTTCTTTTGGTAGCTAGTTAAGCTACTAATCAAAACTTAAATAAAAAAGGCTTTGTATCATCAGATACAAAGCCTTTTTCTATAATTGGACTCTTTCTTATTTTAATTTAGCTAAAGTTTCTTTTACTCGTTTCAAAGCCTCTACAAGCAATTCATCTGCGGTTGCATATGAAAAACGAATACAGTTAGGAGCACCAAAAGCCTGTCCTGCAACACAAGCAACATGACCTTCTTCTAATAAAAACATTGCTAAGTCGCCTGAGTTTTCGATCTTTCTACCATTAAATGATTTTCCGAAATAGAAAGAGCAATCAGGAAATACGTAAAAAGCTCCATCAGGTTTCTCTATTTTAAAACCTTCAATTTCCGATGTTAGCTTATAAACTAAATCGCGACGACGCTCAAATGCAACACGCATAGTCTCTACACAAGACTGATCGCCTGTATAAGCAGCTTCTGCGGCCTTTTGGGTGATAGAAGATGGACCCGAGGTAACTTGCCCTTGTAATTTATTACAAGCGTCTGCAATCCATTTAGGAGCAGCAATCCATCCCAAACGCCATCCGGTCATAGCATAGCCTTTAGAAACACCATTAATAATTACAACCCTATCTCTTACATTCTCAAATTGAGCAATACTTTCATGCTTACCTACATAATTAATATGCTCATATATTTCGTCAGCAAGAATGATAATATTCGGATGCTTTGCCAATACATTAGCTAACCCTTCTAGTTCTGCCTTAGAATATATGCTACCTGTAGGATTAGATGGTGAGCATAAGATTATAGCACGCGTTTTAGGAGTTATAGCATTTTCGAGCTGGGTAGCTGTTATCTTGAAATTTTGCTCTATACCCGCAGAAACAATTACACTTGTTCCTTCGGCTAATTTTACCATTTCTATATAGCTAACCCAATATGGAGCAGGAATTATAACTTCATCTCCAGCATTTACAACACTTAACAAGGCATTATAAACCGATTGTTTTGCACCATTTGAACAAACAATCTGCTCTGGTTGAAAAGTCAGGTTATTCTCTTTCTCTAATTTAGCACAAATAGCTTTACGTAAAGAAGGAAATCCGGTAACAGGACTATAGAATGAAAAATTACCATCTATCGCTTTTTTCGCTGCTTCCTTTATGTGATCCGGAGTATAAAAATCGGGCTCACCAACACTTAGATTAATAACATCAAAACCTTGAGCCTTCAATTCTGAGCTCTTTTGTGACATTGCCAATGTTTCGGATGCCGAAAGATTAGCGATACGATCTGCTACCTGTCCCATTTTAATTATTCTTCTTTATTTGTATTTTTCTAGTTTATATATCAAGTAATCCTAAATAATGTAGATTGCTATATTTTTCAGATTCTCTCTTAATTACTCTTTTCGAAGTAATAAGAGTTTATAACCTCAATCTAAATTATGTAAAATATGTCCCATTTTATCCTTCTTTGTCTTCATATAAGCTTCGTTATACTCATTAGGAGTAATTTCGATAGGCACATTTCCAACAACCTCTAATCCAAAAGACTCAAGACCTACTCGTTTTACAGGATTGTTAGTTAGTAAACGCATTTTTTTCACGTTCAAGTCACGAAGTATTGCAGCTCCCACACCATAATCGCGTTCGTCAGCTTGATAACCTAAATGTAAATTTGCATCTACAGTATCCAGACCTTCTTCTTGAAGTTTGTAGGCTTCAATCTTAGCCATCAGCCCAATACCCCTACCCTCTTGATTCAGATAAACGATTACTCCTTTACCTTCTTTTTGAATCATTTCCATTGATTTATGTAGTTGTTCGCCACATTCGCAACGTTTAGAGCCAAAAATATCTCCTGTCATACATGAAGAGTGAACTCTTACCAAAATAGGCTCATCAGCATCCCATGTACCCTTTATTAAAGCAATGTGCTCCAAACCATTCGATTTTTGTTTAAAAGGAATTAGATGAAAGTCTCCATGTTCTGTAGGCATATTCACTTCAGCACCTCTTTCAATCAATGATTCACGGCACAATCTGTACTTAACCAAATCTGCCACTGAAATTATTTTAAGACCAAAGTCTTTTGAGAATTTCATCAATTCTGGAAGGCGAGCCATTGCTCCATCTTCATTCTTTATTTCTATTAAAACACCTGCAGGATATAGTCCTGCCAGTTTTGCTAAATCTACAGCTGCTTCGGTGTGACCAATACGGCTCAAAACACCTTTATCTCTTGCACGTAAAGGAAATACGTGTCCAGGGCGTCCTAGATCTTCCGCTTTTGTTTCTGCTTTCGCAAGAGCTAAGATAGTCTGAGATCTATCGAATGAAGAAATACCTGTAGTACAACCATGTCCTAATAAATCTACTGATACAGTAAAAGGTGTGGCATGTACCGAAGTATTACTTGTAACCATCATTGGTAAATCCAACTCGTCGCATCTCTCACCAGTCAAAGGAACACAAAGAAGCCCCTTAGCATGAGTCTCCATAAAGTTCACCTTTTCAGGAGTAATTGCTTCTGCTGCAATAATTAGGTCACCTTCATTTTCACGGTCTTCGTCGTCAACCACAACTACGAAGTTCCCTTTTTTTATTTCTTCTATCGCTTCCTCGATAGTATCTAACTTTATCTCCAACATAATATCTTAAATATTTATTGTTATTTTTTGTTCTTGTTTTGATAGCAACAGCTTCTTCATTTTATTTCGTTGAGAAAAATACAAAACAAAATAAAATGGTATTCCTATCGTAAAATTCAAAATGATACCTGACATTTCGATCTTCTCTTTTAATCGAGAATAAAACTCTTGTCGAGTAAAAAATATCTCAATAAGTAAAAATAAATATAATATCCCACTTATCCATTGTAGAATTGAAAAGGTTGAACTAATAAAACCTTTTGTAACCATATGCACTGCCGATACTACTACAAAAACAGCAAAGGCCTTCAAGGCATCCTTTGCCCGCTTATTAAAGTTAGAGTAAAGTTCTTCAACAGTCATAAGACTGCGATCTCCAAAGACCTTCACATAATAGTTTCTATAAGCATCAGCATTAAACAATGCAGAGTCATTAATAGCTTTATAGGTTATAAATACACCTAGAGGGAATAAAATGAAAGAGCTCAGCCAGACACCTTGCCACACAGCCCAAACACCATCCCTTGCCATTTTATAGCCCAGATTATCTATTATATAATAGATTATAAATAAGATAACGGATACCACAACTGGCATTCCTAACCCTCCTTTCCTTATAATTGCACCCAATGGAGCCCCAATAAAAAAGAAGACCAAGCAGGCAAAAGATAACGTAAATTTACGCTGTAATTCTACATTATGTTGTCGTATCTTTTTTTGAGTATCGATCTTCGAAATCGAGCGAAACATAAAATCATTCTTATTAGCTTCGGCTCTAGACATCGCATCAGTATATACACTTGTCTTTTCGGAAGGAGAAAGAGAATTCATTACCGAATCAAGACTATATGCAAATGATGCATTATTTTCTTCTTTTATTTTAGTCGTATCCATCTGATAATTATTACGGTACGACAAATAAGTATAATTAAGCATAACCTTTCGGTCATTAATATTCAAACTATCTACTATTATTGAAAGAGAATCTATTGAAGCTCTCAACTGCGAAGCATTCTTTGCAATCTGAGTTCCATCCATCGATGACTCGTCCATTCTGTTGAAATTTGCATCGAAAGGAATAATAACCTGCCTTTCTTTAAAATTCTCGCGGCTGTATGGCACAAATTTATCATTTCGAGCAGCCGAAGCATTATCTAAACCTGACTGTTTGAAATTAGAAAATTGCTGTCCATAAAACAGATTCAATTGCAAATAGTCTTTATTAGAAGACATTTTCATTTTAGCTGAATCGCAAACAATTACAGCCATATTATCGAAACCTTTGGATACATCATAGATCATTACATCACGTAATGTACCTGTTTCTTTATCTTTAGTTTTTACAAAAATATTGTAATTCTCTATTCCTGAGTAAAAAGAGCCTTCGGGAATATCTAATTCGGGAGATTTCTGTCTTACCGAAATCATTAATGACCGAAGCTTCACATTAATCTTAGGAATGACATTATTCTGAAAAAAGAAAGCACCTACACAAATCAATACCATAAGTATTATTAGTGGGCGCATAGCTTTAAGTAAAGATATACCTGCAGCTTTAATAGCTAATAGCTCGTAACGCTCTCCCAAATTACCAAAGGTCATCAAAGAGGCCAGCAATATTGCTAAAGGCAATGCCATTGGCACTAACGATAGTGCAGCATATGTAAACAATTCGGCAAGCACATGAGTTTCGAGTCCTTTACCGACCATATCCTCAACATACTTCCAAAGAAATTGCATTAATATAATAAACAAAGAAATGGCAAATGTCATGAAAAACACTGGCACAAATGTCTGTAATATATATACGTATAGTCGTTTTACACCCAACATCAAACTTGATCTTATTTATAAGACAAAGTTAGTAAAAAAAGCTGCTAAAAAACAGAAAAGAGATAGTATAAACTATCTCTTTTCTTATGGCTCTATATAATATTCTAAATATTAATATCTTTCACGATTGAAACCGCCACCTGAGTTACCACCTCTTCTGTTGCCACCGCCGCCGAATCCGCCGCCAGAATTGCTTCTACGAGGACCACCTGCGCCGCCACCTTCAGTTCTTGGGCGTGCTACTGATACAGAAATAGTTCTGCCATCATACTCAGCACCGTTCAACTCATCAATAGCTTTTTGACCTGAAGCTTCGTCATTCATTTCTACGAATCCGTAACCTTTTGAACGACCAGTTTCTCTGTCCATAATAACTTTAGCAGAAGCAATCTCTCCGTATTCTCCAAATAAATCGTTTAGGTCAGCATCTGTAATACTATAGCTTAAACCTGCAATAAAAATGTTCATAAAAAATGTAATTAAAAAAAATAAATAATTGTGTTTAGCAAAGAACCAAATTCAGAGAGAAATGAATATACTAACCAAGATACTTGAGAAAGAAATTAAACCCATCTGTCTAAAAATTACTTATGCACTCACAAATGTAGTAATAAATTTGACATCTTATGTATTTACGTGGCAAATAAGTAGCTCCACTCTTAGTTTTAACTAAACCCTACAATTTTAGAAATTAATTAACATTATTTTAATACCTGACTATATTACACAACAATTACTTTTGTAATAAAGTGCAACTAATTATTTAGAGATGAAAATCAATAAGACAAATGCAGCCAGATTACTGGACAAAATAAAAATAGATTACGAGCTTATTCCTTATGAGGTGGACGAATCTGACCTTAGTGCCGTTCACGTAGCCGAACAATTAAACGAACCCATAGAGCAGCTATTTAAAACATTAGTTCTTAAAGGTGACAAATCGGGGTATTTTGTATGCATAATTCCCGGAGCAGAAGAGCTAGACCTTAAACTGGCTGCCAAAGCCTCAGGAAACAAGAGTTGCCACATGATATTAATGAAAGACCTATTAAATACAACCGGATATATTAGAGGAGCATGCTCCCCTATTGGAATGAAAAAGAAATTTCCTACATATATACACTCCACCTGCAAAGATTTCGACTACATCTACATTAGTGCCGGACAGAGGGGTTTACAGATAAAAATAGCTCCGACAGACCTTTTGATGGCTATCGAAGCTACAGTTTGCACACTATGTATTCAAGAAGAATAACTCTATGAAATTTTAATCTTCTTTGCCAACTTACCAATAGTTAACCCTTGTACTATAATAGAGAACACAACCACAAAATAGGTTGCAGCTATAAGCACTTGCTTAAAAGGTCCTTCGGCTATAGACAGAGCCAAAGCAATGGAAACGCCTCCACGAAGTCCTCCCCAAACGAGGATCTTTATAGTACCACTCGAGAATTTTTCTTTAAATGGAATTATTAGTGTAGGGATTTTTATTGAGATATATCGAGCAAATAAAACTACGACAATGCAAATACAACCTATCAACCAATAATTTTGAAGATTAGGAATAAGAAGTAGTTCAAATCCTATAAAAAGAAACAATATAGCATTGAACACCTCATCCAATAGTTCCCAAAAGTGTCCAACATGATTACTGGTATTACTTTCTTCATTTTCTTTTCGCTTCCTTTTAGATTCACCAATAATAAGACCTGCAGCAACCATTGCCAAAGGTCCTGAAATATGCATTGCATGAACAATCAATGAACCACCCATTACCACCGATAAAGTTATTAATACCGAGACTTTATAATCATTGGCAGTCCTCATAGCCTTAGCTGCAATATAACCCAGCAGAAGCCCTACTAGAAATCCTCCGCATGCTTCTTTTACAAACAACCAAACTATGTTAGTTACAGACAAATCTATCGACTCTCCTTGCGCAAGTTTTAGTATCACAGCAAAAACTACTACCGCAACACCATCATTAAAGAGTGACTCTCCTGCAACTTTAGTTTCTACAGACTTCGAAACATTCGCTTGTTTCAGAATGCTCAATACAGCAATAGGATCGGTAGGCGAAATCAGCGAACCAAAAAGTAAACAGTATATAAAAGGAATCTCTAAATGCAAATCTACCATGGGCAGCAATCTGTTTAGCAGAAAATACAGTGCAAATCCAATTACAAATGTTGATATAATAACACTTAATGTAGAAAATATAATAACAGGCACCCGTTGCTCTTTAAGGTCATTTATATTAATATGAATAGCTCCTGCAAAGAGCAGAAAATTAAGCATACCATTCATCAATATTTCCGAGAAATTAAGACTTCCTATCAACGTCGAAAAATCCTGTAAAGGTCCAGTAGTTACCAAATTTCCGATAAACACCAAAAGTATGGAAACAATCATGGCGATAACCATAATTCCAATAGTTGAAGGTAATTTCAGAAACCGTATGTTCACGTAAGAAAAAACCGTAGCGATAACGATAAGAATAGAAAATGAATAGTATAATTCCATTTATGATATTTTTAAGAAGTAAAAACAGAAGTTTGTCACACAAATATAAGAAAAAAGAGTTTTTAATAAGTTGTGTTTATATTTTTGAGCAAAAAAAGGGATTGCTAAAATAGCAATCCCTTTATATATTTTGAGTTTTAGGTTTTTCTCAACCTAAATAACCCTTAAGTAATTTACTTCTCGAATTTTGGCGTAATCGTTTGATTGCCTTTTCTTTAATTTGTCTAACACGCTCACGCGTTAACTGGAATTTATCTCCAATTTCTTCTAATGTCATCTCTTGACACCCTATACCAAAAAACATTTTGATAATATCACTTTCCCTTTCGGTCAAAGTAGATAGGGCTCTTTCGATTTCCTGTTGAAGAGATTCGTTCATCAATGCACGGTCTGCAATAGGAGCATCATCATTCACTAATACATCAAGTAAGCTATTATCTTCGCCTTCCACAAACGGAGCATCCATCGAAATATGACGGCCTGACACCTTTAGAGAATCGGAAATTTTATCAACTGGAATATCCAATTGTTCTGCCAATTCCTCTGGTGAGGGCTTACGCTCATTTTCTTGCTCAAATTTTGAGAAAGCTTTGCTGATCTTGTTTAGTGAACCTACCTGATTTAAAGGAAGACGTACTATACGCGACTGCTCAGCTAATGCTTGCAAAATAGATTGACGAATCCACCAAACTGCATAACTGATAAATTTAAATCCTCTAGTCTCATCAAATTTCTCAGCTGCTTTAATCAAACCTAAGTTGCCTTCGTTAATAAGGTCAGGTAGGCTCAATCCTTGGTTTTGGTATTGTTTTGCCACAGATACCACAAAACGAAGATTAGCTCGTGTAAGTTTTTCTAACGCTGCTCTATCTCCTCGCTTAATAGCCTGAGCCAACTCCACCTCTTCTTCTACAGTGATAAGATCCTCACGACCAATCTCTTGAAGATACTTATCCAAAGATGCACTCTCTCGATTTGTTATCGATTTTGTAATCTTTAACTGTCTCATTTATTCGCTTTAAATATTAATTTTTTTCAAACAAGTGTGCAAAGGTATAAATTAAATATCAATTTTAGGTCACCTAATTATAATAAAAATCACTTCTATGTAATATATCTTTGTTCCTTTAATATAATAACGTTTAACTCCTCATTTTGATCGAAGAGCTAAACGTTATACTTTGTTAATTCGATTTAGAGTTACTATTACTCATTCAAATCAATCGCATAATACTTGGTTCTTCCATTTGCATAGAATCCTGAGATAAATAATCCTTTATCTTGACTTTGAGCTACTGCTTCTATGATTTGCTCTGCTTCTTCGGCAGATGATACTGATCTATTATTAATTTTCATAATAATGAAACCTTTAGTAATGCCACCTTTTTTAAACTTACCATTATCATCCACGCCAGCAACTTCCACACCATAGCTTACACCATATTGTCTCTTTTGCTCTTCTGAGAGATTCTTAAATGCAGCCCCTACAGATGCCAAGCCATCGGTTTTCTTCACAACTGAAGTACTACCTGAACTATTCTTTAAAGTTACCGCAATAGTAGATTGTTTTCCATTTCTGTCAATAGTCAATTCTACTTTATCGCCAGGACGATATCTATTTACTAAGTCTTGAAGTTCTCCTACATTACGAACTTTAGTTTTGTTTATAGCAACAATAGCATCGCCTTCTAATACACCTGCTTCTTTTGCCGGACTACGATCTGCAAAACCTCCTACATAAACACCCTCCTTAACTTTCAGGTTTTTAGCTTTCTCTGGGCTTATATCTTCAACTGCCGCTACATCGCTAATCATAACACCTAGAACAGCGCGTTGAACGGTTCCAAACTCTTTAATATCAGCCACGACTTTTCCTGCAATTGAGATAGGAACAGCAAATCCATACCCTGCAAAGTTTCCGGTTTGAGAATATATTGCTGTATTAATACCAATCAATTGTCCATTAGTATTCACCAATGCACCACCACTGTTACCTGGGTTTATAGCTGCGTCAGTTTGGATAAAAGACTGAATAGTCATATCTCCTCCAGGCTTTCCTGCACCTATACCTCCACGTCCTTTGGCACTAACGATTCCCGCAGTTACGGTAGAAGTTAGATTAAAAGGATTACCAACAGCTAATACCCATTCTCCAACCTTCAAGTCATCCGAACTCCCAAATGGTATATAAGGAAATTCAGCTCCTTCAATCTTCAACAAAGCAATATCTGTTGTAGGATCGGCTCCAACAAGCTTAGCCGGAAATTTTCTGTTATCATTCATTGTAACCTCTATCTCCGTAGCTTTATCGATCACATGGTTATTTGTAATTACATAACCATCTTTAGAAATAATAACTCCCGATCCGTAACCGACACTTGGCTGAGGATTCATGTATTCGGAACCACCTCGGTCACCAAATCCAAAGAAATACTCAAAAGGATCTACCATTTGTCTTTGGCGACGTCCTGCTACTTCTGTTGACTTCACAGTAGACTTGATATGCACCACTGCATGAATAGAACTCTCAGCAGCTTTAGTAAAATCAGGATAGCCTTCTGCTGTTAAAGAAGTCAGATGCACATTCTTCTGGTCAAAACCTTGTCCATAATTAAATACATCAGCACCACTATAATCAGATCGGCTATTTAAGTAACTATATGTGCCATAAGAAGCACCAATACTAATCAATGCAGCTACCATATAAGTAGAGGCACTTTTCCAAAATTTACTCATATCTAATTCGTTTTTATTTTAAAAAAATCATTCAATTTCTTTCTTCAAATGTATAAACAAAAAACATTCACATTTGTACGACTATCTCCATTTTTTAACACTTTTAACCAGTAAAATTTACGCTTAACAGCGTTTAACAAGCTATGAATCAAAGCTAACATTTATTTCAGCTATTCACTGCCAACTTGTCAGCCAAATATGACACAAAAAGAACATTTTCAATGAAGATAGTACTTTTAACAGAACAAGTAATAAAGTTATATCAAAAGTAGATATCTGCGATTTTAGCCATATCTTACATACGTGTCCACACAATACCTCAATTATTAAACAAGACATACCACGACTCTCTATAATGCCCATAAAACAATCATTTTTGAATGATAATCCACCATAGATTTCGTCACTCAATTTACGGTGAACAGAAGAAACTTCTTCCTTTTATAAAATAGGTTGAATACTATTCAATCACATCAGTTAAAAGCAAATAAATTTATCAATTGTAGAAGATAAATTGCCCATATGTAAATACAACATATGGGCAATCTTTATTATAATTGGAAATAACAGGAGTTATTTATCCTTTGATAGCAAGTTTATATTAGAAGTATATTTCTTGATTACTAATACTATCCACATAGAAAGTACGAACGGAAATGTCAATGTAGTCCAGCCATGGTCTATCATCCATATGTCGATAAGGGTAGACAAAACAACCGCAATAAACACATAAATACCATCACGGGGCTTAAGACCACTACAGGCAATACCGCATAATACTGCATTAAAACTGAAAATACCGGCAGTAATCTGATCCACAGGTTCATGAAAGTGATGTGATATAGCCACACTGATGATAGAAGCCACAAATCCATATAATGCACCTATAGGTGAATTAATAAATACAGCAATTATAAAAATGAGACCAGCAATAACACTTCCCTGAAATATAACTTGTCCGAAGGCGTGACCTTCAATCCAAAAGTCTTCCAGTGCAGTAATATCCACAAAATGCTCCGACACTGTAGGTAGAGCCAAGTGAGGAATACTTAGAATAAATAGAAGAACCCAAGTAACCAAAATGAATGGAAATGTAAAAGCCGGAAACTTCTTGCGAAGAGCAATCTCCATCAATACTGTACTCATAGCAGATCCTATAATAATTGCCAATGCAACCCAGATATTAAACTGAAAATAGAAAACCAGGGCAACGCCAACTAAAGTTGCATTGAAACCATAAAAACCATCTTCGATATTGGTTTTGTCGAATTTAAGAATCTTCGCTGTCAAAACTCCTACTATATTGCTGAGCAGCGCAGCGACTCCCATCCATATCGAATCATAACAAATGGCAATAAGAAAAAGTATTCCTGTCCAATAGTTGGCTTGTAGCATGATTTGTCCAAAACCACGAAAGACAGATTTAGAAAAAGTTAGAACATTGTCCATCTTATTAATAATAAATTATAACGGCAAATACTTAAGTCTATTTTTGACATCAAAACAAAAAAAAGAGAATTCACAATCACTTATTCCTTTATACACTTTTATCTATTTCAATTAAAGGTGTTGTTAAAAACTTAACAACACCTTTTTTTTAACTTCGAGTCATATAACACTAGTTACTCTGTAACTTTATATCTATCTCCAGTTTGTTTAACCACTTCGTCGTAGAATTTTTGAGGATACCCTACACGTTGCGGTGCCGATGGGTTACCATGTTCATTACGGATAAATTCTCCATCTTTTTCTTTGCGAACAATTCCGTCCATATATTTAATGGTTAAAAATCCCCCCAATTTTTTCCACTTATCAAAAGCGTACTGAGCTTGCTCATTACTATATTCAGTTAAGTAAGCTACAGCCTTAGCCGGAGAATCTGCATATAATTGTGATGCCTTATTTTCAATCTCCGATTGTTGAGACAAAAATTTAGACTCTAGCTCCTGTTGTACTTTTAGTAAATCTGGATGCATATAGTTATATTTACCATAAACCATGTTAGATACCCAATTATTAATCCAGAAAGCAGAAGTCCAAGAGAAGTTGTATAAATCGCCATTCCCAACTCTGAACGATTCGGGTATTTGTGTTATAGAAGCATACATCGGAGTAAATACAGTATGTGCAGGATCATCCACACCAAACCAAAGCACTCCACCTATCGGATTAGGTAACCACGAACGCATTTGAGATACAAATACAAAACCAGCTTGTTGTGTTGCAATAGGACGCTCGTTACAGTATTTCACCGAATCGACCTCCCACTCTAGCGGAGCCCAACGATAAGGAGCCTCAAAAGGTCCTGCACCACTATCAAAACGCCAATCTAATGGAGTACCTTCGTAATGATCTCTCATCATATCTTTCAAATCGGTCAGACTTACTTTTCTATCAGGTTTAATATACAATGGCATTGGCTCATGTGTTTGCCCTAAAGCATAAGTAACAAATCCTGCCATATCTTTATTAAAACGATTAAAGAAACTCCAAACACGAGCCTCACAATAACGTTGTCCACCAAAGTCTAGAGGATTATAGGCCTTTGCAAAACTAAAGTCTGCATCTTTTCCTGAAAAATATCCTTTTTCGCGAGCAAAAGAAATCACATCTTTCGAATAAAGACAATCCTTAGAACCCTTCAATGGGAATTGCTGTATACGTGCTTGGTTTGCATGTGCCGAAATACAATCGTCCGGAATACGTACAGCAACCCAAACCGCACCTTTATTGCCTTTTCCTTTTCCAATCATTTCCATCACCCACACTTCGTTAGGATCAGCAATAGAAAAAGACTCGCCGCCACTTGCATAGCCATATTCAGCAACAAGATCAGTCATCACTGTTATAGCCTCACGAGCTGTTTTAGCGCGTTGTAAGGTAATATATATAAGACTGCCATAATCCACAATACCATCAGGATCAACCAAACCATCACGTCCTCCAAATGTAGATTCAGAAATAGTCAGCTGATACTCGTTCATATTTCCTACAACATTATAAGTCTCGGCTACTTGCTTTATTTCACCTAAAAATTTACCCGAATCCCAGTCGTATACTTTCAGCATTTCTCCCGGTGCATATTTTTTTGCTGGCCAATGATATAATTCTCCATATAGAGAATAAGAATCAGCAGAATAAGTTATCATAGTAGAACCGTCAGTTGATGCTGCTTTTCCTACCAACAAACTTGTACATGCAAAGCCTGTCGAAAAAGTAGTAATAACCGAAAAAAGTAACAATAAAGCCTTTTTCATCATTTTTTTCTTTGTAATATTTTATTAAATTTGTTTCTATGTTGTAAATATACTTATAAAAAAATAAAAGCAAAGTAGGCTTTATGGGTCTTTTCAACACAATTTAATATAATCAAAACATTTTAATGATAATAGAATATAAAACATGTTTTACAATATAAATTTTCACTTGGAACTTATACAATAAACATGTTTCTTTGTATCGATAACCTAAAACAATCTTTTTACCTTAAACACTAATACCTAAATTAACTCATAAAAGGAGATTTTGTGAAAAATCTCCTTTTATTATTTTAAACATCTTCAAATTCTCATCATTTTTTCTCAAATACATCATACTGAAGTCCCAGACCTTATTATTTATCGAGTTAGCATAACTATCAAAGGCTCATAAAACTATAAAATATAGCAATAGATATTTTACAGCAAATTATTATTTATATTTGCAAACAAATTTCTTTTAATCAAATTAAGAAAACCCCTATTTATGAGAAGCTTATATCTTTTAAGTACTCTTATTATCCTTGGTATCTTACATCCAACTCAGAACGCTGCCGCAACTGGCATAAACGACAAAGTCTTAAAAGGAAATGCAGTATACTCAGTATACGAATTATCTCCTAAGACAACTGCTATTGTTATTAATTATGCAGAAACTGACTCTGCTACGGTTTTCGATAAAATATTTGACAGAATAGAGGAACAAGACTCTATTAAGGCAAATTGGTTTTACTCTCAATTCGATGAAGCAATACCCATTAGAGGAGTACAGATAGTCGATAGTCTAGGAGTATATAGTCTGCTATATAATGAAAAAGTAGAGAAAGAGATGAAACCACATGTAGAGAAAGACTTTTACGTGTATGGCACAAAAGGCTTTGATGTTCTGAAACCCCAAAAAGTTATTTTTGGATTGGATGAATGCAAAACCAATATATTTGCATTCACACTAAACGGTTTCGATTCAAGCAAAAACGGAAAGCCGATTTTTGCCAGCGATAAAAAGATAGAATTAGTTTACGGACGAAACTACAAAGAGGCAGAAGCTAAAATAAATGACTATTACAGCAATATTGAAGCAGACTACGCTGACAATATACCGACTAAAGTATATGCTAATATAGGGAATCTGTATTTTACTTATACAGATGATTTTAAGTGGAGAGATACATTTAGTTTCGACAATACCGAATGCTTCTTTCCTTCACGTGCAATATTCAGATTAGAAAAAGATGGAACAGTCGTTCCTGTATGGACAGATGGATTAGATTTATTTGGAATACCTTGCGATTAAAACTCCATATCTTATATTAAACCAAAATTAAGGTATAAACTCTTTAGTCGAGTTTATACCTTAATTCGTCTAATAGGAACGGAAAGAACGATGAGTCTACTCCCGCTGCTATAAGTTCTTTAGCATCCTCTTCGAATAAGGCTACAAACTGATTAAAGTCAGATGATTTTCTTACGGCCTTTAAATAAAAATCTAATGCTGTTTTCTTGTGATTTAAACACAACTCTACATGACCTGCATTTAAGAAATCGTGAACATTAGGTTTATCAGCCAATATCTGTTGGTAATATTGTTGTGCCAACTCAAACTTTCTTAAAAGAAATGCAGTCCAAGCAATAGGACGCCACGATTTAGAGCTTTTACTATCTAAGACCTCTATTTTGAAATAGCAATTCAATGCCTTATCATACTCTCCTAAATCCAAATAGCAATGACCGATATTTAGCTCCAGATTCAAATTATTAGGATTCAGCTGAGCTGCACGTTGATAGTACTCCAACGCACGTTGTGGATCCTTCAACGACTTATAAACCTGTGCAATTCTCTTTATAATCCAAGAATTATCAGGAGACAATAATTCGGCTTGTAAAAAAGCATCCAATGCCCCTTTCAGATCATCGAGCATTTGTTTACAGTAACCCAACTTTTGCCAAAGATCTGATTCAAAAGCACCGTTATCTATCAATTTTTGATAAATACCTAAAGCCTCAGAAAAGAAATTTTTATCAAAACAATAGTTTGCAATTTGCAGCATACTGTTATGATCTGAAATCAATGGGCTGATAGATTTTTTATCATAAAAGTTTAACCTCAATTTGAATATATCAAAGAAGTTATTTTTATATGGATATAGCTTGAAGAAGCGATATAAATCTTGAATATATTGATTAGATATTATTTCCTCACCCACTTTAGAGTTTAGTGATTCGGCTTCCTTTTGCATTTCTTTTAACTGATCCGACTCTTCACCAAAACGCCCCGCCATCATTTGTCTTTGGCTCGATGGTATTTGCATCAGACTAAATGCAAACGAATACTTATCTGAATTACACATATGTGATGAATTCAGAACAGCGGTTTGCAATAATGCATTTAAGCCTTCTTTGTCCGAAAACAGAGGTTGAAGTTCCGAATATTGAGCATCAAAAGGTAAAAACCAATTGCTAAGTTCGCCAAAGAATGGAAAATTCTTTAAACTCGAAAATGTAGAGTGAAAAACGTCTGCCCCCTCCATTTGTAAGCTCGAATACTCTTGTAATTTATTAGCCAATCCCGAATTTTCGAGTTCTTTTTGCCAATCCGGATTTTTATCTGCAAAATCAGTTTCACCCATCAAATCCTGCATATTCAATTTTTTGCCAGCAAGCGAATTGAATTTCATCATCTCAGGTATAATTTCCTCTGTCAACTTACGGCTAATTTCTTCTGTCTCGCGTGAGCGAATCAATTGTTTTACAACAGCTAGCACCGATCTTCGAAAAGTTTCATCCTCGGCTAAAGCATCTAACTTGAATTGGCACTCAGGATATAATTGCCAACGTACATCATACATCTGCAAAACAATGATAAGGCCAACTATAGCACGCAACCTAATAGAATTTTCTTCAGATTGACAAGCATTCATCAACACACAAAGTTTACGTCCATCAAAACGATGAAATAAATTCAGTGTCAAAGCTGATATAAATAATAATTTCTCACGAACTGGAACTTCCTCTTGATTGAGGAAAGATATATACTCAGCCTCATCTTGCTCGCTTGCTCGTGCCGAAATAAACATATAATTAAATAGCTCAGATCCGGTGCGCTCTCTTTTAACCGATAACTCTCGCAACTTTGCCTGCTTAATATCTCCAGCTTCCAGAAGATCAGCCAAAGCCCAAGATTCAGTTACATCTTTCAGTTGCTTTTTTATTTCACTCAAAGTTAAGGGTGTGCGAACTGTATTAATTCTCAATCGTTCGTAAAAAATATTAGACGAATCTATCGTCAATAATTCATCTGAGGCATCATCAGTAAGCTCATATAAAGTCCTTAGAATAGTATTGTAAATAGTATCCTTTTGAGGATCAACTGTATCCTCAAACTGATAATGCAACATGTATTTGTAATTGGTTTCTAACTCACTTAGTTTCTCCGAGGCATGCCAATCTTGAGTATTTACTACCAACTTTGTCAATAGTTCAAAAGCATCTTTCAACTGCCTTTTTGACAGTTTCTCAAATACCTCTTTCTTATATGTAAGTGCATTTTTATAATCCATAATTTCGATTCAGCATTATTAGTGATAAACTAGGCACTTATATCAATCGTTTAATATTAAAGTAGATGGAACATCTTTTTCCCATGAGGGATATCTCTCTCTTAGGTTTTTCCAACTCTTTAAGCTCACCATCAATAAATCGTGCTTCTTAAAAATATCAACATCTATCGGAATGTTATTGTTCCACAATTGAAACAAGTAAGGATTAACCGCCTTAATACCTCTAACGCTCTTTACAAATTCAATAGAATTATCCATCAAACCAATTGCATCCCAAAGGGTTATACGAACATATGAATTCTGAGTAAGGCGTTCCATAAAATCTCCAACGAAGATGTCGTCTTCATCAAGAATGGGAACTATAACATTTTTGATCTCTGTTAAACCTCTATCAATAAATATGCCAACCGACAAATTACTATTTTTCAAGACAGAATGTGTTCCATCACCCAACGATAAGACATCGCGATTCGTCACCCTCTTATTTTTCTTTAAGAATGAGAATAGATGAGCAGGAAAACGTAATAATTTAGTAGAGAGACCTAAAAACTGACCTAATAAATTTCCTTGATATATAGAATAATGTGCACCAATCAACAAAAGATCATAATCGCCATCATTAGATAGTTTTACTATTTTGGCAAAAGGTTCGGAGGCTACTTCAAACATTGTATTAACTGGCTGACCCAATTCACGAGCCTTTTCTAGAATAGGCTCAAAAGTGTCACGCTCTTCGTCTTCTATACTATACTGATACAGATTATTACCAGGGGTAAAGTGTACCATATTGATCTCTGAATAGTTTTGACTCTTCTTCACAAAAGAATTAGCTATCAGTAGCAGCTTTTCCCCTAGCTCAATATTCTTAAACGGAGCTAATATTTTATATACTTTGCGTTCTGTGATATTTGCCGGAACTTTATTTTTAAAGATTCTGTCAATAAGATCAAGAAGGGGGCTTGTCATAAAAGTTGTAACAAGAGCCATTACGACCATCATAGCAAATACTTCGGGTGTAAGAATCCCCAGATCATAACCTATATTAAGTACCACAAGCTCCATTAACCCTCTGGTGTTCATCAATGCCCCTATGGTCATACTCGATTTCCAATCAAAACCGATGAACCTCGAAACTAAAGCCCCTCCCACAAGTTTACCCGTAGTAGCAATTAAAATAATTATTCCGCAGATCATCCAAAGATAGCCGTCATTCAACAAGCCTATCCGTGTATTCAAACCCGTATATACAAAGAATAAAGGAAGGAGTATCACCAATGAAATATCCTCAATCTTATCTATAAATAGTTTTCTAAAATTGATGTTAGGAGGCATTATAACTCCTGCTAAGAAAGCACCAAACAAGGGGTGAATACCAATTATACTGGTTAGATAAGAAGATAGAAATAATACTAAAAAGAAGATACCTATAATTGACTTACTTATAATATTTTTTGATGTTTGCAGATCGGCAACTCTCTGTAAGAAAGGACGTACCAATTTGAACATCAAAATAACATATACCACTGCAAAAAAGATCACATATAAAGAACTTACAAAAGTACCCGCCTTTGCGATAGCTATAACTGCCGCTAAAAGACACCAAGCCGTAATATCATCAACCGCAGCACAAGTTATCACCATAGCACCCAGAGGAGTCTTATTTAATCCTCTCTCATGCACAATCCTTGCTAATACAGGAAAGGCCGTTATACTCATTGCGATTCCCATGAATAAGGCAAAGGACACAAAATGCCCATTGGGGTGAGAAAAGTAAGGATAGATAAAATACGAGAAGATAATACCTAATGTAAATAAAATAGCAATACAAGTATGACTTATCAGTACAGCATCATTAGCTCTATTTTTCAAGACCTTTAGATCTAATTCCATCCCTACAATAAACATAAAGAGAATCAAACCTATTTCACTAAGAAGTTTTATACTACCTATGGATGACTCAGGAAAGATAAGCTCCGACATTTCAGGAAAGAATGCTCCTAAAAGAGATGGACCTAGTACAATACCTGCTATAATCTCGCCAATAACAGTTGGTTGTCCAATCTTTTGACAAACCCAACCAAACAGACGTACAAAACAGAGAATAACAATTATTTGTAGAATTAATAAAGCCGTAGAACCCGTTGCTTCTTGAATAACGGATGTAGAAAAATTGGTCCATGCCGAATGTTGACTAACAATCTCATTCCCATCCAATGATGGTTGTAATTGATTCTGACCTAAAGACAATACAAAATAGATTATAACAGATAATACACCTATAACTGATATATAAAATATAAGGTTTTTATGTTTACTCATACGATTAGCACATAATTCATTTGGATGCAAATATATAAATTTTGCGCTAGACGACTGCCCTAATTAGGACAGATAATAGTCTTCACTTTTTTACAGGTGTAGAAAACTTTTCACTAACTTTGGGAGCATTAAGCTATAAAGCTTTCAAATTATTTCAATAAAATAATGGCTTTTTAGATTTTAAAGAATAACGTTTATATTTTAGATTACTTACATAATCACCATTAAACATATATATTCTGATGAATGACGAATTAAAACAAATTGGTCTGCGACTTAAAGGTTTACGTGATGCGTTAGAGCTTACAAAAGCTGATTTTGCAGCATCATGTGACATTCCGCTCGAAGACTATATCGAGTACGAAGCAGGGAAGAAAGATTTTTCTATCAGCCTACTCAAAAAAATTGCCACACAGTACAATGTAGACATTACAACTCTCATGTTTGATGAAGAACCCCGTATGAATAGCTATGCTATTACACGAAAAGAAAAAGGGTTAGCAATCAAACGTGTTGAAGAATACCAATATCAGGCTTTAGCAACAGGGTTCGCAAACAGAAAGGCTGATATTTTTATAGTTACAGTAGAACCCAAAGCTGATGATACACCAATCCACCTAAGTAAACACTCCGGACAAGAATTTAACCTGGTATTTAAAGGTAGACTCTTACTCCAGATCAATGGAAAAGATCTTATTCTAGAAAAAGGCGACAGCCTCTACTTCGACCCCAGCTTACCTCATGGGATGAAAGCTTTAGATGGTAAGCCTGTCAAATTTTTAGCAGTAATAGTTTAAGGTATCACACTTTTTTATTGCTTTGGTAAATAAAAACTGTAATTGTAGTTTTTTTTACTAAAGTAAGACAACAATTAAGTATTTTCAAATTACTTTCAACAAATAGGTCTAAGACCCTAATTTAAAGAAACTATGCTAGAGAAATTTTTAAAACAAATAGAATTTACATCTACCGAGGATTTCAAAAATAATTTTCACGTAAATATTCCCGACAACTTTAACTTTGCCTATGACATTGTAGATGAATGGGCAAAAACAAAACCTTCTAAGATTGCACTTTGCTGGTCTAATGAAGAAGGAGAACATATAGACTTTACATTTCAAGATATAAAAGAACAGAGCGACAAGGCTGCATCATTCTTCCAATCACTAGGTATTGGCAAAGGAGATAAAGTGATGTTAATACTAAAACGACGTTACGAGTTTTGGTTTGCTATTGTCGGACTACATAAAATAGGAGCTGTAGCAATTCCTGCTACACATTTGTTAACTCCAAAAGATATTATTTACAGAAACAATGCAGCTGATATAAAAGCTATTGTAACAACAGATGACGATCTTATCCGCAAACATGTAGATGAAGCATTATCACAATCTCCTACCATAAAACATCTTATTACATGGGGAGATAATACACCCGATGGTTGGAAAAATTTCTATAAAGGATTAGATAATGCAAAACCATTCGCTCGTCCTGAACATGTAAATAACAACGAAGATATTTCGATACTTTATTTTACTTCAGGAACTACAGGTGAACCAAAGATGGTAATCCACAATTTCACCTATCCATTGGGACATATCGTTACAGCAAAATATTGGCATAACCTCACGGAAGACAGTGTACACTTAACTGTATCTGATACAGGTTGGGCAAAAGCAGTATGGGGAAAACTATACGGACAATGGATTGTTGGGGCAACAGTAGTAGCTTACGATCACGAAAAATTCACATCAGCTAAAATGCTTGAATTGATCGAAAAATATAAAATCACATCATTTTGTGCACCTCCCACAGTTTATCGATTTATGATTCGTGACGATATCAGCAAATACGATTTATCGTCTCTTAAGTATTGCACAACAGCCGGAGAAGCCCTCAATGCATCGGTATTTGAGGCATTCTATAAGGCTACTGGAATCAAAATGATGGAGGCATTCGGACAAACAGAAACTACTCCTACCATTATAACCTTCCCTTGGTTAGAACCTAAACCCGGAGCAATGGGTGTTTCTAATCCTGCTTACGATATTGATCTTATCACTGCTGAAGGACGTTCTGCTGAAGAAGGAGAATCTGGCGAGGTAGTCATAAAAACAAATAATGGGATAAAACCTCTTGGGTTATTTATGGGATACTATAGAGACGAAGCTCTTACCAATCAGGTATATTATGATAATGTATACCACACAGGTGATGTAGCCTGGAGAGACGAAGATGGTTATTTTTGGTTTATAGGTCGCCTCGATGATGTTATTAAAAGCTCTGGTTACAGAATCGGACCATTCGAAGTAGAAAGTGCACTAATGACTCATCCTGCTGTTGTAGAATGTGCTATAACAGGTGTACCTGACGAAATACGAGGTCAGATAATAAAAGCAACTATTGTTTTAGCATCCGATTACAAAGCTAAAGCTGGAGAAGCTCTTATTAAAGAGATACAAGACCATGTAAAAAAAGTTACTGCCCCCTATAAATATCCGCGAATTATAGAATTTGTGGAAGAACTCCCCAAGACAATTAGTGGTAAAATAAAACGGGCGGAAATACGAAAAAGATAAAGATGAAAGAAAAATAAGAAAACTCTTTATAGATACCTGCCTATATTACAATAGGCAGGTATTTTTTTGATTCGAGATTTTATTAACTTTGTGAGGTCACAAACTTATTTATCTCTTGGAATAGTTTAATAAACCACCAAGTATATATCAACTGATAAGATCTTGATAAATAAGATTGTAATTATTTTATATAAAATGAAAAAGGAAAATTCAAAAAAGAACCGAATAGTTATAAAAATAGGCAGTAATGTACTAACCAGAAAGGATGGCACATTAGATGTTACCCGAATGTCTGCATTAGTCGATCAGATTGCCGCATTACGTAAATCGGGGATTGAAATTATTCTTGTTTCATCAGGTGCCGTGGCATCAGGTAAATCAACAATTAGTCCAAAGTCTAAATTAGACGTAGTTTCTGCCCGACAATTATACTCGGCAATAGGTCAAGTAAAGCTTATCAATCAATACTTTACACTTTTTGATAACTATAATATTGTTTGTGGTCAGATATTAGCAACCAAAGAAGATTTTGCAACTCGTCGACATTACCTCAATCAACGTAATTGCATGACTGTTATGCTTCAAAATGGAGTAACACCCATTGTTAATGAAAATGACACCATTTCGGTCAACGAATTAATGTTCACAGACAATGACGAATTATCAGGTTTAGTTGCAACAATGATGAATTGCCAAACATTAATTATATTAAGTAATATTGATGGTATATATAATGGCAACCCTGTTGACCCTAAAGCGAGCGTAATTGCTGAAATAGATCCTAAGAAAGATCAGATAGAAGAGTTTATACAAACCTCTAAATCGACATCGGGACGTGGAGGAATGCAAACTAAATACAATATTGCCCGAAAGATAGCTGAAGAAGGCATAGAAGTAATAATAGCTAACGGAAAGAAAGATGATATATTATTGAATCTCATTTCTGATCCTAAAACTATATGCACACGATTCAAACCTTCTAAAAAGGCAGTTTCTAATGTTAAGAAATGGATTGCACATTCAGAAAGCTTTGCCAAAGGTGAAGTACATATCAACGATGGTGCAAAAGAAGCTCTCATCAGTGAAAAAGCTGTTAGCCTACTACCTGTTGGTATAGTAAAAATAGAGGGAGACTTTGAAGTGGACGATATAGTAAAAATTATTGATAATAAGAAAAAGCAAATCGGAGTTGGTCGTATTGCTTTTGATAGTAAAACCGTAGAAAAACTTATAGGCAAGAGTAATGAAAAACCAATTATACATTACGACTACTTATATATTGATAAATCATAAACAAAATGGACGACACGAAACAGCTGTTTGAAGCAGCCAAAACAGCAGGACGAAATTTACTTCTTTTAAAGGATGAACAAATCAATTCTTTACTGGAAGCTATTGCAAAGGAAACGGAAGCAAAAATACATTATATTCTTTCAGAGAACCTAAAGGACCTGCAAAGAATGGATAAAGATAATCCTAAATACGACAGATTAAAACTCACCGAAGAACGTATTATGGGAATTGTTTCTGATATTCGAAATATAATTAACCTCCCCTCTCCTATTGGTAGAATTCTCGATAATAAAACGCTTGATAATGGTTTACACTTAACAAAAAAAGCAGTTCCATTTGGAGTGATCGGAGTTATATTTGAAGCTCGCCCAAATGTTTGCTTTGACGTATTCTCGCTATGTTTCAAATCCGGAAATGTATGTCTATTAAAAGGAGGTTCCGATGCCACCTTTTCAAATCGAGCTATAGTCGAAATAATAAGAGGCGTTCTTGATGATTACGATGCAAATCCCAATATATGCACACTCTTACCTAATGATAGAGAAGTTATTGACGAACTCTTAAGTGCAAGAGATTATGTAGACCTTATTATACCTAGAGGAGGTAGTTCTCTTATTAATTATGTGAGAGATAATGCACGTATCCCTTTTATAGAAACTGGTGCAGGAGTATGCCATACCTATTTCCACACAACAGGAAATAAAGACATTGCTCAACAAATAGTACATAATGCAAAAACAAGACGAGTAAGCGTATGTAACACTCTTGATTGCCTTGTTATCGATAAAGATAGGTTGAATGATCTACCATACATATGTGAAAATCTAAAGAATGATCATGTTGTAATTTATGCTGACAAATTAGCATATGAAAGCTTACATGGGCATTACCCATCCAAATTATTAAAAGAGGCATCCACTGATAGTTTTGGAACTGAATTTCTAGACTATAAGATGGCTGTTAAAACAGTAAATAATATCCATGATGCTATTGATCACATTTCAAAATATGGATCAAAACACAGCGAAGCCATTATAACCGAAGATGAGTCGGCAATCATTCTGTTTGAGTCTCTCATCGATGTAGCATGTGTATACGTAAATGCTTCCACAGCATTTACTGACGGTTCTCAATTCGGACTTGGAGCAGAAATAGGAATCAGCACACAAAAGATGCACGCTCGAGGTCCTATGGCTCTACAAGAACTTTGTAGCTATAAATGGATTATTGAAGGTAGCGGACAAACAAGAAACCCCTAAGGTCTCAGACCTTTTATTGCGTTGATAGACATAGACAGCTATGGCCTAAAGCACCGCATTAAATATTTAACGTGATTTTAAATGAAAAAGAAGAAAAATCAAGAAAGAGGAAAAATAACTATTCAAGATTACATAAAGGCTGTAAAAAAAGCAGATCGAGAAACTCAATTAGAAACCAATGTCGGTTTTACAGCTATAACCAAAGTACATAAAAGTAAAAAGTTGTACAATCGAAAAAGAGATAAAAAGGATTATTTTGGAGAGTAGTACTATAAATAAGAGGAATATCACTCTTGATTACTTCAAAATAGGATTAAGTATCTTAATTATCATGATACATTGCCCTTTTGTTAGCATCTATGCTCCTCAAAACGGTAGTATACTTGACAATATTGGATACATCGTTGGCTGGGAAATATCATATGGCTTAACAAAAATAGGAGTGCCTCTTTTTTTTATAATAAATGGGTACTATCTTAATATAACCAGCCGAGAGAAAACAGGTAAATATCTAACTAAATTAGTAATATTATATATTGTTTGGACATTGTTATATATCCCTTGGTATTACCCCTATTTTAAAAATGATATTAAATCTCTAATAATAACAGTTACTAACGGATTTTTTCACTTGTGGTATTTAGTTTCGCTCATTGGAGCCGTAATAATGCTTTATTTCTTAAATAGAATAAAAGTAAATAAGATAGGACTCATAATATTAGCCATTGCCCTATTTTTTATCGGTTACCTTATACAAAAGAGAGACCCTTATTCTGCATTTGAAATTATGAAATACAGAAATTTTCTATTTTGGGCATTTCCTTTTGTTACTATCGGGCATTTAATCAAATATGTAATCTATTCAAAAATCAAGAAGTTTATACCTTATATTCTTATCTTAGGAAGTATTGCTTTAATGATAGAAGCATACATATATATGGAGCAGCAGGTGACGAATAACTTATACATTGTTCCGTTATTCTTATGTCCTGCGATTTTCATTTATATACTTAACAATGGAAAAATGGGATCCTATCCTAAACATAATACAGTTGCGGATATGTCGATTGCAATTTTTTTCATACACCCCATGCTAATACTAGCTAGTCTTGATCTTAAAATAAATGCATATATAGATTCGCCAGTTATGTTCTTCTTATTTATTACAATTACAACATTACCTTTAGCCTACATTATAGTTAGACTCAATAGAGTTCTTAAAATATTTTTATAAACAAGAAAATGACAGATTTAAATAAAATATCAGAATTATTGAATTCTAAATCCAATACTCTTCCAATAAATAAGATTGATTTAGAAGCTGCTCTACATACTATTTTTCATCAATTGCTATTCCCTATTTGTGACGAGAATTGCACATCAACTTCTGATAATCTCAATTTTGTATATTCTGTATTATTAGAAAACATCTCGAACTTAATCAATAAAAAAGAAGCCGAAAAAGTAGTAGATTTATTTGTTGCTGAATTACCTGACCTGAGAAGTAAATTATATAATGAAGCGAAGTCCTATTTACAAAACGATCCGGCAGCTCGTAGTATAGAAGAAATTATCATAGCATATCCCGGTTTCTTTGCCCTTACAGTCCATCGTATTTCACACATTCTATATAAAATGAATGTACCTATTATCCCTAGATTATTCTCAGAATACGCCCACGCATCAGTAGGAATAGATATACATCCGGGAGCACAAATAGGTGATATGTTCTTTATAGATCATGGAACAGGAATCGTTATCGGAGAAACAACCATTATAGGTAACAATGTAAAAATATATCAAGGAGTAACCCTAGGAGCGTTATTTGTCACCAAAGAATTAAAAGACAAAAAAAGACATCCAACTATTGAAGATAATGTAGTTATATACGCCGGTGCTACAATTTTAGGAGGTGCAACAGTTGTAGGTCACGATTCTACAATTGGAGGAAACGTATGGCTCACAAGAAGTGTAGTCCCTTACTCCCTTGTCTTTCATAACTCTGAGGTTAGAATAAGAACTACTCAGGATTTTGAAGATTCATTCAATTATACAATTTGATGTACAATGAGGTGAATACGTTTTTAAGCAAAAAAACTATTATAAACTTTATATAATTTTCCTATCTTTGCGGTCTTATGGAGAGTTAGTATTATAAACCTTTTTATTATTTTAGAAAGTCTAATAATCAGATATAGTAATAATTATAAGCTATAGCAATACATCTAAAATATTACTTTACGATCTATTCCATAAGACATAATCGAGTAATTTATACAATAAACAAAATATATTTTATGGCAACTACTGCAGATATTAGAAATGGCATGTGTATTGATATTGATGGTCAATATTACGTAATTATAGAATTTCTTCATGTAAAACCTGGTAAAGGAGCAGCCTTTGTAAGAACAAAGATGAGAAGTGTTACTACTGGGCGTATTCTTGAAAGAACATTCAATGCAGGTATTAAACTTGATGAAGTTCGTATCGAAAGACGTGACTATCAATACCTATACAAAGATGATATGGGTTACAATTTCATGAATAATGAAACTTTCGAACAAGTATCTCTTCCTGCAAATCAAATAGAAGGTGTTGCTTTCCTAAAAGAAGGTGATGTTATTGAAGTCCAAGTACATGCTGAAACTGAAACTATTTTGACAGCTGAATTACCTCAAAACGTAATCCTCCAAATCACATACACTGAACCTGGATTGAAAGGCGATACAGCAACAAATACTTTAAAACCTGCAACAGTAGAAACAGGAGCAGAAGTACGTGTTCCTCTTTTTATCAATGAAGGTGAAAAAATCAAAATAAATACTCGTGACGGTTCATACGTTGAGAGAGTAAAATAATAAAAGATCTATCTTTTTAGAATAAATCGTGTTTAGGGTAGTTTCCTGGACACGATTTTTTATCTTTATAAAATTATGGATCAATCGAAAGTAAAACTAACAATTACTGAGTGGGCAGAGGAAGATCGCCCTCGCGAAAAGTTACTACTAAAAGGTATTTCAGCATTGTCCGATGCCGAGTTACTCGCTATTTTAATTGGATCTGGCAATAAAAATGAAACTGCTGTAGAACTTTCGCAACGAATATTATTCTTTGTGAAGAACAATCTGAATTCATTAGGAAAGCTTAACATCAACGATTTGATCCAGAATTTCAATGGAATAGGCGAAGCCAAAGCTATAACTATAATTGCAGCATTAGAGCTTGGTAAAAGACGAAAACTTTCGGACTCTGAAAAGCAACAACGCATACTCTTGAGCAAAGATGTTTACAATATATTTCAACCTATTCTAGGAGATCTTAGGCATGAAGAAAGTTGGGTACTATTGATGAATAGCTCCAATAAAGTTCTTAAGAAAATATTAGCTAGTAAAGGAGGAATAACCGGGACAGTTATAGACATTCGACTTATTATTAAGGAGGCAATTGAGAACTTAGCAACCAATATTGTATTGGTACACAATCATCCTTCGGGAAGTACTAAACCTAGCGATGAAGATAATATTGTTACAAAGAAATTAAAAGATGCTTGTAACTTACTAGATATCTACCTCATGGATCATGTAATTATCTGTGACGATGACTATTATAGCTATCGGGATAACATGCTCTTATAGCATATATAGTCGATTTACTATATGCTCATTGAATTTCTTTATCAGTAATAATACAAACCAAACTATTTATTCCTTAATTTTGTCAGCTAAAATTACTCACAACAAAAATTTCAAACATGGAAAATAATATATTAAAATTGGAAGAAGATATCGTACGCATGCTTAAAACGGTATATGATCCTGAAATTCCTGTAAACATTTATGATCTTGGTCTTATCTATAAAGTAGATGTTGATGAAGAACAAAATGTTACAATAACAATGACATTGACTGCACCAAACTGTCCTGCTGCAGATTTTATATTGGAAGATGTACGCCTTAAGCTAGAATCTATACCTGCTGCAAAGAATGTAATTGTAAATCTTACTTTTGAACCAGAATGGAATAAAGATATGCTAAGCGAAGAAGCTAAATTAGAGTTGGGATTTCTATAAGAATATGGCTGAAAAGAATAAAATATATTTCCTTTCGGATGTACATCTAGGCTCAGCTTCTCATAATAAAGTTATAGACAATAGTAGTACTCTGAGCCTTCCTAATAGAGTAAAGAAGCAATCAAATGATAATTGCCCGAATCACGACATAGAGAGAAAACTTTGCCGATGGTTCGATATGGTAAAGAAAGATGCTAAAACGATCTATCTTTTAGGTGACATATTCGATTTTTGGTTTGAATATAAATACGTTGTACCCAGAGGATTTACCAGAGTCTTAGGAAAAATAGGTGAATTGACTGATGCAGGTATCGAAGTGCACTTCTTTATAGGTAATCACGACGTTTGGGTTACCGATTATTTGCAGAAAGAATGTGGGATGATAGTACATCTCGAACCATTGGTACAAGATATATACAACAAAAAATTCTTTCTGGCTCATGGAGATGGATTAGGTGACGATTCTAAATCATTTAAGCTTATACGTTGGGCATTTCATAATAAACTATGTCAGAAAGCCTTTGCCTGCTTACACCCTCGCTGGGCAATGGCAATAGCTCACACATGGTCTAACCATAGTAGAGCTACAGGTGGAGAAATACCTTATCTCGGAGAAGATAAAGAGCATCTTGTTTTATTTGCAAAGAAGCAATTAAAAGAGACTCCGAATATTAATTTTTTCATATTTGGACATCGACATATTATGCTTGATTTAATGTTATCACCAACAGCACGAATCTCTATTTTAGGAGATTGGATCAGTTTCTTTTCTTATGCAGTTTTTGATGGCGAAAACTTTTCATTAGAAGTGTTTGAAGATATATAACTAATAACGAAATATTCTCTTTAGAGCCTGCGATCATTAAATGATCGCAGGCTCTTTTTATAAAATCATTTTTGATACAGATAAGGACACTTTATCTTGAAATTTATACTAATAAAAAGGTTGGTCTGACTAATTTATTCTACCTTTGCAGAGTTAATATTTAGGTATAAGTAATATGAAAATGGTTAAAGGAATTTTCATCATTCTCTTGTTTTATTTTATAGGAGAATGTGTGAGTTACCTTATTAAAGGATTCATTCCCGGAAGTATAATAGGAATGATGTTATTATTTTTGGCTCTCTATCTCAAGGTTATAAATCCTGACAGTGTCGATTCTACAGCAAATGCCATCACTAAGAATATGGCTATTTTCTTTATCCCTTCCGGAGCCGGATTGATGACCTCTTTTGGGGTATTAAGTAAGTTTTGGGCATCTATTATTATAACTTGCTCCATTAGTACTATTTTAGTTATCGCTGTAGTTGGTATTGTACAACAGCAAATGGAAAAAGGAAGATCAAAATGAAATTATTAATAGAAAGTCCTGAGTTTATTCTTGTTCTTATCTTTGGTAGCTATTTATTTGGTCAATGGGTTTTCAAAAAAACGAGATTAGCAATTCTTCACCCACTAATTATATCAATAGCAATCATTATTCTATTTTTGAATGTCACAAAAATGGATTACGATACATTTCAGCGAGGAGGTCAATTCGTTAGTTTCTTACTGGGACCGTCAGTTGTTGCTTTAGGATACATCCTTTATCAGCAAATGTCGTATCTGAAAGGAAACGTAGTATCAATACTCACATCCATCTTTGTTGGTAGTGTAACCGGAATTGTTAGCGTTATCCTTCTTGCTAAAATAACAGGAGCGGATGATGCTCTGATTATGACCCTCGAACCCAAATCAGTAACAACAGCCATAGCTATGAATATTTCAGCACAATCAGGAGGTATCCCTTCTCTTACAGCTGTAATCGTTCTATTTTGTGGTATATTCGGAGGTATAATAGGACCGTTTGTTCTTCGAATTCTAGGAATAAAGAGTAGCATTGCCAAAGGATTAGCAATGGGAGCATCAGCACATAGTGTCGGTACCGTTAAAGCCATGGAAATGGGAGTTATAGAAGGTGCTATAAGTGGACTAGCTATCGGGCTAATGGGAGTAATGACTGCTCTGCTGATACCTTTCATTCATCAAATTATCTCATAAAGCATTAATAAACATTATATAACTAATCGAATTTCAGAGAAGTATAAAAAGCCTCCCGAAATAAAGTGCTTTTTCTTATCTTTGCACCTGCAAATTAAAAACTGAACATGAGTCAACATTCATTACTAGATAAATTAGATGCTTTAGTTATACGTTTCGAGGAAATCGGTAAATTAATTACCGACCCAAATGTTATATCCGATATGAAACGTTATGTAAAGTTGAATAAAGAATATCGTGACCTTGAAAAAATTGCTAATGCGAGAAAAGAATACATACAAGTACTAACTAGCATTTCAGAAGCTAGAAACATACTTGATAAAGAATCAGATAGCGAGCTTAGAGAAATGGCAAAAGAAGAGCTAGAGCTAAGCAATACCAGACTACCTATATTAGAAGAAGAGATCAAAATATTATTAGTTCCTGCTGACCCACAAGATAATAAAGACGCAATAGTTGAAATTCGTGGAGGTACGGGAGGAGACGAAGCTGCTATTTTTGCAGGAGACCTTTACAGAATGTATCAAAAATACTGCGAGAATAAAGGATGGAAAACCGAAGTAACCAGTTGTACTGAGGGTACTTCAGGTGGTTTTAAAGAAATAATATTTACAGTTTCGGGCGAAGGTGTATATGGTATTCTCAAGTATGAATCAGGTGTACATCGTGTACAACGTGTTCCTGCAACAGAAACACAAGGTCGTGTACATACCTCAGCCTCAACAGTTGCAGTATTACCCGAAGCAGAAGAATTTGATGTCGAAATAAAAGAATCAGACATACGTGTAGATACTTTTTGTGCCTCAGGAAATGGAGGGCAATCAGTAAATACAACCTATTCGGCAGTACGAATGGTACACATTCCAACAGGAGTAACAGTACAATGTCAGGATGAAAAATCTCAACTAAAAAACAGAGCTAAAGCATTAGTTGAGTTACGTTCTCGTATCTATAATATGGAATACCAAAAATATATGGATGAGGTAGCTTCCAAAAGAAAAACAATGGTTTCTACTGGTGACCGTTCTGCTAAAATCAGAACCTATAACTATCCACAAGGTCGTGTTACAGATCATAGAATAAACTTAACACTATATAATCTTTCTGCAATTATGGATGGTGATATCCAACAGATCATAGATCAACTTATAATTGCTGAGAATGCGGAGCGATTAAAAGAAAGCGAATTATAAAAACAGACAAATACTCATGACAAAACAAGAACTTTTCGAAAATATAAAGAGAAAGCAATCTTTTCTTTGTGTAGGACTTGACACTGACTTAAAAAAGATACCCGATCACTTACTTGAAGAAGAAGATCCAATATATGCTTTTAATAAAGCAATCGTAGATGCAACTGCTCGTTATTGTGTAGCATACAAACCCAATACAGCTTTTTATGAAAGTCTTGGCACAAAAGGACTTTGGGCATTAGAAAAAACAATTGAATATATCCGCACTAAATATCCCGATCAATTTATTATTCTGGATGCTAAACGTGGAGACATTGGTAATACATCTGAGATGTATGCTAAATCGGCTTTCGAACATCTCAAAGCGACTGCTATAACTGTTGCTCCTTATATGGGTGAAGATAGTGTAAGCCCTTTTTTAAACTATCCTAAAAAATGGGTAATACTTCTTGCTCTAACATCTAATAAAGGATCACAAGATTTTCAATTAGTAGAAGATGCTAATGGAGAAAAGCTTTTTGAAAAGGTTTTAAAAAAATCTCAGGAATGGGGTACCGACGAGCAATTAATGTACGTAGTAGGTGCAACTCAAGGTTCGATGTTTGCTGATATACGTAAATATGCTCCTAATCACTTTTTACTTGTTCCGGGAGTAGGTGCACAAGGCGGTTCTTTAGAAGAAGTGGTAAGGTATGGGATGAATAAAGAGTGCGGTTTATTAGTAAACTCATCTCGTGCCATTATTTATGCTGACAATAGCGAGAGTTTTGCTAGTGCAGCATCTATAGAAGCAAAGAAAGTGCAAACAGAAATGGCTAAGTACCTACAAGATATTATATAATAAAAGCATTTATACTTTTATTTCTATATATCAAAAAAGGAGAACAATATTGTTCTCCTTTTTTGATTCTATCTGAATCTTATCATAATGCTGATTATTCAGGCACATAAATGATCTCTCCATTCTCCAATTCATAGGCAATACCTACCTTTTTACCTTTAGAGCCCGAACTCTGTTCTTCCGAAGGTGTATATTTATTAATCTTATTACCCTCTTTGGTAATAATTTCCATATTATCTTTTCCCGGATTTTTTACAATCGTATAATCTTCCTGAGTAAAAACTTCAGTCATATTCATGTGCATCACCATAGCTACCATAAGAGCTACAGCAAATACCATCGCCACATCGAAAAGGTTTACGATCACACTCAACGGATCGGTGTCCTCTTCTTTCGAAAACTTATTGGTTCTTCTTTGACGTTTTCTCATAATCATTAAGCCTTTTCGGTTAGTATTCTCGATACATAATCCAAATTGTTCACATCTTTGGCATACCATCGTTGCTTAAACTGCAAAGTTACCAAACCTACAGCACTTACTACAAGACCTACCACGGTAGTAGCAAATACCACCTGCATATTATAAGCCATACCTGCAATATCGCCTGTTGACAATCCTACCAATGCTGGACTCATGGCAATTAGTGTACCGATCAATCCAAGTACAGGCCCCATCTTTGCCAAGAGTTTCGAAAGTGAAGTATCTTTTTCGGCTTCGTTCTCGAAACTCGAAATCAAATAATCCGAATACGCTTCACTGGGAGGTGTTGTAAGTAAATCACGCAAATATTTTATATATAACGAATTGTCTTTCTCGGGTAATGCAGCTTTTAAGTCTTCGATATTTGAAGAAGATAAATTCTTGATCTTATCGTCCATCTCTTTGTCAACCTTCCGTTTAGTCATAAACTGATTGTAGAAACTACCAATCAATAATAATGAACGGGCAAAAAGGCATAACAAAAGAATAATATCGGGAATTAACAAACTATTGGCTACCCAAAAGAGGACTTTAGAAATTGCTTCCATTTAAAGTATTTTTATTTTGTTGATTTATATGATTAAGGTCGCTGACCTTTTTATTGTTTTTGTTTATTATCTTTTTTCTGCCTAATAATCCACTTGATTTTATTCCAGAAAAATCCAAAAACAAACGTTATTACAAATAATCCGATGGACGAAAACAGGGCTACAAAATTGATTGGTTCTTCGGATGCTGCATAGGTTACATTACCATTGACGGTAGTCAATAAACCAAGTATGCAAACAAATAGACTTACCAGAAAATGTACCTCAAGACGTAATTCTTTCTCGGGCACAAGATATCGGATTCCATAACTGAATAAAGGGAATGCAACCACTACAATAGCTGCCAAAACATAAGCAATGGTAGCAAAATCGGTTCCCGTCATACTAAATATGGTTTGAGTAAGCAGATAGAACAAAACAGGAAAAATAAGTAAACTGGGATAACAATATAAAGGGCGAACCCATCGCTTTACTGTTTTACCGAATATTTCCCGAAGTGCTGCAAAGCAAAAAGCAAAGCAGATGGCCGACTCTATGGTTACCAATACTGCCGCATCCTGCAAAGCTTTTGTATTTTGAAGATAGTCGTTGATCTGTGTTTTTGATTGTTGAATGGCATACTGATACGTTCCAATAATAAATACAGCACACACCAATCCAAACAAAGCAGCCTGCCAAGGCTTCCAGAAGCTCAGTTTCAGTATGCAGTTTATAACAATAAACAGCATCAATATCTGAATGATTAGTTCCATATTATAGATTTAGAAAGAGTGGAAGCCTTATCCACAATAGTAAGGCTCCCTACCCTTCTGTTATTTATTTACTACTTTTTCTTTTCTTTTTCAGAACGATCAGAAGTATAACAAATACAACAAGTACCACACCTACGATTATAATACCGTTAAGTGAATTCTTCTCGCCTTTCTCAACTTGTCCTGCTACCTGATCTTTCTTAAGAACCATACCGTTTTTAGCAGCATCCGACGAAGCATTGGCAGTTTTCATATTCTGCAATTGCTGATTGTAAACCTTAGCATCGTCAGCCGAAACTTTTTTCGATATAAAGTCCTGTAGCTTACCATTACTACCAGAGAAGCCTGAACCTGTAGAACCAAATTCTTTTACCAAATCGGTATGCAGTTTAGCTACATCATTCAATTGCTGATCGGTAGCTTTCCACATTCCTTTACGGGCAGTTTCCATCATTACAGCAGTAATTTCCTGTAAAGCGGCAGGATTTTCTTTCTTGAAAAATTCCTGTGTACCCAGATTCATTTTGTCTTTTACATATACGTCATAAATCTGATCCCACATTTCGTTGTCAATTACGTTGGGTTTCATCACATTCCATCCGTAAGTATTAGTTACCACTTCAGTTATTTGGGATGCACTCGACGAACCGCCTTTCATTACCTCTTTTACGTATTCGGGATTGAAAATGGTCGAACGAGCCTCAACTCCGATAGCTTCTTTCAAGTCCTGCATCTTCACATTGTTGCGATTACGGTAATCGGCAAAATAAGCATCAGGATCTTTTCCGGTCACATCACGAACGGCAAGATTCATACCTCCCATAAATTCGTACACGTGATCTAAGCTCAATGCTCCCCAAGTATTATTCTGACGAGGCTGTACAATGACATCTGTATTGTGGAGTACGGCACGAAGCAAGCCGGCTTTGAATTCGCCCCACTCTTTTTCACCACCATACACAGCACCCATATTATTGATATAAGTATCGGCAATTTCTTTTTCAGTTTCCCATTTATCGCCACTCGTTACCATACCTTGAATACCTGTTCCGTACATTCCGTTGATACCACCGAATACACGTTGTGTAGACATGGCACGTGCATCTTTGGGAGAAATACCTTGTTCTACCAACTGACGTTCTATTTCAACCGTGCTTTTGCTAACCAAGTTATCATACCTATCGTTTTTAGCAGATGCCGCCATTTCTACGGCACGTGTAATTAACGACAAACGAGACGCTGCCAAATCACGGAACTGACCCGAAGTTTGCACCACGACATCAATACGTGGACGTCCTAAAGTTTCGGTAGGAATCAATTGCAAATCGGAAACACGTCCGAAAGCATCACGCACAGGCTCAACACCCAGCATATAAAGTGCTTGTGCGATGGTAGCACCTTCGCTTTCGATAAATTCACTACTCCAGAAAGTATAACTTACCTTGCGTGGATAATCGCCATGCTCCTTTTTATACTGATCGAGCGTGGCATTTACAAGTCCTACTCCTTTATCCCAAGCCACTTCCGTAGGAGTAGCCTCGGCATTTATAGCATACAAGTTTCTACCTGTTGGCACGGCATTGGGGTTGGCAACAGCATCACCACCCGACGAAGGGGCAATATATCCACCTGCAAAAGCATTAAGAATCGCTTTCATCTCCAATTCGGGGCTTTGTTCCAAGCCTGTTTTATAGGCAGTAATATTATTTATAGTACGTTCAATCTCAGAAATTGCACGGGCACGGTCTTTTTGCTCCTTCGTATATTCGGGAGCTTTGGGTTTATCTTTTCCACCCATAGATGCCGTAGCAGGTTTACTTTGTTTAGTAGTATCGGCATTTTGAGGATGCGATGGTTTATCAGCACCCATATTAGCAGGCTTAACTCCATCTTTCGGCATCGAACCGGGATGCCCTCCGCTCGGTTTTGCATCTGTTGGTTTGCCTCCCATAGCTGCAGGTTTTTGAGTCGAAGAAGAGGATGAAGAACCTCCTCCCATCATTCCACGTTTAGGAGGATTCAAGATGGTTTTAGCTTCCGTCAAATCATTTTCGGTAAGCCCTGCCACACTGCAAATAAGTGCATTGTTTACAGCCTTTCCTCCTAATATTTGTCTTACCAAAGTTTTAGCAGGCTCTAAATAATGTTGAGTAAAGAAGGCTTTGTTTTTCAATTGCACTTCGGTTACCTTACCTCTCTGTCTGTCAAGGGCTGCCAAACTATAAGCAATAGGATCGGCACTCATAGCCATTACCGAAGAAAGAATTTTTTCAGGACTATAAGGCACACCCGTAGTATATAGATGACCGTTCATTTTCTCATTCGAGATTTCTTCGGCAAAATTCTCTATCTTCTCAATATCCTCGGTTGAATAGGGTTTAGTCAATACACTATCTAAACGAAGATCACGGTGCAAGCCCATCTCTACAGCAATCTTTTTCACAGTCAACGAAGCCTGAGGCTGTCTCGCTTCATCCGTTTTATAGTAGTCACGTATCTTTTCTTGTAAAGTTTTGAATTGCGAACGGGTGTTGCTTTCCATAAAAGCAGGAGTCAGATAAGAGATAGTTGTAGCATACGAACGGCGTTTCGCCATCATACTTTCGCCCACATTACCAATGGTATAGTAATAGAAATGAGGAATAGTTCCCACCAAGCGATCAGGCCAGTCGTTACTACTCAAAGCTACCTGTTTTTGAGGTGTAAACTCTAAACTGCCATGTGTACCGAAGTGCAGCATAGCATCAGCCTTAAACTCATACTGAGACCACAAATATGCTCCGATATAAGTGTGAGGGGGAGGCGATTTTGCTCCGTGAACAATAGCAAATACATCACCACCCAAACCAGCCATTGGCTGTGGTAGTAAAGCAATGTTTCCCAATTGAATACGAGCAACCGCCAGATACGATTTGTTATCCTTTTGTACACTCATATATGCTCCGGGAGCTTCGCCGTATGTATTTACAACTTCGGCATACAGTTCTTTAGATAATGATTGATTGATCCACGATTCATATTGAGATTTTTCGATCAAAGCAGGTTTACCATTAGTTAGATAATTATCGAAAGCTCCTTCTGCATAAGGACTCAATACCTCACCTTGTGTCATCAACAGTTTCTCAAATTCTTTTTCGGTTGTGGGCAAATTATCTACTTTATACCCTTCGGTTTTCAATCGTAACAATACATTGTAAAGCGATGGTACAGTTTCCAATCCCTGAGCGGTAAGGGTCTCCTGCCCTGCCCCTTTGAAGAAGTAAATTGATATTTTCTTATCGGCATTACTCTTATGCTTCAACGATATAAAATTGCTTACAATCTGTGTAAAACTTTTCAATCTGTCGGGAATAGCTTTAAATACATATACTCCATCTTTGTCTATTTCCTGTGCATTAATCACATACGGATAGATAGCCCCATCCAGTTCGGGCATTACTACACTTTGCGACATGAAACCTCCGAACATTCCCATCGGATCATTCATCCACTCGTCTTTAGTTTGTAAAATGCTTAATGGTGAGAAAATTGGAATATTTTTTTCTTTCAACCATTCCACGGCAGCATCAGCTTGCCCCATAGCCAATCGACCATGTGCAAAGTAAATAACTGCATCGGGATTTATTTCTTTCAGAAAATCTAATCGTTTCATTCCCGATGATACAGGATAAATGTTTGTTCCTGCATTCTGAAACGAAACAATCATACTATCAATATTATCTCTGTTACCACTGAATGGGTCATTCAGACCTCCTACAACAGCTACTTTTGGAGCACCTTCTTTAAAGATGTTCAGTTTTTTAAGATAAGCTTCGTATTCGGCAACAGTATTGAAAGATACGTTCTCATCTAAATGATACAGTACATCATCTGCTGTTTCCACTAAAGAATCTGGAGGTGTTACAAAAAACTTCTTCTTATCTATATCCTGGCGAATGTATCTCGCCAAACTTTGATAATTCTTTTTGTTTCCATTACCAATATAGGCTGAAACTTGTTCTTTCTGAATACTATCGAGATTACAGATCGAATTCTCGGGATTAGTAGCTGCATAAATATATACGGGAACACCTTTGTCGGCAGCAGCCTGTATTTGAGCACGCTGCTCGGCAGTAGCTTTCATTCCCATACCAAAGCCAAGCACAAAGTCATAATCTCCTAACTTGTCTAATTCTTCGAGAGAGATATCTTCGTACTTGATAAAGTTATCAGTATTCGACTTTATAAAACTGGTAGACTGGAATTGCTGAAAATTGACTAAGGCGATCTTTGTCGTCGAAGCCAATTTAGCCCAAGCCATGCATCCTGCTGCAATAACTAATATCGCGGCAAGTATAATAATGATTTTCGTTTTATTCATATGAGCTTTTAACAGATACAGATTGACAAACTGAAATCATATCAGTTTGCCAATCGTGTAGTTCTTTTTTATTATTATTTATGGTTATGTGCTTTATTTTACCAAAGCATACTCAACAACAGGATAGCCTCTCTCGCCGCCATCGCCGCCACTCATCGATACAAATCGTACTTTGTAAACGTTATTGGCTGCATCTTTTACAACATAAAAGCGGTCGGTTTTTACTGCAGGCAAAGCATTAGGGCCTCCACCCGATCTCCATTTGCTACCTATTACATCAATAGCGCTCGAAAATTCAGTAGATGCTACATTGCTTACTCCATATTTATCATAAGCTACTGTTGATACCAACACTTCGGCAGCCTGAACGCCACCTTTACCATTGATGTATACAAAATCAGAGAAAATATAAGGCAGTGTACCTGTTTTATACGTAGCACGAGTCCATTCTATATCCCATTTTGCTTTTTCGGGTTGTACCGATACTACTTTATCGGCAGTAATCGAAGCATATACAAAATTATAAGCTGAGTTTTTAGCAACATCCAACGATTTCACTGTAGCTTCGTTACTCTTTGCATATTGAATTGTATAAGTATCGGCATCTTTCTTTGAAACTTTTACTTTATACAATGGTGTTTGTGACTCGCCAAGACTAACGATATATACTTTTCCTTCTTTGATAACCGATTTAGACAAATCGCCCAAAACATCATCAACAATATCAAAGTTGCCTTCACCACCACCAATTAGTAATTTTGCTACATAAGCAGCTGAATCTGCAGCTGAAATTTTTGCATCTAACGATTGGTTTGTTGCTTCAATTGCAGTACTTGCCGTTGTATTATTAAGGATAACACCAAAATCGTTACCTGTAGCAAAACCAAAGTTCCACGATTTACGAGCAGCCGAAATTTGTTCGTTTCCGCTAAAGTCAACAAATACAGAGTTTACGGCACTAGCTCCGCCTTCTCCACCTTCGAGCTTCAGACTCGATCCTGTAGAAATAATTGCTCCGAAAGTTAACTTCAATGATCTTTTACTTCCTAAAGCAATACCTGTACTAGCGGTAGTGATTTCGAAATCGATGGTTTCATCTCCATCAAACAAAGTGGCTACTTTTTTCACTTCCACTGTTGCAGAAGTCTCTCCCGCAGGAATAGTTACAGCCAACGTATTATTCTCGGCTATTGGGGTTGTAGTATAGCCACTACCATAGCTAACACCTTTTGGAGTTACTGTAAGAGATATAGTAACAGCAGTATTTGCTTTTCTATCTATATTTATGGTAAAAGATTTAGATGTCTCTGTTTCACTGATACCTAATTCGGATGCAGAAAAATTAACAGAATTGTCAGGAAGAGGTGCATCATCATCGCTACAAGAAGTAGCAAATAATCCCACCAACAAGAAACTAAAATAAAGTATTTTTTTCATTTCGCTTATTTATTGATTATTGTTATTAAAATTAAGATCTAAGACCTTTTTTATTGTTGAAAATTATAAGTTAATCCTACAAAATATGAACGTCCGCAAGCCAATTGGCTCGAACCTGTTCCTCCACTATGTGCACCGCCCGAACTTGTATTACGTATAGTAGTTATGTCAAACAAGTTTCTCACTCCACCAGAAGCCATCAAGCCCTTCACTATTTTACGAGTCACTGTAATATCTGCCCAGTTATAACTGTCAAGTCCAAGCAGACTCATTTTTTTATCACTATCAACCTTGTATTCTTTACGCTGTCCTGTGAATTTATAGAATACATTAAATGTTGCGACTTTAGCCCAATCGTAAGTCAGATTAAGTGCTACTTCGGGGGAGTATCTAAATTTATCCATCTCTTCGTCTTGGTACACTTCACTTTCATAGAAGCTATTATAGCGACCTAAATACGAGACATTTAATGAAGCTCTGAGAGATTTCCAATACAAGTTGTTTTCTAGTGTCAAACCTAGCGTTCTGAACTTGTCTATATTGTAATATGTATTAGCACCTACTTCAGTCAAAGATTCCACTAAGGAAATACGGTCTCTGAAATCATTATAGAAACCAGTCAAGGTAGTTGTAAGCCTTATATTTCCATCGTGTAAGGAACGCCACGCCACAGAGGCCATATAACTGTTAGAATATTCGGCTTTAAGATCTGGATTACCATCAATATGATGATTCGAATCGTGGAATGTATAGTACAACTCTTGCAAAGTTGGGGATCTAAACCCACGTGCATAAGACAGACGCAAGTCTATATCACCTGTCACTCTAGCTTTTAAATTTAGAGCAGGAACCGCCCACGGAGCATCATAGGCTGAGTTGAAAGAAGAACGAACTCCAGGTCTAATACTTAACCAGTTAACCGGAGTATATTCCGCAGAAAGAAAAAGAGCCGTATTGTTAATACGATGAGATCCGTCAATTCGGTCTCCCGTACCCTCATCCGATTGAAACTCAACACCAGGCTGTAAGACCAATTGATTAGAAACTTTCCAAACACCCATTACACGCCCAAACCATGCATTGAAATTAGTTTCATCCTGTGCTCCTGCTTCCAAAGACAATTCTTTTTTTCCAGTATTAAGATCAATCATTGTAGTACGAGTACGTCGGGTATAATCCTGAAAAGAAGCCGCTGCTGAAAGACTAAAACTATTGCTTGCTTTCCATTCTCCTTGCAATTGGTGTGTATATCTGTTTACAATAAACTCTTTGTCTGAAGCCTTATTGGTTACAGGATTTATATCAGCCTCTGTCAATAAGTTCTCATTCAGGTAATCAAGTCTGTAAGCAATATTATAGTTTTGCTTTGCATATCCTAACTGCCCACCTACCAAATATTGTTCTTTGGGTTGCCATTGTTTTTTACGTCCAGTAGAATCGCCTTGCCATCCACCAAAATCATTTCGGGTAAAGCTTCCACCTGCATATAAACCATTATCTAAAGTATATTGGGCATTCACACTCTGATTGTGGTTACCTTCGCCAGTCAAAAAATTATACTCACGCCCTACACTTTCTTCTTGTACTCTAGCTCCTACGGCTAAACGTTTATTGTCTTCAAGCTTTCCGTTTTTCGTTATCACATTTATAACACCAGCCAAAGCATCTGTTCCGTAAATAACGGACATCGGTCCTTCTATAATTTCGATACGATCAACCGTATTTATATCTATCTGACTAAGACTTTGTTTTGCCGCAAGTCTGTCTATGACGGGAATACCATCTATAAGTACTTTTACATTATTTCCACTCATTCCCATTAGCTCGAAATCAGTTTCACCTAAAGCCATATCGTTCGACAAACGAATACCTATTTCAGTATTTAAAATGCCTTGTATGTTGGTAGCTGCTCGCTGCTCTATTTGCTGACTATTGATAACTCGAACTTTGTAAATTGAATTTCGGAGAGATTGTGGTGTAAATTGTCCCGTTACAACAACTTCGTTCAACTGATTTTTATTTTCAATAATAGATATATCAGGAAAATAATTTGGTGTACCTGCTTTAACCGTTATCGGAAATTCTTTTCGGTGAGCAAATATCGAATATACTACCATTGTGTAATCTCCTTCGGGAGCTTCGATCTTAAACTTCCCTTCAGCGTTAGTAATATCTCCATAGCTTGTATTTTTGAGAACTACCGAGATAAATTCCGAAGGGTAACCATCTGTTGTTTTTACTATTCCTGTTATGCTCTCTTTTGCTATTTTTTGGGCAAAAGAATCTACTGTGAGTACCAATAAGGCAATCACAAGGCATACATGCTTTAACATATATTTTAATTATTTATAATTGTAAATACTCAAGATACACCCAATAATCGATTAGATATAAGGCACATAAAAGAAACAAAAGACAACCCAACGATTAATCTAAGTTTCTAAAAAGATTATACTATGTCAACAAGTGCTAATTCTTCACTGACAAAAGTAGGTTCTCTAAAAAAGTTACACAATACCTAGAAGTAGTGAGATTTTTGGATTTCGTTAATAACTTATAGCGATTTTATCGACTTTTTATTAAAGAGGAGACAATCAATCTTATGAATTAAAAAATATAAGTAAATCGTTAAACTTATTCAAAGTTGAATATGTTTAATTAAAATAACTCGAAAACGGCAAATCATACTTAACCAATATAAAATAGTTTACAAATAATTTAATCAAAACTTTATGAATAATATTTTAAAAGAGATTAAAGACCTACGAGGTAAAATTTGCGTAAGTATAATTTTAAATACACACAACACGCATCCCGATAACGAAAAAGATGCTATTTTATTAAGTAATCTACAGAAAGAAGCTAACGAACGACTTTCTAAGGAGACTGACAAAAAATTAGCAAATAAAATTATCGAGCAATTAGATGAATTAGTAAAAAAAATAGACCATCGGTACAATACAGAAAGCTTAGTATTATTTGTAAATGAAGATATTGCAAAATATACTCGTTTGTCTATCGCTGTTAATGATCGAGTTATTATCGATGAATCTTTTGCTACAAGAGATTTAATTAGATCACAACATACGCAACAGGCCTATTATACTTTAGTATTAGGACAAGACCGTGCCAGATTAATTGAAGCAGCAAACGGAAGAGTTATAGAAGAATTAGGAAGACCATTCCCAATCTTCAATTATAGCTTATTTACGACAAATGCCATAGCAGGGTCTAACGCAACCAGAGTTGGTAATTATCAAAAAGAATTTTTCAGCAGAGTAGACAAAGCTGTATGGGCAATATGGAGAGAGAATCCATTACCCATAGTTATTTCTGCAGACGAAAAGTCAGCAGCTTATTTTAAAACAGTTTCGGAACATAACGACATCATTATAGGAACTCACAACGATAGTTTTGGTAAATCAGCTCAACATATCGTAGATGCAAATTGGTATATTGTAGAAGAATATGCACATAAAAATAATGAGAAACGATTATTGGAACTCAAAGAAGCTCTAAACACTGGCAAATTTTTAGTAGATATAAACGACATATGGAATGCAATAGAACAGGGTAAAGGAAAAACTTTATTCGTTCAAAATGGTTATTATCAACCTGCAGAAATCATAGATGATAAAATTAGTTTAGTAGATATAGAAAAAGCTTCGAAACCGGGTGTAATTGATGATATTATTGACGAAATGGTAGAAATAAATGCCGCTTTTGGAGGAGATACAGTATTTATTTCAGATGGTGGACTAGAAAAATTTAAAGGATTAGCACTTACCACCAGATATTAATATTTGTAGTACAACTTGTACATAATTAAGAGAATACGCAGGATTCAGGTTTAAGCTTGAGTCCTGTTTTTATTATAGATCAAATTTATTCCTTGAAAAATATTATATCATTTAGAATATTACATTTTGGTTCTGCAAGCCATATTTCAGAATCCTAACCATTTAAAATTCATTTTGATAGAACATAAATGCTACATCATATGTTAAGTAATTATATACGAACAATTAAATCTATCAAATCATGAAACAAAATGAAATAATTAAATCTCCTGAAGATTTTAAAGGTTACGAAGAAGCTCGTAAGAATAAAGGTAATCAAGCTCCAGAACCAGTTAGCAACAAAGAAGTCAAAGCTGCCGTTAATAGAATAAATCCTGATGGTAATACTCAGGAAAGAGGATAATTAAAAAATACTTTCGACTCATGGATTTAGTTATCAAATACATTTATGTATGTATAAAAATAATTCATAAAACTTTATCCTAGAGTCAGTTGTTTATAATATGTGTTTTTCATAGTATT
>NZ_CVRU01000053.1 GCF_001261715.1 Dysgonomonas sp. HGC4 | reverse complement strand
CTGACTACGGATCAGAAGGTTCCAGGTTTGAATCCTGGCGCGGTCACTACAGAAGCACTTATAACGAAAGTTGTAAGTGCTTTTTTTGTTGTGGGTTGAGGTGGTTTGGTGGGCTTTCAATGGGTTTTGTAAACCATATGTAAACCACAAATTAAGATGAGTTGTACAGTTAATGTATTGTGTTACAAATCAAAAATATTATCAAATGGTGAGCATCCTTTAATGATTTGTATCTCCAAAGAAAGTAAGAGAAAATATTTAAGTCTTGGTGTATCAATCTTACCTCAACATTGGGACTTTGATAAGAATAAACCTAAAAAGAATTGTCCTAATAAAGACTTAATTCAGAGGCTTATTAATGAGAAGATTAACCTTTATACAGAACACATATTAGAACTAAATACTATTCATAAAGAGTTCACAATAACCAATTTAATTGATAAGGTTAATGGAGTATCAAGTAAATGTACTGTTCAACAATTGTTTGATATACATATTGAACAACTAAAGAAAGAGGGGAGATTGAAGTATGCTTCAACTTTCAAGGAATTAAAGGACTCTCTAATTGATTTTAATTTTCATTTGGACATTCTCTTCTCTGATATTGATGTTAATTGGCTTAAAAAATATGAATCATGGCTAAGATCAAAAGGGTTAGTGAGTAATTCAATAGGGGTAAGGTTTAGAACCTTAAGAGTGCTTTTTAATAAGGCTATTGAAGAAAAACTGGTTAAGGAAGAGTATTACCCATTTAAAACTTACAAAGTCTCTAAACTGCATCAAGAAACAGTAAAAAGGTCACTTGCTAAACTTGATATTGAGAGAATAGTCAGCTATAAGACTGATAGGGTATATACTCAACTAGCCATTGATCTGTTTTACTTCTCCTACCTCTCTGGTGGTATTAATTTTGTTGATATATCCTATCTTACAGAAAGTAATATTGTAGATCAGAGATTGGTTTATATTAGGAGAAAAACAAAGAAGCTGATTAAGATACCTATACAGGATAAAGCATCTGAAATAGTATTGAAATACAAGCAGCAAGATAACCCTTACTTATTTCCTATACTATCTACATTTCATAAGACTGATATACAGAGAGTCAATAGAGTTAATAAAGTCTTAGCTATAATCAATAAAAGTTTGAAGGGTATTGGCGAAGAACTTAATCTACCTATTGATTTAACTACCTATGTAGCAAGACACAGCTATGCAACTGTTTTAAAGAGGTCTGGTGTATCTACTTCTATCATAAGTGAATCATTGGGGCATAGCTCTGAGAAAGTGACTCAAATCTATTTAGATAGCTTTGAAAGTAGTCAGATAGATGAAGCTATGAAGAATTTGTTATAACTTTGAGGAAGAGGATATTTATATTCCTCTTCCCTTTAATCATAAAGAAATATGAAGTCCAAAGAAATTAATAGAATAGTTTTCCATTCAAAGGAAGATATGGCAAGTTCGCATTATTTACAGAGGGTAGAAGAACTATTATATAATATCAATATAGAA
>NZ_CVRU01000052.1 GCF_001261715.1 Dysgonomonas sp. HGC4 | reverse complement strand
TATTATAAAATACTTCAAGAATGTCTGGATTATTACTTAATTTTATAAATTGTATAAATGTTACGGTTATTATCTGAAAGAAATAATAAATAAAACATGTCTAAACTATTAACCTCATTCCATTTGAAAGGTATTACTTTAAAAAATAGAGTAGTAATGTCACCAATGTGTCAATATTCGGCAGAAGATGGTTTTGCTAATGATTGGCATTTTATCCATTATGGAAGTCGTGCTGTAGGTGGGTGTGGAACTATAATACAAGAAGCTACGGCTATATCTCCCGAAGGACGTATTAGTCATGGCGATTTAGGTATTTGGAAAGATGAGCATATTGAAAAATTGACTCAAATTGTAAATTTCGTTGAAAAAAGCGGAGCTGTTGCTGGTATTCAACTTGCTCATGCCGGTAGAAAGGCTAGTTGTGCTTTACCTCAGCATGGAGGAAAACAATTGATTGAGGGGCCTAATAGCTGGGCTACGGTTTCTGCTTCAGGTATTCCTTTTGAAGCGAATGAGAATCCTCCGATAGCTTTATCTAAGGAAGGTATAGAGGCTGTAATCGAGGATTTTAAAAATGCAGCCTTAAGGTCTTTAAAGGCTGGTTATAGGATTTTAGAGATTCATGCTGCTCATGGATATTTGATTCATCAGTTTCTATCTCCATTGAGTAATCATAGAACAGATGAATATGGAGGGAGTTTTGAAAATAGAACAAGATTCCTTCTGGAAATTGTTGATGCTTTAATTTCTTTATTGGGTGAAAAGCATTCTCTGTGGGTACGTATCTCTGCTACCGATTGGGTTGAAGGAGGATGGAGTATTGAAGATTCTGTGGAATTATCGAAGTTGCTAAAAGAGAAAGGTGTAGATGTGGTAGATGTATCAACAGGAGGTAATATCGCTCATGCTAAAATTCCGGTGGGTCCTTCCTATCAAGTACCTTTTTCAAAACGAATAAAACGAGAGACTGGAATTATTACGGGAGCTGTAGGACTTATTACTGATGCGAAGCAAGCTGAAAATTTATTGAATGCGAGCAAATGTGACTTGATATTCTTAGGTCGCGAATTGTTACGTAATCCTCAGTTTGTTCTTAATGCAGCTAAGGAGTTGGGCGATACTGTTGCTAATTATCCAGTGCAATATCTTAGAGGATATAAATAAGAGTTGTAATATATCTTAGAGTTATTATAAAATAAAAAAGGTAATCCAATTTGGATTACCTTTTTTGTATGCTGTATCAAAATGTCGAATTACTCAGCACTTTCAGCAGCAGGAGCTTCAGGAGCTTCCTCTACTTCAACAGCAGCAGGAGCTTCTTTCTCAGCTTTTGCAGCAGCAGCTTCAGCTCTTTTTTGAGCTACAGCTTCAGCTTTAGCTTTGTTTACAGCTTGTTCTGCTTCGAAACGCGCTTTAATTTCAGCATTTGCTTTTTCTGCATGTTTGTTTTTTACAGATTCAGTAGCTTTATCTTTGTTTGCTTTCCATGCTTCAAATTTAGTTTCAGCATCAGCAACAGAGAATGCACCTTTAGTTACTCCACCTAGTAAGTGTTTCTTCATAAGAACACCTTCTTCAGATAGGAGATTACGTACTGTATCAGTTGGTTGTGCACCAACTTGTAGCCAATACAAAGCTCTGTCAAAGTTTAACGTAACTGTAGCAGGATTAGTGTTTGGGTTGTATGAACCAACTTTCTCAATAAATTTACCATCACGTGGTGCTCTGCTATCTGCAATAATGATTTGATAAAAAGGATAGTCTTTACGTCCTCTTCTTTGTAAACGGATCTTTGTAGCCATTTCTTAAAGTAATTTTTAATTAGTACATAATTATTTATTAGCGGGTGCAAATATAAGGATAAGTTTTGTATTTATTGACTGTTACTCAATATATTTCTATTTATCTGTTTTAGATATACCTATTGACAGGTATAATTTATAATAGTCTCGTTCATTGAAAATTATTTATTATTCAAAAAATTACGAGCTGCTTCTATCATTGTATCAACTCCTCTTTGCATATCAGAGTAGCTCATATCTACAGATATATCAGGTTCTATTCCAAATTCAATATGTTCTTTATTTGCATTTACCATAGGTGAAGAAGAAAAACGAAGAGACCAACCATTTGGTAATTCCGAAGAAAAAGGTAAACCGCTTCCTCCTCCGGTTTTATCACCCATAATAGTAACATTAGGCGCATAGCTCATTGCATTTACAAAATCATTAGAGGAACTGTAACATCTTCTATTGGTTAAAACGACTACCTTTTTTTGATATCTAAGTCGATTCGATGGCTCTATGTAGCGGGCATACGGATTCGAAAAATCATTATGTCCTTTCCCTGTTTTATGCATAATATAGCCTACTAACGTTTTATCATTAAAGAAACGTGCAGCAATTTTGTCAGCATTGCTTAGAAGTCCTCCTCCATTGTCTCGTATGTCTAGGATTATACCGTTACAAATTGACATACGGTTTATGATTTGATCAAGATTACCTTCTCCAATACCACTGGAGAAACTCCCATAATATATATATCCAATGTTATCTTCCAGTATTTTATATTTCATGCCGGAGGCAATTGAATAGTCAGTTCCAAGATAATTCTTTTGGATTTTCTCATCAAAATTATCGGGATAGTCTTCAAACCACTTCCAGTACCTTGCAACATTATGAGTGGCAATAAGATTTACGTGACCATCTTGTAACTCAGCTAACATTTCGCCCATTACATCAAAAAAGGCATCATTACTCATGTTTTCACTGATACGGTCAGAGTATCGTGTATGAACCTCATCCCAATCTATATTCTTATATTCAAAGAAACAATACTTTTCATCCAGAGTTTTCCATAGAAGCTCAAAATTATCTCGTTTTGAATTATTGTATTCATCTTCATGAAAACATGATGACAAAAGAGTTACTAGAAATAAGCAAATAATGGATAATGTATACTTCATTACTTAATTATGTATTGTTTTTTCAAATTTATAAATTCTATTTTGTATTTCTTGCATATAGGTGAGAAATGGTTTGTATTTTGTAAAGAGCAAGTTTAATATTTAAAGCTGTATCCTTTATGGAAGTTGTAGCTGGCGAAGATCATCAAATGAATATCTGAAATAATTAAGGTCTAAATCTCCTACAATTCCATTTAATTCACCTTTGTGAGAAAATTGCCATATAACCCAATTTTTTATATCGTCATTTGGTTCTTTATTTAAGCTACTTATCCATATTGGATTGTTAGGGAAAGAATTATTAATATATAATTTGTAGCAATCAATATTGGTGTAAATAACAGGATGGAAACCGTAATATTCATAGAGCTCATTTTCCATAATAGAAAGTTCTTTTATGACATTCTTCACAAAAGAAGGATCTTTACTATATGGGTTTGCTGGAGAATGTTCTACATCAATAGCTGGAATTAGATCTCCAGATTTACATTTGGCAACACGAATAAAATGTTTAGCTTGCTCTCTTCCTGAAACTCCGAAATTGTAAAAGTGGTATGAGCCCGTTTTTATATTATTTTCTTTTGCTAATTTGTAGTTATAGATATAATTACGGTCATCGTGAGTTATACCCTCGGTAGCTTTTAAATAAGTGAATGTAATATTTTGCCTTTTTACTTCTGCCCAGTCAAGTATTGGATTATGATGTGATACATCTATTCCTTTAACTTGGTATTTATTGCTTTCTTTAAATGTATTTGCTGCTACACTTTTTTTATAGAAGTGGTATCCAAGAGCAAGTAGTAATACAATTAAAGTCGACACTATTGTGATCGACTTTAATTTATTTGTTTTATTCTTCTTACTAGACTTTTTTGCCATCTTTTATTCAAACAAGATTGCTTCTGAAAGAAGTTTACCTGTTTTATCTTTTCCTGAGAGAAGTATTTCTTCTTCAGCTATCCCCCAATTTATACCTATTGTAGGGTCGCTCCATATAATTGAAGCTTCATGGTTTGGAGCATAAATATTATCAACCTTATATGTAAATATGGCAATCTCACTCAATACTACAAAGCCATGGGCGAAGCCTCTAGGTACAAATAATTGTTTTTTGTTTTCTGCAGTTAGTTCCACTGCTACATATTTTCCAAAAGTAGGAGAGGATTTGCGTATATCCACAGCTACATCCAATACACTTCCTTCTATAACTCTAACTAACTTAGCTTGAGCATGCTCTCCTGTTTGATAATGTAAACCTCTAAGGACACCTCTTGATGATTTTGACTCATTATCTTGAATGAAATTTGTTACACCAATGAATTTGTTAAATTCTACTTGCTTAAATGATTCCATGAAATAACCACGGTCATCGTTAAATACATTAGGTTCTATTACCCAAACTCCTTTTACGTTTTGTTCTATAAACTTCATATTCCTATAATAAACTCAAAATGTATTTACCATATGCTGTTTTATCTAATTTTTGCCCTAATGTTTCCAACTGGTTATCGCTTATCCAGCCATTACGCCAAGCTATTTCCTCTATACAAGCTATATAAAAGCCTTGTCTACTTTGAATTGTTTCAACAAAATTTCCAGCTTCCAATAAGCTGTCACAATTGCCTGTATCCAGCCATGCAAAGCCTCGCCCAAAGAGTTCAACTTGGAGTATTCCCTCAGATTGATATACTTTATTCAGATCTGTAATTTCATATTCACCCCTAGCTGATGGCTTTAAGTTTCTTGCTTTTTCAGAAACAGTATTATCATAGAAATAAAGCCCAGGAACAGCATAATTAGACTTCGGAGTTTCTGGTTTTTCTTCTAGAGAAAGAACTTTTCCATTTTCATCAAATTCTACTACCCCATATGCTCTAGGATCTTTTACATAATACCCAAAAATGCATGCTCCTTTATTTATAGATGCAGCACGTTTTAACATAGTGGAAAATCCTTGCCCATAAAACATATTATCACCAAGAATAAGACACCCAGGTTCTCCATTTAAAAAATCTGCACCAAGTACAAAAGCTTGGGCTAATCCATCTGGCTTTTCTTGCACAATATATTCAAAATGCATCCCTAATTCGTCTCCACTTCCCAATAAATCTTGGAACATGGGTAAATCACGAGGTGTTGATATTATTAATATCTCTTTAATCCCCGCCAGCATAAGAGTTGAAAGAGGATAATAAATCATTGGTTTGTCATACACCGGCATTATCTGCTTTGAGATTGCCTTTGATAAAGGATAAAGTCTTGTAGCACTTCCTCCGGCAAGAATGATTCCTTTCATGCTTATTTCTTTTAAATATTGTAGCAAAGATACTATTTTGTAGTATACAAAAAAATAGATGTAAAATGGGCAAGGTTCGAATATGTTAAATAAAAAACATATATTTGAGTAATTAGTTATATTAAAATCAAAAAAATGGACATTAAGAACACTGAAAATAATGAGAACACTAAATTAAATGAATTAGGTGATGGTATTTGTGAAGAACAGCAATCAGAGACTTCATTTTCAATCAATCAATTATTTAAAGATGCAGGCAAGCAGAGTTTAAAAGCTCTAAAGTGGTTTATTATTGTATTGATTTCTTTTGGTTTGCCGAATATTATTTTCTTTATATTATCTCTTTTTAAATATGGAAGTAAGCCTTTTGCTGAATCAAGCTTATGTATATTTGGCGTATTACTTATAGGACTTCTCTCTATTTTTTTATCATTATACATTACTTATAAGTATTTATTAATAGATACACTAAGTATAGCATATAAATATTTGACTCCTCTATTTAAAAAAGTCTGTGTGAAAATTATTGATAAAGTAATATCTGGAGGAAACAAGTTAATCGGAAAACGAGATATTGAAAAAATGTTGAATGTAGGGAGTCTTATGATTGAAGTTTATGGAAAGCAACTACCTAGTTATGTAAGAAAATCAGTAATATTTATTTTGAGCCAAGTCCCTTTTAGCGATTTCTTATTTAATATGCAGGATGATCTGAGAAGTGGAAGAAAAGATAGTAAAACTTTAAGTGAGATGCTCTACTTTCAATTAGATGAATATATTGTCAATACTTTTTTTAGAGGTAATTCCATGAAATGGATGTTATGGTTTTTACCACTAAACATAATTATACAAGTGCTATTTATTATTTTCATAAAATAAAGGCAATGGTAGCTCCAATTGCTAAAAATAAAAAAGGACTTCAATATTGAAGTCCTTTTTTATTTTTATTTATACGGGTATCTTTTCAATACGTCTTATATGACGTCCTCCCTCAAAAGGAGTATTAAAAAATGCTACCACAATATTGTAAGCTTCTTCGTTAGAAACATAACGTCCTGGTATGACTAATACATTGGCATCATTATGTGCTCGGGTCAGTTTTGCAATTTCGGGATTCCAGCATAATACCGATCTAATACCCTGATGTTTATTCAAAGTAATATTAATACCGTTACCAGTTCCACATATTCCAATTCCCGGATAGCACTCTCCCTTTTCAATAGCAATAGCCATCGGATGTGCAAAATCTGGATAGTCACAACTTTCAGAAGTATAAGTTCCAAAATCTTTATACGCTATACCTTTCTCTTCGAAAAGAGAAATAAGGTAAGATTTTAGTTCAAATCCAGCATGGTCGCTACAGAGACCAACAGGCTTCTCTGATTGAGAGAATAATGATTGCGATTGTGTAGTAGTCATTTTTATGGACTTTTATTTTTTCAAATATTCTTTTACTTGTTTGTATACATTGTCAGCAGTAAAACCTAGCTTCTCATCGAGCACTGTATAAGGTGCAGAGAATCCAAAAGTTTCAAGTCCCCATACTTTCCCATTATCACCAACTAAGCCAAGAAGATTTACAGGTAGACCAGCAGTCAGACCAAATATTTTCTTACCAGAAGGAATAACAGAATCTTGATATTCTTTATTTTGATTTCTAAACAATCCTTCCGAAGGTACAGATACAATTCTTGATTTTATACCATCAGCTTCTAATAGTTTAGAACCTTCTACTAAAGTTGCAACCTCAGAACCCGAAGCTAAAAGAATTACATCATAATTGTCATGATCCGTAACTACATAAGCTCCTTTAGCCGCTTGAAGTGCTTCATCATAGCGAGAAGCTTTAGCTGGAAGATCTTTTATATTCTGACGAGAGAAAATCAATCCAGTAGGAGTAGAAGTGTTTTCCATTGCAAGTTTCCATGCAACAGTAGTTTCTACAGCATCTGCAGGACGAAGTACTAACATAGAATTTTGGTTGTGGTGATTTTTTAATTTTTCCATCAATCGTATTTGTGCTTCTTGTTCCACAGGCTCATGAGTAGGACCATCTTCACCTACACGGAATGCATCGTGTGTCCAAATAAATTTGACAGGTTGTTGCATTATGGCTGCCATACGAATAGCTGGCTTCATGTAATCAGAGAATACAAAGAATGTAGCACAAGCTGCGATAAGACCTCCATGTAAGCTTATTCCTATTGATATACAAGCCATAGTTAATTCGCTAACACCTGCTTGTAGGAATGCTCCTGAAAAATCGTTTTTCTTAAAGCTTGTTGTATATTTTAAGAAACCATCTGTTTTATCAGAGTTCGATAAATCGGCAGATGAAACGATCATGTTTTCTACATTTTGAGCTAATACTGACAATACAGCAGCAGAAGCAGCACGAGAGGCAATGTTATTTTTTTGTTCGATTCCAGCCCAATCAATTTGAGGAACTTCTCCTGCAAACCAACGTTTCATTTTATCAGCTAATTGAGGGTTTTCTTTCGCCCATTTAGCTTTTTGCTCGTTATGTTTAGCTACAATTTCCTTTAATTCTTTTGCTCGCTTTGCATATAGTTCCTTAGCCTCAGGAAATATTTGAAATGGATCTTTACAATCTCCACCCAAATTAGCTATAGATTTATCAAAACAAGCACCACTTTCGCCTAGAGGCATACCGTGAGTAGCAGTTTGTCCTTCAAAGCTTGAGTTATCTTCTTTAACGGCTCCTTTACCCATAATAGTATGACCTACTATAAGGGTTGGTTTTGATTTTTCTTGTTTAGCCAGAGTTAAAGCTGATCTTATCTCAGCTGCGTCATTTCCATTGATAGAAATAACATTCCATCCCCAAGCATTATATTTTGCTACAACATCCTCAGATGTAACCTCAGATGTTTTTGTAGATAATTGTATTCCGTTTGAATCATAGAACATGATTAAGTTATCTAGTCCTAGGTTTCCCGCAATACGACCTGCACCTTGAGATATTTCTTCTTGAATACCACCGTCTGAAATAAATGAATATATAGTATGATCCATTTGTTCTCCAAAACGAGATTTCAAAAATTTAGCAGCAATTGCAGCACCTACGGCAAATGTATGACCTTGACCTAATGGACCCGAAGTGTTTTCTACACCATGATCTAAATCTAGTTCTGGGTGACCTGGTGTAATACTTCCCCATTGACGAAATTGTTTTAAATCGTCTAATGTATATTTACCTGCCAATGTTAATGTTGAATACAACATTGGAGACATGTGTCCGGGATCTAGGAAAAAACGATCTCTGTTTTCCCAACGTGGATTTTCTGGATCATAAACCAGAAATTCAGAAAATAAAACATTGATAAAATCGGCTCCACCCATTGCTCCTCCAGGATGTCCGGATTTTGCTTTTTCAACCATCGATGCAGCTAGAATACGGATATTATCCGCAGATTTGTTAAGAACTTTTATATCATTCATGGTAAATTAATATATCATTATTTCGTTTCCTACAAAAGTAAGAAAAAATAGGATAGATTAGAAATATAGTTCTACCCATTTTATTGATTATATATAAATGCTATCTATAGAAAAGCGAAAGCCCACTTGTTTTGTATATATCAAGTGGGCTTTCATTGTAAATTATAATAAGTTTATTCCACTGGAATATCTGTATTAACATTTTTAGAACCGATCAAAGCGTAATATAATAAGTATATTAAGCCCATGATAATTACCCAATAGCTATTGATGAATCCGAATGAATCCGCTACAACTCCTTGGATAAGAGGTAATATGCCTCCACCACAAACCATTACCATAAAAATACCTGAAGCTGTTGCTGTGTATTTTCCTAGACCTTCTACTGCAAGGTTGAAAATACCACCCCACATAATAGAAGTACAAAGTCCACAAAGGATAAAGAACATAACACCAATAGGCACTTCAGCTAGACCAAAAGAAATATCTGATTGGAATACAGGCATACTTACTGTTGTTTCAGTAGAACTGAAAACTGCCAATAGGATAAATGCTAATCCAAGAGATGAAGCAAAGGTAAGCATTGCTTTACTTGAAAATTTAGAAGCTACAGAAGCTCCAACAAAACGACCGATAAGCATTAAGAACCAATAAGTACCAACTACTGTTCCTGCAACGGTTTTATTTATACCTAATCCTCCATCATCTACGCCAGATGTCATAAATAAGTTTGTGAAGTTAGGAATACCTACTTCAATACCTACATATACGAAGATAGCTATAGTACCGAATATAAAGTGACGGAATGATAAAGCACTGTATTTTTCTTTTACAACCTCTTTTGTTTTAGTAACTAAGTGTGGTTCTGGAATGTCCATTAAGAACAATACGATAAATGCTACTGCGAAAATCCCCATAGCTATAAATAGAGCAGGGTTTGCATCTTTAATTGATGGGCTAACAGCATTTCCAATAAGATATCCTATTAATACAGGAACTATTGTTGCACTAAGAGAATTAAAAGTTCCTCCAATTTGAATTAATTGGTTTCCTTTTTTACCTCCACCTCCAAGAGTATTCAACATAGGGTTCACTACTGTATTTAGCATACACATAGAAAAACCAGAAACAAAAGCACCGATAAGGTACACTAAGAAACTACCTGCAACACCCGAAAGGAATTGTATTCCTACTCCTGTGAAACCGATAACAATAGCTAATAAAGCTGTTTTCTTATATCCTATTTTCTGTAATAACAGACCTGCAGGGATACCCATAAATAGGTATGCAATAAAGTTGGCAGCATTACCCAGCTGTGACATAAAGTTGGATGCACCAAATTGGTCTTTTACGATGACACCCATTGGGTTTGGAAGCCCTGTTACGAAAGAGATCATTGCAAAGAGAGCAATCATCATCGCAATAGGCAACGCATAATTTTTTTTCTCGGAAGAAGTTGTAGAACTCATAGTTTTTGTTATTTATATAGTTATCTAGTTATTATTTATATTTATTTTCGAGTTGAAAATTTAAATACAGTTTTACTTTCAAATTTATCTTCGGGTTTTAGTATTATAGATGGATACTCAGGGTTGTGTATGCTGTCAGGGTAATGTTGTGTTTCGAAGCATACTGCACTTTGAGCAGGATAACGCTGTCCGTTTTTACCAACAAAGTTGCCTGTCATCCAGTTGCCAGTATATAATTGTACACCAGGTTGATCTGTATAAACAATCATTTCAATACCAGTTTTTGGAGAATAGCATTCTAATGCCTGAACATACTCAGTCGCATCTTTTTTATTTAGAATATAGGTATGGTCATATCCTCTAGCCCATACTAACTGATCTGTTTTCTCATTGATATTCAAGTCTATCTCATGAGGAGTGCTGAAATCCATAGGAGTACCTTCCACTTTCTCAGGTTTTCCGTAGGGTATAGCAGTTTCATCTGTAGGTAGGTAATAATCGGCATTAATCCTTAGGACGTGATCTCCTACATTGGCATCTCCTGCTCCTGAAAGATTAAAATATGCATGATTTGTTAAATTCAATATAGTAGTTTTATCAGTAGTTGCTTCATATTTAATCTCTACTGAATCGTCATTGTTTAACGTGTAAGTGACTGTTACCGATAAGTTTCCAGGGAAACCTTCTTCTCCATCTTTAGATAAATAAGAGAGAGCCAGCGTTTGGTGGTCAATCTGTTTAACATCCCAAACAACAGAATTAAATCCTTTTAGCCCACCATGTAGACTATTAGGTCCATTATTGATAGCTAAAGTATATTCTTTTCCTTCAAGCGTAAATTTTCCTTTTGCGATACGGTTTCCTGTTCTCCCGCAAATTGCGCCGAAATAAGGTTCTTCCGAATTGATAAATTCATCGATTGAATTATGCCCAGTTACTATATCTATCAATGTTCCTGTATTGTCAGGTACCATTAAAGATACTATTCTGGCTCCGTAATTGGATATTGTAAGTTCTGATCCTTGTGTATTCTGAAGTATGAAAAGTGAGGTGTGTTTTCCATCAACAACTTTCTCAAAATTTGCACATAACAAACCCGACTTAGTTGTTTCTATACGATTATTCATGCTTATTAGTTTTAAAATTATATTACAGAATAAAGACCTGCTTTCGTACGTAAAATTATTATGACTATCTTTCTATACCTAAAAAAAATAGGTGTTCTAAAACATATATTTAAAACTTGCATGTTGTTGTAAATGCCAAATATATTTCAATCAGAATAACATCTATAAACACAATTTCTAAATCTTTATAGAGTATTCAAAAAACAGATTTAATATATTAAGTATACATTTGCATCTAAGTTCATAGTAAATGTACAAATAATATTTTAAAATGAATAAATATTTCTTTATTGCGGCCTTTTTTTTAGTGAGCTTTGTTTCTTCGGCTCAAACCTACGAAGAAATGGTTGCAAAATCTCTCGATTATC
>NZ_CVRU01000051.1 GCF_001261715.1 Dysgonomonas sp. HGC4 | reverse complement strand
GGTTGTCGGGATGACAACCAATTCTTTTTTTATATAGCTAACGCTTTGTTAGATGAAAGAAACCAACAATAAGCGAATTGAAAATAACTCATTTTTTATTATATTCGCATACGAAATAGTATTTTAGAGAAAGTTTGGTAACAGAATGTTATCAAACTTTCTTTCTTAATCCTGAAATTACAATTCCACACACTATGCTGACTAAACTAAAAATACTAGAGCAAATAAATTATACAAATAAAGAACTCGATTATAAGTGGACAGAAAAATGATGATTCGTTTTATACCTCGCATTTTTTTTCATAGAGGGTTTCTAAGGCACACCTTACAAATACGAATTAAAATAACATACAACACTATGCTAACTATACCGAAAATATTAGATACTCCGGAGTTTTACGATGCTCCATTAGATTATACATGGAATGAAAAAGTATCAGACTTTTATTCTGTTGATGCTGAGAAGCCTAAATTAGAAAACACATTAGATAAACTTGATTATAAAGCTGTGTTTGGTATTGCTACAGCATTATGCGAGTGGATATACTGGCGAACTCACAAATATATTAATAAACCAAAAATTCCGTTTGCGTTAGAGGCACATTAGGCAGGACTTATCGATAAACATTATTTTTATAGTTGGAGGTATGATGCACCTTATGTGTCTGATCCGATAAATGGACCAACTTATGCCATGTGGCAAAGTGTACAATACTCCAGATACAACTATATTGATAATGAACATAGTAGTAATGAAGATGTGGTACGACTAGCAATTATAGCACGCCATATTTGCCCTGACAAAAAGCTTTTTGATAATTGGCTGAGACATATTCTCAAAAGATGTATAGAATTATTTCCTTATATAAAACTTTCGAATAAACCTGTTATTCCTCGACAATTCTTCTTTGAAAAGGATTATAATTATCAAAGTGCCGATCATATTAAAATCATTAATGAATTTTTATCATCTCTAAATTATAAAGAGAATGAAACACTTAATTCACCCGAAATCATGAAAGAAGAAGGTTTTCAAGGTACACCTTACAAATACGAACCCCAATAATATAAATAACCATAATATGAT
>NZ_CVRU01000050.1 GCF_001261715.1 Dysgonomonas sp. HGC4 | reverse complement strand
ACAATAAGTATAAAGGACAAATGAGAAACAGATAATAAATATTTAGTATCAAAGTCTATTTTTCCTACTTTTGTATTTAAGAAAGAACCATGTATAATATAAATCTGAATCCATGAAAAAAAGCCTTGTAATCTTACTCCTTTTAAGCCTCGTTTTTCAAACAGAAGCCAAAAGCAAGAAAGATTTTAAAACCGTACGAATAACCTATCAAACAAGTTTCAACAATAAACCCGATTCTACATCAACTACTGTGATGGAGATATCCGACAATATAGCTCGCATAAGTTATAGTTCGACCCGTCAAGAAAAAGATGATGCCATTCAGAACATTTATTTGGACTATACCAATAATCAAGAAACAAAGGTGGCACAATTAAACGGTGGAGAAACCATTTACACGACTCGTACTTTTGTTATGAATGATGGTCTTACTCCTCAGCCCGAAACTGAAAAGATTACAGGCTATAATTGTAAAAAAGTGACTGCAAGCATCAATTCGAACAGACTCGAAATATGGTACACTACCGAGTTAGGAGTTATGGGGTCGATGCAACCCACCACAGCAATACCTGAAGGCGTAGTTTTGAAAATAGTACGCAACGGACAACGCGAAGAGAAAGCCGTAAAAGTAGAACTTCTGAAAGAACCAACCTCTTTACAACCAGTTCTTACCGGATCGCAGCTGTCAGCACCTGCATACAATTATAAGATACAGCAAAGCAAAGTAATAGCAGTTGATGTATTCAACCGCCAAAGTATCTATTTCAGAGATATACAAAAACCAACAGACTTGAACAGCACCGAAGTATTGCAATTTGCAAATGGTTCTATCATTCTGAAAAAAGTGACTCTTCCAACTGAAAACTCGGAATATTCAATTTTTACCGAACTATCTCAACACTCCGAAGGCGATGCCTATGACCGTACGGGGTCAGTATTTATAGTTCCAACAGATCGCAAACAATCTTTCTTAGATGGATTGATGCAAGGTAAAGAGGCATTACCTAAATATACAGATAAGCATGGCGACAAATATGAGGGCATGACAGTTACCAATGATTACCTGCCTCCATTAGAATTGATGCGTTTTTACACTTCATTTGGTGTAAAAGGTTTTAATCATATACAAGTAGCTAGTTATAACTGGCCCGATTCGGTTGTATTTAAACAAGAGGTAACCGATTATGCTAAAGCTTTGAAAGGCGAAGTATGGGTGGGTGCATGGATAGGAAACTATGCAGAAAACGGACACAATGTATCGTTGAAAATCAAATACTATCCAAACGAGAAGAAGGAAGCTAAGGAAATATATCCACTATTTACCACTGTAAACATCATGGAAATGGCAGGTCAAGCATATCCCGAAGGAATGTTCCGCAACGATTCGTTGACTGTAAACTTTAAAACGGATACTGATCTAAAGAATGCTTATATCCGATATATATCAACGGGGCATGGAGGCTGGGGAGGCGGTGACGAATTCAATCCCAAGCTGAACGAAATATTCCTTGACAACAATCGCATCATAGCCTATACTCCTTGGCGCGAGGACTGTGGAAGCTACCGCGAATTGAATCCTGCATCAGGTAACTTTTCGAACGGACTTTCATCTTCCGATCTTAGCCGTTCGGGATGGTGTCCTGGTATAGTGAGTTATCCCGTCTTTGTGCATATAGGAGATATAAAAGCAGGTAGCCACCAATTAAAAATAGCTATTCCCGTGGGAGATCCCGAAGGTACAAGCCGTAGTTACTGGTGCATATCAGGTGCTTTGGTTGGCGATAAATAAAGCAATAAAGAATCAACAGAGCAATTCTTCACAAAGAATTATTTATCTTTAGAACTCCTTACTAAGAAAACATTAACATTTTTAGAACCTATGAAAACATCTAAACTATTATATCTTTTAGTTGTAGTCCTGATTTTAGGCTTTACGGCTTGTTCTTCGGACGATGAAAGCAATACAATCAGCGTAAATGAATTACCCGATGTAGCCAGATCATTCATAAACACTCATTTACCAGATTACCAAACAGTAAAGGTAGAAGATATGAAACCCCAAGGTCTTGACCCTGACAAATACAAAGTAACTTTCTCTAATGATCTGACTATTGTATTCAACACAGAAGGTTATTGGAGAGGAATCAAAAGTGAGAACAAATTACCTGCATCACTGATAGAGATTCTAGATCAGGAAGAGATAGCTGCTTTAAAAGCCAAATATGCTAATCTGGAAATTAAAGGAATTTATAACAATATCTCATTTAGAAGGAAAGTTGTATTAGCAGACAATACTCCCTTGTTTCTATATTCAGATTCTAATACTATAATTGTAGCTAGCGATCTTACCGAAAATCTTGAGTCTGTACCTCAAAAGATAAAAGATTTTATAGAAAGGTATTATAGTAACATGTATGCTGAATATATAATACATGCTACCGAACGCAATGGCGAAGTATATAAAGTTTCGTTACTACAAAAGGCTAGCACTAGAACAAGTATAGCACCACAATTTTCCGCTAAAATTGAATTTGATAAAAATGCTGATTGGAACGTAATTTCAAACGAGCATTTCATTATCTCAGAAGATATATGGGCAACATTCCCTCAACATATAATAGAGAAATGGGCAAAAGACTATCCTAACACTTCAATAACCGAGGTTAGAAGAGATATGGAGACTTACCAATTCAAAATAGATAATTCTCACTATGTAATTGTGGATGCAGAACCTGCACAGACATTTAGAGCAGATGCAATTCAAGAATTTATATACACACATTTTGCTTCTAATAGTCCATCTTTAAGCATGTCTTTCAGCAGAAATCAATATAGCAGCCCACGTACATACAAATGCAAAATAGATGTGTCTGGCTATTATATTGAGATGGACGCTTTTATAGACGGAAGTTGGCAAACTCTACAAGTCGAGAATAAGCCTATGCCTCTATCTGTATTCGATACATTGCCCATAGGTATAAAGACTGTTTTAACTAATAAACAGATAATTGAACAGACAAAAAAAATCACCAAAGAGACCAATGGAGAGTATTCTGTTGAAGTTGCAAATGCAATATTCAAATTCAGCAGTAATGGCGATTTACTAAGCTAACCATTCTTAACTATCAAAAAAAGCAAAAGCTGCCCTTTATCGAGCAGCTTTTGCTTTTTTATTCAATATCTCTTTTGTAAAAGATTCTTATTTAAGAAAGTGAACTGATTATAATTCAACAATTCCCAATCCGACAAATGACCCTATTTGAGCCACAAAGTCGTTGTACTTTTGACTTTCAACAGCGTTAGTATAATCTTTATGAGAATTCACCAAGGCCATCATATTATCGTGATACTGCTTTTGAAATTTTTCTTGTTCACTTCCAGTCTCAGCATCCATATATCCTTTTACCGTAGCTATTAACTTATTAGCATTTTCTTGTAGCTCTTTGTTCTCAAAATTAGCTACCGGAAAAACAAGCGATTGTTTCTCGGTGATTGTAGTTTCACCTCCTGCTATTTTATTGGCTTCATGATAATTTGCATCTCCAAGAGCATTGTTGAAAAAATCAACAAACTCATTCTTAGTAAAAAACTTACTTTTCATATTTCCTTTCGAGTTCTGATCGCCCGTAGTTAATACCTCAGGAAAAGCCTCACCAACAGAATATGTACATCTATAGACATTATTATCAATAAACATAGCATCGGTGATACGAATAGGACCCTCATATTCTATGCCATCAATAAGCACCTTATTTGTTGGAGGCATAAAGCTACTTGCAGCCTTATCATCTACAACATATATCATTGTGAAAATAACATGCGGACTTTTTGTAGGATTGATTATTCCTCCTTTAGAATTCGTAAACACTTTAAACTTCACAGTCTCCTTATCGGGTAATACCATTGTATGAGTTCCTTCTGATATATTCAACTCTACAATTCCGTTTGGTTCAACTGTATATTTTTGATCAGCTATTTCAACATCAATAGATTTATCAGTAGGATTGGTCAGATAAAACTTCTCATTATCACCCAGTCCACAAGACGAAAATAGACACACCATCGCAAAGACTGAGAGCAGCCCTTTTACTTTTAACAACATAACTTCTTTTAATTAATTGGTACCTAAAAATTTACGGATACAAATTAACGAATAATAATTTTAACTCTTCAAACATTTACAAAAAAAAGTAAAAATACGAGTCTATTTACAACTTCAATAATGAAGATACTTATTCTATTCTCCTTTATTTATAAAACCTGTATCTTTGGTTTTCAATTCTAAAAACTAAGACTATAATGAACACAAATCAAAGAATGATCTATCTCAAGAATGTATGCTTAGCAGCTACATTATTTTTATTCTCTACAATCTACTCCATCTCCGCACCCATTAACATTCCACTGGGAGCCAATGCTTACATTACCCATAATACCGAAGGTGCTAAGATAAACGACGGAGGAGTATCGCAATGGAAAGACAATGGAACTGTTATTTCATCATGGTTCAGAATTAATCAGAAAGGTAAAATAAACCTATCGATAAGAGCTAAAGCTTTTACACCCGATACTAAAATACAAGTAACAGCGGGGGGTAAAAATTATCCCATAATTTTATCGAGTAAAGAATGGACAATTGTACCCGTTGCTAACAACATAGAGGTAGACAAGATTGGATATTTTAGGATAGATATACAAGGAACGAGCAAAAGCGGAGAGTTCTTTGCCGATCTTTCCGATTTAGTAGTTGATGGTACAGTTCTTGAAGTTGAACCCAATTATGTTCACGATTTCTCGTACCACTTCGGACGCAGAGGTCCATCAGTACATTTAAAGTATCCTTTTCCAGAAGAAGAATCAGTAGAATATTTTTACAATGAAGTTACCGTTCCACAAGGCGAAGATATAATAGGTTCGTACTATATGGCAAACGGTTTCGGACAAGGTTATTTTGGAATACAGGTGAATTCGGAGACCGAACGTCGTGTTTTATTCTCAGTATGGAGTCCTTTTGATACACAAGATCCTAAAGAGATACCCGACGATCAACAGATCAAAACATTGCAAAGAGGTAAAGATGTGCACATCGGTGAATTCGGAAACGAGGGCTCAGGTGGACAAAGCTATCTCAAATATATGTGGAAAGCGGCTACTACCTACAAATTCTTAACTCGTATCTATCCCGACGGGAAAGGGAATACAGTATATACTGCCTATTTTTATGCCAGTAACGAAAGTGAATGGCGGTTAATTGCCAGTTTCCTTCGTCCAAATACCAACACCTGGTACACCAATGCTTATTCTTTTCTTGAAAACTTCATTCCCAACCAAGGATATATTACCCGTAAAGTGGAATTCGGAAATCAATGGATTGTGACTAATAAAGGTACGTGGATAGAAATAACCAATGCCACATTTACCTACGATGCTACTGCAAAAGCTAAAATGAGACTCGATTATGCAGGAGGTGAAGTAAACAAGAGGTTCTATCTACAAAACTGCGGATTCTTCGATCAAAATACCGAATACAATACGCCTTTTAAAAGACCTGCAACAAACAAACGCCCTGATATAAATTTAAAGAAAATAACCTCTATCAAATAGGGCATATATTATTAGACCACAAGGTTGAATAAACTAAAAGAAGAGCTGTCCATTTTTATATCTGGACAGCTTCTTTTTTTACTTTTTGATTACCTGGAAATACGAGAAAACATTTCCACTTTAATAGCCTTAGCTATTGAATCTGGATCTATTTTCAAAGCCTCAGCAACTTTGGCTTTCACATCTTCCGAAGCTTTTAGAGTATCACTTTTGAAGGTGTACGCTATTGCTGAATCTGTTTTATCGTCAAAGATGATTTTATCACCATCTACTTTGTATTTTCCTTTAATTACTTCACCCTCATCGCCTGGGTTGTTTTCATAAGTGCCATCCATTTTAAATACATAGGTACGCTTTACGGCAACCTTCATACTATCAATATAATTGGTCACAGAATCGGTTAATAAAGAATCAACAGCCTCTACATCAGCAGTTAGCTCGGTAAACTTCCAAGTTCCTGCAACAGGATTAATGTCTGGCTTTGGATTATCATCGTCATCACTACTACATGACGCAAAACCGATACCGAAAACTAATGCAAAAAGAAAAATATTTACTACTTTTTTTAATTTCATGATTGATTGATTTAATAAACAAAAAACTCTTATTTTATACAATTGCATGAAAACTTTTCGACACACGCCTGTGCCAAAATCCCGGGATGTTTCTATAAAGAGATTCAAAAAAATACCGTGCGTTGCAGACTCAATATTAAAGAAATGTTAAGTAAAATTACATTAAAACCTTAAGTACTGGTTATGTGTAATTTAGAGAATAAAAAAAATATTCTAAAAAAATGCATTTTCAATCATTTTATCCAAATTCGAAACAAAAACAAATACATTTTCAATATTCGAAACACTATTTCAAACAAAAACATCACTTATTGTATCAAAAAGACACGTCAAGTGATGCTGTATATTTTAGAAAACGGATTAAAAAACTGTTATTTTTTACTTAAAATAAAGATACCACAACCATATTTACAATCGCAGTTGCGATTAATTAGATCATCCGTTAAGGTGATAAATTTATGCAAATCGCCCTTATCATCAACATACGAAAAAGACTCTAAATTAAACTCCTTAGCAAAGTAGTCTAATAAATATTTTATACTGAATATTCGGTGCGCATTAAACTCTATACGCTGCGGTCCAATGGGTACCGAAAAATACAATGTACCTCCCGATTTCAGCATCCTCGATATGTTGTTCAACCCTTTTATATGTCCATTCACATCAATAGGATCACCATATCTGCCCAATCCGAAATGCTCTATGGCATGAAGCGAAGATACCGAGTCGCAATAATCAATCCAAGGAAAATCGGGCGACATACAATCGGCCTGTACAAACTCTACATTATCAATTGATGGAGTAACCGATCTTATATCGACAATAGTTACAGGTCTGAAACTCGCAATATGAGCAATCAGCCCATTGATTCTCGACCCTACATCGACGTGCTTTATGGGATTGGCTTTGAATACTTCCTGAGCAACCAACAGATCCTGATGAAAATAATGACCCGATGCTACACCACCCTCTTCGTCTCTATCCCTTAAGCAGGGATAACTCAATATGGCTCCAAAGCTTTGATTATCTTCTTTCCACTGACTAACAAATTGGCGTTTGGTTTGTCGATACCAAGGTATTGATTTGAGACTTCTGAGTATCCTTCTGGGGTAAAAACCGAATATAAGCTGTATTTCTTTTATCATGATATTAAGAATGTTCGGTAAAGATATATAATCTCTGCGTATAAATCATATCCAGAATTATGTAACACATATCAACCATATAGTGCGTTACTTTGTTGTAGTAAAATCGCAATCTATTTAAGATGAGACTTTACAGGGATATTATTTACTCCTGATTTCTTAGTTAAGGAATAGCTTTTACAGTAATAAAAAAATATAAAAGATGATGGAAACCGATACAATAAAGAAAACCCTGCCCGTACTCAAAATGTCGTGCGGAGCATGTGCTACAAGTGCACAAAAGATACTCACACGTCAGGAAGGTGTAACATCTGCCTCAGTTAACTTTGCTACGGAAACAGCTCAAATAGAATTCGACCCGAAGAAAACCAACACCTCGAAGCTAAAAGCTGCTTTGCAAGGTGCAGGTTACGACCTTGAGATAGAGGAAGGGGAAGCAAGCAGCGAAAAGCTCGAAAACCTACACGAAGAGAATTACAAAGCTCTCAAAAAGAAAGTAACAGGAGCCATAGCCCTTTGTATACCACTTGTTATCATAGGTATGACACCTGCTTTGATGCACATGGAATATAGCAACTGGGTAATGTGGCTATTATCTACCCCAGTAGTATTATACTTTGGTAAAGATTTCTTCATAAGAGCATATAAGCAAGCCAAAAACCGATCGTTCAACATGGATACCCTGGTATCGCTCAGTGCAGGAACAGCCTATATATACAGTGTGTTTAATACCCTGTTTCCTCAATTTTGGCATGCACGAGGATTGCATCCCGATGTATATTTCGAAGCGGCAGCCGTAGTTATAGCCTTTGTTATGTTAGGTAAACTTCTTGAAGAAAAGGCAAAAGGTAACACCTCATCATCCATCAAAAAACTGATAGGCTTACAGCCCAAAACAGTAGTTATAATAGGTGCTGACGGTAATCAATCGGAAATACCCATTGCACAAGTACAAATAGGCGATATTGTTTTGGTAAAACCGGGCGAAAAGATAGCCGTAGACGGTAAAGTGATACAAGGTACATCGTTTGTAGACGAAAGTATGATAACTGGCGAACCGATTGCCTCCGAAAAGAAAGCAGACGATAAAGTATTTGCAGGAACGATTAACCAAAAAGGAAGCTTTCAGTTTAGAGCCGAAAAGGTTGGCGGAAGCACCCTGCTTGCTCAAATCATACAGATGGTGCAAGAAGCACAAGGGAGTAAAGCACCTATGCAAAAACTGGTCGATAAGATTGCGGGGATATTTGTACCCATCGTTATCGGTATAGCCATACTTTGTTTTGTGGTTTGGATGGTTGCAGGAGGCGACAATGCCTTTACACATGCCCTACTCTCGTTTGTTACCGTATTGGTTATAGCCTGTCCGTGTGCATTGGGCTTGGCAACCCCTACCGCCATTATGGTGGGAATAGGTAAAGGAGCCGAAAACGGTATTCTGATAAAAGATGCCGAAAGTCTCGAAACTATTCAGAAAGTAGATACAGTAATACTCGACAAAACAGGTACTATAACCGAAGGTAAACCACAGATAGTAGATATAAAGTGGAATGTAGAACCTACGGAAGCATTAAAGAACGTATTGTTTAGTATCGAAAAATCGTCGGAACACCCTCTGGCAGATGCAGTAAGTGCCTATTTCAGTAAAGATGCTCAGTATATCAACAATATACAAATAGAAAGCATCACTGGACAAGGTATTATGGGTACACACGAAGGTAGTAAATACTATATCGGTAATTTAAAACTGATAAGCAATGCTAACGTTTCTCTGGATGCTGCGACCAAAGAGTGGATAGAAAAACGCCTCAACGAAGCCAATACCGTTATCCTGTTCAGCAACGAGCACGAGGTTTTAAGTACAATAGCCATTGCCGACAAGATAAAGCAAACATCTATCGAAGCCATAGATCAGCTTCAAAAAGCAGGTATAGAAGTATATATGCTTACGGGAGACAACGAGCAAACAGCCCGATCTATTGCTCGCCAAGCCAACATCGGTCATTACCAAGCAGGGCTATTACCTGCCGACAAGACCAACTTTATCAAACAAATGCAGGCTGAAGGCAAAATTGTTGCCATGGTAGGCGATGGTATAAACGACAGTGCTGCACTGGCTCAGGCAAACGTAGGTATAGCCATGGGACAAGGTAGCGATATAGCAATAGATACGGCTAAAATGACAATCATATCGAATGATCTGACTAAGATACCTCAGGCTATCAAATTGTCGAAACAAACCAACCGTACTATTCGCGAAAATCTGTTCTGGGCATTTATATACAATCTTATAGCCATTCCTATCGCAGCAGGTGTGCTTTATCCATTCACAGGCTTTTTACTTAACCCTATGATTGCAGGAGCAGCAATGGCATTGAGTAGTGTAAGCGTGGTAAGCAATAGTATTATACTTAAATACAAATCATTATAAGGTCTGAGACCTATTTTAAAGCTTTCGTAAATATAAATACAATAAGTAGTTACAATTAAAAATAGAACATTATGTCACAAGAATTAAAATTTAAAACAACCATCAATTGCAACAATTGCGTGGCAAAAGTAAAACCTTTATTAGAAAAAGTAAACGGTATAGATAGTTGGAACGTTGACACCGATAACTCGGATAAAATACTGACAGTAAACTCATCGGGGGCAACTGCTCAACAAATTATAGATGCAGTAGAACAAGTAGGCTTCGATATAGAAAAGGTATAACTTTACTCACTTTAAAAGCAGTCTAAAAAGAGAAATACTTTTTAGACTGCTTTTTTATTTTAGGTTGTATAATAGTAGTATTTTATTGGAATCAATAATATTTTTCAATCCCTCCAAACCCCGTTATTATTTTATTCTCTTTCATTTTATTGATAAAGTTATTTAATCGCTTTTCAAATTCTTCGGGTCGTTTCCTTGCAGCTTCAATGTATGCAATTCGGATACGTTTATATGCATCGGAAAAATGTTGATAGTTTTTCCATCCTATTTTATCTTCTTTCAATCTGTCCATTATATCATTTGGAAAAATAAAAGGGACAGACAAAACATTTCGTATTTTATCCTCAAACTTAGGGTGTATCATTTTATTCTCCAATAACCATTTAAGTCTTTCTTTGTTGGCTTGAGAATATGTGCTTTTAGGCTTTCTAGGTGTGAAACGCTGAATTTTATGTTCTTCATCAAGCGATTTTGTCGTACTGTCAATCCACTCGAAACAAAGGGCTTCTTCAACAGCATCGTTGTATGTAATACTTTTTTTGGCTGACGACTTATAAGGAAATACAAACCAAATTTCGTCTTTGGCTTCAAAGTTGTCTGTCAGCCACTCTCTCCAATCTTCTCGATTTTCAAAATACTTTATTTTATTCTCTGTTGTCATAATCGTTCATTCAAACTAATTATTTTACTGCCTTTACTTTCGTAAGAATGTTTATTATTACGAATGCTTTTTTCATTCTTCTTACTTTTTGTTTCCTTGTCAAACAGTTTATGTTTTATCAAACGTTCAATTCCGCTTTTCATTGTCCGTCTGTGCTGTTCGCTGCTCTCACAAAAATTGATTGCGAGTATTCAAAACAGCTAAATACAAGCACTATTAATGCTCTTTTATCACGATATGTAGTCTAAGTAAAGCATCTTATTTTACTACGCCATCAATCAGAGAAATAGCTCGGAGACCTTAAAATAACCCGACAAACTATTTTAAACCCCTCAATATTGGTCTTAATAGAAACTTCTTTGTTTTCTTTGTATTTAAATAACTGATAGAATAAAAATCCATATCCAAAACGAAGAACAATACATGACAATAGACCCTACCCTCTTTTTCTCGATTCTTATTATAGCCTTAGTTGCTCTAATAGCATATCTGGGCTTACGTTTAAGAAGTTCCGAGAAGAGAAAAAAAGAGCTTGAAGGACGTTTCCACATGCTGGCAAACCGAAGGGATAACATTCACTTGGAGAGTATAGAAACGGTTTTAAACCCTCATCTCTTCAAGAATATATTGAACTCCGTACAATCGCATGCCTATCAGACCTATTTTGCGTTGGATAAGCTCGCAAACATACTCGATTATATTCTCTACGAAAGCAAAAACAAATATGTTACTCCTAGAGAAGAAATAGAATTTGCAAAAGACCTCATCGAAATAAATAAAATAAAACTAAGCCCTTTATTTGAGTTGACGGTGAAAACCAAGATAGACGAAACATCTTCGCTATACTCTCAAAAAGTATTAGCACCATTAATCACTATCGACTTAATAGAGAACGCTTTTAAGCATGCCGACCTCCAAAGCAAGGATGCTTATATAGCCATTGTATTTGGTTTTAAAGACAATATATTCAGCTTAACGGTGTCCAATAAAATATCGCCTAAGGCAAGTTTAAAAAAGGAAAAAAGCGGAATCGGAAATGTAACTTTCGAACAACGCCTCGATTTACTTTACAAGGATTGTTATGAATTGGAACGCATTATTGACGATGATGCTTTTATTGCGCATTTTAAAATTAATTTAGATGAATACAAAACTAAGGTGCTTAATTCTAGACGATGAACTTCCGGGCTTGGCATACCTGAAAATGTTGTGCGAACAGTTTCCCGAAGTCGAAATAGTCAAAGCATTTAACGACCCGAAGCTATTTTTGGAAGAAAGCAGTTCTCTAGAGTTTGACGCTTGCATTCTCGATATAGAAATGGGTGAAATAAATGGTTTGCAGATTGCCAACATTCTGAAAGATAAAGCCATTATTTTTGTAACAGCATACAAAGAATATGCAGCAGAAGCGTTCGACCTCAATGCTGTGGATTATGTACGCAAACCCATTCAACGCGATAGATTGAAGCAAGCCATAGACAAAGCAATCAGAAGAGTAGAAAAAGCGGCAGAAAAGAAGAACTTCGTTCAACTGAATAGCGAGAAAGGCAAAATACTACTTTACTTCGATCAGATAAGCCATATTACTATAGCCGAAACAGACAGCAGAGACAAAGTAGTGCATCTGATAGATAAGAAGACGCTTACGTTGAAAAACATCTCATTCGATAAATTATTGGAGGTACTGCCTCAAAATTTGTTTTGCCGTATCAATAAAAAAGAAATTATAGCATTAAAAGTGATTCAATATTTTTCGCATGACGAAATTATCTCTACCATTTTTCAAGGAGATAGCCCCGTTCGTTTTTTCATTACAGACACGTATAGAGCCGACTTTATGAAGAAAACAAATAGATAAATTTGTTGACTTTAAACCATTTTATAGAGTGAAAGAGTGAGTTTCGTTTCAATATTTTCCCCACTTATTACATATTTACACGTTTTTGTTGCCATATCTAAATTTCAGTTGTTTATATGTATAGTTTTACATTGAAATAACGAATTCTACCTATAAAATTTAGTTCTTATATGAAAAAAATAACGAATAGCCTCTTCTATATCATTACCATCGGAGGATTCTCTACACTTATGTATTGGATCATTTGCAAAGGGAAAGGATTGGAAGATGGCAGAGGTATCATATCAAAAACATCAGAAAACAGTGCTTTTCAAGAATTTATAAACTCGCTCACCGGCAACCTCCACCATTCTATCGGATTACTGCTTTTACAGATCATAACCATTATAGTTGTAGCTCGCGTTTTTGGATGGATATTTCAGAAAATGGGGCAACCCATGGTTATTGGCGAAATTCTCGCAGGGATAGTCTTAGGCCCATCGCTTCTTGGACTGTATTTCCCCGATGTATCGAGCTTTCTGTTCCCTGCCGAATCGCTCGGTAATCTTCAAATATTGAGTCAAATAGGACTGATTCTCTTTATGTTTGTTGTAGGTATGGAACTCAACCTCAAAGTTCTGCGAAACAAGGCACACGAAGCCGTCGTCATAAGTCACGCAAGTATTATAGTACCCTTTGCCCTCGGTGTAGGGTTGGCGTACTTTATTTACGAAACTCATTCGCCTGAACATGTAGAGTTTGCATCCTATGCTCTCTTTATCGGTATTTCGATGAGTATAACAGCCTTTCCCGTTTTAGCACGTATCATTCAGGAAAGAGGTATTCATAAAACCAAACTCGGAGCCATTGTTATCACCTGCGCCGCCGCCGATGATATTACGGCATGGTGTATACTAGCCGTAGTTATTGCCATCGTAAAAGCGGGTTCGATGGTAAGTTCGCTATACACCATTGTTCTGGCAATTGCCTATGTAATCTTTATGATAAAATTGGTTCGACCTTTTTTAAAGAAAATAGGCGAACGCTATCAGTCTGAAAAAAACCTGAGTAAATCGCTCGTAGCACTACTGTTTCTGGTATTGCTGCTCTCATCGTTTACAACGGAGGTTATAGGAATACATGCCCTTTTCGGTGCTTTTATGGCAGGTACTATTATGCCATCGAATATGCGATTCAGAAGTATGTTTATCGAAAAGATCGAAGACATAGCTTTGGTTCTTTTACTTCCTCTATTTTTTGTGATCAGTGGTTTGAGAACCGAAATCGGACTTCTGAACGATCCTGCACTTTGGAGAATTACTGCCTTGATTATTTTCGTAGCAGTATTCGGTAAATTCGTAGGAAGTGCATTAGCTGCACGATTCGTCAGTCAGAATTGGCGCGATAGCCTCATCATAGGTACATTAATGAATACCAGAGGATTGATGGAATTGGTTGTACTGAACATAGGCTACGATCTGGGTGTACTGAATGCCGAGATATTCGCGATGATGGTTATTATGGCTCTTGTCACTACCTTTATGACAGGTCCATCACTTAATCTGATTCACCGAATCTTCAAGACTGACAAGGAGGTGGTAAACGATAAGATGTACGACTTAGCGAGATACAAGCTGCTGCTATTTTTCCGCAACCCACAAAAAGGCACAGCATTGGTGAAACTGGCAAATAGCCTGTCAAAAAAAGTAGACGATAATACGTCCATTACAGCCATTCATTTGGCAGCAGGCAGTGGATTGCATCAAATGGATACCGATATCTACGAAAAGGAAAGCTTTGCGCCTGTTATTGCCGAGGCACAGTCTTTAAACAGAAAGATAATCTCCCTCTTTAAAATTTCGAACGATTTTGGTGATGATGTAGTAGATGTAGCCAACAAGGGCGATTATGATTTACTATTAATGAATCTCGAAGAGTCTATATTCGACGGAACGGTATTAGGCAGAGTACTCGGTTTTACGACTCAGATAATCAATCCCGAAAAATTGATAAATACAATGACGGGAAAAGAGAAACTAATCGAAAACTCTCTCATCGATAACAATACCCGTTTGATATTAGCTAAGACTAAAATACCAGTTGGTATTTTGATTGATAAAGACTTACAGAAATTCGATAATGTATTTATACCGATATTCAATGACAATGATGAGTTTCTGATTTTTTATGCTCAAAAGCTAATCCATAACGCAGATTCTCAAATTTCGATATTAGATCAGTCGGACAAAACCAAAAACCATTCTATCAAAGAACGTATCCGATTGATAGAGCATACCGCACCCAACCATATCAGATCGGTAAGTGTAGAATATGTAGACGAAGTATTTCTTCACAAACAGGATCTAATAATTATCAGCTCTGAGAATTTTGACAAGCTCCTTCAATTAAAAAAGGAATGGATTGATAAGTTGCCCTCTATTCTTATTTGCTCGCCAAGTAAAGTTTAAGAGACAAATAACTTCATACATAAAAGGCTATCCGTATCGGATAGCCTTTTATTATTATTCTAATTTAAACGAACTTAACTTCGATTCTTTATCGAAAACAAACTCAGCACCTTTCAGTTTCAATCTATTATCATTGTAAGTGTATTTATAAACATACCCTTCCATATCCAGCAAATAAGGCTGCCCCTTATAAGTAACTACCGATACAGGAAAATCGGTTGTCTGATTCATAAAAGGATGTAGTGTGAAATAGGAAACTTCTTCAAAAATAGGTGGACAAATAACACCCTTAGGCGATGCAAAACCATATTTCCCGTTAAGCATCGTTTCCATTATCCCATCCTCATAGTTATGAGTAAATCGTATAATCTCATCATATATTACGGGAATAAATTCTTCTCCATCACTATTTATATATCCTTCTTTTCCATCCCGATGCACATTTCTGGCTGATAGGACCTCATCCCATGCCGATATTTTATCATATATAAAGGGGACAGACATAGTAGCATCTTGTTTTATAATACCCCACTTGCCATCTCTTTTCACACGAGCAACACCCTCTTTGAAAAATTCTGCATACTCAAATTCCGGCGGTATTAAAAGATCGTGTTTCCGATCCACATAACCCCATTTACCATCTTGTTGAAAAGGGGTTAGTTCTTCCGATTTTTCAATATCAAATTTGGTGAATCCTTTGGCATATTCATCACCTCCATCATCGCCCGAAGCTGGACCTAAAAGAAAAACACCTGTAAAATGATACCATTTGTGAATCAATAAATCACGACTATCAGCACTACCTATTCGTAAGCGATCCATCTTATCTGATAAATAGACGGGAGGAATTATTACAAATTTCTTATCTAAATGAATCTCAAAGAAGTTGTCTTTCAATTTTCCTTTATAGGACTTTTCCTGTAAACCTTCATTGGTAAGATAAGAGAGTTTCAGAGTATCTTTTCCATTGAATTGGATAGTAATAAATTGGATTGAATCTCGCATCTTCCATCCTTTATAACCTCCAATATTAAACAAGGAGGATAATGTATCTCCTATATTGGAATAAGTACCTTCGAATACCGCAGGTGATGTTATCGGCACAAAATCAGTGATAGGCAATTGCTTCGACCTACACCCTGACAACATAAAGGATATGAGTAAAAAATAAAGGCAGTAATTTTTCATAGTTTTTATTCCAAAGATTATGACCAGAACTTGATTTCAAATATAATATAAAAACTATTCGGTATCTCTCTTTCTCTATTATTTGAGTTTTATTAGGTAAAATAACAAAACCGTAACAACTCTCGTCGTTACGGTTTTCAATATCTTTTTTAAGGTCTCAGACCTACCAACTGTTACTGCCTTAGAATTTATATCCCAAAGTAATAGCTGCATTACGGTTTTTGTAGCTTAGTTCCTCCTTGCCAATATCTGTCAAACCTAATTCGTATCTTAGGGTAACAACTACGCTGGCAAACTCTACACCTGCTCCACCGCCCAAACCAAAGTCAAATCTCTTTAACGAATCGTGACCTCCAAAAGTGCTAAACTCTCCGGTAGCAAGATAATTATCGTTCCAGAAAGTAATCTTACCCGGCACTTTACTCGTTCCTGCTATACCTTGTGCAATATAAGGCCCTGCATTAAATACTATTTTAGTACCCGGTACTACCTCTATTTTATAAGCTGCATAAAGAGGTATTTGCAAGTACATCTGATTCATTGTTATTTCGCGATTAAGATCTCCACCATTAGCCTCTTTGCGGTAACCTTCGACCTTAGCTCCTTTACGAGTATATGACAAACCCGATTGTACATAAAAAGCATCTGTTACAGGATATTCTACCATCATCCCTATCTGAAAACCCAGTCTGGCTTTTTTATCTAAATAGCTCGCATCCCACGATGAGTTAGATATATTGAGACCTCCTTCTAAGGTGAATCTCACAGGGAGAACGTGCTGAGCTGATGCACCAAATCCCATAACTAACATCAATGCTACAATACTCAGTTTGTAAATAGTTTTCATATAAAGTTCTTTATTAAAATATATAAAAGTTAATCTTTGGATATATAACTCATAATAGATGCTAATTGTTCTGTTATTCTCAAAAAAAGCCGCAACGATATGTAATCGTTGCGGCTCATGAATTGGATATTATTACAGCTCACTTTTAGAATCTATATCCTAAGGTAAGAGCAGCATTGCGATTCTTATAATCTAAATTGTCCTGACCAATATTTACCAAACCCAGTTCGTATCGAATGGTCGCTATAATGTTACCAAACTCGGCTCCTACTCCTGCTCCTAAACCAAAATCGAATCGGTTGAGTACACCGTCCTTTCCAAAGGTATCGATATTTCCCTCATCGTTATCAATATTCAGATAACCGTTACCCGCTTTTACAGAACCTCCTACTCCGTAAGCCAGATAAGGACCGACATTAAATACAATTTTAGTACCCGGTACTACTTCTATTTTATAGGCTGCATAGATGGGTAATTGAATATACGACTGATTCACTGTATATTTATGAGAGGCTGCATCTTGCATAAGCGAACCTTCGACTTTGCCACCCTTAGTTGTATAAGATAATCCCGATTGCAAATGCCAAGCATCGGTAATTGCATAATCGGCAGTTATACCTATTTGAAATCCCACTCTAGCTTTTTTATCTAAAGGTCCTACATCCATCGAAGAGTTAGATATATTTACACCTGCTTCTATACCCAATTTAGGAAGTTCTTGTGCCGATACACTTAATCCCATTAAAGAGACCAAGGCGACAATACTTAATTTGTAGAAATTTTTCATATCAAATATGTTTAGTAGATTAGTAAAAAGACTTGTGTCAGATAAACTATAGAACTCTTAATCGATACAAATTGTTTATCGATTAATTAAAGCAGCAACGATAATGTATCGTTGCTGCTCTATGATATACATTGAAAATTAAAATTTATAACCCACTGTTAAAGCAGCATTACGGTTTTTGTAATCTAAATTATCCTGACCAATATTAACTAATCCTAGTTCATATCTTATGTTTGCTACTATATGTCCAAACTCAACACCTACTCCGGCTCCTAAACCAAAATCAAATCGGTTCAAGATACCTTCGCCACCAAATGTATTTATATCCTCTTCAGCACTTACAATAAAGGTGCTTCCGCTTAGCTTGGTCTTTCCACCTACACCATACGCTAAGTATGGACCGGCATTAAATACAATTCTTGTACCCGGCATTACCTCTATTTTGTACGCTGCATAAACAGGCAATTGAAGATACATTTGGTTTACAGTCAATTTGCCACGTGTTATAACATCACCACCAATGTTAGACTCGCCCTCTACTTTTGCTCCTTTGGTAGTGAAAGATAAGCCCGATTGTAAATACCACTCATCGGTAATTGCATAGTCGGCAGTTATACCTACCTGAAAGCCAACTCTTGCTTTCTTATCTAATGAGCCTGCATCCCATGAAGAGTTAGAAAGATTGAGACCTGCTTCTACTCCAAATCTTACAGGAAGCTGTTGAGCCGATGCACCCAATCCCATGAATGAGATTAATGCTACAATACTTAATTTGTAAATAGTTTTCATATAATTTTTATTTTGTGATTAAAACCATAAAAGTTCAACTTTGTTTAAGTTCAAATATCAAAACTGATAACCTAGAGTCAGATATGCATTGCGGTTCTGCAATTTACCTATTTCAGAATCAACCACATTTATAACTCCAAACTCATAACCTAGTTTAGTTACAATGTGACCAAACTCGACTCCTGCACCCACGCCAAAACCAAAGTCAAAGTTTTTGATAAACCCTGTGCTGAAAGAATTTACCTCTTGCTTATCTACACCGTCTTTAAAAGTGGCTTTTCCTCCAAGACCATAAGCAACATAAGGTCCGGCTTGAAAAACAAATTTAGTATCAGAGCCAACATTCATTTTGTAAGCTGCATAAACAGGTACTTGCAAATACATCAGGTTAAGGTTTACAAACACATCTGTATAATAGCTATCACCAAAATGATCATTGAACGTAGTTCCGTGGTATTTAGCTCCTTTGGTAGAAAGTTCAACCCCACTGATCAATGAAAAAGCCGGATTAATAGCATAATCAAACGTAACACCACCTTGTATGGCAAACTTTGTATCAGTATCGGTAATATCACCAGCCATGTTTATCAGATTGGCTCCGACTTTCACTCCAAATTTAACGGGATACTCCTGAGCCGAAGCCGTAAGTCCCATCAACGATAATAATGTAAGGATACTTAATTTGTAAATAGATTTCATATAAGGTTTCTTTAGATTAATATTCAAACTTAAAATAGAATAGTCTTTATATATAACTCATAACCACTATCAATTGTTCTCTTAAAGAATAAGTAAACAACAATTATTTATCGAAAAACGATAAATAATTTGCGAATATCGAATAATATACATTCTTTTGCAATAATTATTTACAATTCAAGAAAGAATGAATAAACGAATTAAGATACTCTGCTTATTACTCTCAGCAATATATATAGGTGTTGTAATCTATTGCATATTTGATTTCGGAGATGGTATGATGGCAGGTTACAGACATGGAAAGAAGCAAGCCCAGAATTCGTCTACAAACATCCAAAGACTCCACGTAAAAGTGAAACCAATAGAGGGAGTGTATACATACCCTGACAAAACGATAAATACATTAACGGGACAAGAAGTTAAAGCGGAGGTGAGCGATTGCAGAATAGCACTCGATAGTTCGGATACTCCCCTTCCTTCTTATATGAAGATATCCAGAGGCATTGTTGTTGTTTTAGCAATAATAGTTCTTATAGGACTTATTTATCTGCCTTTTCTGTTCTTCAGCATTGTAAAATCTGCCACAAGAGGAAAGATGCTCGAACATAAAACTATACGAAAGATACAACGAGTAGGATATCTCCTCATCATATATTATCTCATAAATACAGTAGTATATCTGTCTGATTTTATAATAGCTAAACAAATTGTAACTCTCGAAAAGTATCGTATTATTTTCGATTTTTCCGATTTCAGTTTCTTATTTCTAGGTCTAGTTACACTCTTACTTGCCGAGATATTAAAAGTATCAGTGCAATTAAAAGAAGAACAAGATCTCACAATTTAGAGCCGATGTATTTTACCGCTTAGGCTAGACAACAGTATTATAGTAATGAAATATTGCAATACAGAGTCGAAATTATTTAAAGAAGAAAAACAGGTCTAAGACCTTATAAAGAACATAAGATGTCGATTATAGTAAATTTAGATGTAATGATGGCTAAACGAAAGATCTCCCTCAACGAGCTTTCGGAAAGGATTGATATTACGCCTGCCAATCTATCGATTCTGAAAACGGGAAAAGCAAAAGCCATACGATTCAGTACACTCGAAGCTATTTGCAAAGAGCTCGATTGTCAACCGGGCGATATACTAGAATTTGTAGATGACGATCTATTCTAGATAATACTATTTCAAAAGGTGCAAAACCTTAGCATTTATAAATAAAACTAACGGCTAAAGAATACTTATAAACAAAGACAAATATGAAAAGCTTTTTCAGAACATTACCAGCCTTTACTCTAGGAGTCATTATCAAGACCACTATCCTTATAGTATTGTCTATCACGATCTCCATAAAAGTTATTGCTGCCATGGGAAGATTTCTCGAAAGCCAGATATTTTAACACCAGATCAAAGTATCTAACAATATAATTTACACTAATCAAAAAAAGGTTTAATAAGCCTGATTAAAACAGATAGAATTAAAACTTCAAAAAAAACACTAAATAAAAGAACCAATATGAAAAGCTTTTTCAAAACTTTACTAGCCTCTACTTTAGGAGTCATCATCGGATCGGTCATACTGACGGTCTTCTCTATAATGATCTTTGCAGGAGTCATTGCTGCCATGGGAAGTACCGAAACTTATAACCTCAAAGACAAAACAATACTTACCCTCGATTTAAAAGGAAATCTAGGCGAAAGAAGCGAATCGAGCCCTCTCAATAAGATAATGGGAACTCCCGCCACCCTAGGTCTCGAAGGCATACTTGATGCTATAAAAAAAGCAAAAGAAAACGACGAAATCAAAGGTATATATATTAAAGCCGGATCATTAAATGGAGGATTGGGCAATATAGATCCGATAAGAGACGCATTGATCGACTTCAAAACAACGGGTAAGTTTATTGTAGCTTATGCCGACAGTTATTTACAGAACACCTATTATATAGCTTCTGTGGCAGATAAAGTGATCATGAATCCTAAAGGATCGTTCGATTTCAGAGGAATAAGCTCTAACCTTATCTTCACAAAGAACATGAATGATAAATTGGGTATCAACTATCAGGTATTCAAAGTAGGAACATTCAAATCGGCAGTAGAACCTTTCATTCAAGACAAAATGAGTGAAGCCAACCGCCTACAACGCACATCTTATTTGAATGATATTTGGTCGCACTTATTAGCGGGAATCTCCGAAAGCCGTGCCATATCAGTGGATGCACTGAATACCTATGCCGACAGATGCCTTACTTTTATGCCTGCCGACTCTATTGTTCAATACAACTTAGTAGATACTTTGATGTACAAACCAGGTGTAGAAGCTTATCTGAAAACCTTGGTAGATATAGAAGCCGACAAAAAGCTAAATCTGGCTAGCATTGATAACATGGAAGGTGTGAAATTCAAAAAAGAAGGAGATACAAAAACCAAAATAGCAGTACTGTATGCCGAAGGTGCAATTGTAGACAGCGGCGAAAGCAATATATTCAGTTCAGGTTCTACCATTACTGCGCAGGAATATGTAAAGGAATTACAAAAATTAGGAGATAACGATGAGGTAAAAGCCGTAGTATTTCGCGTAAACTCTCCCGGAGGAAGCGCCTATGCATCGGAGCAGATATGGAATGCAGTAGTGGAACTGAAAGCTAAGAAACCGGTTATTGTATCGATGGGAGATTATGCAGCTTCGGGTGGATATTACATCTCTTGTGCAGCCAATACAATTGTAGCTCAACCCTCTACATTGACCGGATCGATCGGTATTTTTGGATTGATTCCCGAAGGTGAAGAGCTATCTAAAAAGATCGGATTTTCTTTCGACGAAGTAAATACCAACAAACACAGCTCATTTGGAGGTACTACATTTGGCATACCATTTCTTTTTGCAGGTTTCTCGAGAAGCTTCAATGACGACGAAAAACAAATACTTCAAAAATACATAGAGTCGGGTTACGACCTATTTATCACCCGTTGTGCCGATGGACGCTCAAAGACCAAAGCCGAAATAGATTCTATTGGTCAAGGACGTGTATGGACAGGATCGCAAGCCATCAAATTAGGTCTTGTTGATAAAATCGGAGGAATAGAAGACGCTATAAAAATTGCTGCCGAACAAGCTAAAGTTACCGATTACAGCATCTCAAAATATCCCGAGAAGAAAACCCTTTTCGCTCAAATGTTAGAAGACTCTTTCAGTAACTCAAAAATGCAGGCATTAAAATTCTTTTTGAGCGAAACCAATTTCGAGAAAAATATACTTAAACAACATATTCAATCGTTCGATATGCAAATGGCTATGATGCCCGATAGAATCAGTTACTAAACACAGACTATTTTTTACTCAATTAATAGTAATATTCTTTCAATTTGAAAAGAGCCGGATTTTATATCCGGTTCTTTTTTTTGCTCATTATCAACAGATAAGAGAGCCTTACGCACAACTTGTTAACAATCGAAGGTGCAGTTATCAACAATATTTAGTATTTTCGTCTTTAGTTATTAACAGGTTTCCCCTAGTTATTAACATGCAAACAGCACTTTATTAACATCATTTCAACAATTTCAAAATCATGAAAAAAGGTTTTCTTATTCTCGCAAGCATCATCACATTGGGTCTTATTAGTTGTAGTAACAAAAGTAAAAGCACTGAGAACGAAAATATCTCATACATCAAAGAAGATGACAAAGAGATTAACATAGCGATGGATAAAGCAAAAGAAACTTTCAATCAATTCGAAAAAGCATTTATCGAAAATCAAAAAACCAATAGATATACAAATTTTGTGGTTAAAGAAGGGTTTCCCACTAAAGACGGCAGCAAAGAACACATGTGGGTAAGCGAACTTACTTACGATGGCAACAATTTCTTCGGCATAGTATCTAATGAACCTCTATACGATACCCAAGTTCAATTTGGCGATACCATTACGATTGATAAAAATCTGATCAGCGATTGGATGTACACCGACACCTCCTCCAACCTAACTTATGGAGCGTATACGATGCGTGTTTTTGTTGACAGAATGAGCGATGACAAAAAATCTGCTTTTCTAATGGAAAATGACTTTACATTTGCTCCTCTTTCCGAATAATAGCTGCAACTTCTCACTGCTCAGGCAAGTACAACAAATATAGTCTCTTACAATATCATTAGCAGAAATAAAAAAATATAAATATTGTTTCTTAACTTTGGGTAACCAATCAACTTTATACCGTAAAACGCACAATGACAGAAGGACATATAGAAGATATTGCATATTTACTGAAAGATGCCAAAAACAGTAAAAATAAGCCTATAATATTTCTGGGTGCTGGTATGTCGGCTGCAGGCAATATACCTCTTGCAGAGGATATAAGTAATGATATACTCTCTAAATTTAAGAATAAGCCAGCCATAAAGAGGCTCAAAAAAGAAGAGCGTACTTATGCAAAACTTATGTCTTGCCTCAACACTACTGAGCGTAACGATCTTCTGAATAATTATATAGAAAAAGCTAAAATAAATGTTGGTTATATTTATCTGGCTCACCTCATCAAAGAGGGATACGTTGATTATGTGCTGACTGTAAATTTTGATAATCTTATATTACGGGCAATGGCAATGTACAACTTGTTTCCCCCAATATACGATTTGTCGATACTTAAAGAACTTCCTACTTCTCATATAGAAACACAGTCGGTTACATACCTGCATGGTACACATCGTGGTTTATGGATGCTGAATACCGATAACGAACTAAAAAAGATATCAAAAATATGCTCTCCTTTTCTTAACAGAATAGCAGAACGTCGTACATGGATAGTTATTGGTTACAGTGGCGAAGATAAGATATTAGATGAAATAGCAGATTTAGGCTCTTTTACCAACGATTTATATTGGATTGGTTACAAAGACAATGAACCCTCTCAACGGGTTCAAGAGAGATTACTCGATTTGCCGAATAACAATTCATACCTGATAAAGGGCTACGATGCCGATTTATTTATGCTAAGGCTACATAGTGAAGTTGGATTACAAACTCCAGACATTCTTTATAAGCCTTTTACGTCTTTACAGAATACAATAAATTCGATTGTAGAAATAAGCGATGAACATAAAAACGCAAAAGGACAGCTAGAAATCACAAAACGGCATATTAAAGATGCAATCAGACTCTACGAAGAAGGGGCTTCACGCAGAAGTTACACAACAAAAGAAGTCAACATAGATTTGCTTATAAAAGAAATAATAAAATACAGAACGGAAAGTAGCTTTGATCAAAATGCTGGTAGAATAGAAGAAATAAGAAAAGAGGTTGAAGAAATAAATGACAAACTATTAAATGCAACTTTAGCTAATTTATATTTTGAATGGAGCTTCGAGCAAAATATAAAAAAAGCAATAGAAAAGACTCTCATTGCCGACAAATTATACGGTTATTGGACATATAGCTATCGATTAGCTAATTTACATGCATTGCTCTTAAATAAGACTAAGGCTCTTAAATATCTAGAAACTAGTCTTGAAAGAGATTATAAAGAGACAATAAGGAATTTCAATAAGCACTCAGATTGGGACTCTCTCCGAAACGACCCCGATTTTATAGCATTAATAAAGGAATACGAAGAAAAAGAAAACCAATCGAAGTAATGAATCATTAATATTATTTGCGAAGAGCATTACTAAATTAATTTTCCTATTTTTGCAATAAGATATAGCATTCAAATTATCATTTACTTATACACAATATATAGATGGAAGCAACCACATTAAAGGGTAATAATCACGGAGCAAATGTAAAACGCTGGAGAGAATGGAGAAACATCAAACAAGATGTTTTGGCAGATCAAATAGGTGTCTCGCAAGCTACACTTTCGGGCTACGAAAAAAAGGATAAACTAGAACAGGAGGTTTTAGAAAAAATCGCTAAAGTTCTGGGTGTTCCCGTGGAAGCAATAACAGAACTAGGGGAAAGTACAGCAATAAATATTATTAATGCTCACGATAACCAATCAATCGTTAATTACAACCCAACTTTCAATCCAATTGATAAGATTGTAGAGCTATATAATGAAAAGAATGCTTTATACGAACGAATGCTAAAAGAAAAAGAAGAAACAATCTCGTTATTACATGAGGTATTAAAGGAAAAAAAATAACAATCTAAAAATACATACAATCAAGAAAGTCAGGCATAAAGTCCTGACTTTTCTCTTTTCTATAAGAAAACAGATGCTTACTCTCTCAGTTTTTGAACCAGCGTGTTCAGGGTTTGCACATACGCCGTATAATCATCATTAAATTGACAAAGAGCCGACTGATAAAAAAAATGGGAAACTTGTATACTTTCATCCATACACAAAAGGTATTCCGACCATTCTGCATTCGCCTTTTCTCTTAAAAATTCAATATGCTTACGAATAGCTTTGTGCCTATCCAGAATCATACCTAAAAGAACTCCAAAATGGTTTTCATCTACTGAAAAATTTTCGATCTCTTTATCAGTCATCCACTGCCGCACTTTTTCAAAAGCATCGTCAATCGGGCGGTTATGCTTTGTATTCTTATCTGTTTGTAAAGTCATAATAGATGTGTTTTGTTCTATCACAAAACAACAAAACTCCGTCTTTAAAACCTATCAGTTCTATTGATAAAATATAAGAAATGCAATTGATATTATCAGCAAAATATCTGATAAAACACCTTATCGTTCAATAAAAAGGTCTGATACTTATTAATAGTGATCCCAACTTTATAGCACTACTAAAGGAATACGAAGAAAAATAACCCTACACTCTATAATTTACTTATAAGTTTGAGAGTTAATGGCTCTACTGTTTTATAATATAACAAAGACAGCATATACGAAACCATTATTACGATTGTCAAGTGAATAAATGAACCCAATAAAACTTGGAGAGGTTCGCCCCTTGCCAAATAAGGCATCGTGTATAATCGTAAAGGACCATTGATAAGAAACATAAACATACTGATTACACCTAGCAATTTAAAAGCACGCATTATCCGATTAGACGGCATATTTATTATTGCATGAAAGAACCAAAGCATCAGAATGGTAGCCGATAAAAAGCTGAAAGGAAAGAAGAATTCTAGGAAATTCGACAAAATAAAAACTACCATAGCCGGAATCATCACTTTCCATGTGAACTTTAGCCCCTCAAACATTACACATCCCATTCCCAATAAAAATTCGGGTAAATGCCCTAAGAAGTTACCATAGATAGGAACATCCCACTTATTAGCAATCGATGTAAGAAGAAATATCAAGACATAACTCAGTGCTATTAAAACAAAAAATCCCTTTTCTTTGTAGCGATCTAAGGCTTTGTAAAGAAGAGGGAATAAAATATATAATTGAAGTATAAGGCTGAAATACCACCACGGACCGATAAACATAAAGATGCGGTAAAACGACAAATTGTTATACATCAGTAGAGAAGACGTGACGAAAGCAGTAAACCATTCCATATCAAAAGCTCTGTAAAAAAGGAAAAAGTATACTATGATTCCGAATATCAATAAAGCATAAAGTTTTATGACCCGAGGAATAATATACTTCTTGTACATAGGAGTAGTACTATTGATGTTGTATTTTGCCAATCCATAGCCACTAATAAAAATAAATAATTCTAGAAAATAGAAACCAAAATAGGAAAATAAGCCATTAAACAATCGTGTAACATCTCCTCCGATGAATTCAAAAAGATTATAAATCCGATTAGAGTCAAAATTCATCTCATTCTCTCCAACTGCATTTGTCCAATGAAGAAAGTTATGAAGAACAATGAAAACCATAGCAATCCCCTTAATCACATCTTTTTGCTCTTTACTTATACTGTAAAAGCTTATACCCATATAACCTAATAAATAATCAAACAACAACTTCTGCCTATTATAACTGTAATAGCATAAGATTGTTTATTCGAAAATCATTTTATATAAAAAAAGAGCAAAAAAGTATAAAAAAAGGCTCTAGATCAGAGAAAAAGTAGATCTACTCACACTATCAAAACATACATTGAAGGGGTGATATTTCACAGGGGGGGGATGCGTGTAAGGTACAGCAAAAGGATCACTATTTCATCTCATTTACAAGAGAATACTAAAAAAAAGTCAAGCATAAAGCCTGACTTATCTTTTTCAGTAGTATAAAATATCTTTTCAAAACTTTAGTAAATAAGCAGTGATTTTTGCTTTACGAACTAAAGTAATAGCTAGATCTGGAATCTTCAATTAGAATATACATGAATACTGCCTTGTGCAGCAGGCAGGTAGTTTACACCAATCCATGTAAACATCAAAAGGATGAAAGCAATGGGAATCATCCACAATACAAAACGCTTGTGATATTGTTGTAAACGCATATGAATGAATACCAGATAAGCGGCAGCCGTTATAAATGCCCAAGTTTCCTTAGGATCCCACGACCAATAATGCCCCCAAGCCTCTTTTGCCCACACAGCACCCATCAACATGCCAAGTATAAGGAAACCAAAACCTACGTATACAATATTGTCGATAAAGGCATACAGCTGAGCATCTTCTTTGCCCTTATTCAATCGCGATAGTTGAATGAAAGCGGCAATTACCGCAGCTCCAAACATGGCATAGGAAAGAATATAAACCGTTACGTGAGGTACAAACCAATAACTCTGTAAAGCAGGCATAAGGTTTGTTGAATGTATTTCGGGTTTAAAAATATTCACACAAGCAAATACGGTAGCTACAACAGCCGAAAACGAAAGCATCCAATCGTACTTCCAATGTCGATAGGTAACAAAACCGATGGTCGCCAAAAAGAAAGAATACCATAAACGGGTTTCGCCAATGGTTCGCAACGGTGGACGCTCCTGCCCTATCCATAAACCAACGATAAACGCTCCGAAAATAATTGTGCCTAATATCATCAAGGCATTAGCCAGATTTTTTTTATTGGAAATATATACTATTCCTGCGGCCGACAACCAACAAATAATAGCCGGTATGGCAAACCAAAGATATTCACTCCACGTCATTCTTCACTCCTTTCTTTTTATTGCCCGACCACATCAGACAGATTGATCCTAAAGCAAACAGTATTATACCAAAATATACAGGGTATAACCACGGATCATAAACTAACTCAAAACTACTATAAGATGAAGCCTTGCCCGCAGTACTATCGTAGCTATATTGGTAGATCATCCAATTACCTATTTTCAAAGGCTTATTCACTTCCAATTGAGCATGGGTTGATTCTCCCTCTTCTGTGAATACATCAATATCGGACATAAACCGCTTAGGCTCAGTCTGAGTCATTACCATTGCATATTCATCTGTCAAAGGAAGCATCATATACAACTGAGCCAGACTACCGCCACAAACCCAGCCTTTTTTTACATCTCCTGTTTCTCGGTTTTTTGCCGTTATTAAAGCAGCAGGCGTAGAGCCTGGCATAGGAACAGCCGTATAAGTACTATCGCTATTACGCACTGCTTCATGTATATATTCTTCAACAGCTACATCCCAAATTCCGATTTTCCCTATCGGGTTTTTCTCGTCAATCTGATAATAGTCTGGCTTATCTATCGGCTGTGCTTCGCCCGACTCCCTATCTATTATAGTCAGTTTCGGAGGATACTCTTCCATCACAAAATCATTCAACTGAATGGCAATAGGCAAATCAAGCACATCGTCATTATCGCTATACACACGCCATTCGGTTTCGCCCTCCATTACGTGCATCACGTACCGTTTGATATCTGCTGCCCCCAATCCCGAAGCAAACAAAAGTATCCACAAGCCTATATGATTGAGATAGAAAGCATAATCGCGCCAATTGAATTTGATTAGTCTACGGATAATTAGCGACCCTAGCGAAAGTAAGGTTACAAAATAGATGAGCACAAATGCCCAACATGAGGTTACTTGTCTTAATCCCAACAGCGTCCAAAAATCATGCGCATGAGGGTCTAACTTTACCATCTGTGGTATCAATCCCATAGCGATACCTAATATTAATAGAGCACTAATAAGTGAAACGGAAAATGGTACTCCCGAAAACCACTGATAAAACTGTGTATTCCTCACAAAGGAAAATAATACAAGGAAGACAATAATTGCACTACCCAGTTTTACGTTTACGGGATCGGCAAGTAGCGAAAAATCAAATTTACCGATTGTCAATTGTAAAGCAAATCCTACAACCATAAGTCCAAATACAACAAGAATACTCTCGCTATACCTCCACGGAAATTGCCATATCTGTTTCTTATTATCTGCCATTATTTATCAAACTTCTTATATTTATACAATTCTCGTTTTACTTTAATTGCTAAAGCACAAAGCTTCAAACACAAAATAAAAGCCTGATTTTCTCCTTTTTTCAGAATAAAACCAGACTTTTATACTATATCGTTTTATTATCAATAGTAATTATCGTTCAGCAATCAAACGTTTATTTTCCTTCGCTTTTTCAATCCACTTAGGAACAACTGTTTCTATCCATTTCTTTTTATTGTCTTTCAAGGTTTTCATATCAAGACCAATATAAGCTTGTGCTTTATCTTTACTCGATATATCGGGCATTGGTACATCTACCACTCCTTGTGCAAACAATACTTTTTGAAGTTCTATTTGAGCCTGCATAGTTCTGTCTAAGCTATGTGCTAAAATTCGTTGAGTTTCAACAGGTGCATGGAAAGATGCTCCATGAGATGCTACTGAAAAATCCCAACGCCATTGTGCTTGACGTATTAAATCTAGTGATTTTTTCATTTGTGCATCAGTTGCACCTTTATCCCAAGCAGCCTTAGCCATAATGTGGGTTTTAGCCAATTCGGTCTCAATACGATCACGTATCTCTAATGCTTTATCTTGATATTCGTAAACATAGTTACGAAGTTGTTCTTCGCTGTCTTTATGACAAGTCTGACAAGTTCCTGCAATATTCTTTAATGGACTCATTATCTGATGGTCCGAATATTTAATACCGCCCTCAGCCTTGTATGGCATATGGCAATCAGCACAAGACAATCCACGTTGAGCGTGTGGTCCCATCAAGAAAGTTTCATAGTCAGGATGTTGAGCCTTCAACATAGGTGCTCTACTTAAAGCATGAGTCCAATCCGAAAATTCGGCTTTATCATAATACTCTTCCATCTTTTCTACTGTCATACCTTCATCCCAAGGAAAAGTAAGCTCTTTACCATCTCCTTTGAAATAGTATTCAACATGACACTGGGCACATACTAACGAACGCATCTCCTGCATAGTTGCATTTTTCACATCCTTACCTTGACGCTCAAAAGCTTGAATAAGTGAAGGACGTGTAATCGTCAAGTTCATAGTAACTGGATCATGACAATCGGCACAACCTATTGGATTTACAATCTCAGCCCCTAAATCGCCCCACTTTGCTTTATAGAAATTTTCAATTCCCATTTCATTCATCATACGAGGTACATCGGGACTCTTACAAGTCCAGCAGGTAGCAGGCTGAGGTCCGTCACCCGGGTTCTCAGGACATCCCGTACGCAAAGTATTGGTTATATCTTCAATGGCATGCATATGACCTCGTGGTGCAGAGTAATCTTGCGAAAAAGCATATCCTGCCCAAAGTACAACCATCTCTGGACGACTTTCCAAGATATCCTCGGGCATATTACCCAAATGCTTGCTTTTAAAATCCATGTTCTGAGTCTTTTTCCAAGTCTCATATTCACGAGGGTAATTTTCACCCCATATTTCATTGCGAGCTTCTATTCCTTGTATATCTACTTTCTTATTATTGAATAAAGTTGCAATCTCGGCACGACGTTCCGTTATAGATGCTGCCAATAGTCCTAACAAGAAAACACCAACCATCACGGCAAGGAATAAACCCCATCCGATTATAGGTTTCTTTCTTATGGCTTCTGATAATTTTCGTAGCATGGCTTTATATAGTTTTTTAGTTATTTTTCTGCATTTGTTTTTTCAACCACTCCGGAACGGGAGATTTTGGTAAGGGGACCAAAGCATTAGGTGCCGAAACAATACTGCTTATAGTTCCGTGAACCACATCACGATGACAATCCCAACAAGCTTTTGCATTACCATCTAATACATCGTTGTAACACTTCAAGCCGGTTTTCACCATAGCGGTATTCAGATCGGTGTGGCATCTAATACAGTTATCCATAATCACCTTGTAACTTTCTTCACGAGGGCGAATAGCAATAGGCTCTTTCCTTAAAGTAAATACGGCAGCATGATACAATCCATCTTTAGCTTTAAAAGCATATTTTTCCAATACATTATCATGAGGAACATGGCAATCGTTACAAGTAGCCCACTGAGCATGCACACTATGTTGCCACGAAGCATAATAGGGTGTCATAATATGGCAATTAATGCAAGCTTCGGGTTTATCAGAAAGATACGAGTGAGCTCGCGACATATAGATGGTATATGCCCCCAGTCCAGCCAGAATACCTCCTATAATAAATAAGGGCAAGATAAATTGGATAGGCAGTATTTGTAAAATCTTCTTCATAGTTAACAATTGATCATTGCTAGTTCATATGGCATATAAATTGCATCTATACCATATAGATAGTAACAAAAATAGTATATTAATTTAAAAGAACAAACTAATGAGAGCAATACAACTACCTGTATAACTACAAAATAAGAACAAAAACCGAAAGTATTCAGTTTTGCTTATGCTATATAAACATCGTCTAACACAGTGAGATCAACAGAGATAGGAATCATCAACATGCATCTCAAACGAGACAAAATGCTCTTAACATATGTTACATAACATCGAAAAGAATATTTAAAATAAGATTAGAAATCAATCAAGAAGTCTCATTTCCTTTTTCATTTTCATCAAAATAGAGTTGAGCTCTCCAAGAATATGTTTGCGAACCGATTCTTCTGACAGATATTTATTGTAGTCATATAAGTACACATCACGTTTATTCGTCAGATACAGATAGTAGTTAAATGGGGTTTCATTAGCATTAGAGACAATGTACATTATAGTATAATCTAAGTCTTTAGGTTGTACTTCTGCTCCACTGGAAGGATTCATGTATATTTCCAGATTATCGCTGTTCATTTCATAATGAGGATTATCTGTATAATTAGGACAGTATGTTTTACGATCGCCATTCTTCAATATAAAACTCCTCATTTCCTCAAAATCGTAGAAATTGAGCATATCATTTATTTTGATAAGCATCGACGAATCAGTAGTATCTTGAGCCTTTAAAGAAAAACTCAAAACGATCAGAACCGTAAAAAGAAAATAGCGCATATGCCTAAGATTAACTATTATTTCCGAGTAATATATACAGTTACAATTTCAGACTTTTCATCATTCATTTACATTATAACCACTGTAAGTTTGCGTATGAGATACTAAATTTAATTTCCAGCTTTTACTTAATAAGCCCTCTGTTATATAAACCAAGCTTATTAAGGATCAACGATACTCCTTCTCCAATAATAATAAAACCAAGTAAAAGAAAGGGCATATACCAAACAATATAGTCAAGATGAAAATGATTAGCCGAATGTTGTTTAAACACTATAAACCATGACAATGGTGCGACAGAAGATACAGCAGCCGTAACCAATAAAGTTATATTAAGACGCTTTCGAGCCTCATCTAAACCTCTGCTTAAATAATATACAACACCTCCCAATATCACTACAACTAAAATTAAATATGCAAAGTAAATAACAATAGAATACTGAGATAAGAAATCCGAATTAAATGCATTGCCTTTTAGATACCGTTTAAAAATAAGGGAATACGGATAATGAGCAAAAGCATCATCTGCACTAAAAGATCTCCTCGTATATGATGTTATTATATAATTAATAGCTACACTAAAACTACCTGTTACAGACCTTATTTGCACAATAAGCATCATTATTTGCAAAGCAACAGCTACAACAGCAGTAATACTTGCTTTTGCAAAAAACAACAAGAAAGGTTTTAGCTTTTGTCTTTCCAAAAACGAATAAAATATAATAGGACACACCGCAGATACAAGCGCAGTAGAAATAAATTCATAACCATTAAAAACACATTTCGCAAACACCGATAAGAACAGATATAGTAATATCTTCTTTGAGCTCAACCTTTTTACTTTATTACTATATTCTAGCACAAGTAACATTGTTACAAATGGAATGTAAGCTGCCCATAAACTCCACCACAGACTATGTCCGAAAAGAGTTATCCAACTAGACATAGCAACTAATAATAAAGCGATAATAGCAGAAATAGTACCAAAATTACGAAAAACCCATCCTAAAAATAGGGTAAAGCACAATGCTGATAATATTGCATTTATACAATGTAAAATCTGAAATTTCACACTATTATCAAAAGGTAATATCTTTTGTACTATACTGAAAAAGATCAACTGTCCACCTGTTTGACTTTTATAAACGTCATAACTAGCAGGAATATTATCGGTTAAATAATCGGGTCTTTGCTCCAAATAAACCTCAAACCAGATATCAGCGTTAGGAGGGACTACTGCCGCATCATAATTAACACCGGGTAAGCCTCCATCCGAAAACACACCTTCGGTCTCAGATCGGGCTATTCTACCAATAGCTAAACACTCGGAGTATTCATCAAACCAACCAAAAGCCTCGCTTCGAGCTGCCTGCCAGAAATTACTGTAAAATCCTAGAAACAGGACCAGAAAACTTAAAATCAGAAATATTCGCTGTTTGCTCATTCGCGAAGTTGTATGCACAGTCATAACTTAATCAAGATATTGGTCCTTACGATTTATCTAAAATTCGATATTTGTAAAAAGTATTACGATGCAAAAAGTACAAAAGAGAAACTTTTAGCACACCTAGTCCATATTTAGAACTTCTGACAAAGTTAATAGAAGACGCCTCTTCGAAGTATTTTGTAGGACAAGTTATTTCGGCAATCTCATATCCTTTATTGAAAATCTGTGCAATAAACTGATTATCAAAAATAAAGTCATCCGAATTTATGTTATAGTTGATGCTTTTCAATACCTCACCACTATAAGTTCTGTATCCAGTATGATATTCTGATAATTTTTGGCTCATCAGCAAGTTTTGAAAGAAAGTAAGAAAGCGGTTTGCAACATATTTATACAAAGGCATCCCTCCTCTTAAAGCTCCTTTACCCAATATACGAGAACCTATAACAACGGGATAAACATCATTGGCTATCAAGTAACACATCGACTCTATAAGTTTAGGAGTATATTGATAGTCAGGATGAAGCATTACCACAATATCAGCACCCAACTCGAGCGCTTTATTGTAACACGTCTTTTGATTACCTCCGTATCCTTTATTTTTATCATGTTTCACAACATGGGCAACACCTATACTTTTTGCAACAGCAACGGTATCATCAGTACTATTATCGTCTACAAGGATAACCTCATCTACAATATTAAAAGGTATCTCACTATAAGTTTGGGGTAAAGTCTTGGCAGCATTGTATGCAGGAAGTACAACTACTACTTTCTTATCTGAAATCATTCTATTTTTTTATTTATATTTTACACAGAAATTTATAAAAATAAAGGGTAATCAATCAAAGCCAATCGTTAAAATCAGCATAGAAGTATTACAAAGTGCAAAAATAATAAAAATAAATGAGATTCTATTTGTTAATGAATCAATTAGAAATCAATAACATTCTTTTAACTAATTAAAAAGCAATAATTTTATAGCCTGTTAAACATTTAAAGCCTCGTATTCTACTCAAGAATATTATAGACAATAAAAAGAAAAAGTATAAACAGCTGTATAATAATCAGTTTAAAAACTGAACGATTGCTGCATTATATCCAACGAGTTATATTTGTAAAGAAAGATTGAGCATCAAATCCTGTTTTTGGTATCTCATTAGGAACCAACACATTTAATCCTCTATTAACAATTCTAACAGATATTTCCTTACCCGTTTGTATAGCAGTTCCATCAAGATGCATTACACCTTCTTTCTCCCTTTCTATTAACACCTCGGGCGTAATAATCTCAACAAGTTTCGAATTATTTTCGATATTTTTCGACATCAATTGAATAGCTGTCTGAGGAACATTAAGCACCGATAGAGGTTTAAGAATAGCAATATTCATCATACCATCCTGAATATCGGCATGAGGAGCTATAAAACTATCATTACCATATTGAGAAGCATTGGCACATGTAACAAGAAATGCTTCCTCATTAAAAGTAGCATCAGCCGTAGTAACTTTATATTTTTGGGGTTTGAAATTATAGAAAACATCAATCATACTCTTGGCATACATCAATTTACCACGACTCGATTGATTCAGTACCTTTTCACTAACCTCCGCATCAAAACCAACGCCACAGGTGCAAAAAAATATATTATCGTTTGCAATACCATAATCTATTTTCTTTACATTATTCTGCCTGATTATCTCAATAGCCTGTTCGTGATCCATTGGGATATGCAATTCACGAGCCAATCCATTACCCGATCCGCTTGGTATTATACCGAAAATAACATCTGTATCTACCAACATCCGAGCAACCTCGTTTATAGTACCATCACCTCCAACAGCTATAACATAATCAATATTATTCTCCACAGCATCTTTCGCTATTTGCGAAGCATGCCCCTCATAACCCGTCATAAACATATGCACATCAAAATCATGAGGATCGAGCATCATGGTTTTTTCAGGCAATCCTTTTTTCGATTTCGTTCCTGATACAGGATTTATTATAAAATAAATCTTCTTTTTCTTTCGCTTCATCTTTTTAGAAGAATTGTTAGTTGGCTAAAGAGTAATAATATTCTTCGATATCAAACAAATGAAAATTTCATTTCATCTTATCTATATCAAACGGTAAAAATACGGAAAATATTGCTTCTTTTCATAGTTCTGTCCTTAACATAAGGTAAAAGCTCGATAAATATCACGAGAACCATAAGTTATAAGAAAACAAATCTATCTGCAATATCTCTGCAACAAAGGTATCCATCATTCATGTCAAAAAGAATAACTAGCTATAAATTCGATAAAGAGTTGATCTATATAGAAATTATTAATAGAAAAAAAATAATGTTTGTAAATTGTATTCAAATCGGAAGAAAGACCGTCTTTCAAAATAGCACTCTCAAAAAAAATAACTTTTATCTAATAAGAGCACTCTCCTATTTAAATGCTGAAACCATATTGTATCCAGATTTACAAACAGATAAAACTAAACAAGCAATATTTCAACTATCTAAAA
>NZ_CVRU01000049.1 GCF_001261715.1 Dysgonomonas sp. HGC4 | reverse complement strand
TGGAAAACAAAGAAGGCAAATCAATGGATTTGCCTTCTTTATATACTTGATTTTAAATACTAATCGATAGAGTTTAGATTGGTATCAATAGTTTCTATTTTCTGAGCAATAAGTTCCAATTCGTTCTTCAAATCTTGAATTTTGTGCTCCATGTCTTTCAGCAGACCACTAGCTCCTTTTGATATAGAAAGGAATCCCATGTTGTTCTCGTAAGTCTGCAAATCAGATTTTACTTTGTTGAATTGGTGCATCAATTTGTCTCTTTCTCTGAACAATCTTCCTTTAGGTCTCTCAGATTTAGCAATATCATCTACATTCGATTTGAATGATTGAAGTCTACGCTCCGATTTATCCATTTTCAAACGATCAAATTGAACATCAAGTGCAGCTTGGTATTCTTTGTAGATTTTGTCTTTTTCTTTGAAAGGAACAAAGCCTACCTGATGCCACTCATCCATAAGTTCACGTAAAGTACCCATAGGATCAGCAAGATCTGTTTGTTCAGATAAAGCATTTACTTTTTCTATAATTTCCTTCTTCTTGGCAAGGTTGGCAACCTCTTCTTCTTTTTGAGATGATGTATTGCTGTTCTTTTGTTCGAAGAAATAATCGCAAGCAGTTACAAATTGTTTCCAGATAGCATCCGAATATTTACGAGGTACTGCTCCTATTGTTTTCCATTCTTTTTGGATTGCAATAAGTTCGTCAGTTGTTTTTCTCCAGTCAGTACTGTCTTTCAATGCCTCAGCCTTTTCGCAAAGCGCTCTCTTCTTGTTGAGGTTTTCTTCCATGTCATCTTTTTGATGTTTGAAGAATTCTGCTTTTTTCTCGAAGAAAGTATCACATAAAGCTCGGTATTGTTCGAATATCTGGCTGTTTACCTTTTTTGGAACAAATCCTATTGTCTTCCATTTCGCTTGAAGTGCAATAATCTCATGGCTTTTCTCATCCCAATCCTTAAAGTTTTTAAGTTGAGAGTAATCAATCGCTTTTAAAGTATCGCATATCGCAGTCTTTTCGGTTAGGTTGTTTTCTTCCTGACCTTTAAGTTCTTCGAAGTGGCTTTGATGTTTTTTGTTGATTTCAGTAGATGCAGCTTTGAAGCGTTCCCATATTTCGTCTCTAAATTCTTTGGCAACGGGTCCTATTTCTCTCCATTGTTGATGGAAATTCTGTAATTGGTGGAATGCCGAAACTACATCTGATTCTTCTTGAAGTTTTTCAACAACTTCGCAAATACCAGTTTTTATTTCCAAATTTTTTTTGAAGTCGTAATCTCTGAATTCATTATTGATCTTTATCAGATCATAGAATTTTTCGGAATGCAACTGATATGCTTTCCATATTTCGTTAACCTTTGCGGCAGGAATAAGTTTAATCTCGTTCCATTGTTGTTGTAGGTCTTTAAATTCTTTGTATAGTTTATTAAAATCGTCTGTGCTTTCAGTTAGATTTTTTATAGCTTCAATAATTCTCTCTTTCTTTAGGAGATTATCTTCTTTTACTTTTTCCTCATCGGCCAAAGCTTTAGCTCTTCTTTCTTTTATAGTATTAAGAAGTGTTTTAAATTCTTCTTCAAGCGGATCGCTTGGAAGAACAAACGAATTAATATCACCACCATCAGCTACAAATTGCTCCTTTAGAGTTTCATTCTCTGTAGACTTTAATTTGTAGAACGATTGTTTCAAATTATCTACATCGGCACGCGTAGGTACTTCTGTTTTAGCTGATAATTCTTGTAAGCTCTTTATTATTTCCTCTTTTGTAAAAGTTTTAGCTTCTGATACTTGAGGCTCAGTAGTTACTTCTGCTTGCTCTTGTTTATTCTCTGTTTCTTCGTTTAGAGGCAATGCAGGATCAATATTCTCATTCATAATAGGGGGTAATTAGGTTCGGTAATCCACTTCTTAATTTTCTTATAACACAAATTAATAAAATTTTTTCCGTATTAAGACTATTTCTTGTCTTTATTTTTGTTGATATTATCAGATTTTCAAGCATATTCGTTCTATTATTGCGAAAAAACGTTTTTATTTTAGAAATCATTTACGTCTGGAATATCGGCTAATATTTTACCTTTGTCATAAATAAAATTAAAAAGAAGCACTATGAATGAATATGTAATTAATTATAATGACTCGAAAAGTCAAAAGACTTTATTTTTTATTGTTGGAGGTTATGCAATTCTTTTGGGATTATATCAATCGGTAATGCAAGCACTGGCCAATACTTTTACTTTCGATTTTTTTGCGTCACTCGTTCTTATAGTATTAGGAGCTATTCTTATTCTGAATGCAACAGTATGGGCTGCCCGTCCTATATTTATTATGAACTCGGATAGTATTTATGTAAAGATGCCTAATCAAAAGTCGGTATATAAAGCAGAATGGATTAGTATAAGAGAAATTGCATTGGGTATAAGCTATCTGAAAATGTTAGAGACCGATGGTAAACAATATACAGTGGATATCAGTGGGTTAAAATACGATGACTTGAAAAAAGTGAAGAGTCAAGTCATTGAAATTTGTGAGTCGAAAAGCATTCCTTACAAAAATGATTAATATTTTTTTTCCTCATTTATGGAATTTTGAAGTTTTTGTACTCTATTAATACGAACGAGCTTTCTCGAGCACACTAACTAATTATTTTTTAAGCATGGGGTAGAATGTCCCTTCTAAGACAACTACCCCGAAGCTACTAACACTATTCGGGTTTTATTATTATAGATATTAAGTTTCTTCTCGCATAGAAGAAACTTTTTTTGTGCTTATATCCGAGACTTTCTTATTCCTATAAAATGGCTTCTTAGTTTATTGCTTAAGCAAACAAATGTTGATGTTTATTGTTTCTTTTCTATTAAAGAGTATTAAAGAATACAACCGATTTGAACAGATAAGTATATCTTCGTTGTTTAAAAGAAAAGACGGGTTATAAATTATGGGTATTAAAGGTAAGTATTGGGCAATAAACGTAAGTAAAGGATTGAAGTATCTGATCCTTTCTTTCAACGTATTATTTTTCTTATTGTTGTTTCTTTCTACGTTAGCACCTCTAACATCTCCGTTCGAATTTGTATTTGTATCTTATCTCGGATTGGGTTTTCCAATTCTGTTATTTATAAATATTTGTTTTCTCATTGTCTGGATTGTTTTTCTTCGCTGGAAATATGCTGTTATCCAATTTGTGGCTCTCGTTTTTTGTTGGAGTGCCATTAGTACTTATATACCTCTAAATTCTCCTACTAAAACTATTCCCTCTAAAACCTTTAAGGTTATGTCTTATAATGTCAGAGGCTTCGATTGGTTAACAGGTGATGAGGCTCGGAACAATCCTATATTTTCGTATATAGCCAATAGTGGAGCTGATATTATTTGTATGCAGGAGTTTGCTGTGGAGGAGAAAAAAAGCAAAAATAATACGGATAAGATAATCTCTTTGGAGGAATTGGATGCAATAATGGTTGAATACCCTTATCGGTCGATAATAAGATTGGGAGATACTATAAATTCGTGTATGTATGGGTTGGCATGCTATTCTAAGTTCCCTATTGAGAAAGTAGCTAGAGTACCTATTGAAAGTGCTTTTAACGGTTCGGGAATGTATGAAATCAAGATAGGTAAAAAGTCGGTAACCATAGTGAATAATCACTTAGAGTCTAATAGGCTTACTTACGAAGATAAGATTCTGTTTAAAGAGTTGGTTATTGATAGAAATAGGAATAAACTGGATGCCGTAACTCAAACTATTCGTAGCCACTTGGATCCTGCTTTTAAAGCAAGAGCTGTGCAAGCCAATATTATTGCGGACTGTATAAAGCTGCAACGAGATAAGACTGATGCTATGATTGTTTGTGGGGACTTTAATGAACCCCCCATATCGTATGCGTACGAAACGATAAAGGGGAGTTTCTTAGATTCTTTTAAATATACAGGTCGTGGTATGGGAATTACCTATCACGAAGATGGATTCTATTTTAGAATAGACTATATAATGCACAGCCTCAATTTGCAATCTTATAACTGTACGGTAGGCGATGTGAAATATTCCGATCACTACCCTATCTGGACTTGGCTTAAGTTTAAGTAAAAAGAAACTTATTCTAAATCTACTACTGTAATACCTGATCCGCCTAATTGAACATGCTCATCCTGATAATTCTTCACGCCATGTACTGTGCGAAGATAATCTCTGATGATGAGTCGTAAAGCACCCGTTCCTGTTCCGTGAAGTATGCGGACACGTCCTGCTCCAATTTGTATAGCATCATCAATGAAATACATTACAGCTTGTAGAGCTTCTTCACCACGCATTCCTCGTAAATCAATTTCTTGTTTGAAGTTCAGCTTTTTATCGTAAGTCATATCGCTGGTCTGAGAACTGACAAATGTACTTTTCTGAGATTCGCGTTTGATTTGATTCTTGCTGACTTTTTCGAGAGTCTCCAGTTTTACGGTTGATTTTATCATCCCAAAAGCTACAACAGCATTCTTGCCTTGGATATCCATTACTTCTCCTGCCGACGTTTGTCCTTTCATGCGGACGCTGTCTCCAACAGAAATAGTTTGTAATTTTTCTTCTTTAGTAACTTTCGGCTTTTCCTTTTTATTCTTTTCTCTCTCTTGGAGTTTCTGAATTTTACGGCTGATTTTGTCATCCATCTGAATATCTTCAGCTTCTAACTTCTCTTTAAAAGCAGCTAGACCTTGACGTACTTCTTTCGTTTTTTCTTTTTCAGCCTGAGCCTCTTTTATGCTGCGGATTGTATTTTCTATTTTAGCATTTGCTTCCGAAAGTAGACGTTGAGCTTCTTCCTTGGCTTGGCGAATAATCTCTTTACGTTGTTTACCAACATCGGTTAAGTCTGTTTCGTATTGAGAGGTTATTTCCTCTAAACGTTTTTCTTTTTGTCGAACACTTTGTCGTTTGGTTTCCCAATAGCGTCTGTCGCGAACGATGTCTTGTAGATACTTATCCATATTGATATAATCGCTACCTACAATTTCTGAGGCTTCGGCAATTACATCTTCGGGCAAACCTATTTTGCGTGCAATTTCTATAGCAAACGAACTTCCCGGATTACCTATTGATAATGTAAACAAGGGTTGCATCAAGTGCCGATCGTAAAGCATAGCACCATTTACAACACCCTTGTGTTCGTTGGCAAAATGCTTAAGATTTTGATAGTGCGTTGTAATTACTCCAAACGATTCTTTTTCGTTAAAACGTTTCAAGAGCGATTCGGCAATAGCACCACCTATCTGGGGTTCAGTACCTCCTCCAAATTCATCGATGAGTAACAGTGATTTAGAATCGCAGTTGCGCACAAACATTTTCATATTGGTAAGGTGAGAACTGTATGTACTTAGGTCGTTTTCTATTGATTGCTCGTCACCTATATCTATAAATATCTTATCAAAAACACCAACTTTAGAACTTTCGGCTAATGGTATGAGTAATCCGCATTGTACCATATATTGCAGTAACCCGACAGTTTTAAGGCATACGGACTTTCCTCCAGCATTAGGTCCTGATATAATAAGTAGTCGGTTTTCGTCGTCTAGCCAAATATCAAGAGGTATGATCGATTTGTTCTGTTTCTTGTGTGATAGATAGAGTAGAGGATGTTTCGCCTTATCCCATCCAACTTGTTGTTTGTTTTCAACAGTTGGTTTTATAGCTTCAATATCTAACGCAAAGCGAGCCTTAGCACGAATAAAATCTATCCATGCCAAAAATTCATACGATTGAACTATATCGGGTGTCAACGGACGTACTTCGTCTGTAAAAGCAATAAGTATTTTTACAATTTCCCTGCGTTCTTCGCTTTCCAATTCGCGTATACGATTGTTGGCTTCCACTACTTCGGCAGGCTCTATAAATACGGTTTTACCAGATGCCGACTCGTCATGTACAATACCTTTTAGTTTACGCTTGAAGGCGGGGGCAACGGGTATTACCAAGCGACCGTCACGCATAGTAGGTGTTACATCTTTTTCTACCAATCCTTCCGATTGTGCAGCACGTAATATTGCATTTAAGCTTCGGGAAATACCTCCCGATACATGCGTTATTTCCTTACGGATACGATTGAGATCAGAAGATGCATTGTCTTTGATTCTTCCATATTTATCAAGTATCGCATCTATCTTAGTCAAAAGTTGGGGGAAAATAAGTACCTCGCCCGCCAGTTCTTGTAGATGTGGGTAGGGGGTATTTTCTTCATCTTCTTTTTTTAGGAAACTAACAATGTCTCTGATGGTTTGTAACGATCGGCGAAGGTCAAATACTGCACTTTCGTCTAACCATGTTCCTTCTACTCTGATGTTTTTCAGTGCAGGACGCACATCAAAGAAGTGATTGACTGGAAAATTGTCCTCTTCCTGAATGATGCGTATAAATTCTTCTGTTTGCGAAAGTTGACTTTGTATCAAGTCGAAATCGGAAGAAAAAGCCATATCAAATACTTTCTCTTCTCCCAAGGTGCTCAGGCATTTGTCGGTAAGAAATTGTCTGATCTTATCGAAGCCTATCTTATATTCAAAATTATCGGGGTATATCACTTTTCTATTTCTCTAAAGGTCACAGACCTGTTTATTGCTTTGTTAAGCATTTCTATTTTACAATGGTAGTGCCAGAAAATAACAGCATCAATTATTTATCGCACTTATTTTGAGGATGCAAAGATAATAAAGAGAAGGGAATAATTAAATGATATAGAGGTTACTTACAAATCGGACAGTAGATATTGGTTTACTAATAGTTTGAATATAGCTTCTTCGGAATGGTATTTTTCTATAAGTTTCTCCCATTCGCTATAAGAATAGCTCTTTCTGTTGTTCTTGCTATCCTCATATTTCCATCTATCTGATAATTCTTTTGTGAAAGTAGCTTTTTGATTTTTATTATTTTCGTAAACAAGATTGCCAAGTATATCGCGTTTATAGGTTTCTGAATTACCTCTATTATCTTTTCGTATTTCGTCTCCGAATATATTCTTTGAATGTTCTGTTTTTTGATTTTCGTAGCCTTTGTTTAATCTGATAAGCCAAGCAAAACAGTCTTTCTTATCACCATTAAATTTTTCTAAAAGCTCAGCCCATTGCTCTTTTGTATATTTGCTTTCATTGTTTCTGCTATCATTATATATTACATCATCAAATATATTTTTCTTGAGTGATGCTTTAGAACCGTTACTATTGTAATATTGTAAATCACCCAATATATCAATTGATATATTTCTATATGTATCATCTCTATCTCTATTGTATTGAGCCGATAGATTTGCTGTAATAACACTTAGTAAGATTAATAATAGTAGTTTTTTCATAGGAGTCGGCATTTTATCGTACTATCTTGTAAGTCATAATTATAAACTACAAAATAGCGATTATATTGAGTATGTTTTTAGAACATAATAACAAGTTTCCAGCCTACATTTTTATTGCCAAGTGCAGGCATTCTGTTTCCTCTGGAAACTGATTGTGTAACAGTTTCTGGTACTCCCATAGCTCTCCATACTCCACTTTTTGGACATTTTTCTCCTGTTCGGGCAGTCATACCAAGACGGGGCTTCATCATAATAACGTTCTGTTTTAAATTGTAAAATACAAAAATACAATAAATATACTTAGTATGGATAAATCGCTCATTTCGTCTATTACTTTCTATAAAAATTATTTATGTAATGAAGTATAGTATAGTATTTATGCTTTATCAATTGATTATAAATAAAAACAAATGGAGACAAGACAGAAGCAAATAAGTAATGTATTAAGCCAGAAGATGAAAGTAGATAGTTCAGCGGAGATTAATGATGGGCTGTTTAAGCATGTTGATATAAAAAATAATAGATACAGCTTGCGTGTTTCTGAAAAGGAATGCTTAAAAATGGGAATTTCTCCATTGGAATATCGAAGGGTTATAGTAGATTTGGGTAAAATAAATAGGCTAGTGGCTGAATCGGAAAAGCATGGAGGGCAAAGAATTAATCTGGATAGTTCTCAAAAAATGCTTTTTTCAAATAAAACAAGTGGATTTTTCAAGGTTAGTGATATGCAAGCAGTAAAGGAAAAAATATTTATTCCAGCAGGCTATAAGAAAGTGAGATTTCATTCTTGTGTGCCTAAAAGCTTACCTTATACGATAATCACATGCGGAGTATCTGTACAAAGCGGTGCTTTTTCTTTAGATAGCCTGCATGCTACAAAATTTTGGGTTAGATCCACGGAAATCGCTCTAAAGAGTAGCAATTGCAATGGTGAATTATACCTTCAGATTGGAGACCAATGCGGAGGATTTGGGTCGTGGGAATTAATGAGGTAAAAACATCAAAATGAATAAAGGAATTGTAAAGAAAGGATTATTTATCTTATTAGTTTTAGCAATATTTCCTATCTGTGGATTGATTGGAAATGCAGTGAATAGTACTCCGCAAAACGCAGAATGGCATTGGCCGGACAGCATCAAAGATATTCTGATTATACCTGATAGCCTTCTGTTCAATGGCGATTCGATTACTCCTCCTATGAAAATATATACACCTGAGCAGAAAAAATTAGCCATATCTATAACTACATTAATGCTTAAATATACCAAAGTAAAAGATAATCGTATGGTTTTTGAGATGAGTCGCGAAGAATTCTTAAAAACAGGTATTCCCGAGGCTTATTACGATCCGATGATACATAGTTATAAGAACACAAATGATTTTATGGATAGAGATACATTCAATCTTTTCGGTAATGTCGCCGACCGGTGGGAAGAAACGAAAGAGGAGTTTCGTTTACAAATGGAATTGGATGTAAAATAAATACGAATAGGGAATTTAGTTAAAGGAATAATGTAGGTGGAAATGATTTTCTGCCTGCATCCTTTTTTAGATATGAATTTATAATTATTTATCAATAAAATATGCTTTAATATTACAATATTATTATTACTTTTGTAACTCAGATATTCATAGGGTATTTGAGACGATATTTATAGATGATTACAACGAAAAAATATATAAGGTATAAAAGGAACAGGTTCTCGTAACTCTTGTTCCTTTTTTTTACCTACCTGTGAACGAATAAACACTCATTTTTAATATAATAATTCTATCGCAAAATGCAGACAGACAAACCTGTACGATTGATTCTTGATGATGGGACTATCTTTGACGGAAGGTCTTTTGGTGCCGAAACTGCGGCTGCCGGCGAAGTGGTATTCAGTACTGCTATGGTGGGTTATCCAGAGAGTCTAACCGACCCTTCTTACATAGGACAAATCCTCACAGTTACGTTTCCTTTAGTTGGTAATTATGGAGTTCCAGAGGATTCTTTTACCAATGGTATTTCAGACTTTTTTGAGTCGGAAAAAATTCAGATTAGTGGTTTGATTATATCAGATTACTCGCATGAATATTCTCACTGGAATGCAAAGAAAAGTCTGGGCGAATGGCTTAAAGAGCATAATGTTCCGGGAGTTTATGGTATTGATACACGTGAGTTGACCAAAATTCTTAGAGAAAAAGGTTCGATGAAAGGTAAAATCGTTTTTGGAGATGAGAACGAAATTGACTTTCTTGACCCTAATATCGAAAATCAGGTTGCAAAAGCGAGTTGTAAAGAAGTTATCACTTACGGAACCGGAGCTAAGAAAGTAGTGATGGTAGATTGTGGAGTGAAGCACAATATAATACGCTGTCTTTTGAAGAGAGACATCACTCTTATACGTGTGCCTTGGGATTATGATTTTAATCAAATAGAGTTTGACGGATTGTTTATTTCTAATGGACCGGGTAACCCTGATTTTTGTGAAGTAACAGTACAAAATATACGCAAAGCAATGGAAACAGGTAAGCCTATCTGTGGAATTTGTATGGGTAATCAACTGCTGTCAAAAGCAGGAGGTGCTACTGTTTACAAATTGAAATACGGACACCGTAGCCACAATCAACCTGTAAGATTAGCAAATAGTGAAAGATGTTTCATTACTTCTCAAAATCATGGATTTGCTGTATCAAACTCATCTCTAGGCGAAGATTGGGAACCATTGTTCACCAACCTAAATGATGGAACTAATGAAGGTATTCGTCACAAAACGAAGCCATTCTTCTCTGCTCAGTTTCACCCCGAAGCTGCTAGTGGACCTACTGATACAGATTTCATATTCGATATGTTTTTTGATAAACTGTAAGAGGTCGCAGACCTTTTCATTATTACTGATTCTTAAAAATATACGCCAACATGGATAAAAATATAAAGAAAGTACTGGTACTCGGTTCGGGAGCACTAAAGATTGGGGAAGCCGGAGAGTTTGACTACTCGGGATCTCAAGCCTTGAAAGCTTTGAAGGAAGAAGGAATCGAAACAGTACTAATCAATCCGAATATTGCTACAGTGCAAACTTCGGAAGGAAGTGCAGATAAAATATATTTCCTACCTATTACTCCATACTTTGTGGAGAAAGTAGTTCAAAAGGAAAAACCTGACGGAATACTTCTTGCTTTTGGTGGACAGACTGCATTGAATTGCGGGGTTCAACTATTCGAACAAGGTATTCTTGAAAAATATAACCTGAGAGTTTTGGGAACTCCTGTTCAGGCAATCATGGACACCGAAGATCGTGAATTGTTTGTTCAAAAGTTGGATCAGATAGATGTGAAAACCATCAAAAGTATGGCAGTAGGATCTATCGAAGATGCTGTAAAAGCGGCAGCCGAACTAGGTTATCCTATCATTGTACGTGCAGCCTATGCTTTAGGAGGTCTGGGTTCAGGATTCTGTAACAACGAGCAAGAACTACGCGCTCTTGCTGAAAAAGCATTGAATTACTCTTCTCAACTTTTAGTAGAAAGATCTCTAAAAGGATGGAAAGAAATAGAATACGAAGTTGTACGCGACAAGTATGACAACTGTATGACTGTTTGTAACATGGAAAACTTCGACCCACTTGGTATTCATACCGGAGAGAGTATCGTGGTTGCACCATCACAAACACTTACAAATACAGAATTCCACAAGTTACGTGAGATTGCTATCCGAATTGTAAGACACATCGGTATAGTAGGGGAGTGTAATGTACAATATGCTTTTGATCCCGAGTCGGAAGACTATCGTGTAATCGAAGTAAATGCTCGTCTAAGCCGCTCATCTGCCTTGGCATCTAAAGCAACGGGTTATCCTTTAGCTTTTGTTGCTGCGAAACTAGGTTTAGGTTATGGATTATTCGAATTGAAAAACTCGGTAACCAAATCAACCAGTGCATTTTTTGAGCCAGCACTAGACTACATCGTAGTAAAAATACCTCGTTGGGATTTAGGAAAATTCCATGGAGTATCTAAAGAAATCGGTTCAAGTATGAAGTCTGTCGGAGAGATTATGGCTATTGGTCGTAACTTCGAAGAAGCTATCCAAAAAGGACTTCGTATGTTGAATATCGGAATGCATGGATTTACGGCTAACAAGCCTCTTCCGGTAGATGATATCGACTACGAATTGAGCAACCCTACAGATAAACGTATATTCTATATTTATCAGGCTTTTGCTAAAGGATATGATATCGAAAAGATTCATGACCTTACAAAAATAGACAGATGGTTCTTGCAAAAATTGCATTATATCTTTAAATGTTCGGAAGAATTAAAGAGATACGACGATATACAATCGCTACCAATTGATTTGCTTCGTACTTCGAAACAAAAAGGATTCTCGGATTTTCAAATTGCGAAAACAATTTGCAAGGATGCTAGTCTTGTAGACAATGCAGCAAGAGATATCCGTACAATAAGAAAACACAATGGAATAGTACCCGTTGTTAAGCAGATTGATACATTGGCTGCGGAATATCCTGCACAAACCAATTACTTGTATCTGACTTATAATGGTAGAACTAATGATGTACAATATCTAGGAGATAAAAAATCGGTTATCGTTCTTGGTTCGGGAGCTTATCGTATCGGTTCTTCAGTAGAGTTTGACTGGTGTTCGGTGAATGCCCTGCAAACTGTCCGCAAAGAAGGTTATCGCTCGGTAATGATCAACTATAATCCCGAAACGGTTTCTACTGACTATGATATGTGTGACCGCCTGTACTTCGATGAGTTGACTTACGAGCGTGTGATGGATATCATCGAACTGGAAAATCCTCACGGGGTAATCCTTTCGGTAGGAGGTCAGATACCTAATAACTTGGCTATCCGTCTGGATGAAGCTAAAGTGAACATCTTAGGAACAACAGCTAAAAGTATAGACAATGCAGAGGATCGTCATAAATTCTCTAGCATGTTGGATAGAATAAAAGTAGATCAACCTCGTTGGAAAGAATTGACTTCTCTCGCAGATATCAAACTCTTCGTAGACGAAGTCGGTTATCCGGTTTTGATACGTCCATCGTATGTACTTTCGGGTGCGGCGATGAATGTATGTTCTAATGATCAGGAGTTGGAAAACTTCTTAGGGTTGGCTGCTGAGGTTTCTCAAAAACATCCGGTTGTTGTATCGGAGTTTATCGAGAATGCAAAAGAAGTAGAATTCGATGCTGTGGCAAACAAGGGAGATATCGTTATGTACGCCATTTCTGAACACGTAGAGTTTGCCGGAGTTCACTCTGGAGATGCTACAATTCAGTTTCCTGCACAACGTCTGTATGTAGAAACTATCCGCCGAGTGAAAAAAGTAGCTCGTGAGATAGCTCATGCACTACAAATCACAGGACCATTCAATATCCAATTCCTAGCCAAAGAAAATGAGATAAAGGTGATCGAGTGTAACTTGAGAGCATCTCGTTCATTCCCATTCGTATCGAAGATCTTAAAGATAAACCTTATCGAACTGGCTACTCAGGTAATGTTGGGTAAAGATGTTGAGAAACCAAGTCAGAATGCTTTTGACCTGGATTATGTCGGAATCAAGGCTTCTCAGTTCTCTTTCTCTCGTCTGCAAAAGGCTGACCCTGTGTTAGGAGTTGACATGGCTTCGACAGGTGAGGTAGGATGTATCGGAGATAATTTCCACGATGCAATGCTAAAATCGATGTTATCGGTAGGTTATCGCATTCCTAAGAAAACAGTATTGTTCTCAACAGGACCTGCTAAATCTAAAGTTGCATTGTTAGAGGCTGCACAATTGCTTCACGAAAAAGGATATGATATCTATGCAACCGGAGGTTCTCAGAAATTCTTGGTGGATAACGGAGTACCTGCAACTCAGGTATACTGGCCATCGGAAGATCAAAAACCAGGAGCTTTAGAGATGATTCAGAATAAAGAGATTGACTTAGTAGTGAATATTCCTAAGAACTTCTCAAGTGGTGAGTTGAATAACGGATACAAAATTCGTAGAGCTTCTATCGACTTTAACGTTCCATTGTTAACAAATTCTCGATTAGCATCAGCGTTTATCCAAGCATTCTGTAAGGTAGATATTGATGATCTTGAGATCAAAGCATGGGATGAGTACGAATAAATTTGATTATCTGGCATACAGATAAAAGATATACTAAACAAAGAAGAGCGGTGGAAATTATTCCTACCGCTCTTCTTTTATATTTAAAAGTGATTTAATTCTGTCCGTTCTGATATGTTTTCATCAATTCTTGGAAATACCATATCATTTTGCCATAATTATCGATTGTAATATGCTCGTTCTCATTATGCATTGTTCGTTGCTCGTATAAATTCAAGTCAATAGGTAAGAAGCGATATATATTATCACTTACAGCCTGGTATTGATAAGCATCGGTACCTCCGACTGTAATATAGGATGAAACGATAGCATTGGGATAGAGTTGTTCTATTGTTTTCTTTACTACCTTAAAAGCATTTATGTTTTCGGGAGATACTGAAGATGACTCTCTTGCTATCATCGTTTCTATTTCTACATCATAGCCCTTACATAGCTCTTTTACATGATTTATAACATCATTAATAGTTTCTCCCGGAAGAATGCGGAAATTGACCGTTACTTCCGATACCGATGTGAGCACATTGGGAGCATCGCTACCCCTTGCCATGGTGATAGCAGTAGTGGTTCGTATAAGTGCATTAGTAGTAGGGCTTTTACTTAACGAGCTAAATAGGAGAGGCTTCAATAACCACTGATTAGCTATAGCCATACGCGAAATAAAATCCATCTCCCCTCCGATATTATTAAGGAATGAAGAGATCGGAGGTATTATCTGAGCTTTCATCTGATTTTTATTGAGCTTTTCTATAATCTCTGCAATATAAACCAGCGAACTTTTTGCCGGAGGCATTGATGAGTGTCCTCCTAGTCCAAATGCTTTTATTCTTAATGTAAGAAATCCTTTTTCTCCTGTGCCAATAAGAGCCATCGGCTTCTTTATTGATTCTAAAGCAGAACCGGGTGCTGCTATTATACCTCCTTCGTCATAAACAGCATCAAAGATTAAACCTTTGTCTTTGAAATAGCTTGCAATAAGAGCAGCTCCTTGCTGTCCGCCAACCTCTTCATCTTGTCCAAATGCGAACCAAATGTCTTGTTCTGGTTGATACCCTTCGGTTATCAAGGTCTCGGCAGCTTCAAAAAGAGAGAATAACATGCATTTCATATCTATTGTTCCTCGTCCGTAGATTCGTCCATCAACTACTGCTCCCGAGAAAGGAGAATAGTCCCATTTTGATTGTATACTGTCTATACGTGCAATAGGATTGTCAGTAGGTTGAAATAAGGTATCTGTAGCTATATCCGTTTGTGGATCGTAACCAATAACAGGTACTACATCGTAATGTGCTAAAAACAAAATGGGTTTCAAACTCTGGTTTTTACCTTTCCAATGGAATACAAGTCCGTATTTATTTACGGTTAAAGTGTCCATGTTTTTATAGATGATAGGGTAGGCTTCTGATAGATATGCTTTAAACTCATCAAAAGGCTTGAAGTTTGTTTCTTCATAATTATCTGTACTAATAGTGGGTATGCGAATACCTCCCGCAAAACGTTTAATAGCTTTCTCAGAAGCAGACGTGTTTAATGTTGAACCATTGTTCGTGCTTTCTGTTTTGTAAAAAGGATGAACTAAAGTTTTTGTAAAAAGTATAATAACAAGTGCTAGTATTAAAGCAAATATAATGCTGATGATAACTTTTATTTTCATATAATCAATGTTTTATATTATAATCTAACATACAGAAACTTGAAATGTTTATTTAGGTTCTAATAAAGAGCGGATTAAGACTCAACACCTTGCTATTGTTACTGTAAATTGTCTTTGGCTGCATTGAACAAAAAATTAATGATCATGTTTTAATAAAAAAGAAGCACAAAGATTTTAAGTCTTATCATAAATTTAAAACAACATGTTAGAAGGTATTATAGATTTAGTGAAAGATCAGGTTTTACCTGCAATTACCAACAATAGTGCAATTCCTGCAGATAAGAAAGAGGTAGCAGTAGAAACAACCACTTCTACGATAGTAGATGGATTGAAGGAGCATTTTACTCCCGATAATCTAGCGTCAATAACCAGCCTTTTCTCAGGTGGTGGATCTGCAGGTGGCGGAGATATTGTGAGTGGTCTGCAAAGTTCAGTAGTAAATGCGTTGAGCGAGAAAGTAGGATTGAATAAAGATATCGCTAATAGTATTGCTTCGGCAGTTGTACCTGCCATAATGGGCTTGTTTTCTCAAAAAGTGAATGATCCTAATGATAAAGGTTTTAGTATCGAATCGATTATGGGAGCATTCGGTGGAAAAGGCGGTGGAGGAATTCTTGGAGCTTTAGGCGGTTTGTTTGGTAAGTAAATAAGCCTATGTTATATATTTAGGCTGAGTCAATATAAAACGAAAGACTCTTATAATGTGGTGTAAACATTGTGAGAGTCTTTCATTTTATGTATCAGAAATAAGTAAAAAACCTTACCTTTGTGCTTTCCATTTTAACATGTTATTATATGTCAGCTATGTCAACACTTACAAGAACAATAAAGAGGTCAGTGGCCTTATTACTATTTATTTTTATAACAATGAGCAATATTAATTCACAAGAAAAGGATACTTTAGTTGTAATCGAAACAACACTTGGTAATATCAAGCTGAAGTTGTATAATGATACACCTTTACATAGAGATAATTTTTTGAAGTTGGTAAATGACAGTGCATATAAGGATTTGTTATTTCATCGTGTAATCAAAGATTTTATGATTCAAGGAGGCGATCCTCAATCGAGAGTTGCTGCCGATGGTTCATCTTTAGGAGGTGGCGATCTTGATTATACAGTTCCGGCAGAATTCAGATTACCTACATATTTCCACAAGCGAGGAGCTTTAGCTGCTGCACGTACAGGTGATGATGTAAACCCTCAGAAAGAATCATCAGCTATTCAGTTTTATATCGTTACAGGAAAGAAATATTCAGATAAAGATCTGACTAAAATAGAAAAAGAACGCCAGGCTAGAACTGTACAAACGAGATTTAACGAGCTTCAAGTAGAATATAAAAGTGCTATTAAAGACTTTTACAGTAGTGGCGATCGTGATTCTTTAGCCGAATTTAGACAACGATTATATGCTGAGGCTCAGGAAGAGGCTGCAACTAATGTTGCAAATGTATTTACACCCGAGCAGCGAAAAGCTTATAAAGAAATTGGAGGTACACCTAAGCTAGATGGTGGATATACCGTATTTGGTGAAGTTGTAGATGGCTTTGATGTTGTAGAGCAAATACAAAAAGTGAAGACAAATGCTAGTGACCGTCCTGTGGAAAACATAAAGATGGATATAAAAATAGTAGTGGAATAAAGTTATTACTACACTTGTTATAGAATATATATATGAGTGATATGTTTTATTGATTGCTCGAAGTGTCATAAAATGATTATATTTGTTACCTCGAATAATCATAATAAACAAAAAGTGAATAGCGATATAGATAGAGAGCAAATTATAGGACTGGCTGAGTTACATGCTGGTTATACTTTAAAGGAAGCCATTGATGAGGCTAAACGATGCTTGAATTGCAAGAATCCGTTATGCGTACAAGGTTGTCCGATCGAACATAAAATTCCGGAATGGATACATCAATTATCGAAAGGTAATATTGGTGGAGCAATGGAATTGATTAATGAAAAAAGTAATCTTCCTGCAATTTGTGGCAGAGTATGTCCGCACGAAAAACAATGCGAAGGTCATTGCATTCTCAATAAAAAAGGTAATCCTGTTAGGGTTGGAAAACTGGAACGCTTTATTGCTGACTTCGACAGTGAAATGGGATTGTCGAAAGAGCGACTAAAAGCTAAAACAAGAGGTAAGGTTGCTGTTATCGGTTCGGGACCTGCGGGTCTTACTGTTGCAGGAGACTTGGCTCGGGATGGTTTTAATGTCGTAGTTTTTGAAGGACAAAAAGAGCCCGGAGGCGTTTTGTTATATGGTATTCCTGAATACAGGTTACCGAACGAAATAACACGTCGTGAGGTTAAAAAAATAGAAGCTCTGGGTGTTACTTTCCGCAACAATTGTATTGTGGGAGAAAGTATCACGGTAGATGCAATGTTCGAAGAAGGTTTTGATGCTGTTTTTATCGGTTCGGGTACTTCGGTTCCTCAGTCGTTAAATATCGAAGGCGGTAATTTATTTGGTGTTTCTCAGTCTGCATATTTCTTACGTATGGTAAGCTTATTTGCAAGTGGAGATATTGCCCGAGAAGAAGTTCCTTTGAGACCGGGTGATAAAGTTGCTATTATTGGAGCTGGAAATGTGGCAATGGATGCAGCTCGTACGGCTTTGCGTATGGGGGCGGAGAGTGTTACTATTGTATATCGAAAGAAAGAAGAAGATATGCCTGCTCTTAGATCTGAGTTTCTAGAAGCTAAAGCTGAAGGAGTTCAATTCTTGTTAGAAGCAGCTACAAAAGAGTTTGTAGGAACAGATATTAAAGGTAATCGTATACTATCGGGTTTAAAGGTTGATACTGCTGATGGCGAAATAACTTTACCTGTGGATAGAATATTTCTCGCTGTTGGCTCTAAACCTGCTAACAGAATAGTATCTACTTCATTAGGTATTGATGTGGATGAGCGTGGATATATTACAACTAAAGAACATCCTTATGGTATGACTTCTCGTAGAGGTGTATTTGCCGGAGGAGATGTAGTGCATACTCCACAAACAGTTGTACTGGCAATGCGTGAAGCTAAGCGTGTGGCTTCGGGTATTTCTCAATATGTAGATGCTGTAAAACTATTAGGAGTATAAGGTTGTTATACATCTAGAACTGCTAAAAAAATGAACAATAATAAAACAGCAATATTGTTAGGAGCTTCCGGCTTAGTCGGAAGTTTCTTGCTTGATATCTTACTTAACAGTGAAGAGTATAGCTCTGTTGTTATTTTTGTTCGTAAAGAAATAAGCAGAAAGCATCCCAAATTAGTTGAGCATGTTATTGATTTCGATCAATTAGATAAGTATGCCAATTTAGTACAGGGTGACGATTTATTTTGTTGTTTGGGAACTACAATTAAACAAGCAAAAACACGTGAAGCTTTCAAGAAAGTTGATTATTATTATCCTCTTCGATTTGCTGAGATGGCAAAACAAAATAGGGTACAACAATATTTAATGGTGACTTCGATAGGCGCAAATGCAGGTTCGTCTGTTTTCTATTTGAAAACCAAGGGCGAGTGTGAGGAAGCGATTAAAAAAGTAAATTTATCAAGTACATCAGTCTTTCGTCCTGCTTCTTTGTTAGGCCCTCGTAAAGAGCTACGAGCTCAAGAGAAAATAGGAGAAGCTGTATTGAAACTTGTTTCATTCTTATTAGTTGGAAAACTAAAAAAATATAAGCCTGTACAAGCCGAAAAAGTGGCACAAGCAATGTATACTATTGCACAATCTCCAAAAGAAGGATTTAGTATCTACGAATCCAATCAAATCCAGTCTTTATAAAATTTAGCTTTTAGCTTTAGAGTATCTGAAAGCAAATGTAGAGGACATTTATTATGCCCTCATTTTTATTTGATACGTGAAATGATATTTAATTCTATAGATTTTTTTTATTTAAATAAATTATAAGAGAATCCAACATTAACGAAAGGAGTCATTGGTTGTTTAAATTTTACATAAGGATCTCCATCTATGCCTTTGCGGTTTGTACCGTAAAGACCTCCATTTATAAGGGCTGATCCTCCACCGCGAGCAATCAGATAGAAGTGTTTATTTATAATATACTCATAGACAATTTCGGGCTTAATAGTTGCTCTATTAAAAAATGAAACTTCTGGAACATTCTCCATTCTCGATTCCATATAGAAATGTTCACTGCTCAATGAAGCACCTGCAGAAAAACGATGATTATTATGCTGGTAGCGTAGATAAGACCTGCTCGGTAAAGTTATGTCAACACTGAGGTTTGGATTAAACTCGTGCCAATAAGTGATTATAGGTATCACAGGTATCTTTTCATAGAGTGTGGTTCCGTATAAACCAACGCTAAAGCTGGTAGTTGGAGATTGTTTAAATACCATTATAGCCGAAAACAGACCTTGTGCTTTTCCAAAACCTTTATGCCATCCGTCACCAAGCGCACTAGCAATCAGTATTAAAGGTTTGCCTACAGCTTTTGTACGGTAAGTTCCGGTAACAGATCCTTCATAATAATTATAACCATCTTCATTTTTCGAGAATATAGCTGATTCGTTTCCATTTATTTTGTTGTTTGCTTCAAACTGATAAGAATTGAATTGTCCGTTTGCATATAATGAGAAGTTTTTAAGAAGTAAAACGGGAACTGTTGCTGAGAACTTGACAGTGTTTATTGATCTAAATTTTCCGTTTTCTATTTCCTTTCCATTTTGCATCAATGTATAACCATGATCAGGGGTTGTTTCCCAATATAAATTGAATGTACGGACTTCGGAGAAGTTACGTGCAACGAAGCTTCTTACTCCCCGGGTTAGACTGTCTGTTGATATTTGTGCGGTACTGGTGGTTGCGAGTGTTGTTAGCAGTATTATTAAAGAGATTGCCGATCGTTTCATTGAATTTTATAGATTATTTAATAGTAGATACTTTTTAATTTTCTGTGAGACAAAGTTCGTATTTACTCATTCTCAAATCTGTCACAAAGAGCTGTAATAATATCCAAAAGGTCGAGTATTGAGATGGAAAGAGGAATAATTAAGTATATTTGATATCTTAAAAGTTGTTTTTGTGAAAGACGAGATTAAGGATATAAAAACAAAGACTATTTTGAATCATTCATCTGCAAATTCATTGTCAGATAAATTTTTCATTTTTAATAGTTATACAGAAAATGAGCAAGGTTCTAGCCGTTTGGTTGTAACAGATTTCCCTGTCAGATTAGATATTAGTGTTGTTATAATCTGTGAAGAAGGTTCGTTGAAAATCAATATAGGTTACGATACTTATGTAATCCATAAAAACGATTTTATAATTATACATCCGGAGAAAGTATCTCAGGTAATGGAAATAAGTGACGATTTCAGGGCTAAAATTATATGCTTGAAACCTGGTTTTTTTGATTTTAGTAACGATCAATACAGTTTCAATCTGCAGAATATGTTGAGAGAATATCCTTGCCATTCTTTGCCACTTTCGAAGATGGAACTGTTTTCCATTCTGTTCAGTTATATCGAGAGCGTAATTGAGGATGAGAATAATATATATCGTAAGCAGATTGTATATAATTATTTGAGTGTAATGGTCTGCGAAGTTTCAAATCTATTATTAATAGAGAACGAGAATAACAACAAGAATACGTTAAATGCAAGTGAGAAGGTTTTCCGTAAGTTTGTAAAAGATATTGAAACAAATTTTCAGAAAGAAAGGGCTATAGGGTTTTATGCTGCCAAAGCATATCTTACTCCTAAATATTTTTCTACTTTAATATTTAAATTAACGGGGAAGCATGCAAAAGAATGGATAGATGAATATACTATTCTCGAAGCTAAGGCTATGCTAAAATCAACCTATGCAAATATTCAACAAATAAGCTATGATCTAAATTTTGCCACCCCATCTCATTTTGGTCGATATTTTAAACATCATGTAGGTGTTTCTCCTCTCCAATATAGGAATGAGTAACAGCTGTTTATTTTTTTTTGAATATAAATGGCTTGAAAGACTCTGAATGGAAAGTAAAAGTCTACTGAAATGAGCATATCTTTGCCTTTATAACCTTATTAGTCTCTCATCTGTTACTTTTCATATATTAGTGTGGATTTTAGTACTCTCCCTCTAATAAAACTATTCTAAGATTATATCTTTTTATATACCTTTGCATAAATAGCTTTATACATATGTATGTGTATAGCTATTAAAGCTAACTTAATTAATGAAATTGATGCAAAAACCTTCTATAGTTAAAGGAACAAGAGATTTCTCTCCCGAAGAGATGGCTAAGAGAAACTACATCTTCGATACAATACGAGAAGTATATAAACTGTTTGGATATAAACAAATAGAAACTCCTGCAATGGAAAGCCTTTCTACTTTGATGGGTAAATACGGAGAAGAAGGAGATAAGCTACTGTTTAAGATTTTAAATTCAGGAGATTATTTGTCAGGTATATCTGAAGACGAGCTGATTGCCAAAAACTCGAATCGCCTGACTACTAAAATATCGGAAAAAGGATTACGTTACGATCTTACAGTACCTTTTGCCCGTTATGTGGTGATGCATCGTAATGAAATAACATTTCCTTTCAAACGTTATCAGATACAGCCGGTATGGCGTGCCGACCGTCCTCAAAAAGGGCGTTACCGCGAGTTTTTCCAATGCGATGCTGATGTGGTAGGTTCTGATTCACTGATCAATGAAGTAGAGCTAATCCAAATAATAGATGAGGTGTTTAATCGTCTTAAAATAAGGGTTTGCACTAAAATAAATAATCGTAAGATACTATCGGGTATTGCTCAGATAATTGGTGAACCAGAAAAGATTGTAGATATTACAGTTGCTATTGATAAGCTTGATAAAATTGGCTTGGAAAAGGTAAATGAAGAATTACAGTCTAAAGGTATATCTGCCGAAGCAATAGAGAAATTACAGCCGATAATTCTTTTAGAAGGAGATAATGTTTCTAAGCTTGCGACTTTAAAAAACAGTTTGTCAGCTTCAGAAATAGGACTAAAGGGTGTTGAAGAGATTGAGTTTATCTTGAATAAAATCAAGCTACTTAATATTCGTTCAGAAGTAGAGTTAGATTTGACTCTAGCTCGAGGTTTGAATTATTATACAGGCGCTATTATCGAAGTAAAGGCTTTGGATGTTCAGATAGGTAGTATTACCGGTGGTGGTCGCTATGACAATCTAACAGGTATTTTTGGTTTACCTAATGTATCGGGAGTTGGTATCTCGTTTGGTGCAGATAGAATTTTTGATGTACTAAATCAATTAGAGCTCTATCCCGAAGATTCTACAACAAGTACGAAGGTATTGTTCGTTAATTTTGGTGCTGCTGAAGAAGATTATATCTTGCCTATTATAGGGAAGTTCAGACAAAACGGTATTGCGGCTGAAATTTATCCTGAAGCTGCAAAGATGAAGAAACAAATGTCTTATGCAGATTCAAATAAAATTCCTTATGTAATTATTGTAGGGGAGGATGAAATGAGAGAACAAAAGTTAACACTCAAAAATATGCAATCAGGAGATCAACAATTGTTGAGCGTCGAAGATTGTCTTAAATTGGGTCTATAACACTATTAAGGATGCTGTCAGCAAGATCTTTAGTTATCCTAACGCTGGCAGTATCATTAGTATTAAGTAATTCATCGGAAAGACGTGGTATTCTAAGCACTACATCTCTACCCATATTTAGGGGATTTACTATTACATCTTTGTTTTCTATATATATGTAAGGCCAGAAGATTTCACTTTTATAAAAAGTAGAGGAGATACTATTTATACTTACATTGTCTCTGTATATAATTATAGCCATATATTTGCTAGAGTCGCTATTCTCTAAGATACTATATTGAGCCGTTTCGTCAAGTGTAGGGTTTACCACCGCTTCCTCGTGAGAATATATCTTTAAATAATAATAACCTCCTGCCAGAACACACAAAACAACAAATAGTATAAATATATGTTTTGTGTTTGAATTTGTTCTTTTCTTCCTTCTCGATTTGCCAGATTTTCCCATCTTTGCTTGTGAAATTTAAATTATGAATGAAATATAAACTGTTCGATCATCGAATGCTTTTATAAATTTCATCACCAAGGGCTTGAACTGTAGATGCCTCATTGCCATTATGTAGATCTACAAGATCTACTGCGATTTTAGGAATTTTAGTAATAGATCCTGCTTGTATTATGAACTGATTGTTTACAATATTTTTATTCGCTTCAAAGATATAAGGCCAATAGATATCATTGCCGTAATACGTTCTTGCAATATATTGTAGTGATACATCAGATTCAGGGATTATTATTCGGCTGTAATTAATCGTATCAGTATTATCCATCTCTTTGAAGGTTATATTGTTCATAACCTTCTCTTTAGGTTTAATTGAAGAACCAGAGAGAATGATGTAGCCAATTCCTAATACCGCTAAGATAATTAAGGTGATGATACAGGTCTTAACTAAGTTCGATTTACGATGATTAGTTGGGGTAACTACTCTGTTTCTATTTGTATTTCTCTCAGAATCGAGGAAATTTCTGATAACAATAGCGTCAGCCTCATCCTGTGGATCTTGTGGAATTGAAACTTTACTCTCAACTTCCTTCTCTTCTGTCATGATGTTCTCTTCAAGAGAAGATGTTGGTTCTAACTCAGTATCTGTTCCTCGGGTATCGGAGTATCTGTTTTCAGCTTCTCTGCTGATGTGAGATAAATCTATAGAGTTATCTATGGGAGTATTGCTTCCCAGATATAAAATGCGGTGAGAGTCACCACTCTTTATTATTCTGAAAATCCCCAATCCATCAACTTTTATATGAGAATCTACTATAATAGATTTTTCTATTTCGATGAATAGCTGACTGATAAATGCCTCCACAACACTCTCATCTAATAGAGTTTGCTGAGCAATAATTCGATTTAATTCCAATTGATCTGTCTGCTTATTCATTTCCTTTTGGTATTTATACGCTCAAGAAGCCTTTCGATAGGTTTAAAGAACGTCACCGATGTAGGTTCCGTCTTTTTTCTCCAAAATGAGCCGAAATCAGGAACCTCAATAGTCTGTCCTTCATCAAGTATGGCGTACATATTTGACAGGGTAGAGACATAGAGATTATGCACATCTTTTTCAGATATGTCTATTCCCTTTGCTTTCAGGTTATTCCTAATGTTATCACACAATTTGGACTCGTCCATAATCATTTAATTATATTATCTGCTAGATAAGAAGTTGATTTCTTTCTCTATAAATGCTACGTCTTCAGTATCTATACGTTCAAGTATGCTATTAAGAATTTCAACCGTAGGATTCAAATAATTGATGTAGTACTCATCATATGTTTCATCCATTAAACCCTCTTTATCGTGAAGATTTTGTACTGAGTTCTTATAGTTTCTAGCAACATTTGACATGTCTTCTCTAAATACTTCTAAAGTTTCTTTCAGTTTTACTAATAACTCCTTCTGATAATTATAGGACGTTCTGCTTGCCATTTTTTGTTTTTTTATTATAAGTTATATTTTGAATCTCCTAGTTGCTGCAAAATTAAAAATAAAATCGGCATAAATGAAGAAAGAACAGAGATTAATCCTTTTTTAATTAAATTAATTTCCGTTAAATTCAAGAACCAATTTTTTCTAATACGTAATTAATTAGGTGTTTAGCTAAATTTGATTAACATATTGATGTTCTTCAGGTAGCTTTCAAATTTAAAATATTCATTTCCTATTGCGTTATGCAATATATCTCTCTTGAAATCAGGTGTTTGCCTGCTGATGAATGTCTCAAATTTGTCCGAATCTGCATTCAATATATATTTAACAACTCGAGTGTTGAATACGAATTTTTCATTTTTAATGATCCAGTCAACTTTCTCCAAGTCTTTAACAAAATAGTTGTTCAAATAGTTCTCGAATTTTGGAGAAATATTTGAATTAATTAATTCTGCAAAATACAGCATGTAGCAATCGTTAGATATCTGTGCATCATTCAGCATTTTAAGGATAATACGTTCATGTGTACCCGTTATTTTTATATCATCAAGAAATAGTAGCTGCTTATTTTTAATATATTCTTTATCTATATGAAAACTATCTCCACTGATTAAGTTGTAGCGATCTTCTGCCGACATTTCGCCATAGTCTTCACGATAAGTAACTGTTCTATTTATTTTAGTCTCTTGTACGATCGGGTATCCGTTTTTATACAGGAACAGATTTAGCTTCTCCACAAAAAAAACTTTCATAAAAAAAGAGGCTGTCGGAATATACGAATATGCGCTAGGCAAAACTACAATTTGTTTACCATCGTAATGATCCTTGAAACAGTTTTCAATGAATTGTTCAGCTAAGAGGTAACCAAATTCTTTAGCAATATTGATTGCCCCGTATTTAAATTTGGAGTAATCGTCGGGAGAGAAACCAAATTGATTTTCATTTTCAATTAGAAATCCACTGAAATGGGTAATGTTGCCCTTATAATTTTGTTCTGATGTCATTAATCGTATAATTAGGATCTGTAATTAGTAAGGCATTAAATCCGAAGTTTTTTGCTCCTTGATAGTCGGCTTTGGGATTGTCCCCAATATGTAAAACTTCTTCTTTGGATGCATTGATATGATTGTACACATGTTGGAAAAAATGAGATGAAGGCTTAGATGCATCTATTTCGTCCGAGAAAATCAGAAAATCGAAGTATTCAATAATACCAAGATCAGCTAATGTCATTCGAAGAGTCTCACCTTCAATAAAACCCGTATTGCTTGATAGGTTTAATATATATCCATCATTGTTGAGCTGTGAAAGTATTTGAGGAATATTGTCATTCATAAATACTGGGCGATACTCTAAAAACAAAGTATCAGCTTGCTCTCTTAGCTTTATTGCCGCCTCTAGGGTAACTTCTTTACTTTTGGGAACCAATCTTTGTAGAAGCTCCTTATACATCTTATTTGCTGACAATTTTTTTCCGCTAATCATATTATAACGATCAAAAACATTGTCAACAGAACGTATAAAACCATCTATCTCTTTTGGCGATATAGTCTTTATGTTGAATGTATCTGAAATAAGCTCGGCACGCTTTAGTTTGAATTCTGGATGAGATCTGATAAGTGTCATCCAAAGGTCGAACGAAATATTTTTTATATTCATTAGTTGTTTACCATTTGTACGACAATCAATCGCCCTCCGTTCTCTTTCGAAAGGAGTATTTGTTTATTGTCGGTTAACTCTACGGCTTCTCCAATATCTATCTTTTTGCCCTCGGTTTTGTCTTCGAGATCGTTTAAACGTTGGTTTATGAGTAACCATTTGTTTTGATGAAAAACAAAGTAAGCTACGGGCTTTTTCTGATCGTCTGTCAATTTTTCATTTGGCCAGATATTTCTATTAACGTGCCACATATAGAGGTATTGGTTATTATAGACCATCAAGCGGTAATTATCAGGGGTGAATGTCCCCTCGTGGCGTGATGAATATAGGTTGAGGACTGGTAATTGTCCTTTATAATCAGTTCCACAAAATGGGCATTTAGGCTTTCGGCTGTTGTCGAATACGAACCATTTGTGCCAGCATTTAGAGTTCTGACAAGGCTGCAAGAGGTCTACTGTTTTAAGTAAAGCATCCTCCCATTCGTTGGCTGTGGGGCGTGCTTGAGGGTTATGCAGCCCATCTATAAAGGCTCTGTCAAATAGTTCTTTTAAATAAGGACCACATACCGTGTAAGGTATTTTGGTGGGGTCGGCTTGTGGCAGTTGGCTTGCTTGTAATTGAGCAGATTTAACTCTGTTAGAATCGTCTGTCGGATGCTCAATAAACAAAGCTTTTTCACCCATCGATAACTCTTCATCTTTGCCCGAATCCAAATCGTGCACTTTTCCTCCTCGCAAAGGGTGGCGATATAGTAAATACATATACACCATTACTGCAAGTGCATGCCTGTCTGTGGTGATGCTTGGCAGCTTGCGATTAGGGTCATCTATTTTAAGATGCTTAGTTGCTATTACCTCAGGAGCAATGAAATCGGGTGTACCCAATACATCGGGCGGAAATTTTCCGGGAACTACAAGACCATCAATATCAATAATGGCTGCCCTGCCTGATGTGGGGTCTACCAAAACGTTTTTATATGAAAGATCGGAGTGAGCCAATCCTGCCGAGTGCATGCGCTTAACAGCTCTGCTAATGCGAATACAGATTTGCAAGTATTTAAACCAATCGCCTCTTTCTTCGGGAGTTAAGAATCTATTTTGATTTTTTGCCGAAGCAAACCATTTACCTTCTTTTTCGCGACCTTTTATTCCTAAGAAGTCATTGTTTACCGAGCCATATTTAAAAAAGAAACAAGGTTGATAGGTGGGACAAACCAACCCTAATTTTCCGTTGTGTTCAACAATTTTTGTAGGCCAGCAATATAAGTCCTGCCAATAATCGCCACCTTCTTGTTGGAAGATGCGTTCGCGATAGATACCTGTTATATTCTGTAATCGATCTTTAGCGTTGAAGTCTTGCTTGTCTCTGAAAAAACCAACTACATACGACTTGTCGGGACTGAAATAAACATCTTTCATTCCTCCCGAACCTATTATTTTATCAACAAACTGAACGGTAGAACCATCAGTTGCTTTTATTGTTATGATTTTATCGCTCATTATTAGTAAAGTATTGCTATCGTTCTGTCATCGTGATTACCTTGTGACCAGAAATCTAACCATTGTAATAATTGCTCTGCCGAATTTTCGTTGTCGTCAGTCAGATCAACAGACGAGGTAATATCCTCCCAAAGCTTATTCCATTTTTCTATTCGGTTTAAGTTGGCATCTGTCTCAAATTTGGGATCGGTAATGCCATCTGACATAAGTATCAATGCCGTGAAATCTTCTACAATTTCGAAGCGGAGACGTTTATATATTTCAGTTGGTTGCATTATTTCGGGCATGGTAAGAAAACGGGTTTGACCTGCAAATTCGCCTCCATCGGGTTCTCCCATAATTTTCAGGTATTGAGTTTCTTTATTATAGATGCCAATACCTCCATCACCCACCCAAAAAGCAGCAACGAACCATCCAAATTTGAATTTTTTAGAAACAGTCACAAGTAAAGTAGTCGCATAATCCTTTAATTGATTCTCTTTGTCTTGAGCCTCTTTTTCTATATTCTTGTATGCTTTGAAAACAGCCGAACCTATAATATTATATAGAGCATCTCCTAGTTTTTTTCGCTTAACATCGGAGCTGTCTTTTTCAAAATCCTTGATCAGCTCGTCAGCTTCTTTATTGTATTTACTGAATTGGGTATTGCATATATCCGATACCGTTTGGCATGCAATAAGTGAGCCTTGTCGCGAATACTTGGCAGAACCTGCACCGTCGGCAACAGTCATTATGTACCATCCTTCTTCGTCTTGATGTGTAATGCTGAAATCATCATCGCGAGGTGTGCCTTCGTGAGCGTGCGATCGTCCTCGTTGGCTTGCTGCAACAATATCTTTCTGCTCCTTCTTTCCTAAGCCAAAAATTCCTTTTGTCTTTTCGACCTTTACATATTTACAATCTGAGTCGGGCTTGTAATATTCGATACTGGTTGGAGTAGGGATATTATTCCATAATGAACGGGGATCGGGATTGATAATAAGTGTGATTGGTCGCTCAAAAATAGGATCGCCTTCAGCCCATTCACTACGTTTACATTTTAGTATAATGCGATGATCTCCTGCTTTATTGGGTATTCCCTCAATAAGATCGGTTAAAGGATTAAATTTCAATCCTATTTCTTCTAATCCTACTAATTCAAAATCTCCAATATCTGCAATATCGAAAACGGTAATGTCGAATAAACATTGATAAGCTTGATTCACTTTCCCGTTTTGTAGTTGTATATGCTTGCTTTTCAACTTTCGGTCAAGATCATTGTCTTTTGAATCTGTGTATTGATTATTTACCGTTTGACGAGCTTTTGTTTCCTCATCTTCGGGAATGTTGGGTATCATCGCCATATTTATATCGTTATCAGGGTTATCTGAAATACAGTTTTCATTATTAATAATATCTTCCTCTACCGGCGAACAGTCTGTTTTTAGGAACACTTCCCATTCTTGTAAAAGAAATTCTCTGATTTCTTCCCTTTCAAAAAACTCAGCGAGTTTTTCTTTATCTTCGGGCTGAATGTTCAGATAAGCTATGATCTTTTCAAAATCCATATTGTATCAAATTTTACCACATTTTCCAGTGGAATCATGTTAAGGATTTCTTATCCTCGTGTACGTCCTATATCCATACCTCCGTTCGAGCCTTTAAACGACACTTGAATGCCGCACCAAGGGCAATGGCTCATAGGCTCGTCACCTACGCACATAATGCTTCCACACATGCAAAGGCCAATGGCAATCTGGTTGCTGCAACAAGGGCAGGATGGAAATCCTACAAGTTCATCGGTGTTTATTTTGCTTCCACTTAAGTTGCCGTTAGCGTATCCGTCTACCATATCGAAGTACGAATTGTCAATAGGGTAGGCTCCTACAAATTTGAATTTATGACCTCCTACTCTTGTGAAATGAGAGAAATCGTTAGAGCCTATTCGTTTTTGATATTTCAAGAGATAGGGTTGAGAGGTTGTTTGGCATTTCCCTAGAATGACCGCGAAATTTTCATCCACTTTTATTGGAGCGCTCATTTCCATTTCTATCTTGCTGAGTATATCTTCTGAGAAAGGTGCTAGTTTCAAATCATCGCTACTCAAGTCGCTAATGCTCATGCTTGTTGTTTTTATAGAAGCTGTTACCCATTTAAAGAAAGCCTTAAATGATACCTCATCAGTATCTTTCAGTTTAAGTACATTATCTGTTATTTGGGTTAATATGCTTGTATCCATATTGTCGCCAATAGAAATAGCGATCATATTTGCTCCTTTGCGATACTTTTCACCCCATCTGCTAAAAGCAGCATCAGTTAAATCAGTTGGGGCTCCATCGGTAAATAGAAAGATTATGGGTTTCCAGTCTCCTTTGGCTTCCAATGTTGTTCTCTTTACAGAAACGTCGATGTCATTCATCAGGAAGTTCATCGCATTACCTAAAGAGGTACCTCCGCCAATAGGTAACTTGGGAGGGTAGAAATTATATAATTCCTCCATCGAATTTAGCTTTTTAGCTTTACCAGCAAAAGCTATAATGGAGACACAAACAGTTTCGAGTGCATAAGGGTCGGTACGAAGTTCTTTTATGATGGCTTCCATTCCCGATTGTACATGTTGAAGCGGTTCCCCAATCATAGATTCAGAAACATCAATTAAAAAGTATATAGGTAGTCGTCTCATAGGTGTGTTGTGAATAGAATCTTCAATATTAAAAAGGATATAACCTTAAATAACTGTATGAATTTCGGGAGGGGGAGGAGGTAGTGCAATATCATTGCTTGTACCTACACTTCTGTTCCCTACGCTTACTGATGCCGATACCCACTTGAAGAATTGACGAAATGTTGAACTGTCAGTAGTATCCAAAGAATATACTTGATTAGTGAGAGCTAATAATGGTTTAGTATCAGCTTTTACACCTGCTGCACATGCTATGATACTTGCAAAGTTACGTTTCTTAACTTCGGGTATCATCTGATTATATTTTTGTAGATCAGAAGGTTTACCGTCAGTCATAATGAAGAGCAAAGGCATCCAGTCTCCTTTTTCGTCAGAGGTACTTAGTTTTACTTCCAAGTCGACCTTTTTGCATAATACTTCTAAAGCTTCCCCTAAATGAGTGGGTCCCGATTCGGGAGTAACTATTTCGGGTAATTGCAGGTTTTCGAGTTCAGTAAGAGGTAGTATCTGTTTTACTTCTCTATCGAAAGTAATAATACTTATGAAAACCGATTCAAGAGCAAACGGATCTTGTCTAAGGCTCGAAACCATAGATTCTAATCCTACTTTTACGGACTCGATGGGCTCGCCTTTCATCGATCCCGACGTATCTAATAATAAATATACTGGTAATCTTCTCATAACATTTCTTATATCTTAAGGGCTTAGACCTTTAATGAATAATTTATAGTACAATATTTACTTCGGGTGGAGGTGGCGGAAGCTCGCTCAATCCTGAAATTTCTTGTCCACCTGATTCAATTTTCTGGCTTCCAAGACTTATGGATGCTGATACCCATTTGAAGAATGCTTTAATGGTTCCACTATCGGCATTATCCAATTGTACTACTGTTTCTGTAATTTGTTTTAATATAGAGGTATTGGCATTCTGTCCTGCTGCACAGGCGATAACCATACCATATTTATGTTTTTTGAATTCGTTCAATCCCTTTTGCCAATCATCAGTAGGAGCACCATCTGTCATTAAAAAAATCAATGGCTTCCAATCTCCTTTGTCCTTAACTGTTGTTTTTTGAACCTCACTATCTACCGTTTTTGCCAATACGCTCAAAGCTTCTCCAAGAGCAGTTGTTCCATTTGCTTTGAGGTCTGGCATCTGAAACATCGATAACTCGGTTAAAGGCACAACCTGTTTTACAGAAGAATCAAAAGTGATGATACTCAAGTATGCAGTTTCTAATGCGTATGGGTCTTGACGTAAGGTTGATATAAGAACCTGTACACCGTTTTTTAGAGCTTCAATAGGCTCTCCATGCATCGATCCAGATGTATCTAAAACTAAGTAAACGGGTAATCTTCTCATGCTATTTAGGTTTTATGTTTGTTTCAAGTAATTTCAACTATTTAATGCAATAGTTTTTTTAAGATAGCTAACTCAGGCTTCTATAGTTGCCAAAGCAACAAAAAGAGCTGAGAGCTCAAAGAATATTTATATCGGGTGGGGGTGGAGGTAATTCGTCCAGACTAGATAGTTCGAGAGTATCTCCGTTACTTTCGACCCTCACAGAGGTTGTTCCGATAGAAGATGACATCCATAAAAAGAAGCGAGACATGCTATCCTCATCTGCCTTTTCGAGGCTGATAACATGCGGAGTTATCTGCTTCAATACGGAAGTATCAGCCTGACTTCCTGCTGCACAAGCAACGGTGTATGCTGTTTTGCAGGTTGCAAAATAAGCGGCTCCTTTCTTCCAGTCGTCAATTGGAACACCATCGGTCATAATAAATACAATAGGTTTCCAGTCACCTTTTTCTTTCATCGTATTTCTTTTGATTTCCGAATTTATTCTATCTGTAACCAATCTAAGAGCAGCACCAAGTGCGGTTTGTCCCGTAGCTTTCAGTTCGGTCATCTGAAATGATCCCAAATCGGTCAATGGAATTAGTACTTGTGCTGTATTACTGAATGTGATGATACTTATGTATACGCTTTCTATTGCCTGCGGATTTTGTCGCAGAGCCCTTATCATAGTATCGATTCCTTTTATTAAGGCTTCAATAGGCTCACCTTTCATTGAGGCTGAGGTGTCCAAAAGCAGATATACAGGAAGTCGTCTCATATTATATCGTTATATCATTTTTGTTTCGATCATCGTTCTTAGCGTATTAGCTTGAATATCTATATTCTCTAAGTCTGCCAGAAAATCGAGTTCGGTTATCCTTTTCAGGTTTTCATCCAGAAGTAATGAAATGTCAGAATCTATATGTCGCAGATTGAACTTTATATCTTTTTCTAGCTGACGGTTTTTCTGCATCAACTCCTTTATAGATCGTTCTTTCTTGGATGACTCACTTTCCCACTCTTTGTAAGGGAATACATTTATATCACAAGGCAGAAAATTATTCTTAGTTGGTTGAAAAGAAAAATAACTTTCTTCACCCCAAATCTTATAAATTTCCATCAATGTATTATTGATCCTTATCCCAAAACAGAATTGAACCTTATAGCTCTTCTTGACAAGATCGGTCAATAGTTTTTTGTCAATAGCACCGAATGTATTTCTATAAGCATCCGAATGATTATATGCTGTCAATGAAGTCAACAATTGAGGATCAGCATCAAAGAAATAATCCTTGTAATATTTAAGACTAAAAGCATTAATGTTGTCAGTGTAAGGGTATTCTGACGATTGAGATGATAATGCTTTATGCAGATTGTAGATAGATCGGGTGATGCGTTGAGCCTGTTGTAACTTTTCAGCCTCAAATCCTCCTTCTTGAGTAATTGCTTGTTTTAATTTTGCAATCATGTCAGAATTAAGCTCTATCTCATTTTCCATCATATTTACAACACGTTCATTCTTCTTTCTGATTTTCTCGAGAAGGTCTATAAGCGTGGATGTAAACTGTATATGATATAATTCGAGCTTATTAATATCAATGTCGGGGTTCTCTTCAAAGAGTTTATGAATGACCTGACTTTGCAGATAAATTTTCATGATTACAGGATCCTCAAAAAAAGTAATGAGGTCGTATAATCTCTGAATTATTTTATCCGAAGCATCTAATATTTCGGTTCTGTAATCGGTCATTTAAAATGGGGTACTTTCAACTTTTATCAGGTATATTTCCTCTATAATTATTTTGGCAATATACCTGTTAAAGGATGAATCAAGGTCTCAGACCTTATTAACGAACTCCCTGAACGTTTTTTCTAAGTTCAGTTTCTAATGTTTGCAATTCTTTATCTAACACTTGTCGGTTACGCATACCTTCTTCGTGTATTTTCTTCACCTCGTCTAATGTGCTGATAAGCGATTGAGTTGTTTTCTTCAATGTATCGATAGATACTACCGTATTTTCGTTTTCGCGAGCTACTTCAATACTATTTTGACGAAGCAGTTCGGCATTCTTTTCTAATATAGTGTTAGTGGTTTCGGCAACCTTGCGTTGCATTTCCACATTTGCTTTTTGTCGGTATAAAGCGACTGCAATAGTCAACTGATTTTTCCAAACAGGTATTGTTGTCGAAATAATAGATTGAGCTTTGTCTGCAATAGCGGTATTGTTGTTTTGTACGACACGTATTTGAGCTAGCGATTGCATCATTACGTAGCGGATAATTTTCATATCGGCAAGGCGTTTGTCGAGACGCATGATGTATTCTCTAAGATCCGAAATCTCGTAATCTTTATAGTTTGCAGGGTTGCCTTCCATCTCAGCCAATTTTACTTGTAGCTCTTGGAATTTAAGTTGTCCTGCAATAATAAGCTGTTCTATTTGTTTAATGTACTCAACATTGTTGTCGAACATTGTTTGTAAAGCAGTATTGTCTTTCAAAGAATTGATACGACCTGCTTTAATTTTATTTGATATTTTGTCAACATTAGAAATAACAGTGTCGTATTTCTGGAATATTCTTTTTACGTTGACAACCATATTTTTCAATAAAGGAATCTTGCTCAAAAAGGCTTTGAATCCACTTTGATTTAATTCATCTACATCTATATAGTTAAGTTCGGTAAGAAGATCACTGATATGTGTACCAACTTCTCCAGAGTTGAATGTTCTGACCGAGCTTAGAAAATCATTACTGTATTTTTCCATGGTCGATTGTAAATCGGCTCCATAATTTAGAACTGAGTTTACATCTGTTACTACTAAGCTTTTATTTAGCTCAGACAATCTGCTGATTTCGTTTTGACCTAGTTTCTCCAGATTTATATTTCCTTGATTGTCTATTCTCTGAAGAGAGGGCGTCGGGATGTTATTATTAGTAGTATCCATATTATGTTTATTATTTAAAATATCAGTAATGTTTTAAGGTCACAGACCTATTTTATTGTTTTAGCAAGAAATTACACGCTTGTATAATTCTAAAATATGTCAATCAAAATTTTATGATTTGGCAAATTAATAAAAAGGTCTTAAACCTTAAAAATCCTTTTTGCTAAAATGTAATCTTGATAAAGATACACAAAAGCAAAAAGGATAAAAATATATTATGCTTAAAAATTATTTAGCATAGTTTTGAGAGATGCGTTGGATAGTTTGTCCAAGGAATACATCTTCGAATGCATCACCAATCGCATTAAATTTCCAATCATCACCTTTCTTGTAAAGTTCTCCCATGATAAGAGCTTTCTTCCCTCTGTATTGAGGTTCAGAAACCACATTATATTCAGCATATACGCTGTCTACTTTAGCAGGAGTACCTTCGTACATTCTGATTTTAGCGTAAGGAACTTGTGAGAAATCTTCTTCACCTACACTGTTCAAAAAGAAGAAAATACGGTGAATGTTAGTTCCTAATTTAGAAAGATCGACAGTGATAATCTCATTATCAAGACCGTCATCACCACCTTTATCACCTTCCAGATCATCTCCAGTGTGACGCATAGCTCCTGTAATTGAAACTAATTTACCTGCATTTAAACCAAATTGTGCAAGAAGTTCGGGTCTGTATAATGGAGAATATAGGTGGTCTACTAAGTTACCATTTTCATCATACATAGCACAACTTAAATCTAAGTCTACATCCTTAGTTTTAGTTACTGTTTTTTTTCCAAAACCAAGAAAACCGCCTTCTTCGGCTTGATATTCAATAGCACCCCAGTTTACGCCCACACAAAACTGTACAAGTTTTGCGCCTGAACTTTTCTCTAGGTTTATACGCTGACCTTTCTGTAAATTAATTGCCATAGTAGTATTTTATTAATGTGGATTTAATTATTTAATGACATCCCTATGTATCAGTATGAGACAAGATAGGTTTGTGATTTAGTATTAGTTATATTTTTGTAGATAATCTGCTAGACCACCTTTTTGACCTACACCCACAGCTTCGAACTTCCATTCGCCATTGCGTTTATATAAACGACCAAATTCTACGGCTGTTTCTATCGAAAAGTCTTCTTCCAATTCGTATTTTAAAAGCTCTTCGTTATTTTCAGGATTGTAGATTCTCACAAAAGAGTTGCGTACTTGACCAAAGTTTTGTTTGCGGTTCTCTGCGTCATGAATCGTTACAACGAAACAGATCTCGGTTGCTTTTGAATCTATTTTAGAAAGGTCTATTTTTACTGATTCATCATCGCCATCACCTGCACCAGTCAAGTTATCTCCTGTATGTTCTACCGACCCGTCTGGCGATTTTAGGTTATTATAGAAAATGAAAAAATCATCAGTGAGAATCTTTTTATTGTCGCCAAGGACAAAAACAGAGCAATCCAAGTCAAAATCGCCACCTGTGCTCGAAGAATTTGTGTCCCATCCAAGACCTACAACAAATCTGGGTAACTTTACCTCTGTACGTTGTCCTTTTTCTAAATTTATAGCCATATCGTTATTTCTTGTTTAATTTAAATTGTAGAAATATTTATATAGGTCTGTGACCTTAAACAAATTTATTAACGAAATATTCAAGACCACCTTTGTATCCGATACCCATTGCTTCGAATTTCCATTCGCCATTACGTTTGTATAAGCGGCCAAATTCTACAGCTGTTTCAATAGAGAAATCTTCATCCAATTCGTATTTGGCAATTTCTTCATTTGTTTGAGCATTATATATGCGGATAAACGAGTTACGAACTTGTCCAAAATTTTGTTTACGTGTTTCGTAATCGTGAATCGTTACAGTGAAAACTATTTCTTGTATTTTAGGATCAACCTTAGTCAAATCTACAGTAATAGTTTCATCATCACCATCGCTATTACCACCTGTTAAGTCATCACCAGAAGACTCAACTGCACCATCCGGTGATTTTGGATTATTATAGAATACGAAGAAATCGTCAGATGGAAGCTTTTTGTTATCACCTACCATGAAGGCTGATGCATCCAAATCGAAATCAAATCCGGTACTTTCGTTAGGATCCCATCCTAGTCCAACACCTACTTTAGATAAACCGATCTCGATTCTTTGTCCTTTTGTTAAATTAATTGCCATGTCGCTAATGTATTTATTTCGTTAAATTTATAGTCAAAAACTTACTCTTAGACAAGGAGCTAATACTCACAAAGATAATAATTCCTTTGAAATTCTAAATTTCTGAATTAAAAGAATAGCGAACTATTTTGTAATATTCTTTAATAAAGAAAGCTTTCCTTTGATTTGTTAATAAAGTTAAAATCGTCGCTTACTAACTATCCGAAACTTACTTTTGAGTGTTTATAATAGATTATAGTGGATACAAATTTTAAATAGAAACTATGGCAAAGAAAGTAGCAGACCAATTAATCGAAACGATTTACGAAGCAGGTATCAAGCATATTTATGCAGTAACAGGAGATAGCCTTAACGAAGTAAATGATGCAGTAAGAACCCATGATACAGTAAAGTGGGTACATGTTCGTCATGAAGAAGTAGGTGCTTATGCAGCTCTGGCAGAAGCAGAATTAAATGGTATTGGATGTTGTGCCGGAAGTAGTGGTCCGGGGCATGTGCATTTGATAAATGGACTATATGATGCTCATAGAAGTAATGCCTCGGTGTTGGCAATAGCTTCTACATGTGCAACATCGGAGTTCGGAATGTCTTATTTTCAGGAAACAAATACTATAAAACTATTTGACGATTGTAGCGGATATAATCAAATAGCTACAACACCCGTTCAGTTTTCTCGTATGTTACAGGCTGCATTGCAGCATACGGTTCATAAAAAAGAAGTTGCTGTTTTGGGTTTACCTGGAGATATTGCCGCAGGTAATGCAGCCGAAAGTCCAACGACAGTTAATCTTTTACCATCAAAAGGAATATATCGTCCTCATAATTCGGAACTGAAAGCTTTGGCTGAATTGATAAATTCGACAGAAAAAGTAACTATATATTGTGGAATAGGAGCAAAGGGTGCTCATGATGAAGTAGTACAATTGGCTTCGCTTACTAAATCTCCGGTGGGATATAGTTTTAGGGGTAAAATGGCAGTTCAATACGATAACCCTTACGAAGTAGGTATGACCGGTTTGTTAGGCTTACCTTCAGCATACGCTGCTATGCACGATGCAGATCTGTTGATTTTATTAGGGACAGATTTTCCTTACCAAACCTTTATGCCCGAAAAATGTAAGATAGTCCAAGTAGATGTACGTCCCGAACGTATTGGTCGTCGTGCAAAAGTAGATGTGGCTTTGGGCGGTAATGTAAAAGATACTTTGGAAGCTTTACTTCCTTTGATTAACGAAAAATCGAATGACGATTTTTTGAAAACTCAGCTTAAAGTATATGCCAAAGTAAAAGAACATTTGGCGATGGCTGCCGACAGATCGGGCAGTGAAGATACAATTGCTCCCGAGTATCTGGCAACGGTAATCGATAAGCTTGCAAACAAAGATGCTATTTTTACAGTAGACACAGGTATGTGTTGCGTATGGGGTGCTCGTTATTTGCAGGCTACAGGCGAACGCGAAATGTTGGGCTCATTCAGTCACGGCTCTATGGCCAATGCAATGCCTATGGCAATAGGTGCTGCTTTTGCTCGCCCCGATCAGCAGGTGATAGCTTTTTGCGGAGATGGAGGTCTTTCTATGATGATGGGCGATTTGGCTACAATTGTTCAATATAAACTACCTATCAAATTGGTGGTTTTTGACAACAGATCGTTAGGAATGGTAAAACTCGAAATGGAAGTTGCTGGTTTACCCGATTATGAAACAGATATGTTCAATCCCGATTTTGCGGCAATAGCTACCGCTATGGGAATGCAATCGTTCAGAGTAAATGAGCCTTCTAAAGTAGAAGAAACTTTAAAAGAAGCATTTGCTTTTGCAGGTCCTGTTTTGATTTCGGTGCAAACAGATCCAAATGCGTTGGCAATGCCTCCTAAATTGGAATTGTCTCAAATGACAGGCTTTGCGAAGTCTATGACAAAATTGATATTGTCAGGACGAGTAGATGAGGTGTGGGATACCGCCAAGAGTAATTTAAAGCATTGGCGTGATGTTCTTTAAAATTAGTTGATTTTTAATATTATATAATGCTTTAAAAATATAGATATTATGGGATTAAAGAGAAAAATAGGAAAATCAGATTTAGAAGTTGTACCATTTGCTCTAGGTGGTAATGTTTTCGGATGGACAGCTGATGAAAAAGAATCGTTCAATATATTAGATAAATATGCTGATGCAGGCTTTGATTTTATCGATACGGCAGATATATATTCGGCATGGGTTCCCGGAAATAAAGGAGGAGAGTCTGAAACTATTATTGGTAAGTGGCTGAAAAAATCAGGTAAAAGAAAGCAATTTACAATTGCCACCAAGGTAGGTGCTCAAATTTCGGAGACTCACAGAGGATTAAAGAAAGCATATATATTGAGTGAAGTTGAGGAATCTTTGAAAAGACTTCAAACGGATCATATCGATTTGTATTTCACCCATTATGATGATCTGTCAACGCCTCTTGAAGAAACTTTGGAAGCTTATGCTCAATTGGTAAAAGAGGGTAAAGTACGCTATATTGCAACCTCTAATATGACTCCTGCCCGTATTCGCGAATCAATAGAGGTGAGCCGAAAGAATAATTTCCCTGAATATGTATGTCTGCAACCTGAGTATAACTTGTATGACCGAAATCAATATGAGACAAAGTATGAAGATTTGGCAAAAGAATATCATCTAGGTGTAGTTAGTTATTATTCATTGGCAAGTGGTTTTTTGACAGGTAAGTATAACTCAATTGAAGATATTGCACATAGTAATAGAAAAGAACAATTGAAAAATTATATCAATGATAGAGGACAGAATATTCTGACCGCTTTACATGAAGTGGCAAAAGAATATAATGCAACACCTGCTCAAATTGCTTTGGCTTGGTTACTGGCACGTCCGTCTGTAACTGCACCTATTGCAAGTGTATCTAAAGCAAGTCAGTTGGATATTCTTAAATCAGTAGATATTAATTTAAGAAAAGAAGCTCTTGAAAAACTAAATTCAGTAAGCAAAGTATAATCGAATTTAATAAGAATAAAATAGGAGAGAAGTCCGGCAGTAAATATTTATTGTCGGACTTTTGTTATTTTTGCAGTTCAATAAATAAATATAGATATGACTAGTGATGCTCTTGAAGCTGCCTTATGGAAATTAGGAACAAAACAATTAATAGCTAATCTCGAAACAGATATGTATAAAGGTGGGGCTTTCTACGATAGTGTTTCGCCTCCCAATCGCCTTTTTAATAAATACGATATAGAAACAGTTATTGTAGATGGTTCGAAAATCTATACACTATCAGTGAAAGATCAAGTAGCAACAGATACTATTTACTATTTGCATGGTGGAGGTTTTGCTTGTGGACTGTCACTTATTCATTGGGAGATTATCACCTATTTTGCTGATAACTTAGGCTATAAGATTGTAATACCCGATTATCCGTTAATTCCTAAGTCAGACTATATAGAGATTTACGACTTTATTCTAAACTTATACAAAGAGATTTCCTCAAATAAAGGACGGTTATTTGTTGTTGGAGATTCAGCAGGCGCAAGTCTCGTTTTGGGATTGTCTCAATTAATTGCTAAGCATAATCTTCGGAAACCGGAGCACATGATTATGATCAGCCCTTGGATGGATGTTTCAATGACAAATCCCGAAATAGAGAGGCTTCAACCTATTGATCCAAGCCTCGATTGTGAAGGTCTTAAATATGCAGGGCAAGTATATTCTATGGGCGATTTACAGAATCCTCTGGTTAGCCCTATATATGGCGAATATACAGATGCTTCTCCTATGACCTTGATTGTGGGTACACTTGATCTTTTATATCCGGACTGCCATAAATTTAAGGAAATTTGCTTAGAAAAAGGGGTAAATCTTTCTTATCACGAATATGAGAATATGGTACATCTTTTCCCTCTCTTTAATATACCTCAGGCAAAAGGGGCAAAAGAAATAATTATTGCTGCAATGCAATAATTAATAGGCGAGCTGGCTGCATATATTCTCCTATCCAAAGTATATAGATAGGGCTGAAGCTTTAATCAACAATAGCATCTTTGTCAGGATTATTTTTGTATTCAAACATCAGATTAATCTGACTTTTCAGTATTCTCTCTTCCGAAAGAGGAGGAAGTTCGGCTTGTTTGAAAAAGCCTTTATCTAAAATGTCGAAAGCTGAGGTAAATTCTCCATCAATCAGTTCACAAAGTATAAATATCTTATAAGCATAATGCGGTGCAGGAGGGTGATTATGGCATTTTTTATCCAACACTGCTAATAACCGAATTGGTTTAACATTCAGCCCGGTTTCCTCTTTTACTTCCTTTACTGCTATTTCTTTAGGAGAATATCCTACATCAGCCCATCCACCGGGTATTGCCCATGCTCCATCGGCTCTCTCCTGTACGAGTAGTATTTCGTCTTTGTCATTAAATACTACTGCTCTTATATCTACTTTAGGAGTTACATAATCGTCCTCTACCCGAAAACAACCTTCTATAGTCGACACTTTATTGTTAGTAATAAGCGCTGTCATAGAATTGCTTAGATGAACAAGCTCTTCATATCGTTCGGTATTGTATTCATTATCAGAGTATACTAAGCCTGTTTGCGACAAAGCCCTAATTCGTTGAGCTATTTCTAAAAGTTCTTTTTCTATTCCCATTTTCAAAGTTTCTTTATTCTATAAAAACTGAATAATCTGACAATTATTACAAAGCAAGAGCTGTTAAAATGGTTAATATCTCTTTTAATTTCTATATTAGATACTCTAAAAGGATGTTTTTTAGTTAATAAGAGAGAATATGAAGAGTTTGGACTATTTTGATGTGGTAGTTTTTTAATAGAATAGTTATATCTTTGTGTCATAAAGTATGAGAGGTGAGTTAAAATATTGAAGTGTTAATTAGGTTTTGTAAGATAAGATTGTGAGAAAACGGTCAAAAGTTTTGTGTCCAAATAATGTCTTTTCATCTACTTTTTTCATTGTAAATAAAGTAATTTCATTTTTCGATAAATGCAGATTGTAGTTTCATGCATTCTAGAGATGTCCTCCTCTTTTGTATTTTATACCATAATTATTACCCATCTTTTTTAATAAATAGATTACTATAGTGTTCAGAAAGTATCTTGATGTTTGTTGAAGTATATGACATTAAAGATTAAACTAAATCTTGTATCTATGCAACTTACATAAAGTTGCGGTTTTGAAGCTTTTGTATAGAATGATTAATTATATATATTAAGATGACGAGTAAATTTTTATTACTATTACTATTCCACCTTTTGACTATAGACATCAGTCATGCTCAAGTTGGAATAAATACCACTACCCCTAATGCCAGTACTGCATTAGATATTGTTTCTACTACTCAAGGAGTACTAATTCCTCGAATGACAAGCTCTCAGCGGTTATCTATATCTAGTCCTGCCTCAGGTCTATTAGTTTATGATACAAACCTTAATGGTATTTATCAAAATGCAGGAACAGCTGCCGCACCATCGTGGGTTCCATTGTCTGCTAAAGACAATCAATCGTCTTTTTTTTACATGCCATCCATAGCAATTGATGCTTCAACAGAAGGAAGTTTTACTGTAGATTTATATACTGAATACAAGAATCAATTTACAGGAGCCGATCAGACGACATTCTTTAAGAGTGCAGGAGCACCCAACACGATCCCTTATTTTCCATCAGCAACCGATTTATATTATTATATCACCTATTATGATAATCAGGTAATACAGATCAATAGCATATCCACCGATGGTAAAGTATCCTATACTATAGTAGAAGAGGCAAACTATGATTCTTTTATGAATGTTGTATTCGTAACAAAATAAAACTCATGAAATCTATTATAATATCAATGCTACTTATTGTTTGCGTTTCGAGTTCATATGCTCAGAAAGAAGCAAACTGGTGGTATTTCGGAATTAACTCCGGATTAAATTTCAATAATTTACAAACGGTAACTTCATCAGCAGGGCTTGCGACACCGGATATGCCTACCCCTGTAAAAGGTCCTCTAAATACAGGAGAAGGATCGTTTACAATCTCCGATTCCGAAGGAAATCTTTTAATGTCAGGAGATGGGGTTACTATTTACAATCCCCTTAATGCAGTAATGGCAAATGGAACGGGTATGTTAGGAGGATCATCTTCAACTCAATCGGGAATTATATTGCCTGTACCGGAGAGCAATAGTTTATATTATGCTGTATCTGTAATGAATAATGAAGGAGCTGCCGGAATAACTTATTCTATAGTCGATATGTCTCTTAATGGGGGAAATGGAGCTGTAACAAGTACTAAAAATGTACAAATATTAGCGGGGCCTACAGACGAAAATATTACTGCAACTCGTAAGAGGAATAGCCCCAATTTTTGGTTGATTCACCGTAGGCTTTCTCTCTCAGATACTGCTGGGTGTGTTATTCACGTTTGGGAAGTTACCCCTACCGGAATAGAGAATCATAAGATCTATACATTTGCAGTACAGCCTCCGGGAAGTGTTTTTTTTAATGCCTTTTCCGGCTATCTTAAAACATCCTCCGATGGAACTAAATTCATATCGGCAGTGCCTGGAGGTAAACCACGTGCGAGCATTTTAAGTGGTCTATTTAATCCCCAAACAGGAGTTCCTTCTGATGTACGGGTTCGAAACCCGTCTACTTTACACTGGGATTGGTATAATTTTGATTTTTCTCCTTCCGGAAAAAATGTGTTTATTACCGGATCAAATTATTCCCCAACTAATAGCCGGACACCCCTGCAACAAATAACGTGGAATGACTTGAGAAATACAACAAAAGAAGCAACATATATACCTGCCGATACTGTATATGTATCGAGTTTGCAGCTTGCTGCTGATGGTCGACTATATGGAGTAAGAGTAAATCATAAAGATATGGTAGTCGTGATGAATCCCGAGGAAGATTATGCCTCGGCAGATGTACGCTTTTTTCCCAACTATTTAATTAATGATGCTGCTTTTGGGTTACCTAATTTTATGTCAGCTTTTTTTGTCGCAGATGTACAAGGGCAATCATTTGCCTGTATGGGAAATGAGGCGACTTATACAGTTGAAATAACCATGTCGGGTACGCCAGCCGAAAATGCTGTCAAATTAATATGGGATTTTGGAGATGGCAGCCCTACTATTGAGCAGCCCGTGGCTCTAGGTACTACTATTTATAAACAATCTCACGTCTTTTCTGCAGTAGGAACATATACAATCGTTGTGACACCCTATAAAGCTGATAATACACCATTGAAGGCACTAAACTATTCGGTGAGAATTTTAGATTGCAGTATTATGACCAACCGTATGGTTCGAACCAGATTGTTAAATTCGGTATTACAACAATAAAATTTTGAATGATTTCACGCTGATCTATTTATGACACAATTATATTTAGTATTCTTTTTACTCTGGCTTAATTTATCTGTATATTCTCAAATAGGGATAAATACCGAAACCCCACATCGAAGTGCTGCACTTGACGTTAATGCACCCAATAATGACAAGGGATTGCTTTTGCCTACTATGACAACTAGTGAGAAAAATGCAATTGCAAATCCTGCTAATAGTCTGTTAGTATATGATACCGATAAGAATTGCATATCTCAAAATTTAGGTTCAGAAATAGCCCCAGCCTGGACTTGTCTGACTCTTTTTAACCGAAAGTTCTTATATATGCCTTCTATAAATATCAAAACAACAGTTCCTGGTAATGCCCAGTTAGACTTATATAAGATATATAAAGATCAATTCAGTACACCTATGAGCATTAGTGCGGGAGGACCAGCATCAATACCTAGTTTTGCTGCAGCTACCGATTTGTATTATTATGTAACTTATTATGACCCTACCTTATTGACAATAAATAGCATTGATGCTAATGGGGTGATGGATTATACTGTACTTCGGAATGCTAATTTTGATGCCTATATGAATATAATATTTGTAATTAGGTGATAATCCGTTTTTCTGGTGGTTGAGTATCGTATTGCAATATAAAACAGAAGAAGCGTTTAATCTAGATTAAACGCTTCTTCTGTTTTATATAAAGTTTCATTAATTTGAAGCCTCTAGCTTTTATTACTGAAATTTATATTGTGAATAAATCGTTAACAGAAAAGTTCTTAAAATCGGGTATTACTTTACTGCATTTGTCTTCCAGTAAGTTAGCAGGGTTAGTTGTTGATAAACCAATAACCTTCATGCCTGCAGCTTTGCCAGCCTCTATACCTGCAAACGAATCTTCAAATACAATACAATCCTTAGGATCTACCCCTAGATCTTCTGCAGCCAAAAGAAAACATCTCGGATTTGGTTTTCCTTCGGTTACACGAGCTGCTGATACAATAGTGTCGAATAGCTTGTCAAATTGTTTGGCTTTATTTACAGCGATTAGTTTAGTGTCGGTTGAACTGGTTACTAATCCTACTTTTATTCCTTTAGCTTTTAATTCTTCAACGAATTTAACAGAACCCGGTATTTCTTCGAAGTTCATATTAGCTTCAAATTTGTCGAGATTCTCAGATAAAGTATTTAACTCTTCTTGTGTTAAATGTGAGAAATATTTTTTTAGGATATTGGGAAGAGTAGTTCCCTTTATTACTTTCTCAAAATTTACTATTCCAGTATTGTATCTATCCCCTGCATGTTTCCAGAATACATCGTATTGAGGTTCGGTGTCAATCATTACACCATCCATATCAAATAAAACGCAAATGTTATTTTTCATTATTTATATATTTTTTCAGGTCAAAACCTTGTTCTTTGTTCATGGAATTATTGAAGCTTAGGTGTTCGATGAATCTAGATATAATACCTTGTTGCTCTTGTTTTTGCATTCTATATTTTCTTCTCAAAGATATAATCTTCCATTAAATAGCCACTTCCAATATCATTGTCTTCTTCTCCTACAATTTCAAACCCCATTTGCTTATAAAATCCTATGGACTTATTGTCTCGATTCATATTGAGAGATAGGTAACTGTTTCCCTCTGTTTGAGCTAATGTCGCAACTTTGTCAATTAAGATTCGACCCATTCCTTTTCCTTTGGATTCGGGTAAAAGGTAAAGCTTATGTATCTTAGTTTTAGGTTGATTTTGGTAATTAAACTCATAGGATATGAATCCTAGGATATTTGATAAAGGATCAGTTTTGATTAATAAGAAAAACTGATTTAGCTCTGTCATCTGTTTTTTTAGAGCCTCGGTACTATACATCATATCAATCATATAGTTCATCTGCTCTTGAGAGAGAATGTCTGCATAGGTTATTTCCCATGCTTTAAGTGCAATGTTCTGTATTGTGGATATATGACTTGTGTTGGCTTGTATTATTTCCATTATAGTATTCTTATAGTACTACAAAAATACTAAAAACAATATGTTATTTAGTATATCAAAGTGATATTTTCGATGATGTATTTGCTTAATATTTATGAGTGTGCATTATATAGTTTTTGTATTTGTTTTAACCTTCTTAACCTTGCTGTCTTATTTAACGTAAATTTATTGAAAAAATATAGCTTGTTTACTATATTTGTAGTTCTGTTTTTGCTAAAACAACAACAAAATCCATAACGCACAATCTTTTTTATTATTAAACTATCTTTTAATGAAAAACATGATTAGAAAAACAAACTTAGCAAAGAGCTACTTTAGTAAAGTCTCTTTTTGGGTGTTAATGCTTTTCCTCTCAACGGGAAGCATATTAGCGCAGACTACAATTACAGGTACCATTATCGATGGGCAAAAAGAACCCATGATTGGAGTTAGTGTTAAAGTAAAAGGATCGGTAATTGGAACCGTTTCCGATTATGATGGGAGTTATAAATTATCCGTTCAGGATGCAAATAATGCAGTACTAATCTTCTCTTTTTTAGGGTATAAAACACAAGAGGTTGCAGTAAACTCACGTTCGGTGGTAAATGCCACTCTAGAGGAAGATGCAAGAGCTTTAAGTGAAGTTGTTGTAGTTGGTTATAATACAATCAGACGTGAGAGCCTTACGGGTGCTTTACAAACGTTAGATAGTCAACAACTATTGGATGCAACTACACCTGCTGTTGAAAATCTACTTACCGGAAAATCTCCCGGTGTATATGTTAGTCCTGGTTCGGGACAGCCTGGAGAAGCCGGAAAAATAATAATTCGCGGTAAAAGTACGATTAACGGAAGTAACGATCCCCTTTGGGTTGTTGACGGTGTAATCATGGGTAGTAGTGCCAGTGATATTAACCCCGTTGATATAGAAACTTTGACAGTGTTAAAAGATGCTGCTTCTACGGCTGTATATGGTTCTCAGGGAGCCAATGGAGTTATTTTAGTAACTACCAAAAAGGCGAAAATGGGTAAAACCCAAGTAAATGTATCAGCGAAATTTGCTGCTACTGATCTTAATTCAGGGCGATTTAGTATAATGAACGGAGCAGAACTTTATGATTTGTATACTACTTTCCCTAATAAAGAAAACTTCTCGAATACTTGGTGGTGGCAAGACAAGAACCTAAGAAATAGAAATTTCGATTGGTGGGATAACGCAACGCAAACAGGTTTTGCGCAAGACTATAATGTGTCGATAAGTGGAGGTAATGAAAAACTAAGATCATTTGTATCTCTTGGTCTTTTTGATGAAACAGGTGCTATAAAAGGATATGACTATACAAGATACAATGCTTTAGTGAAAGTTGAGTATAAGGTTTCGGATCGATTAACAATCAGACCACAGATTATGGGATCACGAAAAGACATATATGATCAACAACACTCGGTAAGTGCGATGTATGGTAATTTACCTTGGGATAGCCCTTATAACGAAGATGGTTCTCTTGTTGGAAATGCACCCAATCCTACTTGGGTAAATACTACAGGATCTAACTATATGTACGATTTGCAATGGAACTATAGCAAGTCTGAAGCTTATGAAGTAATGAGTAATATGGATTTTGATGTTAAGATTACTGATTGGATGACTTTTGCTTCGATTAATAGCTACAAATTTTTCAATAAAACTGGCACAGAATATACTGATCCTCGTTCATCTTCAGGAGAATCGGTAAATGGTCGTATCACTGAAAGTATGCGTTCTTATAACAGATTATATACGAATCAATTGATACGTATTAATAAGGCTATGGGTAAGCATTATATCAATGCAGTAGCGGGTTATGAGTGGAATGAATTTAAGTCTAAGAACACCGAAAGTATGTCTACTGGATTTGCTCCAGGCTTTGAAGTAGGTAGCGTAGCTTCTAAAGCAGAAAAAGCAATTAGTTGGCGTTCGGCTTGGGCAGTTCAGTCGTATCTTTCTAATATAAATTATTCATATGATGATACGTATTTGGCTCAATTTTCACTTCGTCACGACGGAGCTTCTAACTTTGGGGCTAATACTAGATATGGTACATTCTTTTCGATAAGTGGTGGATGGAATATTCATAAAGAAAAATTCTTTAAGGTTCAACAAATAAACAATCTGAAATTAAGAGCTAGTTATGGTTCAGTAGGTAATCGTCCTACTGCCTTATATCCTCATTTGGCTTTATATGCTCTTACTACGGACTCGGGAAAAAATCAAAAACCATTAAGTTATAATGGAGAGCCGGGAGCTGTAATATCTCAATTGGCAAATGCCGATTTAGGTTGGGAAAAATCATTTGTAACAGGTGTTGGAGTAGATGTTTCTCTATATAATAGAGTAAATATTTCATTAGACTATTATTATAAGAAAACATCAGATCTTTTATATGATGTTCCATTACCTGGCGTTATTGGAGTAACCAGCATTTGGAGAAATGAGGGAGAATTACAAAACAAAGGTTTTGAGGCAACAATAAGTGTTGATGTTATAAAGAATAAAGACTTGTTATGGACTGTAGATGCTAATATCGGATTGAACAGAAATAAAGTAACTAAGTTATATGGACAGAAGAAGGAAATAATAAAAGGCGATGGAAGTGGTATTGCTGGATCAGCTTCAAAGCTAATCACACCGGGCAGAGATGCCGATACTTGGTATTTGGCTGAATGGGCTGGTGTAGATCCTGCAAATGGAAATCCTTTATGGCTTAAAACTGATAAAGACGGAAATCGTGTGACTACAAGTAAATATAGCGAAGCTAATCAAGTTCCTATTGGTAAATATACTCCTGACTTTTTCGGGGGATTTGCTACAAACTTAGTTTATAAAAATTTTGATTTAGCTGCAATATTTAATTATTCGGTAGGAGGTCAAATATATAATTATGCCCGTGCAGAGTTTGATTCGGATGGTGCATATACCGATAGAAATCAGATGAATCTTCATAGTGGCTGGAGTCGTTGGGAAAAAGAGGGAGATATAGCTACTCACCCATTAGCTAAATATAGTAATTCAAGTAACTCCAATAAGGCATCATCTCGCTTTCTTGAAACTGGTACTTATTTGAAAATGAGAAATCTTACGATTGGCTATAATCTTACAGGTAAAATCCCTTATGTTTCTAACTTGAAGTTGTTTGTTTCAGGTGAAAATTTATTCACAATTACTCACTTTTCCGGAGTAGATCCTGAGATACCTCCTCGTTATGATAATCGTTATGAGTCATCAACGATAACGGGAGTTGCAACATCAGTATATCCTCAAACACGCAGATTTGTATTCGGAGTAAATCTTACACTTTAATAATTTAGACTTATGAAACTAAAACATATAATATTTACTGTCATATGCACTTTGATTTTCACTTCTTGTGATTTAGAACGGTTGCCGGATAATGCATATACAAAGGAACAAATAGAGGCAGATAAAGAGGCAGCATTTCAGATATTATTAAATGGATGTTATGGACATCTTAAAGGATGGGCTGATGTAATGCATAGAGTAGGTGAGTACCCATCCGATAATATAATGATCAGAGGTACTAGTACGGATGCTTTTTATCCATTTATTTCATATCAGCATATAAAAGATAATTATAGATTAACGACCTTTTGGAATACTAGTTATAAAGTAATATCTCAAGCTAGTGATCTAATAAATATGTCAGACGAAGAAACCAGCACAAAAGAAAGAAAGCAAAAAATAGGGGAAATGTATTACCTCCGTGGAATGTGTTATTTCTATCTGTGTCGTGTTTTTGGTCGTCCATATTACCAATCACCCGAAACTAATTTGGGAGTTCCCATCTTATTAGACGGAACACCTGATGATGTAAGTAATCTGCAACTACCAGATAGAGCTACCGTAAAAGATACTTACGCGCAAGCAATAAGTGACTTGAAAAAAGCGGAAAGTCTGATGACTGTGGAGAAGAGAGCTACTTATGCTACAAAAGAAGCAGCACAAGCAATGCTTTCTAGAATCTACCTATATATGAGCGGTACTTATGAGAATCCTAATACAGAATATGCTAATCTTTCTATTGAATATGCAGAGAAGGTTATTCAGTCGGGACGTTATGCTTTGTTAGATCGAGTTAATTTTATGAAGTATAACATTTTTCCTCCTGATGGAAGTAGTCAAACTGAGACCATATTTGCGATAAAGAGACTTTCTTCTGAATTTTCGGGTGACGATTATTATAATACCATTGGTGGTATGTATGCCACTATTCAAGGACAAGGTTGGGGTGAAATGTATGCAAGTGCAAAATATTTGGACTTATTACGTAAAGCAGGACTGGGAAAAGATGCACGCTGGGCATTTATTGATCCGCAATATATAGAGGATGAGGCTGGACAGAAAACTCCTGCATTCCGTTTTATAGCAGATCTTAAAAATGCATCGGGTGTACAAACCGGTTATACTTATGTTCAGGAAACATTAAGATATAATGAGGATAATTCTTTATACATTAAAATTGGAGATCAAGTATATCCTTTAACTGTAGTAAATGCAGAAGAGAATCAATACTCAATTGTTTATAATGGAAAAACATACATAGGAGAGAAAGATTATTTAATGTTATTGAATCGTGTATTCCCGATGTTCTATGTTACCAAATGTTCTCTACAGGATAATGAATCGCATTTGCACTCACCTATAGTTTCACGTTTGGCTGAATTGTATTTAAATGCTGCGGAAGCATCTGCAAAGAAAGGAAATTATGGACAGGCACTTATATATCTGAATAAGATACGAGGTAGAGCTATTGTTGGCGGAGAGTATAAATCGTTGAATGCAACTAATGCTGCTCAACTGATAGATGAAGAACGTCAGCTAGAGTTAGGCTTTGAGGCTCATCGTACTTATGATGTATATCGTAATGGACAGGATATGGTTCGCAATTATCCGGGACCTCATGATGCTATGACAGCTATTCCTGCAAGCGATCTACGTGTTGTTCATTTTATACCACAAGCAGAAATTAATGCTTATCCAAGTGAATTAACTCAGAATCCATAAAATTGGATAAACCTTATAAAAAGAAAGCCCTAACTAATCATTTCGATTGAGTTAGGGCTTTCTTTTTTGTTGAATTTTTATTTTATGATTTTCTGAGAAGATATGCCTTTATCTGTTTTTGTAACTATAATATAATATCCCGAAGGGAGGTCATTTGTACTATAATTAATGTCTTTAGTCTCTTTGATTAATACGCCTCGGGTATCAAAAATCTTTATGTAATCTATTCTTTCAACCTCATCGGTAATTTTTAAAGATCTAATGTTATTCATTTCTATTACTGGGATATACACGTATGAGTCTATATTAGCTCCATTAACGATAAACTCTCTAGGGTTTAATTGTTGGTGCGCTCCCTGTATTTGAGCTTGCTCATCTAGTATCCACCCTTGAGGGGTCTCTAAAATCTGAAATAAATAGTCTGTTGGCTCAAGGTCAATTGTCATAGCAGCACTTCCGCTTCCATATATGAATGTCTCTTCGTTTGGATTATTTACCTTACTAACTCTTATTATTGCACCGTCTGTCTGTTGTTTCACCCATTCTTTATCAATAAATGTAATTAGTAATTCCTTTTTGTTGGCTATTATAGGAATGTATACATACGATTCAATATTAGCACCATTAACGATAAACTCTCTAGGGTTTAATTGCTGGTGCGCTCCATGTATTTGACCTTGCTCATCTAGTATCCACCCCTGAGGAGTTTCTAAAATCTGAAATAGATATTCCACCGGCTCAAGATCTATAGTCATAAAATTGCTACTTTCTCCGCGCATTAGTATCTCTTCATTAGGGTTATTTACTTTGCTAACTTTAATTACGGCGCCGTCTGTCCATTGTTTTTCACCTCCTTTGTCTATAAATGTGATGAGTAGTTCTTTAGTTGTTTGTGAATATCCGAAAGATGATAAGCACATTAATAAGAGTAGGAATAAAGTCTTTTTCATGTTTGTGATTAGTTAAATTAAAATTATAAAACGAAGGTGAAAATAGTAAATAAAAACCTAAATAAAAAAGGGATGACCAATGCGGTCATCCCTTTTTATACTATATAGAAATAGTAATTATTTCACTTCTTCAAAATCAACATCAGTTACATCACCATCGTTGTTTGGTTGTTGTGCACCTCCTTGATTAGGATTAGCTTGTTGATTAGGATCTGCTGCTCCACCTGTAGCATTATACATTTCTTGGCTTAATGCCTGGAACAAAGTATTCAATTCTTCCATTGCT
>NZ_CVRU01000048.1 GCF_001261715.1 Dysgonomonas sp. HGC4 | reverse complement strand
TCTCTAATATTTCAACGCACTTATCCAAACTTAAATCGTTAAAATTAAGCTTATTATCAACAAATAATGATGCTGATTTGATAGTTAAGTGTGCCGTAAGAGTCTGCATAAATCGTTTATAAACATTTATTTACTGGCACAAAGATATGTATTAAAATCATATTTCAAATATGGTAAATCTAATTCTTATTTGGAAAATAGCTTAAGATATTTGCCTTTCATCTTCTTTTCAAATTTAACACACGCAAGTAATTGAATTGCAATAGTTATATATAAAACAAATTACATCATAAATAAAATCTATTTCTATATTTTTCAGATAAGACAACAAAAAAACAAAAGCTTATAATCACATATATAGAGTAATAAGATAATAAAGGAGCAATTACAAGAAACGATAAACAGTAAGAATAATTTATAGAAACAATATCTCATTAAAATATCCCTAGAAGCTATTTAACAGTTAAAGCACAGATCTAAGATCCAAAAAACAAAGCAGGTATATACTCTAAAATTGAATATACACCTGCTTTAAAATATACTTATATCTCTAAATTGAATACAAAATAACCTGAGGCATAAGATCGGGACGTGCTGCATTATTTATAAGCTCCCATTGAAGAGCCCCTACCGTACCATCTGTTCCGATCACAGGACGGATCAAGACCTCAATCTCTTCATTTACCGCTCTGTCACCTAAATATAAAGAAGTGGTAAAAGTAAGAACATCGTTTACCGTACCTGTCATATAATATTCGATCTGATCAAGATAAGCAGTAGTACCCTTCTTTCTGACATAAATATAACCACTAAGAATATGACGTAACGAAACATCGAGCCTATTATATCCCCACCAACGGAGAGTAAGTAAATATTTTCCTTTTTGAGGGATAACAATTGGCTGATTTGTAGCCAATACCGTTATTGTATTATAATAGAACTTCTGTCCAGCCGTAGTAGCTCTATACGATTTGGCGTATGATGCAGGCTGCTCTGTCCAACTCGCTATACCATTAGCATCCGACTCTAATACCTTTGCCGACATGGTAGAACCATCGTTAATCCGTAAAGCATCATTTGCACCCTTTACGATTTCCAGTTTCACCGACGGAGTAAGTGTTCCCACCCCCATATTGCCTGCGGAAGTTATCACTACATCATTCAATATCTGGTCAGCCGTAGGTGTTGCCGCATTATCACTCGCTGCATCCACGTGAAATATCGATAAAGGACGTTCTGTATTTATCCCGATCTGTGCATAAGCAAGACCGAATGATAGAAGCAATAAAAAAGTTAATCCTACTTGTTTCATAATTTACTTAACTTAATGGAAGAATATTTATACGCGATAAAAGAATACGGTAGTCAAACTAAGATCCAGAGTCCATGTACCAGCCGTTTGCGGTTTCATCACCAAATATATCTTATCGCCTACCGCCAGATCGAGTGCCCGAAGTACGGTATATGTAGAGAATTTTTTACCGCTCAAACATTCCATATACATTTCTATCGAGTCAATACCCATAGTAGCGGTATTTACAGTATTCTTATGCAGATAGAAATATCCGCCCGTACGTCCCAATGCACCGGTATATGTAGCAGACATTCTCACCATAACAATATAGCTTCCCTGCTCGGTTATCGGAATATAATTCAACTTGTTGCTAAAAGTCATTGTATAAAAAGAGCCTGTTGCCATAGCACCCGTAGGAGCTGTAAGCGAAAGTTTATACCCTCCACTACCTTTTAGCATACCCCATCGGGCATATCCATTAGCATCGCCCAACAAAACCATACCATCACCTTCGCCACCGTCTACCATTTTTAGAGTGCCATAAGCCGCATCGGAAGTAATATCTACCTTTGCCAATCCAACTGATGGCTGTGTAGCTTTACCCAACACCAGCGAACCGTTGGCATCTACCATCACATCGTTCTTGAAACGATTTGCCGAAGTGGTTGCATTATCAGCCCCTCCGTCAATGTAAAATATGCCTTGCGGATTTTTAGTATTTATTGAAACCTGAGCTATAGTGATAGAAGACATCAAAAGCGACAAACCTAATAGAGTTATATATTTTTTCATTCGTTTTTCTTGTTTTCAAATATTATAGACCATTATACTCGGATAATAAATAGTTGCTGTTGTTTGCCCTGCACTCAACCCTGCACCTGTTGCCCAATTGTAGCCATCATCGGGTCGGAGTCTTAAAAACATGACATAACCTGCGGGAAGGTTAGAGGCAAAAAAACTTACGGTAAACGAAAAACGGGTGGTACTCCCTCCCACTCCCGTAACTGCAGTATAATAAGTAGTCTGATCGAGAACAGTAGCCGTAGTTGCATTTACATACCTACATAGCTGAATAGTGGCTGCCGACATTAGCTTCGTACCGATAGGCAAAGCATCTAAAGCTCCCCACCATCGCAAGGTAAATACATAGTTACCTGCTCGGGGTATTGTTATACGGCTATATCCAGCAGAATTAACTTCTACGGGAAGTTCCGTAAATACATTTTTGGTGAATGTTCTTGGTGTGGCACTATAATATACAATACCATTGGCTATGGGTTTATCTTTCCATGTACCCCTACCCTCGGTATCTGAGAAAAAGTATTTGTTAACACCCTGCGATCCGTCTGCCAAACGAAGTGGCTTAAGTGTGCCATTGGATGTATCTATATGTAGCTTTGCCTTCGGTTGTAGTACACCAACACCAACATTGCCCTGTTTATCAATCACCACATCATCTGCTGCTTCGGCAACTATTGCCCCCGTAGACGATGTATTGTTTCCTTTACCATCAATGTGCAATACACTACCGGCATAGGGTATTCGGGTATTTATTCCTACTTGACCAAACAGTGAGACTGAAATAATCAGTACATACCCTAATAGAATTGTTTTCCTCATTTTGTCGTTCTCATTCATTAAATACGTTCTCTCTCTAAATAAAACAGAGAAGGACAATCACTAAACCTCGCAACTGAACACAGTTTACCCATAATCAAAAAACATTAAGCCCAATAGTTCCCCAACCAATGGTACAACAGAGGTACTATAAAATGTATAATTAGTGCAGATACAGATATAACTACAATAATAAACACACAATTTTATGTGACCTCATTTTTTTATGTCACAATAGAATATGATTATGATATATAACAATACTCGTACACTGTCTCACACGATTGGATACAGCAACTTAATTTGCGATAGTTAAAATTCAGATTTTTACAAACAAAAGCGTCAGTGAATAGTGTTGTCATTTTCAGTGATAAAAAAAATGTTAATTTCCCGTTTAACAAATGCAAAGATAATCCTTTTATTTAAAATTCTGACAAAAAAGGATTATTACTCTCAATTAATGAAAAAACACCTTCCATTTTAACAATTAAAACAATTAAAATCTAATTAACTGCTCTTTTTTTACACAATTATGTTGTAAAACCAACTAGATTTTAATACTTTTGCACACACGCAATAATATCGAAACGAAAAATTGCACTACGGACATAGTTATGCCATAGGTAACGCCTCGGTTACAAAAGAAAATTGAACGACAACAAAAGAAACAACAACCTATCAATACTTTTGATAGGTTTGTTATTTTATACAATATACCAATACAATAAGGACTTCTAGCCTAATAAGCAATAACTTTCATGCCTTTAGTAAATTCCATCCCATCGGGCTTAATTATGCCAAATTCGGAAGTTGTTCCATGCAACATTCCTGACGAAGCAGTGGGTCTGAAAAATATCATCCTTATTTTATCCCCGGCTGCAAATTTATACAAAACGGGAGGTACATGAACAGTTTCAACATATCTATCGATACCCGGACCCGAAATCAAATATCTTGAACCTGCCAGACTTGTCCAACTACTTGTATTAGCATTATAAAGCTGTATTACAACATTAAGGGTAGCTAAATTTTTAGCTATACTGGTTATATCAGCCAGAGTTGTAGCAATAGCGCTACCCACCCTATAATTGATATAGCCACTCAATTCGTAAGTGCCTGCTTCTTCAAAAGTAAATGTATTGTCGCTATTCAATACCATAATATTGTTGGACTTAATATCACTCTGAGCCCATGCCACTATAATAGGTTCGGCTTGATTAAAGCTATCAGCCACGCTTCCGTTAGGTGCATATAACTGATTTGTACCCGACTGTATAAGAAACAATTTAGCCGGCACATAAGCCGCTGTACCCACGTGTCCCTCATTATCTACAACAAGTATTGTAGCATTAGTTAATGGAGGAGTATCGGTTATTATCATATCTCCTTGGACATGAAGTGTGGACTGCGGATTCTCGGTATTAATACCCACCTGAGCATTAATTATACTTGTAAACAAAAGACAAGTAATAAGTAATTTTATTTTTTTCATTTGATGAAATATTTTGTAGTGATATACTTTATATTCTTTTAGTTAGTGTTTTATGAATCAGTTACTACTATTGATAACTTTTAAGCCTTTGGTAAATAGTAATCCTTCGGGCTTTTGGATACCCAATTCGGAAGATGTAGCGTGTGGGGAAGCAAAGTTGGCTAGAGGTCGGTAAAAAACTACACGTATTTTATCGCCCGCTTTAAAATTATAAGCTACAGAGGGAATCATAATCGTTTCGGGATATTTATCAATACCAGGACCCGATGTTAAGTATCTAACACCTGCTATATTACGCCAACTGTTTGTGGCTGCCTCGTACAACTGTATAGTGACATTGAGCGCAATAAGATTAACAGCAATAGAAGACACTTGAGCCAAAGTAGTTGCCACTTTAGCTCCTGCCCTATAATTGATATAACCACTCACTTCGTAGGTGCCTATTTTATCGAATGTAAACGAATTATCAGCACTATTGAATGTCATTATATTATTACTTATAATATCGCTATTACTCCATTCTACAATTATGGGGGTAGCATTATTGAAACTAGCAATAATCGGGTCGGTGGTCGCATATAACTGATCGTTTGACGACTGTACAATCATTGCTTTTGTTGTTTTCTGAGTGGTGTATACACGCCCCTCATCGTCTATGCCCAATGCTGTGGGATTAGAAAGAATAGGCGTATTTGTCACTCTCAAGTCTCCTTCAACATGAAGTGTAGCTTGCGGATTGGTTGTACCAATACCTACCTTTTGTTGAGCATTAAGAGTGTTCACAAATAATAGGCAAACCAATATTGTCTTGAATGTTTTCATTACTATTGTCTTTTGGGGTACTTTATATTTTATTGATTGGATTTTTCGGGGCACAACATCACTATGTAATCGACACCAATTACATGAAAAAATTGTGTTTAGGAAATGTAAAGACGTGAGAACGCATCTCAAAAAATATTTTCCGAGATTTATTTGTTTAAAATAAAAATGATTAGTTAGCTGTGTATAGTCTCTCTCTCTCTCTCTCTCTCTCTCTCTCTCTCTCTCTCTCTAATATTTCAGCACAATTAACCAAACCTAAATTGTTAAATTTTAGATCATTA
>NZ_CVRU01000047.1 GCF_001261715.1 Dysgonomonas sp. HGC4 | reverse complement strand
GAGGATTATTAATAATCCTCTTTATTTATGTCAATATATTACCAATTTTATATTTAGCTTCTTCTTATTCTTATCTGAATAGCATTGTTTATAGGTTTTTCGCTTACAAAAATAAGATAGCCACCACCACCAGCACCACTGATCTTCCAGCCATTAACTTCATTCTTGTATGTATCTATAATTTCTAAGATGTCATTCGAAATCATATTAGGATACATTGCAATTTGTGCATCAAAACTTTGGATCATCGCTTTACCGAATACTTGAGCATCTTTATTCTTGATAGCCTGCCAACAATTAGTAGCTGCATCACTTAGTCTTTTAACATTCTCCGTGTTTATGTTAGTATCACTTAATACATCATAATCTTCATGACGAGGATATAGAGGTACTAGCCATAAGTGTTCTTCGATCCAATCAAGAGTATTATTATCCAGAACATTTTCTATTTCGGATGGCCAAAAGTTACCAGTATAATGAAACCTATTCAATCCGGGCATTGTTACTCCTAATGCATCTTGTGAACCGCTAACATATTTAGTGCCGGGAGGGTTCTCAAAGCAAAATAATGTTTTCGCTAATTTTTCTTTATCTCCAGAAGGTATATCCACTTGCCATAATTCAATAGCCTTTTTTCTAGAGCTGGTTGACATTCCGCTTCTATCATTAAACTCATAGTCAGGTTCTATGCAGATAGTTAGTACAGGTCCTGAATATAGTCCACTAACATTAGGTTGATCAAGCCAACCTCCTGCTAAATCTATACGGTATGGGATTCTACATTCCTCTCTTAAAGCTGTTGTTGATCTGCTTGGTAAATTTCCATGAGGAACTCTTTTGCTTACAACATATTCAATACCAAGTTTTTTGCATAATTCTTCTTTAATAGAGCTATGTCCGTCCGTATTGACAAAGAATATATCAGGTTTAAGTGTTTTTACTTCTTCAAGGAAATCAATAATTCCACTACCTTGATTAATCCAAGCATCTTTTACTGCCTTTAGAGATTTCACCATGTATAATCGTTCCTGATCATTATTAATGGTTTTTCGAGCTTTAAGTTCATTAATGGTTTTGTCTGAACCAATGCCCACGTATAAATCTCCAAGTGCAGCAGCTTCTTCAAAGAATGCCACGTGTCCACTATGGAGCATGTCATAACATCCACTTACAAATACCTTCTTCATATTTTCAGTTTAGTGTATAATCTTAAAGAAAACGTGTCAGATTATAATCGACAAGTTAATATATCTCTTACAACGTCGGGTGTAATATTCGATTTTTCACCTAAAGTCCATCCACGACCTAGTAATTTAGAACATACGTTATCAATAGAATCTTTATTTAACCCGTAATCGGATAAATGAGTTTTAATATTTATCCCTTCGAAAAAGTTTTCTACTGCTTTGATTGTGTTTTCAATGCGTTCCTCTCTAGAGAGATTATTATATATCCCGAATACTTCTTGACCCAATTGAAGTATTTTCTCTGCTTTTTGTTCTTTTAGAATAGTCATAACTCCAGGTAATACGATTGCTAGTGTTTGAGCATGATCTAGACCATATAAGGCAGTGAGTTCATGTCCTATTTGATGGGTAGCCCAATCTTCGGGTACACCACATCCAATCCATCCATTTAAAGCCCACGTTGAAGCCCACATAAGGTTAGCTCTTACATCATAATCATTTGGTGTTTCGAGTGCTTTGGGACCTTCTACAATTAGAGTTACAAGGATTGCTTCGGCAAATTTATCTTGTATCATTGCTCTAACTGGATAAGTTAGATATTGCTCAATAACGTGTACGAAAGCATCAGCAATACCATTGCTTATTTGTCGGGGAGGTAATGAGTAGGTAACTTCTGGATCAAGTATCGAAAATTTAGGATATACATGTGGCGATCCAAATGCTAACTTGTCTTGTGTAGCAACTTTAGTGATTACAGCACCTGCATTCATTTCTGATCCTGTTGCTGAAAGAGTAAGTACAACACCAAAAGGAATAGCAGCTTTTATTTTAGCATGCTTACTTAGAATATCCCATGGGTCATTGCCTTCAAAGCAAGCAGCTGCGGCAATAAATTTGGTCGCATCAACAACTGAGCCACCACCTACAGCAAGTAGATAATCAACCTTTTTTTCTTTTATATATGAAACAACCTCCATACAAGTTTCATAATGGGGATTTGCTTCAATACCTGAATACTCGAACCATTCGAAGGATGCTAGAGCCTTTGTTACTTGGTCGTATACTCCGTTTGATTTGATGCTGCCTCCACCATAAATGATAAGAACTTTGCTGTCCGCAGGAATTTCCTGAGTAAGGTCTTTTATGGTATCTTTTCCGAAGATAATTTTTACAGGATTGACAAAACTGAAGTTATTCATGTTTTATTTTTGTTTAGTAAAGTAATAAAAAAGGTCTGCTACCTTAATCCATTCTCATTATATTAGCACCAAGTTGATTTAGGCGAACATCAATGTTTTGATACCCTCTGTCTATTTGGTCAATATTATGGATTGTGCTTTTACCTTCTGCACACATTGCTGCAATAAGGAGGGCAATACCTGCGCGGATATCGGGCGATGTCATAGTTGTAGCACGCATTGATCGTCTACCTGTGCCAATAACCGTTGCTCGGTGAGGGTCACATAGAATAATTTGTGCTCCCATATCTATAAGCTTATCAACGAAGAATAATCGACTTTCAAACATCTTTTGGTGTATCAAAACACTACCTTGTGCTTGTGTGGCTACAACAAGCAGAACACTGATCAGGTCAGGAGTTAGTCCTGGCCATGGTGCATCAGCAATTGTAAGAATAGATCCGTCGATGAATGTATCAATCGTATAATCTTTATGTCTTGGAATATGAATGTCATCGCCTCTGCGCTCTAATGTTATTCCTAAACGGCGAAACGTATCTGGTATAATACCTAGCTCATCATATGCTACGTCTTTTATCGTAATTTCGGATCCTGTCATAGCAGCCATTCCAATAAAACTTCCAATTTCAATCATATCAGGTAGTATTCGATGGGTTGTTCCTCCTAAAGATTCAACACCTTCTATTCTGAGCAAATTAGATGCTATTCCAGTTATTTTAGCTCCCATGCGATTCAGCATTTTACAAAGTTGCTGTAAATATGGTTCGCAAGCTGCATTATATATAGTGGTTTCGCCTTCCGCTAAAACTGCTGCCATTATTATGTTGGCAGTACCTGTAACCGAAGCTTCATCCAAAAGCATGTATGCTCCTTTTAGTTTATCGGCGGTAATAGAATACATTTGCTTCTCATTGTCATAATTGAATTCAGCTCCTAGTTTTTGTATTCCTTCAAAATGGGTATCTAAACGGCGACGTCCAATTTTATCACCTCCGGGTTTAGGTAGTAAAGCCTTTCCGAATCGTGTAACTAATGGTCCTATTATCATAACAGAACCTCTTAATGATGCACTCTTCTTTAAAAATTCAGGGCTTTCAAGGTATGCCAAGTCTACACTGTCGGCTTTAAACGACCATGTGTTTTCATTTATTCGTTTTGTTGTAACACCCATATCTCCCAAAAGAGAAATAAGATTGTTAACATCTAATATATCAGGTATGTTTTCTATGATTACTTCTTCAGGAGTTAATAGTACAGCACAAATAATTTGTAGCGCTTCGTTTTTTGCGCCTTGTGGTGTAATTTCTCCATTTAGGCGACAACCGCCTTCTATAATAAATGATGCCATGGTATCTTCTTTTTAAGTAAAATATTTAATGATATATTGAAGGTATAATAGTTTATGGCTGTTATACTTACAAAGTGATAAAATTAGGACTAAAACCTTATAGTATTCTCACTTCGGGTTCTAAATTGATATTGAATTTGTCAGCAACGGCTTGTTGTATTTCTTTCATAAAAAAAACAATATCGTTACCATCCGTAGAACCGTAATTTACAATAATAAGAGCTTGTTTTGGATATGTACCTATTTGCCCGATTTGTTTCCCTTTATATCCGGCTCTGTCTATCAGAAATGCCGCAGATGTTTTGATTAAACCATTGGGCAATGGATAAAGAGGTAGATCTGGGTATTTTTTTGATATACTTTCTGCTACTTGTTCTGTAATATAAGGGTTTTTAAAAAAACTACCACAGTTAGGTAATTCTTTTTCATTTGGAAGTTTTCGTTGTCTGATACGAATAACTGCATCCCTTACCTCTCTGATTGTAGGTTCTGAAACATCTTCTAATTCTTTATTCAGATCTGCATATTTTGGTGTATAAGTATATGATCTGTTTAAAAGAAATACAACAGATATGATTATATAATTATCTTGTTTCTTAAAGATACTATCCCTATAACCAAACTCACATTCTGCATTTGAAAAGGAAACCACTTCTAATGTTTCCATATTAAGGGCAACCACTTCATGTATGCAGTCCTTAACTTCAGCTCCGTATGCACCTATGTTTTGAACAGGTGAAGCTCCTACAGTACCTGGTATATAAGATAGATTTTCTAAACCTGCATAACCTTTATCTACGCAGTATTCGACAAGGTTATCCCAGTCCTCTGATCCCATAACTTCTAGAAATACATGCTCAGAGTCGTCTGATTCATCTGAGACTTCTCTAATGCCAAGCATAGTGGGTTTGATAACCAATCCTTCAAAATTTTTAGTGAAGAATAGGTTACATCCTCCTCCTAAGATTAGCTTTGTTTCTAACGGATGATCACTCAAACACTGTCGAAGTTGCTTAATATCTGTAGGCTCACAAAATATCTTTGCTAAAGCTTCTGTGCGAAATGAATTATATGGTTTTAACTGCGTATTATATTGATACATGTCTTATATGGGATACTGTAAAATATTGCTATTTTGTTTTAATTTAAAGATAGAGCTTGTTTGGATAGATTATTTTCTATTTCTTTTTATTACAATTCCTGCTATACCTACTACAATAATTCCTCCGATTATCCACAGTATGATTTCCCAGTTATTGATAACGAATTTTATAATAAATATAAGAGCTATAATTACGGCAATTACACCACAGATCAACAGTCCCTTTTTTATGGTCTCTTTGTTCGATTGGGCTTCTATTTCCTTTATAGTACTCTCTTCATTTTGAATAGTGTTTACTGGCTTATTATTAATAGTAGTTACTTCTTCAAAATCAACATATTCTTTTTCTGTTTCGGGAGTAATGGCTACTTCTTCATAGTCAATATCTTCGGGTAGGAGCTTTTGTGGCTCACTGTTTTCTTGAACAGAAGATATAATTTCTTGTATTGGTTGGTTTTGCTCTGTAATTTGTTCTTGAATATCAGTTGTAGGGGTAGGGAGATGCTCCTTTATATCCTCCAACTCTATAATATCTTTTTCGATATTATTGTGAATCTGATTAGTTGGAGTGTTGCTTTCAGACAATCTGATAATTGTATCAACCCTCGAAGATGCAATTTTTGTATCAAAATCATTATTCTCAACCATTCTCAATAATTCATTCTCAATAGCGGGATACTTTTGTATCAGAGATCGACAGGCATCAGCAAAATCACGAAAACGATTGATTTTTTCAAGTTTTGCTCTCATTTCATCTCCACCTGAGGTAGATAGATCTAGTATCTTATCGGCAATAGCAGACTTTAGATTGTCCATAACAGTTATATACTGTAAATAATTATGTTACTATATTTAATTAACTCTCGTGAGTTTTTTGACATATAAAAAGCAATAAATTGCCCATAGACCCATTTATCTGTTTGAATACATTTGATCATAGTACTTCATATAGTCACCAGAAGTAACTTCTTCAACCCATTCTTGGTTATCCAAATACCAGCGAATTGTTTTTACAATGCCTTTGTCAAACATTGTTTCGGGTGTCCAGCCCAATTCTGTTGAAATTTTAGCAGGATCAATAGCATAACGTTGGTCGTGTCCCTGACGGTCTTTTACAAATATTATAAGATCATTATTCATCCATGATATATCTATTGTTCCATCCGAAAGAAGTTCTTTTTTCTTAAGGACAGATCGATATTGTGGTTCTTTTTCCATAATATCGTATATGGTTGATATAACAAGCTTTACTATATCAATGTTCTTTTTCTCATTATGTCCACCAATATTATATACCTCGTAGATGCGGCCTTTATTGACTACAATGTCAATAGCTTTGCAATGATCTTCTACATATAACCAGTCACGAACATTACTACCATCTCCATATACAGGAAGTTTTTTACCTTCAAGAATATTGCGGATAATGAGTGGTATAAGTTTTTCAGGGAAGTGGTATGGTCCGTAATTGTTAGAACAACGTGTAATATTTATTGGCATCTTATAAGTTTCGCCATATGCTTTAACTATAAGATCTCCTCCTGTTTTAGCTGCACTATATGGCGAACTAGGGTCAAGAGGTGTTGTTTCAGTAAAATAGCCTTCATCACCTAAAGATCCATATACCTCGTCGGTTGATACTTGCAAATACTTAACGCCTTCTTTCCAGATGGGATAGTTGTTGTCATCTTTACCATTAGACCAGTATTTTTTTGCTGTATCTAATAGGTTTTGTGTTCCTAATATATTTGTTTGAAGAAATATTTGAGGATTTTCGATGCTGCGGTCTACATGACTTTCCGCTGCAAAATTTACAACATAATCAATAGTATTCTCGCTGAATATTTTGTCAGTAACAGTATTGTCACAGATGTCTCCTTTTACAAATTTAACTCTGGCATCTTTTAGCTCTTCAGATAAAGTTCCTAAATTCCCTGCGTAGGTTAATGAATCTAGTATAATAATTTGTATATCTGAATATTTGGCTAACATGTATTTTACAAAGTTGGCCCCAATAAAGCCTGCTCCTCCTGTTACTAAGTAAGTCATTTATGTTGTATGTTTAATTAAACTCTAATTTTTATATAGAAAGTACAAATTTATAAATTAAATGTTTCAAATATTATGAGAGCTCTAATTTAGTCACAATAAACTTTGTTTATGTTACTTAAGAAATCTTATTGAACATGGAATGCTTTAGATATTTTGAATTGCACACCCGTGTTATCTCCAATCATATCTGACTTATCGTAAGAAAATGCTCCGGAAAATAGCCATCCTTGAAATTTATCATTGCTATAAGTTGTCTCAAGCATTGTTGAGAACTGATCGCGAATACTTCTGGATGGAATCAAAGGTGTTCCCCAACTTTGAGAGTAAGTAATCAGCGCTCTGTATTTTAAATTATCACATATATAACCTGTTATTCCTCCATGAAAAGAAGACAAGCGAGTATTATAAACGGTTAAAGAGCTACCATTATTGTATCTGGGAGATGTAAGTAATGGATTTCCCATAACAAATCCATAATTACTCAGGGATATATAGTCAACGTGATTATAATAATTGTCACCACCGCTTACTTGAACAGGTATTTCTTCGCTTTTGTCCCATAAGAATGGACCCGATTGATCTTTTGTGTGTAGGTATTCGAATAATAATCCTGTTATCCACCCTTTTTTAGTAAGATTAAGCTCTATACCGTATAGTCCATCAGGAACACTTTTGAAAAATAGTCCTGAATGGTCTTCAAAAAAACGTTCTACATATGCTTTAACGGTGTAGTCTTCTTTTCTGTAATTGGTTATAAAATGCAAGCTTCCATAGACATTACCTAATATACTAGCTTGATCTGTCATATTAGAGTCGCTACCTCCTGACATTGGTAATAAAACTCTGAAAAAATCTTTGAACCCGGCAGGACTACTCCATTTGTACTTTCCGTCTTTATAAAATTGACCTCCCCATTGAGTATCCATTTCTAGACCCATAATAAAGTTCCATACAGAATTATTTTCAAATTTCAGAAATCCGTATTTTCTATGATATAGAATTTCTTCGGCATAAGAACCGTCTGCTGCATTGTTTCGTTTAAATTTATCATCCATAAATCGACCATAAGAGATTCCACCCATTACTTCGAGGAGTCCTTTGGTATATGGTATGGATACAAAGTTAGGAAGACTGGCTTCTACCTGAGGAATTGGCCTTGCATTATTGGACAGGGTTAAACCTCCAGTACTAAGCAATTCGTTCTTGAATAGAGGTGCACGTTCTTTCGAACCTATAGAAAGTTTTACATTTTTGTAAGCAAAATCTGCATATAATTGTTGAAAGTGAAAATCGGAGTTTAAATTGTGTGCAGCAACAATGTCTACTCCCAGTTGAAGTTTTAGTTGGTCTGCTAATTTTTTCTTTGCAAAAGTTTGTACTCTAAGGTAGCCACTATTATTATCTGTAGCTCCTAAGCCATACATATTGTTGGTAAGCCAAAAAGGAGCATTATCATCACCCGAAAAAGTGCCTAAAGTTCCTATGTTTACATCTATAGCTGTTCTTTCTGATAAATTTTCATCTGTTTCTTGTGCAATACAAATAGAAGATGAGGCAATGTAAAGAAGAAAAAGTATCGAATATTGTTTCATGTTTAGCGTATCCTGTTTTCACAAATAAATAAGAGACAAATGTAATAAAAAAAGAGAGATAAGGTGTTGGGGCTCTTTTTTGTTTTTGGCAGTATGATATAATGAAGCGAGATGCTGTCAATTTTGGGGATTTATATTCGTTTTTTTATTATATTTGCGACAATTTTTTTACCAGAATAAAGTATTTGCTATGAGCCATAAGTTTACAGAATACAATAATTTCAATTTGTCTGATATAAATAAAGAAATATTAGATAAATGGAATCAGCATAACATATTTCAAAAAAGCTTGGAGATACGTGACGGTGCTCCAACGTTTGTGTTTTATGAAGGCCCCCCTTCAGCGAATGGTATGCCCGGTATTCACCACGTAATGGCTCGTACTATTAAAGATATATTTTGTCGTTTCAAAACGATGAAAGGTTTCTTAGTGAATCGTAAAGCCGGATGGGATACTCATGGTTTGCCTGTAGAGTTAAGTGTTGAAAAATCGTTGGGAATAACAAAAGAGGATATAGGTAAGAAAATATCCGTACAAGAATATAATGATGCCTGCCGCAAGGAGGTTATGAAGTATACGAAAGAGTGGGAAGATTTGACGACTAAAATGGGATATTGGGTGGATATGAACGATCCTTATATCACATATGATAATCGTTATATTGAAACTCTGTGGTATTTACTTAAGGATCTTTATAGTAAAGGATATTTATATAAAGGATATACTATACAACCTTATTCTCCGGCAGCGGGTACAGGACTTAGTTCTCACGAATTGAATCAACCTGGTACATATCGTGATGTAAAAGATACTACATGTGTTGCCCAGTTTAAAGCGATTGATACTAAACCAGAGATGAATGGTTTTGGTACTCCATACTTTTTGGCTTGGACAACTACTCCTTGGACTCTTCCTTCAAATACAGCTTTGGCTGTGGGTGGAGAAATAGAATATGTTGCTGTACAGACATACAATCCATATACAGGTGATAAGATGACTGCTATCGCAGCAAAATCTCTTATAGCTAGTCTTTTTAATCCTAAAGCAGCAGATTTACAACTTGATGATTATAAGCAAGGTGATAAACTGATACCTTATAAAGTAGTAGGAGAGTGGAAAGGTTCTGAATTAGCAGGAATGAAATACGAGCAGCTTATCCCTTGGGTAAATCCGGGAGAGGGTGCATTTAAAGTAATAACCGGAGACTTTGTTACAACAGAAGATGGTACAGGTATTGTACATATAGCGCCAACTTTTGGTGCAGATGATGCTAAAGTTGCTAAGGCTAACAATGTTCCTGCACTGATGTTGACGGATAAAGATGGTAATCTGCGTCCAATGGTTGACCTTACTGGTAAGTATTTCAAATTGGATGACCTTGATGCTAATTATGTAAAACAATCGGTGAATGTTGACCTATATAAAGAATATGCAGGGCGTTATGTGAAAAATGCTTATGATAACTCTTTAACCGAGGCAGATGCTACTTTAGATATAGATATATGTGTGATGCTTAAACAAGAGAATAAAGCATTCCGTATAGAAAAACATGTACATAATTACCCTCATTGTTGGCGTACAGATAAGCCTGTATTATATTATCCTTTGGATAGCTGGTTTATACGTACAACTGCTTGTAAAGATCAATTGATAGAGCTAAATCAAACAATTAACTGGAAACCTCAATCAACAGGTACAGGTCGTTTTGGTAAATGGTTAGAAAATCTACAAGATTGGAATTTAAGCCGTAGCCGTTACTGGGGTACTCCGTTACCTATCTGGAGATCAGAAGATGGTAAAGAGGAACTTTGTATTGGTTCGGTTAAAGAATTGTATGAAGAGATAGCTAAATCAATCAAGGCTGGATTCATGTCCGAAGAGCCTTGGGCTGGTTTTGAAATAGGCAACTTAGATAAAGAGAATTACGAGAAGATAGATCTTCATCGTCCTTATGTTGATAATATTATATTGGTATCGCCTTCGGGAAAACCGATGAAGCGTGAAACCGATTTGATCGATGTTTGGTTCGATTCGGGTGCTATGCCTTTTGCTCAGGTGTTTTATCCAAATATCAGTGCTGAGGAATTCGAGAAAATATATCCTGCTGATTTTATTGCAGAGGGTGTAGATCAAACCAGAGGTTGGTTCTTTACAATGCATGCTATATCAACCATGATAAATGGTCGTGTTGCATTTAAGAATGTTATATCGAATGGTTTGGTTTTAGATAAAAACGGAAACAAAATGTCTAAGCGTTTAGGCAATGGAGTTGATCCGTTCGAAACGATAGAAAAATATGGTTCAGACCCATTGCGTTGGTATATGATAACAAACGCTTCGCCTTGGGATAATCTGAAATTCGATACAGAAGGTATAGATGAGGTTCGTCGTAAGTTTTTCGGAACATTATACAATACTTATTCGTTCTTTGCATTGTATGCTAATGTGGATGGCTTTAATAACTCTCAACCTCAAATACCAATACGAGAGCGTCCAGAGATAGACCGTTGGGTTATGTCTCTGCTCAATACATTGGTGAAAGAAGTAGATGAATATTATGAAACCTATGAGCCTACAAAAGCAGGACGTGCTATATCTGATTTTGTAAACGATAACTTGAGTAATTGGTACGTTCGTTTAAACAGGAAACGCTTTTGGGGTGGCAGCATGACTGCAGATAAATTGTCAGCATACCAGACCCTTTACACTTGTTTAGAAACTGTAGCCAAACTGATGGCGCCTATAGCTCCTTTCTATGCTGATAAGTTATATCATGATCTGACAGTTGCTTGTGAACTTGATAGTGAAATATCGATCCACCTTGCAGACTTTCCGAAATATGATACTTCAGTTATTGATAAGGCATTAGAAGAGCGTATGCAAATAGCTCAAAGCATATCTTCTATGATATTAGCTTTACGTAGAAAAGTAAGTATAAAAGTACGTCAACCATTGATGCAGATAATGATTCCTGTATTGGATCAGCATCAACAAGATGCTATTGAGGCTGTGCGTGATCTTATACTGAACGAAGTTAATGTAAAAGAGCTCAAATATGTAGATAATGCAGCCGGTATATTGGTTAAGAAGGTTAAGCCTGATTTTAAGAAACTAGGACCACGCTATGGCAAGATAATGAAACAACTTGCAGCAGTAGTTCAGGTGATGGATCAGAATGCTATTTCTCAGCTAGAGTCTACAGGTTCATATACGTTTGATATAGAAGGTCAATCGGCTACTATTGAATTGGCAGATGTAGAAATTATCTCAGAGGATATAGAAGGATGGTTGGTAGCTAATGAAGGACGCTTAACAGTAGCATTGGATATTACTATTACAGACGATTTACGTAAGGAAGGAGTTGCCCGCGAATTGGTAAATCGTATACAAAATATTCGAAAATCGAATGGTTTTGATATTGTAGACCGTATAAAGGTAAAATTATCAGATTCTCAAGAAATCAGTAATGCAGTTAAAGAATATTATGATTATATTGCAGGACAGGTTCTAGCAGATGAAATTTCCTTGGAAGATACAGTCGACGGAATAGAAATAGATATGGATGATTTTGTATTAAACATATCTGTTGATAAGGTATAATACTAAAAATTAATATTAAACTCTAAAAGGTGAGCATTATGGGAGAAAAAACACGATACACAGATGAGGAATTAGAAGAATTCCGCGATCTGATTTTGGGGAAATTAGTAAAAGCCAAAGAAGAGTACGAAGCTCTAAAAGCATCTATAACAAACTCTGATGGTAATGATGTTACAGATACATCTCCAACATTTAAAGTTTTGGAAGAAGGTGCTTCTACTTTGTCAAAAGAAGAGGCTGGAAGATTGGCGCAACGTCAAATGAAATTTATCCAGAACTTGCAAGCAGCTCTTATTCGCATCGAAAATAAGACATATGGTATTTGCCGTGAAACAGGGAAATTAATTCCTAAAGAGCGTTTACGTGCAGTGCCTCATGCAACATTGAGCATCGAAGCAAAAAATGGAGGAGTTAAATAATAAATATCAATAATTAGAATATTTATAAAGGAAAAGTAGTAAGATTATTTTATAGTTTTACTGCTTTTTCTTCTCATGTTTATAGTTTAGACTTCAAGCTTATTTATTACAGCTTTACACTTGTCAGCTTTATTCATGATATAACATAGATAGTTTACTGTACTTATAAAAAGATTATGAATAAATTACCAAAAGGGCTAACAGCCATCTTAGTTGTTTTACTCGTTATAATAGCAGATCAGGTTCTAAAAATTTGGGTGAAAACTAATATGGCACTCTATGATAGTATTGATATTGCCAGTTGGTTTAAAATATACTTTGTGGAAAATAATGGTATGGCGTTTGGTATTGAAGTCATAGGTAAATTATTCTTGTCACTATTTCGTATTGTAGCGGTTTGTTTTATAGGATATTACTTATATCAATTAGTGAAGAGAAATTACGCTAATGGGTATATTGCTTGTATTGCATTGATATTAGCCGGAGCTTTAGGTAATATTATAGACAGTGTATTTTATGGTGAGATATTTACAGCTAGTTATCCGGGTCATGTAGCATCATTAGTTCCTTTTGGACAAGGATATTCGAGCATGTTGCATGGTAAAGTAGTAGATATGTTTTACTTTCCTCTGATACAGGGCGTATTTCCTCAGTGGGTGCCTGTATGGGGTGGTGAGGATTTTATCTTCTTCCGTCCTATATTCAATCTAGCAGATTCAGCTATAACAGTTGGTATTGTATTGTTACTAATCTTTTACCGTAAAACATTGCTAGAAACAATGCAAAAACCAGAAAATGCAGCATGAGAAAACGTAAGTTGACATGTTATCTATTGTCCTTTTTTATTAGTTCTGTAAGTGTGATCTCTTGCAGGGACGGTAAAGATGCCTTATCTCGTGACAAAATGGTTGAAGTTCTGCATGATATTCAATTAGCTGAAGCCATCTATCAAAATAAATATAACGATTTTAGAGACAAAGAGCAAAAGGATGCCCTTATACAAGGTATTCTCAATAAACATGGTATAACTCAGGCTGAATTAGACTCTTCATTGGTTTGGTATGCTGATAATGCGGAAATATATATGAAAGTAAATGATTCCGTTATTTCTTCATTAAAAACAGAAGTAGAGCATCTAAGTAAAACATTCTCTCGAGGTTTAGGTGCCTCAAATGTAAATAATTCGATATTACCTTCTTTCTTTTATTTATCAGGCTATGTGCCAACACTAACTTTTGATATTGATTCTGTTCGTATTCATAATTATCCTAACTTCTCATTAGAGTTTAATACACTAGGTCTTCAAGAGCAAATGAAAGCTGAGTTAGAGGTAGTGTTTGAATATAAGGATACTACTATCACTAAGTATCAGTCTTTGAATAAAGATGCCCAATTTAGGGTATTAGGTGATACTCTTCCTCTCAAAAATATTTCGGGATATATTCATATAGATGCTCGAAATTCGATTGACAAAAAAGTCTTACTTTACAATATTGTTTTGAAGAATATTGAAACTCCAAAAGATAGCACAACTGTTAATAAAGTTGATTCTTTAGCTATTAAATAAGCTTTATAGGAAATTTTCTATTTCTCTATTGGGAGAAAGTAGATCAGATTAAAATCTAAAAAGGAATATCTTCTTAATTTGGGGCTCTGTTATATAAGTATGCTGCTATACCTACGAATATAACGTTAGGTATCCAAGCAGCGATTAAAGGGCTAACAGCTCCCGATACAGCAAAGGTAGAACTTAGAGTTAAGAATAGAATGTACGATACACTCAGAAGAAGCCCTATCCCAATATTTAACCCCATACCTCCTTTTACTTTTCGTGACGATAGTGAAGCTCCAATAATGGTTAATATGAATGCTGAAGCTATAGAAGCGAATCTTTTATGATACTCTATCTCGAATGCCTGTATGTTGCCGATTCCTCTGTCTTTTTGACGTTGAATATGTTTGTGTAGAGCAGGCGTAGTCATTTGCTCAAAGTCATTGCTGGAGATAAGGAAATCACTAGGTACAATAGTCAGTACTGTATCAATTTTACTACCTGTTGTAATATGTTCTCTCATTCCATCAAATTCACGAATAGAGTAGTCGTAAATAGTCCAATTATATAATGAATCGTATTGAATACGATTAGCTGTAAGGCGTGAGGCTAATTCTTTACCTTCGAATTTATCTAATGAAAAATAGAATCCCATTTTATCATTATTGTCGTATCTGTTGAAGTAAGCTATAACTCCCGGTTCTATTTGAATTTGGATACGCTCAGCATATGTAACAGCTTTATTCTTGATGTATTTATTCATGAAGTTTATCCGCACCACATTTGCAGGAGGAATAATAAAACTACTAAGAGCAAAGCTTATAAGGGCAATAACACCTGCTGATATAAGGTAAGGTTTCATGAGCCTTTTAAAGCTCATCCCTGAGGCTAACATCGCTATTATCTCTGAATTATCAGCAAGTTTGGATGTGAAAAATATAACAGAGATAAAAACGAATAATGCACTGAATAGATTTATGTAATAGGGGATAAAATTCAGATAATAACTGAATATTATAGCTTTTACGGGTGCATCGTTTTTTAGAAATTTATCAAGTTGTTCGTTAAAGTCAAATACTACGGCAATAGATATGATAAGCACAATGGAGAATACATAAGTCCCCAAAAAGTTTTTAATAATATATCTGTCTAATATAGTAAGCATTAACTCAAAGTGTTATAATCGTCGTGTAACGTCTTCTATAATGGAAGCTTTCCAGCTGATAAAGTCTCCTGTAATAATGTGTTTGCGAGCCTCTTTAACCAACCATAAATAGAAAGCTAAGTTATGTATAGATGCGATTTGTAGAGCAAGAATTTCGTTAACAATAAATAAATGTCTTAGATATGCTTTGCTATATAGTGTATCTACGAATGAAGCACCTTCGGGGTCTATTGGCGAAAAGTCATTAGCCCATCTCTTGTTCTTCATATTCATAATACCATGACGGGTGAAAATTTGACCATTACGTCCATTTCTAGTTGGCATAATACAGTCAAACATATCTACTCCACGTTCTATGGCTTCCAAAAGATTAGCAGGAGTACCAACTCCCATCAAATAACGAGGTTTGTCTTGTGGTAATATTTCATTGACAATCTCAATCATCTCGTACATTTTCTCAGTAGGTTCTCCCACTGCCAGACCACCTATGGCATTACCTTCTGCTCCTTTCGATGCTACATTTTCGGCAGCACGTTTTCTTAGATCAGGATAAACGCAACCTTGTACAATCGGAAATAAAGCTTGTTTATATCCATAAGTACATTCAGTTTCGTTAAATCTTGTAATGCATCGATCGAGCCATCTCTCCGTAAGATCAAGAGATTTCTTTGCATAGCTATATTCAGCATCTCCGGGTGTACACTCGTCAAATGCCATCATAATATCAGCACCTATGGTTCTTTCTATGTCCATAACCCTTTCTGGTGTGAACATGTGCTTAGAGCCATCTATATGAGAACGAAAGATTGCTCCTTCTTCTGTCAGTTTACGATTATGGGCTAAAGAGAATACCTGAAAACCTCCGCTATCTGTAAGAATAGGTTTATTCCAACTATTAAATTTATGCAATCCACCTGCTTGCTCTAGTATTTCTAACCCCGGACGCAGGTATAAATGATATGTATTGCCCAATATGATTTGTGCTTTAATATCATTTTCGAGTTCGGGCATATGTACTGCTTTCACTGCACCTTGTGTGCCTACGGGCATAAAAATAGGAGTTTCAATCTGTCCGTGATCGGTGGTAATTAACCCTGCACGAGCTTTAGATTGAACATCGGTATGTTGAAGTTCAAATTTCATTCTTAATTTCTCTGAGTATTCAGGATTTTCATTATTTGTTAGACGTAGAATCTTCTTGTTGACTTTCTAAATCAACTAATTGTACAAGAACTATTGAAGTCTTGTTTTTCTTTAAAACAGAAAATTCGTATCCTTCTGCTTCAAGTTTGTCGTGAGTATTGGGGATTCTACCAAACTTATCAATTAAATATCCTGCAAGGGTATCGTATTGTTTAGCTTTATCGATAGAGTGGGGTAGCTGATTATTTATATCACTTATAGCAGCAGTAGCGATTACTGAGTAAATATTATCAGATATTTTTTCAACAAATGGAATCTCATTGTCGTATTCATCTTGTATCTCACCTACCAATTCTTCAAGAATATCCTCCATGGTAATGATACCTTCGATACCTCCATATTCGTTCAACACCATAGCAATTTGCTGGTGCTTTATTTGGAATTCTTTTAGTATTTGTCCGATGCGTTTAGTCTCAGGAACAAAAGATACAGGTCTCACGATAGGGCGAATATCAACCTCTCCGTTTTGACGCATTTTCTTAAGGATATCTTTGAGGTGAACTATCCCTATAATATTATCGATACTGTCTTCGTAACAAGGTATACGCGAGAAACCATCTTCGATGACAGTCTCTAAAGTCTCGGCATCGTAGTCGTTAACATCAATTGCTAAAACTTGTGTACGAGGAACCATTACTTGTCGGGCTGTACGCTCAGAGAAATCAAAAGCGTTTTTGATAATATCATAATTGGAATCCTCTATATTACCGCTTTCGCGTACTTGATCAACCAAATATTTTAATTCGTCACTACTATATGATTCAGTTTCTGAAGCAGTGTGTAGTCCGAACATTTTAAGTATCAGATTTGCAAATCCGTTTAGTAACCAAATAAATGGGCGACAGATCCAGTAAAAGCCTTGTAGTGGATATGAGATAAACAAAGTTGTTTGCTCAGGTCTTAATATAGCCAACGATTTAGGAGCAAGCTCACCGAACACTATATGAAGAATGGTGATGATAAGGAAAGCTACAGGTAATGCTATGCCGTGTGCTAATTCGGGGCTTACGTTTACACCAACCAATTCCATAAAACTGATTATCATTTTGGAAACTACGGGTTCTCCTATCCAACCTAATGCAAGACTGGATAATGTAATACCTAATTGTGTAGCGGCCAGATATGCATCCAGATGGCTGACGATATGTTTTGAAAGAATCGCAAAGCGATTGCCTTCTTGCGCTTTAAGTTCTAATTGTGAGCTTCTTACTTTGACTATAGCAAATTCGGCAGCCACAAAAAAACCATTGAAGAATACAAAAAGAAGAGTAATAAGAATGTTAGATATCATATATCTATTAAAATGATGATATTACAAAGATAATACAATTGTGGTTTCACCAAAAGGATTGATTATAATTTCGGATTAATATTTTGCTTTAGCGGTGATATGTTTGATTTCGATCTTGAATACTGCTGTTCTGTTCCACGACTTATCCATGTACTTTTCTGCAATTTCCTCAAACCCTGCAGAATATTTCTTTACCAGAAGACGTAGAGCTTTTCTCTTTTCATCATCCGATAAATCTATATGAGCATCACCAAAGGCTATAACACTTTCGTAAAGCGTAGTAAATTCATTTGCTATGGGGTTTGTTTTTCCAACTACACAAAACGAAATCTTATTATTCTTTTTTATTTCATCGAGTTTCTGTCCTTCAAGCGCACAATGAAAGAATAAAGAATTAGTTTCCTCCTCATAAGCATAGCTAATTGGTATACCATATGCATAGCCATTCTCGGATGTGCCTAATGATAAGAATCCAAATTCGGATGTGTTAAGTAGTTCCGTAATCCGATCTCCTTCTAATACACGGTTTTGTCGTCTTATTTCTCGAAACATAGTTTAGTATATTTGTTTGATTATGTCTACTTTGAGTCCTTCTATTTTTCCGGCTATAGCTTTTTTGAATTCATCAAAATGAGTGCTGGCATTATGAAGGTCAATAGCTTCCTGCGATTTCCACACTTCAAGAATCGTATATTCCAAAGGGTTTATAGTATTTTGGTGTAAATCATACGAAACATTTCCTTCTTCTTTTCGAGTAGCATTTACTACATTTTGTAGTGCGACTAATACCTCTTCTTTATTATCTGATTTAACAGTAATAGTTGCAACGATCTTTAATTCAGCCATTTTATCTTTAATTTATTGTGTTTTTATCTTTTCGTTTTCCGATTTTATATAAATATATAACTAAGCTTAATAGAGAAACGATTGATAGAATAAGAGAAATGCGTTGTAGAGAAGTTCCGTTATACCACACCTCTATTTTTCCCGATGTTGGTATTGTTACTTCAAGTAATCCATCTCCGCCCTGTTTAACCTCTAGTTCTTTTCCATCTAAAGTTGCTTTATAGCCTTTATAATAGAGTAGGGGTAGTGTTACTTTTTCGGGCTCATTTAGTTTAAGGTCGAAACTCAATTTGGATTTTAATCTATTGATATTCGTAATTGTGCTATTGATAGTATCTACAACATTAATTGTCTGTCCTCTATCTATGATAAATTCTATTCTGTATCTTATATCTTCTGTTTCCACTGAGGGTATTGAACTGGGTAGATATTCTGCGCCAACTATTTCTAAATCATCCAAATTATAATCTCCTGTATTGCTTATATTATATATGTTATAACCTAGATAAACTCCTCCTGATGTCTTTAAAGATAAGGTTATCCCCCCAATAATTAAGCATATAAATAATAAAGTTCTATTTGTTTGTCTACCAATGATAGTCATATAAATTGCGCCTGAGCAAGCTAATAAGAAACTGGCAGGTTGTAAAAGTCTAAAAGGAAATTGTAGGATTGCTAATTTGTTGAATGGGAATGTATACCAAGGAAATTGATCTGTAACTGCAAAAATAAGAATGAATCCGCAAATCATTGATATATCGGCAAATTTAAGGAAGGGATGTTTCCCTTTGATTCCTATGCGAAATAGAAGAGGTATAATTAATAATATTCCAATACTCTCTATTCTTAATTTCTGGTCTGTTAATCCGCTAAACATACCCCAGAGAATGCGGCGTACAGCAAAAGACTGTGGACCTATTTCTGTGGCTAGCGGATGTGTTTGGAAGTAAAACGAATTGTCTGCTAACTGCTCAAACATAGGGAGGAGAAAGAATAAAGAAAGTAAAAGAGAAACAAATCCCGCTATGCCTAAGTAAATTAATCTGGCAGGTGTTTTTATAATCGTTTTATAGCAGATAAGTAAAGTGATACACACCACCAAGAAAATAAGAAAAGCTGATAGTAGATGTGTATATATGAGACATGTGAAACCAATAGTTATAATGTACCATTTTCGTTTAAAGTCTCCGTAGAGAATTTCATACAATCCCCAGAAGATAATAGGCAAAAAAGTAAAAGAGATAAATTCGCCTAGTGCTCCTCTATATGAAAAATCGATAATTCGATATAATGCGAAGGTGTATAAAAGAGAAAAGAGAAAAGCCATTGCATTATCCTTGGTTACTTTTCGAATGCACCAATAGGATAAGATTCCACAGAGAATTGTATGGGTAAATATAATAAGCTTATAAGATGATGCCAATCCTATTAGAGGGATGCAAAAGGCAAAAGGGATAAGCATAAAATCGGGATAAAACAGATTTGCTGCATACCCATATTCGTTTAAAGTATGTGCATTGATGTAAAATGGAAATGTTCCAAATTCAATAGACTGAATAATAGCATAAAATCTATTCGCATGAAACATCAGATCAGTACCTCCTGCCGTAACTGTTTCGTCAGGGAAATACCAAGCCATCATTGCTATTGACAATAGAACTAAAACAGCGATGAATAATATAAACTGATATCGTTGATTATTCCCGATGAAGTTAGATGTCTTGTTATAGAAACTTGAAATATTATCTTTTAATTTGAGAAGGTTCATTTGAATGTGCTGGAATGTTTGATATAGTCTATTATTTCATGAACAAGAATAATTGCTTCTTGTTCAATTTTTGAAGTCAAGATATCGAGTTCGTTAAAGTCGGGGTTTTCAACCAATATTACCTCGAGAACTGAATATTTGGGCATGGCTATTTGCTCTTTATTCCATGGGCTTGTTTTTAATAAATTCCAATAGTTTTTTTGAATTTCTAAATTTTGTCCCATCAGCCAAAGTTCGAATCTAACTTTTTTATGATTTAGTACAATTCCAAACCTTAACTTTTGCTCTCTTAGAAAGTCATTAAAAAAAGGGAAATAGGTAAAGTCCATATAACCAGGAGAAATATTTCCAAAAAGAAACTCATCTGATAATCTTTTTGAAAAATGAGACTTTAAAGCCATCACATATTTTACCAATCCTTCGTAAGCCTTTTGAATATCTTCTTTTTGTAATTGTTCCTTGTAAACAGTAATGTAATCACTAAAATTCTTCATTTCTAATAACTTTTAGTATTATCTAATAATTTCGATCATTAAGAAAACAAGAATACTCAATAAAAGCTACTATCTATGATCTTATTTGATTTAATCTTATTCCCACTGAGATTTACTGATTCGGAAACTAAACCTATAACAATACTATTAGAGTAGTTATGGGTCTGTAAATTATGAATTTTAGTTTGGTAGAATGAACCTAAATATCCCACCCGTAATGTCACTTTAGAAACAGGTATGTCTGCGGTAAAGTACGTTCTTAAGGCTCTTTGATTGTGTAATGATGCAAAATTAATTACATCAACACTGTTACCTAAAGATATTTCATAATAAGACTGTCCGTAATGTGGTGAGAATAAAATACCCAATACCGGTGCATCTATTTGCCCACGGAAAGTGATGTTCTTCCAACTATAAAAAGCAATTGCAGATAGGTTTATATTACTATAAGCTCTGGCTGAAGCCGGATTGTTTGAATTTCGCTGATTGTATAGTACACCTCCGCTAATATTCCATAGACCTCCGGCCGAAAATCTGAATTTGTCAGTTTTAATGAGATTATAGTGTCCTCCAAGAGTATATCCCAACAGTACCGAATACTGATCGGCATTTCCTATTGGATTTTTAGTTGTGGTTACCTCTAGGTCTATGAGTTGTTGTTTAGTGAAATTATTATTGAACCACGATGTTTTTCTCATTCGTTCATTCATTAAACGAAAAGACGTTCCTGTATATTTGAGAGGCGATAGATAGGTGTCATACAAATTACTACTACCTACTCCTATGAGAGTAGCATTATTGGTCGACCTGATTTTTTCGTTAACATCTTGGGCATACAATGAGTTTGTACTGAATAAGCAATACGCCATACAAAGGCTTAAAAGAATTCGATATATACTCATGTTGATGAATTTTATTTTTATTCAAAATCAATCTTCTTCTGTCCCGTTAACTCATCCAATGCATCCTCGTCATCAATTTCTACTGCAAAAGAGCCTTCCTCTTCTTCCTCAACCTCTTTTTTCTCAGGGAATCGTGTAGGCTCAAGTTCTCTTACTTTACTTATCTCATAAGTAGAAACACGTTTTCCTTTGGCTTTGAAGCTTTTTTCGGATATAAATTCTTCAGCATCAATAATTAGTGTGCCTCTGTAACTGTCATTTCCTCCAAATACAACTTCTATTCGAGGATAAACAATATCAGTAAGTAAATATAGTTTAGAAGCATTGTTGTCTCCCAAGAAATTTTGAACCTTACTTGATGCTTCGAAAGAGAAACGTTTCAAATATATATATTCTTGGTCGGCATCAAATAAAACAGCAGTCCAGACTTTACTTTCATCAAATTTTTCAATCTTAAGAATACCACTTTCGTAGTGATTACTTAAGTCAAAATTGGTAGTATAAAAATCGCCGTTCTCTTTCACTACAAGAATTTGCTCCTCGCTTTGGAATTCTCCCAGATAATTACCTCTTTCGTCATAATTGAGACGTAAAACATCAGGATCGAACCATACTTTTCGTCCACCTAAAGTAGATTTACCCTTTTGTTTTAAAGTAATCTTATGCACTTCGGCTTTTGTGAGTAGGTTACCCATCGATTGACGTCCTTTTATTGCTATCTGACTAAAGTCTTTTTCGAATAATTGTACTTTTTGTCTAGCCTTAGGCTTTAAAAGGATACGCACAGTCTCCGCTTCTCCATTGGGGTTTGCGCTGAAATATACAATGCGTGAACCTTCGTCACCCATAGTAACATCATATTCTTTGTCTCGGGTAACGCCGGTTACTGCAAAACGTTTTATATAGTGCGGTCCGGTTTTACCTTGTTTGTATATTGCATTATAGATGGTACGCTTGTCGTTCTTCTTGAAAACGTTAACATACAATACATTCTTTCCGACAAACATTTTATCGCTAACCTTCACCACTTTGTATTTACCATCTTTAAAGAAGATAATAACATCGTCAATATCAGAACAGTTACAGATAAACTCATCTTTTTTGAGTGATGTACCTATAAATCCTTCTTCGCGATTTATATATAGCTTTTCGTTGGCTTCAACAACTTTAGATGCTTCAATAGTATCGAAGTTGCGAATCTCAGTCATACGAGGATGATTCTTTCCGTATTTTTCTTTGAGCATTATAAACCAATCAATCGTATAATTTACAATGTCGGCTAGATTACGCTCAATTTCTTCAATTTCCGATTTGTATCTGGCAATAAGCTCATCAGCTTTATCTGAGTTGAATTTTAGGATACGTCCCATTTTGATTTCCATCAATCTGAGAATATCCTCACGTGTAATTTCTCTGATAAAAAGCTTAGTAAAAGGAATCAAACGTTTGCTGATATGTTCTATTGCAGCATCTATGTCAGCCGAATCTTCAAATCCTTTATCCTTGTATATGCGTTCTTCTATGAATATCTTTTCAAGAGATGAGAAGTGTAATGTTTCTTCGAGTTCGCCTTTATGAATTTCAAGTTCCCAACGTAACAAATTAAGTGTGTTGTCCGTGTTGTCACGAAGAATACTGCTTACAGTTAAGAAGTGAGGCTTATTCTCAGAGATTACACAACAGTTGGGCGAAATACTGATTTCGCAATCAGTAAAAGCATATAGTGCATCAATCGTTTTGTCTGACGATACTCCTGCTGCTAAATGGATATGTATTTCTACATTCAGAGCTGTTATGTCATCAACCTTACGAATCTTTATTTTTCCTTTATCATTGGCTTTCAATATCGATTCTACGACCGAACTTGTGGTTCTGCCATAAGGAATGTCTGTTATTACAAGAGTTTTATTATCAAGCTTTGATATTTTGGCTCTTACCTTTACTGCCCCCCCTCTTTCTCCATCGTTATAGCGGCTTACATCTATATAACCTCCTGTTTGAAAATCAGGATATAGAGTAAACTCTTTACCTCTTAAGCAAGCTATGGAGGCATCACATAAATCATTGAAGTTGTGAGGTAGTATTTTGGATGCTAAACCAACAGCAATACCTTCAACTCCTTGTGCTAATAATAAGGGGAATTTAACGGGTAGTGTAATTGGTTCTTTATTTCGGCCGTCATAAGACGATTTCCACTCAGTTGTTTTGTTATTAAACGCTATTTCGAGAGCAAATTTAGATAAACGTGCCTCAATATAACGAGGTGCAGCAGCTCCGTCGCCAGTTAAAATATTACCCCAGTTACCCTGACAATCCACTAAAAGATCTTTTTGTCCGAGTTGTACTAAGGCATCACCAATAGATGCATCACCGTGAGGGTGAAATTGCATCGTATGACCTATAACGTTGGCTACTTTGTTGTATCGTCCGTCATCCATTCTTTTCATCGAATGCAGTATACGGCGTTGTACAGGCTTTAGTCCATCTGCTATATGTGGAACGGCGCGTTCCAATATTACATACGAGGCATAATCTAAAAACCAGTTTTGGTACATCCCCGATAGGTGTAGCTGGTTTTCACCATCTTTTGTTGGGATTTTGTACTCAGAACGGGATGATGTTTCATTCTCATCATCCGATTGATTAGAAGTTACACTTTCATCTAAGTCGTTAGTCTCGTCTTCAATAATATCTTCAGGAAGCATATAAGTAGTTTAATAAACAGATCTGATAAATCAAAAATTACTCAAAGATAATTTTTTTTACTTTGATAACAAAGCGGTTTGCCTTCGTATAATTGACAATTGAATCCCTAATGTGAGAATAATTACTAATTGGATTATAAATAGTAATTGCTTGTTATAATTTTATATAGATGAGCCAATCTTTAAGGTTATTTGCTTATTTTTGAATATTGCACCTTTAAGTATTTAATTCTATGAAAAAGACACTTTTTATTTTAGCTGCAACTTTGGTAATTTTAGTTTCGGGCTGTCAGCAACCTCAACTAACTCTGTTTGTATCACCTTCTGGTAATGATGATAATCCGGGAACAAAAGAACAGCCTTTTGCCTCCTTGGAGAAAGCTACAAAAACGGCTTCTGCTTTTGCCGGCAAGGAAGCGATTACTATTTCTTTAAGAGAAGGAGTACATTATATTACAGAACCTATACTTTTAACGTCTACTAATTCGGGAACAAAAGATTGCCCTATAGTTTTCAGTTCTTACTCTGATGAGCATGCAGTTATTAGTACAGCAAAGCCTTTAACTAATTTAGATTGGAAAGAGTACAAAGAGGGCATTTGGGAGACTAAGATTGATGAGCCGTTGCTTTTTGATCAACTATATGTTAATGGAGAGAAGCAGCATATGGCCAGATACCCGAACTATAATAAAGAGGTGCGTCATTTTAATGGTTTTTCAAAAGATGCTATTTCATCTGAGAGAGTAAAAAAGTGGACTAATCCTGCAGGAGGGTTTGTACATGCAATGCATAAGCACGAGTGGGGAGGATACCAATACTTAATAACGGGGAAAGATAAATCAGATAATTTGATTCTGGAAGGAGGTTTTCAGAATAACCGACAAATGGGGATGCACGATAGTTATCGGATGGTCGAGAATATATTTGAGGAGTTGGATTCAGAAAATGAGTGGTATTATAGTAAGGAAAATAAGACATTGTATTTTTATCCTCCGAAAGATTTAGATTTGAAAACTGCACTAATTGAAATACCACAACTTGAGAGTATTTTTATATTGAAAGGTACGGAGGAATCTCCTGTAAAATATATAGAAATAAAGAATCTGGAATTGAGGCAAACTTTACGTACCTTTATGGAAACAAAAGAACCTCTTCTTAGAAGTGATTGGACTATTTATCGCAGTGGTGCTATAAAATTGGAGGGTACCGAAAATTGTCTGGTTGAAAACTGCTTTATAAACTCGATAGGTGGTAACGCAATCTTCTTTTCTAATTATAATAGAAATGATAGGGTTGAAAATAATCATATAACTAATATCGGAGCAAGTGGGGTTTGTTTTGTGGGATCTCCTACGGCGGTTCGTTCTCCTCGTTTTGAGTATAACGAATTTATATCATGGGATAAAGTAGATACTGTAAAAGGTCCAGTCAATAATAATTATCCTAGTTTGTGTGTTGTAGATAATAATCTAATATACAATATTGGTACAGTTGAGAAGCAGGTTGCAGGTGTCCAAATTTCGATGTCTAAAAATATAACTGTAAGTCATAATAGTATTTATGATATGCCTCGTGCCGGAATAAACATTAGCGAAGGTACATGGGGAGGACATATTATAGAGTGGAATGATGTTTTTGATACGGTGCAGGAAACGGGCGATCATGGATCCTTTAATTCGTGGGGACGCGATAGGTTTTGGTATGCAGATAGAGGAATGATGGATTCTTTAAGTGCCAAATATCCTCAAGCTGTGCTCTGGGATGCTATTGAGACCACAATTATAAGGAATAATCGTTGGCGGTGTGATCATGGTTGGGATATAGATTTAGATGATGGATCGTCAAATTATCATATTTATAATAATTTGTGTTTCAATGGGGGTATTAAGTTAAGAGAAGGTTTTCATCGTAAAGTTGAAAATAATATAATGGTTAATAACTCGTTTCATCCGCACGTTTGGTTCGCAAATTCTAAGGATACTTTCAGATATAACATTGTTACAAAGGCTTATTTGCCGATTCGGGTAAAAGATTGGGGTGATGAGATTGATTATAATTTCTTTCCTGATTTAGCGTCTTTGAAAGCGTCTCAGGAGAACGGAACAGATAATCATTCAAAGGCTGGTAATCCAATGTTTATTAATCCTGAAATAGGAGATTATAGGGTTAAAGATAATTCTCCAGCTTTGGAAGTTGGCTTTAAGAACTTCGAGATGAATAAATTCGGAGTGCAATATGATAAATTGAAAAAAATAGCTAAAATGCCGGACTTTCCCGATTTTAAAATCTCAAATGATTTAGGAAATGTAGATGAAATATATGATTGGTTGGATGCTAAGTTTAAAAACTTAAGTACCGAAGGCGAACGATCGGCTACAGGAATGGATGATATTAAAGGAGTTCTTATTCGTAAATTAGAGGAGAATTCTATTTTAGCACGATTTGGATTGAAAGAGAATGATGTCATTCTAAAATATAATAGGGGAGATATTGATAAATGGACAGATTTGGAG
>NZ_CVRU01000046.1 GCF_001261715.1 Dysgonomonas sp. HGC4 | reverse complement strand
ACATATATCATACTTACTTATAGTTAAGCCCGCCAAACAAGTATAACTCGCCGTTTTTACTAATTTTATTATAAAAAAGAAAACAAATGACATTTTATTAAAATTGATAAACAAATAATAATAAACCATTTATCTACAAACAAGGGCTAATACTTAGTATTATGGTAAAAAATATATGATAAACATCGTAACCAAAAAGGCAATTGATTCGTCATATAGACATATAAAATTAAAAAACATGAAACGAATATTGCCCTTAATCATAATTTACCTGACAATTGCAAGCACATTGTCGGCACAGCAAATAAAAATATCGGGGAAGGTGGTTGATAAGACCAACGCTCAGCCAATTGAATATGCAAACGTAACATTGCTCCAAAGCGATTCTACATTTGTAAAAGGAGTCAATTCCGATGCAAACGGATTGTTCGATATAGTTAATCCTACGGGCAATTATTTGGTATCAATATCTTACATGGGATATGAGACATCTTATGTTCCTGTACAGAATCCTGCAACAGACAGCAATTTGGGAAACATTACACTAGAGCCCTCATCCGTAGCGCTGAATACTGTAACTGTAACCGCACAATCGGTAATAGACAAAGCCGACCGAAAATTGATATTCCCATCCGAAAGCCAGATAAAAACATCTACTAACGGACTCGATCTGCTGCAACAGTTGCAACTACCACGTATCAACATAAACCCCATAGATAATTCAATTACCACTTCGGGCAGAGGCGAGGTACAGCTACGTATCAACGGTGCACTGACTACCAACGAAGAGATAAGAGCCATCACTCCTTCGGATATTATCCGTATAGAATATCACGACGATCCCGGTGCTCGTTATGGCAGTGCATCAGCCGTATTAGATTATATTGTACGCCGCCGAGAGTCGGGAGGAAACATACATGGCGATTTGATGAATATCATTGGCTCCACAGGTTTTGCAGAAGACAATCTATCAGTAAAAGTAAACCATCGAAAATCGGAATTCGGGATGAATGCTTATTGGGGATATCGTAAATTGGAATGGACACGGACGAATAGCGAAACCTTTAATTTCCCTGACAGAACATTACATAGAAACGAGATTGGCGAACCTACTCTTTTTAAGTATAACAATCTGAACCTTGCTCTGAATTATAGTTTAATGGAAGCTGACAAATACTTTCTGAATGTAACTTTCAGAAATTCATACAACAATTCCCCCAACTTATATACCAACAGAAACAGTAGTATAACAACATCAGATAATAGCGTACCGCTTTCTATCTCCGATCTTTCGTCCGAGAAAACTAATATTCCATCGTTAGACGTTTACTATCAACGAAATCTTAAGAAAGACCAGCTTATAATAGTGAATGTGGTAGGAACTTACATCAACTCCAAAAACAACCGTATCTATGAAGAGTGGAGAGACGAAAAACCTATTACAGACATTCAATCGCACATATCGGGCGATAAATATTCGCTGATAACAGAAGGTATCTACGAGAAAAAAACAGAGAAAGGCAAGTTTACAACGGGTTTAAAACATGCTCAGGTATTTACACGAAACGAATATACAGGCAATACAATAGCCGAGGTAGCCATGAATCTTGCTGAAACTTATGTATATGCTGAATACCAATTTCAAAAAGGTAAATTCAACTATGTAGCAAGCTTAGGAGGAATACGTTCTTATTACAGCCAAGGCGAAGACGTAGAAGAGAGATACTCTTTCCGCCCATCGGCACGTGTAACCTACAACATTAGCGACAAAACATTTGTCCGTTACAAAGTAAATATCTGGGGAAATACCCCATCGCTGGGCGACCTCAATGCCGTAGAGCAAATAATAGATTCGCTACAAATACGCCGAGGAAACCCTAACCTGAGAATGTCTCAAGGTTATAGCAACAACATTACAGCAGGATATGATAAAGGAATGTTTGGGGTAGATCTATTTCTTCAATACAACTATCAACGCAATCCGGTGGCAGAAACCATACTTTTTGAAGAAGGTAAATTTATACGTACCTACGAAAATCAAAAAGCACATCACCAATTGGGTGGCGAACTTACTCTACGCTTCCGCCCTATAAAAGACCGACTTACAATAGCATTCACACCCGGTATAAACCGCTATATAAGCGAAGGCAGCAATTACACACATACCTATACCAACAAATATATGCGTTTGTCGATAGACGGTAATTATAAAAACTGGGTTGCCAACTTTATGATATATACTCCTTGGGACTATTTTTATGGCGAAACACTCGAGTCGGGAGAACGTATACACTCCATCAGTTTTGGCTACAATAAACCAAACTACTCCATCATCCTCGGGTCATTCAACCCCTTTGGAGGCACATACAAAAGAAACGATCAGAATTGGTCTGCTATGATACCTACCCAATCGAAGGTATATACAGAGAACCTCACTCAACTGATTTATATAAAAGCATCTTTTAATGTTAACTTCGGACGACAGTTCAAAGGTGGAGACAAAAGACTTAATAACTCAGACAACGATTCGGGCATTATGTCAAGTTCTAAATAATAAAAATAGAGAATAGAAGGAGAAGCGAAGGTATAGGCATGATTTTAACAAACCATCTTACACCTTCTTCTTGTCTTAAAAACACTTTTAACAAAAAAATAATATAGCACATAATACACTATGCTCAAACATCATACATCTAAAAAAACAATAATTATGCAAATCTATTCCTCTGCATTTATCGTTAAATATTTCAAAACAGAGAGAAAATCAAAAAGTACTCTTTAAATTTGATCACTTAAATCTATAAGAATACCACCATGGGAACAGAAAACTCGCTTGATCACAGATATCGTCTGGAAGAAAAAACAAATCCTTTTTTGCCTAGTATCTCTATTGATTGCACCATATTTGGATTTCATAACGGAATCCTAAAAATTCTACTTAACAAGTTCAAGGCTAATTCAACGTGGATGCTCCCCGGTGGATTTGTATTATTAGATGAAAATGTAAATTGTGCAGCCCATCGCCTTCTCTCTGAGAGAACGGGACTTAGCGAAATTTATCTGAAACAATTTTATCTCTTCGGCGATACCCTAAGAGTAAATCCGGAAGAGAACAAAAATATCTTGGAGAATGTTGGCATAAGCACGCCTCATTGGTTGCTCGACAGGTTTGTAAGCATTGGCTATTATGCACTGGTCGACTACTCTAAGCTTAAAATCTATTCAAACGAAAACGAGAAAGTAGAGTGGTTTCAGATAGATGAAATTCCACAACTATACGGCGATCATAACAAGATAATAGAAAAAGCGATTAAATCGATACGCTCTCAGATAACCACCGTTCCGATCGGATACGAGCTTTTACCTGAAAAATTTACCATGTCCGATTTACGAATCATATACGAAACTATATTGGATAGAAAATTAGACAGAAGAAACTTTCAGCGAAAAATGTTAGCTACGGGTTATGTCGTAAAACTAGATGAAGTTTCTAAAAAATGGGGTTGCAAATCAGCTACACTCTTTACATTCGATAAAGACAAATACAATTATGCCATGAAAAGCGGAATGGCACATAACGAGTGGTAATATACAAACCGAGTTTTGTCTATTAGTCATGAATTAATGCCGGAGCCATACTTTTTTTTGTAATTTATATCATCTTATTCTCATCAGATGCCCAAAAATCTATAAGAATAATAATATCTTTGTGATAATTTGCTAATCGCTTTAAACCTTTTGTTCAACTTACACTCTAATGGGTATAGATGAAAAAAATTTCTAACTAACGCGTAACACATATGAAAAAGATATTATTTATACTTTCTTTAGCTGTAATACTCACAGCTTGTGGAACGACTCAATATGTGGATCGGATGAACGACCTTACTGTAGGAATGGGCAAAGAGGATGTTGCCTATCTATTGGGTTATCCCGAAAGAGTACTTGCTGTAAACTATACACACGACGGAGTGCAGGAAGTACTTCAATACCGTAATTTTCAGAATGAAGTATACGCTCTCGAATTTTGGAACGATTACTTAACAGGGTACGAATTCCTATACGATGACATTCCATTTGTTCCCGCAATGGGTCCTCCGGCTATATTACCTCCTATGGGTGGTCCTATAATTATTGTTGATGGTGGAAACGGAAACAGACCTGGACATCGTCCTAGCAGACCTCCTCATAGTGGCAAACCAAGTAGACCCGGAAATAACGAGAGACCGAATAACAGACCTGGCAATAACGATAGACCTACCAGACCGGGTAACAGCGGCGAATCGAGCAGACCAGGAAGTGGCACATCTACCAGGCCTGAAAGTGGTAACAGACCTAGCGAAAGCCGTCCTAACACGTCAGGAAGCAGTCGTCCCGGATCATCTGCAGCAGCACAGGGAGATAGAGGAACAAGTACTCGCCCAAGTAGTGGCTCATCGTCATCGTCATCATCCAATGGTAGATCGACAGAGAAGAGAACTGAGACTAGCAGTACCAGTAACCGTCCCGACAGAAGTTCTACGAATAATACTTCGTCCAGAACCAGTGCAGTTTCGGTGCGTCCTTCGGATCCGGTAAAAACGACAAGTTCATCGTCAGGCAGCCGCAAAGCCTATAACACAGGTAGCTCAAGTTCATCAGCCAGCTATTCAAGACCAAGTAGTACATCAACAACATCTACACCTGCAAGAACCGAATCGTCATACAATACGAGTGGTAGCCGTAAAGTATCAAGTGGAAGCTCAAGTTCATCAACAACCAGTTACACAAGACCTGCAAGCAGTACCTCTAGCTCTAGTAGCGGTCGTACATCGTCAAGCTCCAGCTCAACTCGTACCAGCGATTCTTCGCGATCTACAACTACCACCTCTACACCTAAAGTAGAGTCTACAAGCAGTAGCTCAAGTTCTAGTAGTTCTCGATCGTCAAGTAGTGGCTCTAGCGCAGCAGCTTCGGGTAGATCATCGAGTGGTGGCAGAAGATAAGTTTATTCTAAAAAAAACATAAATATAAAAAAGGCTTCCAATCAGATTGGAAGCCTTTTTTATA
>NZ_CVRU01000045.1 GCF_001261715.1 Dysgonomonas sp. HGC4 | reverse complement strand
GACCGACGACGCAGGTAGTCGCTCTCGCGGTAATCGTCGAGGGCACTACCGGGAGGTAACGGACGGTTTCGGTCCATATACCATACGTAATACGACATAGAGATATAGGGTAGCAGGTCGGAAACGATGGCATAGTCTTTCATACCGGGGATACGTAACGCCAGATAGGTAGAGTCGGAGTTGACCATGCTGGCCAGATGCGACTGAAACATCGATTCGTCGAACCCACAGCTGTACTTTCGCAATCCGTACATACATTGGTAACTGACCGTTTGGGCTTCCCGATCAAAAGTAAGTCGGTCGCGGCAGCGCTTGGTAGCTAATGTAAACCAATACAGCATACCTAAACTAAGCGGGAGCATTAGAACTAACATTATAAGACTGCTATTATGAGCGGCTGTTTTCCGATATTCATTTAAATCTACAGCTTTATAATAAGTAATTGCTGATTTAGTGGCATACTTTTCTTGATTTTTTTTACTATACGTCGATTTGCCTGTTTCTACAATTTCGCGTGGTACATCAATTATCATATTGTAATCGTAGATTGGACTACAAACCCCCATGTACCCAGCAACATAAATCATAAATATAACTATGGGAAGTTCTATCCAACTGATAGCTCCCAAGTTGAGTATTATTTTTTTGTCGTCGACCCGTTCGTAAATAGTTCTATAATTCAATCGCCGCAGTTCCGATTTTTCGATGCCTACCGGATCTGTATAGATAACTTTGGGTAGGCCGATGTATTTGTCGTCGAGCGTACCTGTTTTTTCGCGTGGCTCGCTGTGTGAAAAATCCAGTTTATACAT
>NZ_CVRU01000044.1 GCF_001261715.1 Dysgonomonas sp. HGC4 | reverse complement strand
TAGATATGTTTGTTAATTTACTCACCATCATAAGTGTAAAGAGTTATTATACAGATGCAAATATAGAAATACTTTTAATATCAATCAACCACATTTCAAATTTTTAATTAAATAAATGAAAATAAAAAAATTATCAAACCCACTATTTATATCTAAATAAATAAACCTAAAGCCTCCTTTCGATGGGCATGGCGAACCCTATCTAAAGTAAAAATTCCCCTAAACTAATTGAAAGGGGAATTTCTCTGATATGTATAATAATACATTTAATTTTAATATGCTCCTTTACATCTCAGCAATAGTAAGAACATTTAAAGAAGCATCTGTAGATAAGACAGGATTCACGGCTGATGTTATATAAACCCCTGCTTGAAGCTGCTGACCTGCTGTAAGATAAAACAATCCTTTACAGGTATTAGTCAGATTAATAGACGTTACTGTACTCAAATAAGGCACAACTGTTTTTAAAGAAATAGAACCTCCTGTTAAAGTAAGTTCGTACTGAGCTCCGCTCGACATAGAATTAGGCTGAAAGACAGCAGTTACCGAAGCACTATAAACCCCATTACGAGGAGCTACAAAAAAACCGGTAACAGCATCAAAACTTCCTGTTTTATCATAACTCTTTGTCCATTTAGTAAGACGACTACTTGCTACACCATTTACAGTAGTAAGTGCTTGCCCCGAAGAGTTACGCGCAATTACCATTGCCCTATCAGGATTGGCTTGCAGAGTTAACCAAGTCTCACCATCAGAATATTGCAAAGTCTTAGATGTCTCCTCATATCTTATGGCTCCCGCTCCAGCATTGGCTGCTGTAAGAGTAGTGTAACCTATACCGATAGCATTTTCTTTCGATAGATTATCGGCTCTCAGATCGAGCTTCACCAATGGATTAGATGCTCCTACACCGATATAACCATCATTTCGGATTTGCATCGTTTCGTAATTATCCGAATTACTGGTTACAAAAGCTTTACCCGTAGAAACCGATGTTGAAGACAAAACTTCGAGTACAGCATCGGGGGTTTCTGTATTGATACCTATCTGAGCTTGGATGGTCAGAAAGGGTAAAAGAAATAATATTGAACTGATATAATAATTTTTCATAGAAAACTAAGCTTTAATTAAACAACATAATCATTGTGCAAAAATGGATAATTGATTAAAACCAGTATCCGAATTAGGAGATGATGGTGAATAACCATACACTCTCATAGATTTAGTCCCTCCCAGATTGTGCCATACCTCAGGCCATAGAGTATCTCCTGCCGCAAGCTGAATGGTTCCCGAGCAGGTAATCCCACCTTGTCCCATACCAGTATCAGGATAAGCTTGAATACATCTCACCGTACGCCCATTACTTGCAACCCATCTGCCCTCAACATATTTATTAGCTTGTATTGCAATAGCTCTGTTGAAAGACAGGGTAAAAGACACCACATATAGTCCATCAACAGGAGCTTTATAGACAGAATTAGAAGTATTAAAAGCTCCGTGACTATCGTATGACGGCACAAAACCAGTCAAACGAGTTGTAACATTACTAGGGTAAGAGCCTGCAACATAATTATTAGGAGCTACGACACAAGGTCTTAAGGCTGACGATTGTAAACGAAACCATTGAGTACCATCCGAATAGTGTATCTCTTTCGTTCCAGACATATATCGTATAGCTCCCCCGCCTACCGACGAGGCTGTATTAGTAGTTGTGCCAATAGCCACAATAGGGTTTGCTCCCCCGCCCCGCAAATCTAATCTTACAGATGGTGCAACCTGTCCTACTCCCAACCTACCATTGTCCAACATGGTAAGAATCTCGGTACCACTAGAGTTTACAACTCGTAAAGTTTTCTGAGCTGCTGTATTCCCCTTGCCTTTTACTTCAAAGGTTGCTCTGGGAGAGACTGTATTAATACCAACACTCTGAGACCATATATTTGAGGGTATCACTGCAATACAAAAAAGCAATGCAACAATCTTATTCAATCTTTTAGTTTTCATAAATCTTACTTATTTTAATTAAATACTCCAATCAGAGTTCGACTATTGTTAGATTGTTATAGCCTACTTTTATAACTTTCGCAATCCCCATATTATGCCATAAAGCAACATATAAGGTTTCACCTGAGGCTAATGTGAAGTTGCCCGAACATTGTACTCCAGCCGAAAAATTGCCTGCCGCATTAAAAGTTGTAATACTCTTTACTTGCTGCCCTCCGGATGCTATAAGCGATGCTTGCAGTTGGGTCTTTGCATTTATCGCACCATCATTTAGTATTATATTTAAAGAAACGGAATAGACCGAACTTCTTTGTGCTGTAAAAATACCTGTCGTGGGATTAAAACTATTCGTAAGATCCGATACCAAAACCCAATTCTTTATCGTATTAGTTGTATTATTGGCAAAGCTCTGCGTTGCAGTAGCAATGTCCGCAACGATAAAAGTTTTTATATAATCAGAAGCCAATTCTTTCCAAACAGTATTGTCTGAAAGAAACAACGATTTAGTATTCAGATCGTACTTTACAGCTCCACCCTTGGCTGTCGCAGCAGTTTGATTACTCTCACCAACTGCCATAATGGAATTGTTTTTGCCATCCCTTAAATCGAACAGAACAGTGGGTGAAGCAACTCCCGAAGTTACGATACGCCCATCATCACGTACATCAAATATATTTACAGCCGAATTATTTTTTATTGATAAAGCCTTTGTTAATGCAGTATTTCCTTTCGACTGAATTTCTAATATCGCCTGCGGAGTATTAGTGTTTATACCCACCTGAGCTAAGCATAACCCAATGGATAATAAACTAAAGATGAATAAAAAACTCTTTTTCATTGTAGTAATTCTTTTATATGTGTTTGATTTTTTCGTAGAAAGAACTGTTCTGTTCTCCCAATAAGCAATCTTGTTTGCTCAGAAAATAAATAAATGATCGTCATTAAAACAGATGTAATAAGGCATAGCAACTCACTCCGCCCTCCTCTTAAAGAGAGGAAAACGGAATGATACTTGCTACCCAATGCCTTCAATATTAAAAGAAAGCAAACAGGAATAAGCAGTAGCTTGTAATCACGACAAACCACTACCACACATAGTTTTACCACAAATAAGCCTTGTATCTGTACAGATTCTGAACGACAACAAAAAAAACAAAAAGCTGTACAAGAAGCTTCTATGGAAGAACTATTAAAGTATTTATTGGGGAAATATTTTCGGCGATTAGGGTCAGTGTCAAAAACACACAGACGCAAAAAAAGACGGAAAAATCCGCCTAAAATATTTTTATTACCAGCGTGGTTGCTAGTTAGTCTCTCTCTCTCTCTCTCTCTCTCTCTCTCTCTCTCTCTAATATTTCAACGCAC
>NZ_CVRU01000043.1 GCF_001261715.1 Dysgonomonas sp. HGC4 | reverse complement strand
AATTGTATTCCCTCTTTTTTAGGGCTTGCTTTATTATTAGTTATATTGATGACCTTGGTCTGAATTAAGATAAATATCATTACTCCAATTTAGATAGCTTCATCTGTAAAAAAGATCTCTTGATTACTTTTACAATCCTAAATGCTCATTCCAAGATTCAGCGTTTTTAACTGCTTCTTTCATGTGATTCACCCAGATAGTACGTATATCTTTATGATCTGCTAAACCTATAACATTAAAATTATTAGACCCAGTAAGAGTTCCGTTTGTACTAATAATAAAGCCCATCTTTTCGAGTTTCAGTTTCCAACTATATTGAGCCTCATGATCATTTTCATTGGGGTCTACTTTATCAACCGTTTGTCCATCTTCCAAATCTCCAAGCAGATCGTTTTGGGCATGATCACCAGCAATTGACATAAGTGGAGAAAGGCTAATTGTAATATCTTTAGGTTGCTTGCCTTTTCTTTGAGCAAAGCTTGTTACTTCTTCTCTTATGTGAGAAAACATTTTGTCACCCCAATCTACTGTTCCAACAAATATGTTTTTTTCGCCACTTAATTTTTGCAATGCCACTTCAAGTTTATCATACATTGCATTTGCCTGATTATATTCTTTATCGGGGTTGCCATGTCCCATAAGCGCAACTAGTTCTCCTTTATCTAAACGAGGCTTGTAATAGTTATAAAGAACTTTTGATACAGCTTCTACGTCTTCATCGGCTTCAAGCAGACACGAACTTTTAGCAACTCTAATATCAGGAAATGGAACCATAAAGTTCTTCTTCACGTCAGTATTCATCAAACTTAGATACTCTTCTCCTGGTATAATGTGTAACGATTGTACATAAACTGTTTTATAGCCTGCAGCACCAATAGCTGTTAACCAAAGATCGGGTTGTGCAAAAGCTTTACCCAACTGTGCATAAACACGCGATACGATCGTACGTGATGTAAACGAGAGATAAATATCCGTGTTAGGATAAGCAGCTTTATAATCGGCTATAATTTTTTCGTAAGTAGCTTGTGGTTGTTCATATGTACTACCGAATGAACAGAGTAATAAAGCTGTGTCGTGATTTTTAGCGATTTGAACTGGGTTTCTGTCATCTTTCTTGTTGTCATCATCATCAGAACATGAAGTGAATATGCCTATTGACAGAAATAAAGTCAAGGCAAACAAGTTTTTTAGAATTGTTTTCATAATAGAATAATTTAATAAGTATTATTTATTTTGATTTTGGAATTTTATAGTAACTGAAGTATAATAGTTTCTACCCGGAGAGGTTGTTGCTCTGTTATGACCAAAAGGAGTACGGTCTACATAGTTAAAGATATTATCTACTCCCAGATTAATGTCGAGATTCCATTTTTTCTTGTTTAGTACAGAATGAGAAGTATTTATACGCCACAATTGAAAACCTTTCGTATTTCCATCGGAAGTGTAATACCGTTTAGATTGATATCGCCCATTTAAACTTACTCCCAATTTGTATTTCTGCCACGAGTGAGACCAAGATGAGCGGAATGCGATATTATGACGAGATGTGGCATTCATATATACATATTTCATATAATCGTCAGATGTTTCATCATCAGTTCGTTGAGCTTTTGCATCTAAATAACTGTATCCGCCACCAATTTTTATGTTCATTGGTAAATCGGCATCAAAAGTAACATCAACCCCATAGGTACGTGCTTTCGCTAAATTGACATACTGCATGGTTTCTTCTACCAACTGCATTTTATCTTCAACTGAAGTTGGAATTGTTTGAAGGGAGATCATGTCTCGAATACTATTGTGAAAGCCTGTTATGCTTGCTTTAAATTTAGGTAAGTGGTATTCAATGCTTGTAGCATAGTAATTCGATTTTTGAGGTTTTAGATCCCTATTACCATAATAAGCCTTATACTTACTCATAATTGTGGCATAATATTGGTAGTATAACTCTTTTATAGTCGGAGCTTTAAAGCCATTGGAATAGGTGGCACGCAGATTGAAGTCTCCTAACTTATACATTGCCGAAATTTTGGGAGTTAGGGTCTGTCCAAAATCTTTATTATAATCTAGTCTTAAACCTGCTGTTATGTTGAACTGATCTGTTATATTCCATTCATCTTGCACGTAAGGAGATAAAGCGTAAGTAGAAGACCTATCTCCCTGCAATCTACGAGGCGACACTAGCTCGTCCCACATATACTCTAAACCTGCACTTAGCGTATTCTCTTTACCTAAATAAAAGACACCTTTTGAGTTGCTTAACCATCGGCGTTGAGATGTTTGAAGAATACGGTCATCGGGATAGTAAACGATCCTATTTCCGTTTTCATCAAAATAGTCGGTATATTCACGGTTTGTATAATCATAGTAATAGTCATAACGATCATAAGATAAATCGAATGAAAGAAAATTCTTTCCTGTAAGATTGTATTTTGCTCCTGCTGCGTAGGTCTGATTACGATAATAAAAATCATTTAATCTCCATAATGGAATCCCTGTCGGGCGATAAGTCCATTTCTCATGAAATGAGGCATCTGCTGTTAAGATTAAGTTTTTATTTACTTGATAAGATAAATTCTGTGACAGCGTATAGTTAGTCGATCTGTTTACTGTCTTGGTAACACTGTTATTGTATAATGTATTTCGATGCCATTCTTGGGTAGTATTTCTCCATCCGTCTGTATGATTAAAGATGAATGAGCTTGTTGAATTCCATTTACCATGGTTGAAACTAAAGCTGTTTCCTTGGTCTATATCCCCGTATTCTCCAATTCGGGTTGTATTGGATGCACTGAATTTATCTTTGTTTTTCTTTGATATGAAATTGATAACACCTCCAATTGCATCCGAACCATATAGAGAAGATACTGCACCTTTTACAATTTCAATTCGATCAATATTATGCATATTGATTCGGCTTAAATCGTTCTGACCACCAACGTCGCCATTTATCCGTTTACCGTCGATAAGAATTAGGATGTAATCGTTTTTCAATCCGTTTAATTGAAGGTTACTTCCCATGTCGTTTCGATTGAAAGTGAGAGAAGAAGATAATCCACCTAATACATCTTCTATGTCTCGACCCGCATACTCTTTTAATGCAGCACCCTTAATCACTTCAGTCTGCACAGGAGCATCCTTAAGATAGTGCTCAGTTCCTGTTCCTGTAACTACTATCTCATTCATTGAGGTGGGTTTGCTCTTCAAGGTCAAATTGACAAGAACTGAAGTGTCTTTGATTGTTATAGTGCTTTCTGCAGGAGTATAGCCAATGTAAGATGCAATTAGAGTGTAAGTATTGGGCGATAGATGGTTGATTGCATAATTACCGTCTTTATCAGTAGATACACTGATGTTGGTATTATGGAGATGGATGGTTGCACCAATGAGTGCTTCCTTATTCGAAAAGTCAGTGATAGACCCTTTGATCGAGAATTTTTGTGCATACAGCAAGTGACAACTTATTAAGAGCGTCACTAGGGTTAATAATGTACGATGGCTCATATTTTGTTTTATTTTAGTCAAATAAAATAAAACATCGAGTTTCCTTTACGCAGCTTATTACTGCTAAATAAAATAGTGATAAATACCTTTTTGCGAGTATCATACACAGCTTTCTATTCCTGGAAGCTTGGTGTTTATTATGATCTAGCAGGTCTTCTGGCTATCCTCTGGTCAAAAACCTTCCCATATCTATCCGATATAGTGGTTATAGAAATTTTGACCAACATAATGAGGAATTACAGCTGCAGGTACAGCCCCGGATTTTCACCGGGTTCCCTTTCATTAAAGTATAAGAAATACTTCAATTACTAAATCAGCGGCAAAGGTATAAAATATATTTATAT
>NZ_CVRU01000042.1 GCF_001261715.1 Dysgonomonas sp. HGC4 | reverse complement strand
TAAAAAGATACTTTTATAATATATCAAATACCATTTCCCTTTTATTTGCTTATACTTTAAGAGTATATCAGTATCCGAATTTTCGATATAAATCCGATGAGTAACTATGTTTGGCGTTTTTGTAACCTTTACTTTATAAACGTTTCTGTCTACCTGACCGATAGGCACTTTCATTGGAACCCACTGCTGTTCCTCTATACTCTTTAGGTTTCTTTCAGGTTCCGAGATATCGCATTTTAAGGGAAATATAACTCTTGATTTTTGAAATTTAATATCTAACATAAATTTCGAATAAAAAGTATCAAAGTTTTCACCCTTACTTTTACTTGTTTCTTCGATTTTAGATTTTCTATTTTCTTGACCTTGCTTTGTTTTACAGCCGAAAAGAAAAATACAGCCTACAATAATTATAGCCAATAAGCTAATACAATTCTTCATATAATAAATATTTATTTGATGAAAACCCAATGTGAGACAAAATATAGAAATAAAAAAGTGAGTAACAAAATGTTGCTCACTTTTTATAACTTTTCAATGAATGAAGTATATGTCTCTTAGATTAAGATAACCTTATTTCTTTACAAAATTTACAATCCAATCACCAACTTCAGATGTTGAATAAGCTTTGCCATCTGAAGAAATATCTTCAGTTACAATACCTTGTTCCAAAGAAGCATTTACTGCATCACGAATAATTTTGCCTTCTTCTTGAAGATCAAAAGCATATTCGAACATCATAGCTGCCGAAAGTATAGTAGCAATAGGGTTTGCTATATTCTTTCCTGCTGCCTGAGGATACGATCCGTGTATAGGCTCAAATACCGATGTATGAACACCAATTGATGCAGATGGTAACATTCCTAATGAACCTGTAATAACAGATGATTCATCAGTAAGAATATCTCCAAATAAATTCTCTGTAACTAATACATCAAAACGTTTTGGCCATTGAATAATCTGCATGGCTGCATTATCAACAAACATATATTCTGTTTCAACATCAGGATATTGTTTTTCGATTTCCTGAGCTACTTCTCTCCACAAACGAGATGTACAAAGAACATTAGCTTTATCTACTACGGTCACTTTCTTGCGACGTTGACGAGCATATTTATAAGATAAATGAAGAATACGTTCTACTTCCTCACGAGTATATACACAAGTGTCATAAGCAGTATTTCCATCTTCGCTTCTTCCTTGAGGACGTCCAAAATAAAGGCCTCCCGTCAATTCGCGTACACACATAAAATCGGCTCCTTCTACAAGATCTGCACGAAGAGGCGATTTGTGTATTAATGATGGAAAAGTAGTTATCGGACGTAGGTTTGCATATAGACCAAGATCTTTACGCATTTTCAATAAACCTTGTTCTGGTCTAACTTTAGCCGATGGGTTATTATCGTATTTAGGATCACCAATAGCGCCAAATAGTACAGCATCAGATTCCATACAAAGCTCGTGAGTTGCGTCAGGGTAGGGGCTTCCTACTTCATCAATAGCACATGCTCCCACTATTCCGTATTCGTACGACAATTCATGACCGAATCTTTCGCAAATAGCTTCAGTAACTCTTAATGCTTGTCCAATAATCTCAGGACCAATACCATCGCCGGGTAATACCGCAATATTTAATTTCATACTATATTAATTAAAGTAAATAAAAGTATTTAGTGATATATTTGAAAATTATGGCAAGATATAATCATTATATATGCCTGAATATTAAATAGGTCTGAGACCTTAAATTTTCTTTTCTAGTATCTTTTTAGATAGATCAATGGCTTTTTTTATACATACATCCATATTGTAATATTGCCATTCTCCAAATCGTCCTAAAGTATGCAATCCAACTTCTCCCAGATACTCTTTTATAGCCTTTGTAGTTACATCATAGTTCTCATCAAATACAACATATGCATAGTCGGATATCAAGTGAGCTACTGGCTCTATTAAGAAATCGTCTTGTTGCCCTGCTTTAGTCATCTCTTCAACAGAATGTTGTCCTATAACTTCTGAGATCGAATAATTCTGTTTAGGATTCCAAAACGAACCAATATGAATATATCTATGGAATAAGTATTTCTGGTTTGGAATATATGTCCACGTTTTATCTGTTTCCTTTGTTTTCCAAAGGATATTAGATACACCGTTTTTCTTCAATTTCTTTGCAGCAGATTGTATATTCTCAGGAGCATCCGCAAGAATACCTATGAATTGATCTAGAGGTGTAGTATTAATTATCAGATCGTAATGATCTGTATCATTAATAGTCCATTTCTTAGAACTGTTATCATATTTAATGGATTCAACCTTATAATTATACTTGATTGCTGTATCTTTGGCTAAAGCCTCAATGAATGTATTCTGATTGTTTGTCTTAGGATAATAAAATTCTGAATGAGACATTTTATCTCTCACGTTAGATATTAGCCCTTCAAAAAAAGAATCTTTATTAGGAATTGGAAGTTTATCTTCAACCCATAAATAGCTCATTTTTTTAGGATTATTATTCCATATCTTAGAGTTATAGGGAATGAAGTATTCTTCAGCAAAACTATCGCCAAACTTCTTTCTGAACCATTCGTCTAAGTTCTCATATTTACCGTTATCATCAGCCTTAAAAAAATCAATAGTCAATCGTTGAGCCAACTCTTTGTCATGTTCATAAATCTGCTTGATTGAAAATTCAATAGGATAATCGATCTCGTAATTTTGGAACTTTATTTTCGATTTTCGTATTATTTTATTCCATTCACTTTTAGGTAGAACTTCATCAAATACAAAACTCAACACATCTTCATATTTCGAATTAAAACAATGACCGCCAATAGTATGATATGCAACACCATCAACATCCGTAGTACGAGCAATTCCTCCACAAACGGGATTCTTCTCTAAAACTTCAACATCAAATGTTTTCTTTAGTATTTTAGCAATACTTAAACCACTGATACCTGCACCTAAAACACCTATTTTCATCGAATCTTGTTTATTATAAATAATATGAAATTTTATTGCTACACTTTTCAGTAATAACTATCAGTTACAATTTAGTCTTGCAATAAAAAAGGTCTCAGACCTTAAAGTCTAACAAAAGTAATAAATATATTTTGCTAGTTTAAATTTTGAATAATCTCTTGCAACTCCTTACCTCGCACTGATGTATAATGCTTATTTAGTATTGAAGCATAAAAAGGCAAATCTATTTTATTATTACGATCTAAATATCTATCCATATGAGATTTAAAAGTATCATATGAATCAGTACTAGAGCAAATTTTATCGACTTCATACCGTTTAGTTTCAACTGTATAGGGATAGCGAGCTACAATCTTACACTGAGAAGATAGTGCTTCCAGATATTTAGGTGTTACAGGATTATAACCTTTTGTTCGTTTTTCACCTCCATCAATTCCTGGTGTAGCATACATTATTACTCTCGATTTTCTCAACAAATCTATGTATTCTACCCTGCCATTAAAGCTACCAAGTACTCCTCTGTTGTTAGATGTGAATATTAACTGTCCGTCTTCTATATCACTTCGTACAACCTCAATTTGCTTATTATCTTGTAAGTATTGCTCTAAATATGACAAAAGAACTCCGTTTTGTCTTCCTGCAAGTAATATATCAATTTCTTTGTTGTATTCGTTCTCCGAATCCAATTTATAATCATCAGATAAACTAAGTCCCCAGTATCTTATATTTAAAGGACAATTTACCGATTTAAGATATTCATATGTTTCGATGCTCGATATTAGTACTAATGGACAATCTCCATATTTTTTATAAAAGACAGGCAAGTAATCCTCTGCAATAAAAGCATCTACAATCACAGGTATAATTCTGTTTAATCTGCTTTTTTTAAGCTGTATCAAACTAGTTACCGTCAAGTGAAAATACAGAGAGCAATCTATCTCAGATTCTTTAATGAAGCATCTTTTTATAGCTCTGAAAAATTTAATTAGAGGATAAGCTACTCGTTCGGATATATTATATTTAATCGAATTTTTCAGACTTGTTTCAACACGATCTGGATTATCAATAATAGGAATATCCAAAGTCTTAGACAATTGATCTTCCCATTCATAGATAAGTTGAAAACTAACCCATGATTCATATTTGCGATCCGAAATAATATTGACGAGATTTATCCTCATATTAAGTAAATGATAGTATTAAATGATATACTTTCGAGATTATAAAAGGCTATAGCTTACCAAAGCCTCAAATAGATTCGCACCTTACATATCTTCAATTATATTCAACATTTTTTCGGTAGCTTTTACCGCTGCCTCTGTTTGGTCAGCATCCAGACCTCTAGTCTTAAATACTTTATCGTTAAACCTCCACGATATAACAGTTTGTACCAAAGCATCCGTGCGTCCTCCCGGTGGAATTATTACCGAATAATTTACCAAGTCGGGTTTAGGCTTATTTAATTTTGTATATATTTTCCATAAAGCTTTCGAAAAAGCATGATACTGTCCGTCTCCCGGTGCAGTCTCTTCATACTCCTTACCATTTACTTCAATACGAACGGAAGCAGAAGGACGTACCCCTTTGGATAAAATAAACGCAAAAGCAATAATCTTGACCTGTTTATCTTTCTCGCTACTTCTTAAAACATCCGAGATTATATAGGGTAAATCTTCTTGAGTAATAACCTCTTTTTTATCACCAAGTTCTATAACCCGATTGGTAACTTTAGTCATATCAGCTTCATCAAGTTCAATGCCCAACGCCTCAATATTTTTCCGAATATTTGCCTTACCTGATAGTTTACCCAGTGCATATTCTCTCACTCGACCAAATCGTTCAGGGTATAAGTCATTGTAGTAGAGATTGTTCTTGTTATCTCCATCAGCATGAATACCTGCACATTGAGTAAAAACATTTTCTCCCACAATCGGCTGATTTGCAGAGATCGTTAAACCTGAGTAAGTTTCAACAACACGACTTACTCTATTCAGTTTTTCTTCTTTTATTGTAGTTTCCACATTCAGATGATCATGTAGAACTGCTATTACACTCGACAGACTTGCATTTCCTGCACGTTCGCCCAAACCATTCATAGTTACATGTACACCATGTACTCCGACTTCAACGGCAACCATAACATTGGCAACTGCTAAATCGTAATCATTGTGAGCATGGAAATCGAAATGTAATCCGGGATATCGTTTAGTCATTCGTCGGCAAGCACGCCATGTAGTATGAGGATTGAGAATACCCAGTGTATCTGGGAGCATGAACCTTTTAATAGGTAAATCTTTTAAATTATCCACCATAAAGTAAACATACTCTTCGGAATTCAAAATACCATTTGACCAATCTTCGAGATAAATATTTACATTTAATCCCATTTCTTGAGCCAAATATATTTCGGCTTTAATATCCTCTAAATGTTGCTCTGGAGTTTTTCGTAATTGCTCTGTTACATGCTTGTAAGATCCCTTCGTCAGTAGATTTACAGTATTGCACCCAACCTCCTTAATCCATTTTAGAGAAGCCCCTTTGTCGATAAATCCCAGTATCTCGATTTTATCAATATACCCTGCACCTTTAGCCCAATCGGTAATTCGTTTTACAGTCTTAAATTCACCATCCGATACACGGGCAGATGCAATTTCTATCCGATTTACACCCAGATCAACTAATAGCAGGTGGGCAATACTTAATTTCTCTTGCATAGAAAACGAAACTCCGGAAGTTTGTTCTCCATCACGCAAGGTAGTATCCATTATTTCTAACATAGGCTTGTAAAATAAATTATGTTACATTCTCGTAACAAAGAATCAATATGTGTTGGTTAAGTCTTAGGTAACCAACACATATTAAAATGACCCGATTTATAATGTCTGATCTTTTTCGTATGCTTCTATAAGAGTTTTCTTAGATAGAAGATAATCTATATCGTCAAGTCCCTTAAGTAGACATTCTTTTTTATAAGGATTGATCTCAAAAGATTCTGAATTTCCGGTTGCATTATTAGTTATAGTTTGCTTTTCCAGATTGATTGTAAGCGTAGCCTTTGGATCTTTACTTACACTGTCAAATATCTCAGCTAAAAATTCAACACTAACAATTACAGGTAGTAATCCGTTATTTAATGAATTGTTTTTAAAGATATCAGCAAAGAAACTCGATACTACTGCTTTAAATCCGTATCCAACTATAGCCCAAGCGGCATGCTCACGACTAGATCCGCTACCAAAGTTTTTTCCTGCTACAAGAATTTCTCCACTGTATGTAGGATTATTCAATACGAAATCAGCTTTGGGTTTGCCTTCTTTATCATAACGCCAATCTGCAAAAAGATTGTCACCAAAACCTTCTTTGGTGGTTGCTTTTAAGAAACGAGCTGGTATAATTTGGTCTGTGTCCACGTTCTCGATAGGAAGTGGAACATATGTTGATGTTAATGTTTGAAACTTTTCCATTTTACTTTTATTAGAAAATTAAGTAATGCAAAATATAATTGGTTGTATCAAGAGAATATTATTCTCTCCTGAAAAAGTCTAATCTTAGAATGTTCTAGGATCAGTTATTTTTCCTGTAATTGCTGCTGCTGCTGCAACTAATGGTCCAGCCAATATAGTACGTGCTCCAGGACCTTGACGACCTTCGAAGTTACGATTCGATGTAGAAATCGCATATTTTCCGGCAGGAACTTTATCGTCATTCATAGCTAAACATGCCGAACATCCAGGTTGACGTAAAGAGAAGCCTGCTTCGATAAGAATATCATATAAACCTTCTTCGCGTATTTGCTTTTCTACCATCCAACTACCGGGAACCAACCAAGCAACAACATTTTCTGCTTTTTTCTTTCCTTTGATAAAGTTAGTAAAAGCACGGAAATCTTCGATACGTCCATTAGTACAGCTACCAAGGAAAACATAGTCTATTGATTTGCCTTCTAATTTCTCTCCTGGTTTGAAACCCATGTAATCCATCGATTTTTGGAAAGATATACGACCAGCTTCATCTATTTGATCTAGTGTAGGAATTGAATCATTTACTGCCATACCCATACCCGGATTTGTTCCGTAAGTAATCATTGGTTGAATATCAGCAGCTTCGAATACTAATTCTTTATCAAATTTAGCACCTTCATCTGTTTTCAAAGTTTTCCAATAAGCTAAAGCTTTATCCCACGCTTCGCCTTTAGGAGCAAATTCGCGTCCTTTTACATAAGCAAATGTAGCCTCATCCGGAGCAATTAATCCTCCACGAGCACCCATTTCGATACTTAAATTACAAAGCGTCATACGTTCTTCCATCGACATATTGCGGATTGCTTCTCCTGCATATTCAACAAAATAACCAGTAGCACCACCAGTAGTAAGTTTAGCAATCATATAAAGAGCCAAATCTTTAGCAGTAACCCCTTTATTCAGTTTACCATTAAAGGTAATTCTCATTGTCTTTGGACGACTTTGTAATATACATTGAGTAGCTAGTACCATTTCCACTTCTGATGTACCAATACCAAAAGCAATAGAACCAAAAGCTCCGTGAGTAGAAGTGTGACTATCTCCACAAACAATAGTCATTCCGGGTTGAGTATATCCATTTTCAGGACCTATAATGTGTACAACGCCGTTTTTCTTGTTTCCTAATGCATATAATGTCAGACCAAAATCAGCAGCATTCTTCGATAGAGTATCTAATTGATTTCTGGAAATAGGATCTTTAACTGGTTGGTCTTGATTAATTGTCGGCGTGTTATGATCTGCCGTTAGCGTTGTTTTATCAGGACGCAAAACCGTAAGCCCTCTTGTACGTAAACCATTAAAGGCTTGTGGACTTGTTACCTCATGACAGAAGTGTCTGTCGATATACAACTGTGTGGGACCATCTTGTACTGTTGATACTGTGTGGGCATCCCAAATTTTATCGAATAATGTTTTCATACTGAAATATTATTTTGTTGATCTAATTTTTATTAGTTTTTTTCCAAGATTTTGTCCGGGAAATTCTATAAATTTATATGAGAAATATGAAATTGTATACGTTAAAGTGAAAACCAGAGTGTATAATAAGACGAAGTTTACTATAGATGTAAATAAATTTGTGACAGGTATAAGATGTCCTATTCCTAAATTATTCATCATTATTATTAAGAAAAAGTGTACGATATACATACTAAAACTTACTCTACCTACTTTAGAAAGCCATTTGTTTGATAAAAATTTATAAGGCTTTTTTGATAGAATCAAAATCAAGATGCAATATATTATACAATAAAACAAATAGTAGGGTACTACCATGTGTGTAAACAAAAGCATCACGATAATAAATAGTGCCCATGTTTTATTTTTAATCTGGGTATAACTTTCCTTTGTTAACCAATAAGTGAATATACCAATAAAGAATACGGGCAGTTGATTCACAAAATTAATTTGATTAAAGTCAAACTGAAAGAAAAAGAATTGACCTCTAGTAACATATATAAAAATAGTTGCAACAATAAGACTTATGCACAATGCAATAGCCGCAGTGTTAATACTTTTTATACGAGAAGCTATAAATGGGAATATCATATAGAAAAGAAATTCTACAGAAATAGACCAACCTCCGGGAACTATTGTCTTAATCCAAGCAGGATTCAGTGTATTTAAAAAGAAATAATTGCTGAGATACCAAGGTGTAGTCAGAATATCCCAATTTCGAACATCTAAACGAATAAAGTAAGCCGTGATAGCAACAATAGCGAGATAATACATCGGAGCTATTCTGAAAAAACGCCGTATATAAAAATTTGAAGTACCATTTTTCTCTCCAATTCTTCTGTCGAAAGAAAACATTAGAGTAAAAGAACTGAGTATGAAAAATAATTGAACGCCCATTCTTCCACTATAAACCATTTCAAACAACAAGTGAGAGAAGTATTCGGTAGTTGGTAATTTAAAGAAATTACCAACATGAACCATCAATACCATCAATACGGCAATCCCTCGTAAACTATCTATGTATTCGTATTTTTTAGTTTCCACTAAAATATTGATATTCGTTTATTTTACAAATTTATTAATTGCATTGATAAATGCTTCAACAGATGCCGCTACAATATCGGTATTTGCTGAAAATCCATAATAATTTTGTCCTTCGTGCTCTACTTGCATATGTACTTTACCTACATCATCGCTACCTTTATTTATAGCTTGAATTAGGAATTCCTGAATTATTGTTTCGCGACGAATGATTTGTTTTACTGCTTTGATTGCTGCATCAACAGGTCCGTTTCCGGAAGCAGAAGCCTCAAATTTTTCTCCGGCAATATCTATGCCCACATTAGCAATACAACGAACACCTATACCGGATGTTACTTGTAGATAATCTAACTTGATGCGGTGCATTTTATCAGTCTCTTTTCCTGCAAGAATCAAAATATCCTCATCTGTAATATCCTTCTTACGATCTGCAAGTTCTAAAAAACGTTGATATATTTCTGTTAATTCACTATCATTAACTTCAATGCCCAAAATACTCAATCTATTTTTCAGTGCTGCACGTCCACTTCTAGCTGTAAGAACTATGGCATTATCGTCTATACCAACATCCTTAGGATCTATAATTTCGTAGGTAGACATATTCTTAAGAACTCCATCTTGATGTATTCCCGATGAATGTGCAAATGCATTCCTTCCTACAATAGCTTTGTTTGGTTGTACAGGCATATTCATTAGGCTTGATATCATACGACTCATCGGATATATCTTTTGAGTATTGATATTCATTTCAATATCAAGTTCCTTATGACTCTTTATAGCCATTACAACTTCTTCTAAAGAAGTATTACCGGCACGTTCTCCAATACCATTTATTGTAACCTCAACTTGACGGGCACCATTCAATACTCCCATGATAGAGTTGGCTGTTGCCATTCCCAAATCCTGATGACAGTGTGTTGAAAGTATGGCATTTTTCATATCTACATGATCAATCAGATACTTAATTTTTGCACCATACTCGGTTGGTAAACAATAACCGGTAGTATCAGGTATATTAACAACAGTTGCACCTGCATTTATAACGGCTTGTACTACTCTTGCTAAATATGCATTATCTGTTCTACCAGCATCTTCTGCATAGAATTCAACATCTTCAACAAAACGCTTCGCATATTTTACCGCTGCGATTGCACGTTCGACGATTTCATCCTGAGTTGAATTAAATTTATGTTTTATATGGAAATCAGAAGTTCCGATTCCTGTATGTATCCGTTTTTTCTTAGCATACTTGAGAGCTTCAGCAGCAACTTCTATATCTTTTTCAACTGCACGAGTGAGTGCACAGATAGTAGGCCATGTAACGGCTTTAGAAATCTCGACCACTGAATTAAAGTCTCCGGGACTTGATACAGGAAAACCAGCTTCTATAACATCAACACCGAGAGCTTCGAGAGCTTTAGCTACTTCTATTTTTTCAATAGTGTTTAACTGGCAGCCCGGAACTTGTTCTCCGTCTCTAAGGGTCGTGTCAAAAATAAATAATTTGTCCATATAAATTTGTCTAAAGTATGTTTCTATTCTTAGTCAATGTTGATGCTATTTAACAAAATAGCCCTTCTCATTTAGTGAGAAAGGCCATTGCTATATCTGTTTTGATTATTCAACTATGCAGCACTACTCACTCTAAGGTTTTCCCAGAGCAGAATAATAGAGCTAAGAATGTTAGTGAATAATTTCATTTCGATCTAATTTTTTATTTCGTTACAGCAAAAATATAACATATTTCTTTAATTGCAAATAAAAAGATATATAATTTTCAATAAATCCTGTTTTATATAATCAAAAGGTGAAAATAGCCTGAAATTATTTTTATTATCTTCGTATTTATAACACGCCTATAAATATTGAATGTATTTATGAAAGATATAGAATATCATCCGTTACCTTTTTTTTTACCTACTGATACTCAAATGATAATGCTAGGGAGTTTCCCTCCCAAGCAAGAAAGATGGTCTATGAATTTTTTCTATCCCAATTTTCAGAATGACATGTGGCGAATATTCGGTTTGATCTTTTTTCAAAATAAAGATCATTTTCTACTTGCCAATAAAAAAGCTTTTAACGAAGATCTGATAAAGGAATTCCTCACTCATAAAGGAATAGGATTGGGAGATACAGCCAAAGCTATTATAAGACATAAGGATAATGCTTCGGATAATTTCTTAGAAGTAGTAGAAGCAACTGATCTAAGTCTTATATTAAAGCAAATACCAACCTGCAGGGCTATTATTACCACAGGACAGAAAGCTACTGATACATTGATCTCTTTTGTAAATACGAAAGAACCTAAAATTGGCGACTTTTCAGAATTTGAATTTAATGGTCGTTTAATGAGATTATATCGTATGCCATCATCATCTAGAGCTTACCCTAAATCTTTAAGCGGAAAAGCCGAAATATATCAAACCATGTTTGAGCAACTAGGGTTGTTATAAGTTTGTGTGTTTTTGAATACTATCAAGCTAATCATTTCAAATTTTTCTAAAAAGCAATATCTTTACAGTATGGCAGAAAAAGTAGACATATTAAAACATGCGTCAAGAGAAGATCAATATAAGAATCTCTTACCTCAAATAAAAGCCCTATTAGAGGCTGAAACAGATACTATTGCCAACTTTGCAAATGTATCTGCTGTATTAAAAGAAGCTTTTAGCTTTCTTTGGGTTGGTTTCTATATAGTAAAGCGAGAGCAATTAGTCCTAGGACCTTTTCAGGGGCGAATAGCTTGCACACGTATAAATTATGGCAAAGGAGTATGCGGAACTGCATGGAAAGAGAATCAAACTATTATCGTTGCCGATGTTAATACATTTGCCGGGCATATTGCTTGCGATAGCGAATCTCGTTCCGAGATCGTAGTACCTATCCGAAAACAAGGTGAAGTTATAGCTGTCTTAGATGTAGATAGTGAGATTGAAAACTATTTTACCGAGATAGACGCTAAGCATCTGGAAGAGATTGCTTCTTTCTTAGAAGCATAGTCTTTTTAGATCATAGCTCTGGCATTTTACCACATAAAAAGCATTTTAATCATTACTAAATATCATGAGAAAAACATTCCTTTATTTATTTCTAGGTTGTTTCACTATGGTTGCCGCCCAAAATGAGCCGGTTGACTATGTCAACCCATTTATAGGGACAACTAATTATGGAACAACTAACCCGGGTGCTATGTGCCCCCAAAGTTTTATGTCGGTAACACCTTTCAATGTTATGGGGTCCGACCTTAATAAAAGGGACAAGGATACCGGATGGTGGTCTACCCCTTATAGCTTCGATAATAAATACTTCACCGGATATGCCCACGTAAACTTAAGTGGAGTAGGTTGCCCCGATATGAGTAGTCTTTTACTGATGCCTACATCAGGAGATTTGGATGTAGATTATCGTAAATACGGAAGCGAATATAAAGATGAAACTGCATCTCCTGGATACTACTCTAATATTCTGACAAAATATAACATTAAGACCGAAGTAAGTGCAACCCCTCGGGTTGGGATTGCTCGTTTTACCTTTCCCAAAGGACAAGCCAATATATTATTGAATCTGGGCGAAGGACTTACCAATGAATCCGGAGCTATGGTTCGTAGAGTAAGTGATACAGAAATCGAAGGCACTAAGCTTCTTGGTACGTTCTGTTATACTGCATCTCAGGCTGTATTTCCTATTTATTTTGTGATGAGAATAAATAAAGCTCCTAAATCAGTAGGATATTGGAAATTGCAACGTCCTGGTGAGGCTTGGGAAAAAGAATGGAATAAGGATGCCGGTACTTATAAACTTTATACGAAATATAACAAAGAGATTGCTGGTGATGATGTAGGCGCATATTTCACTTTTGATGCACAAGAGGGTGAAAGTATAGAAGTGCAAATGGGTGTCTCTTTTGTTAGTATCGAAAATGCACGTTTGAATTTAAATACTGAACAGCCTAAAGCCGATTTTGAAGCTGTGCATAAAGCAGCTCGTAAAAGCTGGAACGATGATCTTTCGCGAATTTTAGTAGAAGGCGGAACAAAAGATCAAAAAACAGTTTTTTATACGGGACTTTACCATGCTCTTGTTCACCCTAATATTCTACAAGATGTAAACGGCGACTATCCAGCAATGGAAAGCTCTGAGATAAAGACAACAAAGGAAAATCGTTATACAGTATTCTCTCTTTGGGATACTTATCGTAATGTGCATCAATTAATGACACTGGTATATCCAGAACGTCAGATTCAGATGATGCATACAATGATAGATATGTACAAAGAGCACGGGTGGTTACCTAAATGGGAATTATACGGTCGTGAGTCTTATACAATGGAAGGTGACCCTTCTATACCTGTTATTGTAGATGCTTGGTTTAAAGGGTTAAAGGATTTTGATGTAAACACTGCATACGAAGCAATGTATAAGTCGGCAACACTACCAAGTAAAGAGAACTTAATGCGTCCCGATAATGATGACTACATGAAGCTAGGCTTTGTTCCCTTACGTGGAGAATTTGATAACTCTGTTTCTCACGCTTTAGAATATTATATTGCTGATTGGAATTTAGCTCGCTTTGCTGAAGCTTTAGGTAAAAAAGAAGACGCTAAACTATTTTATAAAAGATCGTTAGGCTATAAACATTATTATGATAAAGAAAGTGGAGCATTCAGACCTCTATTACCTGATGGAGCATTCCTAACGCCATTTAATCCGGCACAAGGAATGAATTTCGAACCGAATCCCGGATTTCACGAAGGTTCTGCATGGAATTATACCTTTGCTGTGCCTCATGACATAGCAGGTTTAGCTAAGCTTATGGGTGGTGATAAAAAATTCGTTGATAAATTGCAAATGGTATTTGATAAAGAATATTTCGATGTAACTAACGAACCTGATATAAACTATCCTCATTTTTTTAGCAATTTCAAAGGAGAAGAGTGGAGAACTCAAAAAATTGTAAAACAATTGCTGAATGATCATTTTACAAATGCGCCAGGTGGATTGCCAGGAAATGATGATACTGGTACTCTTTCTACATGGGCAGTATTTAATATGATGGGATTTTATCCCGAATGTCCAGGACGACCTGATTACACTCTGGTAACACCAACTTTCGATAAAATAACAATTAAGCTAAATCCAAACTATTATAAATCAGACAAAGTAGTAATAGAGACTATAAAACCGATGGATGCTGTTAATGTTAATTATATTGGAGGTCTTAGAATAGATGGTAAAGCACATGATAGCTTTAGAATCACTCATGAAGAATTAACCGGAGCTAAAGAGATTAAATATTTACTGAAACCAATAGCTGGCAAATAAGATATATATTTATCATTAATTGCAATAAAGAGACTCATATCCCGATCACAAGGTATGAGTCTTTTTTATTTTAGTTAAATATTAATGTTGTGTTTTTAAGCCCAACAGCTTATATTTGTTTTTACGAAAAGTCTCAGATCTTATATCATATTATGAATAAAATTTTCTCATTAATCACACTTGCTATTTTTAATAGTGGACTCTGTGCTCAAACAGAAATAAACACCATAGGAATAAACCTGACAGAAATACCCGCAGGGTATTTTTGGATGGGATCTGAGGGTAAAGGTGAAAACTACGACGAAGCGCCTATGCATAAGGTGACTATAAGCAAACCTTTCAAAATGGGAGTAACTGAAATTACAAACATTCAGTATGAACAATTTGATCCATCTCACTCTCAATATAGAGGAAAATATGGATTATCTACAAAAGATGATGACGCTGTTATATATGTAAACTATTTAGATGCTATTGCTTTTTGCAAATGGTTATCTGAAAAGGAAGGGAAGACATATCGACTACCCACAGAAGCAGAGTGGGAGTACGCTTGCAGAGCTGGTACTTATTCTCTCTTTTACACGGGAGACTATCTGCCTAATTCTTTTCTCAAGAATCAAAAATTATACCGTGATCCCATAGCAGTTTCTTTACAAGTAGGTCAAAGCACTCCAAATAGTTTTGGGTTATATGGTATGCATGGTAATGTAGAAGAATGGTGTTATGACTGGTATGCTCCATATCTATCAAAAGAAGAGACGATCGATCCCTTAGGAGGTGAAGACGGCTTATTTAGAGTTACACGTGGAGGGAGTCATGGTACTCCAACAGACTACCTTAGATCTGCAAATCGTATGGCTATGATTCCCGAAGATAAACATTGGCTTACAGGATTTAGGGTTGTACAAGCAGATTATCCTGATAGCAAAGTATATACGAGTCAATCTCCAATACCTAAGAATATGCTGAATATAGATCAAAAGAAGCATATCTGGACAAAAGAAACTACACCAAAATTTAAAGAACCTGTGAGATATGTAATTAATCCAGATTGCAAATCGGGAACTCCTTTTTATTCACATAATCATTGCCCAACTATAACGTGGTGTAATAATGGCGATTTATTGGCTGTATGGTTTACTGCTGATCAAGAGAACGGAAGAGGTATAGAGATTATAGGTAGTAGATTGAGACAAGGAAAAGATCAATGGGAACCTGCATCCCGATTTTTCAAAGTCCCCGATCGCAATATGACTGGCTCCGCTCTATTTAATAAAGGTGGAGATACTTTAATGTATTTCAATGGGGTAGAAGCCGCAGGCGATTGGCAAAATCTAGCCATAGTACAACGTATAAGTACAGATAATGGAGCAACATGGGATAAACCAAGAATGATAGTGCCTGAACATGGTAAACGAAATCAAGTAATATCTGGCACTATTCAAACATCCAAAGGATGGCTAATACAAGCTGCCGATGCAACCCCTGAGGGCGAAGGAGGAACAGCAATTCATATAAGTAGAGATGGTGGTACAACATGGTATGATCCGAATAGTGGAATTCCGAATGATTTTACAGAAAGAGGAACGGGGAGTAATATTGCCGGAATACATGCTGGTATTGTAGAGTTGAAAGATGGTAATCTAATGGCTTTAGGACGAGGCGATGCTATCAAAAATATAGAAGGACTACTTCGTATGCCAATGAGTATTTCATCTGATATGGGGCAAACGTGGGAATATACAGCATCAGAATTACCTCCAATAGATGGAGGACAACGTTTAGTTCTGATGAGACTTCATGAAGGACCTTTGATGGTAATATCATTTACTCATCATCCGTACCGCTTAAAAAATGATGGAGAGGAAGGTATGATATTTATTGATTCAGAAGGAAAGGAGTTTATTGGATATGGTGCATATGCAGCCCTTTCGTGGGATGAAGGAAAAACCTGGCCAGTAAAGAAATTAATTACCGATGGTAAAGAACGTTTATTATACGGACAAGCATGGACTGGACATTTCCTAATGGACAATACTCATGCCGAGCCTCGTGGATATCTAGCTGCGACACAATCGCCTGATAATATGATACATTTACTCAGTAGCGGCATTCATTATCAGTTTAATTTAGAATGGCTGACACATTAAGAATTAAATAAAAAATAGATCATCAAGATGTCATAATAATGAAAAGTAACTCTTGAATCAAGTTGCTTTTTCTTATTATGAACACTCTCTAAAATAACTATATTTTAACAAATTTACTAATTAACATTTACAGATGTAAAGCTTATGTAACCTTAACTTTTTTGTATATAAAGCAACATACTCTTTTATTAGTTTTGTACAAATAGAAAATACAAAAAATGGACTTTCATCAGAGATATGTAACGAGCTTTGTTCTTTTAATAATCTCGGTTTCAATAAATGCTCAAAGCCTTAAATCATATATTAAAGATGATATGAAAAAGGAATTGCTAAAACAGGTAAAACCTAAATTATCAGCACCTGGTTCTACAATGAAACAATCTCCTTTGGACTCTAAAGCTGAAGATGATGATCTTCTTGAATATTATAAAAAATCTAGAATGGGTTCTGTACTAGATGTAGATATAGACAAGAATTATAAGATCAGCCCACATGTAACAAAATACACAGGAAAAGATCCTATAAATAAATTACCTGACGGCTATGTTGTTCCTGTATTTAATTTAGGGCATTGGAGTTTTGGCAACACTTCAAATCGTGTTGATGGATTAGTGACTCCTTCAGGTCTGGACTTATCAGGTGGCGGCAAGAAAAAGTTATCTAAAAAGTCAAGACATATCCTTATAAATGTCTATAAAATGACTCTTGATGATGACCTATAAAAGAGAAAACTATCCTCTATTAAAGATATAAAGTATAAATATCATCACAAACCTCAATTATCATTAAAAATGAGGCTATGGTCTTATTAATCAGAATACAGTATGCAGCATAAATTATCGAAATTTATGCTGCACCTTTTTATTATTGATCGTTTTCATCCTTTATTATTTCTTTTCTAATATCTTCCTTATACCGATCCTTCCATTCTTTTTGTTTTTGTTGGTTATATCGTTGATGATTATCATAAGATTCTATCAACTGAGTTGATTCTACAGCTACACAGATCACGATTAACGAACAGAGAAAGAATAATATTTTATTGGCATACTTTTTCATAACTATTTGTTTTTATATTTCTTATACTTTTCAATAACTTCATCCATACTAATATCCAGAAGTCCCATAGATTCGAATGTCTCAGGTAAAACATTTTCAAAAAATTCATCTTTCTGCAATTTTAAGACTTGCTTTATAGCTCCTTTCTGCACAAAATATCCTGTACCTCTTTTCAGATAGATTATATCAGCAGTTTGCATATATTCGAAAGCACGCATAGCTGTATTAGGATTTACTTGCAAAAGAGAGCCAAGCTCCCTAACCGAAGGGATTCTATCGTCTTCCAGCCATTCTTTTAACAGAATTTTTTGAAAACAAAAATCAACAATTTGAAGATATATCGGTTTGTTAGATTTAAAATCCATATGCTTAAATTTCAGTTTCTTTGAGTTTAAAATAAATCACAATCCATAAACCAAAAGGAAATACACTCTTTATTATAGCATTACAAACACTTACAATAGAATTCGATCCATCAATCCACTGATTATAATATTTCAGAGGTTGTAATAAATCAAAAACGCTATAACTTATCTGAGTATTCATCGTGTATCGCACTGAGATCACACTAACGAATTGAAGTAGCATAAAAAATAGAAATAAGGCAATGGGAACTTTTATAATCGCCAATTTTCTGAAATAGAAATAACCAAGTAAAAATATTGCCTGAAAGCCAAAGATTAGAAGATTCAAATAGCTATCGATACTTAAAGTTGTTTTATACAAAAGGACTTGAGAATCAGGAACAAAAAATGGAGAAATCAACTTTAGCAAAAAGACTGTTGACAGGCATAATAATGGAATTATTAGTACATACTTAAGTCCTAAACTTAGTAAACGTTCAAAATTAGATACGGGGAGCGTATATTGAAAGGTGCCAGTATACTTATCTAATTTAGAGACTAAAGTACAAGGCGACACAATAATTATTACAAGAGCCAATACAGGGACTAAGTTAATAAGCTTAGGAAATACACGGAAGCTCTCCAAAGAATTAGATAAGATAGCTAATACATATACTATAACAATAGAGCCTACTATTAGTAGCATTTGATTTTTCGATTTTACAAAATCATATATTTCTAAATACATGAATCGTTTCAGATTAAACGTATTATTCATAATTCGTAATTTTAGGCATTAAATAATTCTCTCATTTTGGCTTTATTAGATATTGCAGCATTAAACAGAGCTTCAATATTTAGAATACTCTCTTTTTGATTCTCGTTTATTTGTACTGAAGAATATCCCTGCAATATTTGCTCTGTATATAAAGCTTCGTGAGGCTTCGATGGAGTGTATGAGAAATATAGCTTCTGTGTTATTTCTTCAACTGTATTATTAATAAGGACTTGATTCTGATCCAGAATAATAATCGGATCAATTAAATTTTCAAGATCCCTAACCTGATGTGTAGATATAATCACACATTTGTCTTCTGTAAACAAAGATGATAATATCCTTCTGAATTGAGCTTTTGAAGGTATGTCAAGCCCATTAGTCGGCTCATCTAATAACACAATGGGAGTATTTAAACCTAGAGCAAACGCAATCATTGCTTTTTTTCTCTGTCCAAATGACATTTCCATCATATTCTTTTCCCTATCAACCTGAAATTCGTTTAGATAAAAGCTAAATTGTTCTTTGCTGAAATTAGGATAAAATACAGCATTGTATTTTGCATAAGTCTCAACAGACATAGAAGGTGTCTGAAATTCCTCCGGAAGAAAATACAATTGAGATAGCATTGCAGGTTTCCTGTATGCTGATTCGTAATTCAAAACTCTACAATTTCCATTTTTCGGGAAACGAAGCCCACTAATAATATGTAGCAAAGTTGTTTTACCAACACCGTTTTCACCTAGTAACCCATATATGCCATTCTTTAAAGAAAAAGAGACATTATTGAAAATCGGCAAATTGCTCTTGTAATTAAAACTTATATTAGTAATGTTTATCATAAGTCATTAATGTTTTAGTGTATTATTTCATTAACACACATCAAATATAGAGAGATTTTTAAATAAAACAAATAAACATCAAACTTTTATATTCAAATTATAAGAAAAGAATAAGTAATAGCTTAGAACATAATATACTAATCAATCTTAGAGTGATAAGATATTCTGCATCTTTTTCAACGGTAGAGAAAAAAAATAAAATCATTAGCTATTAAAAACCTTCATTTCACAATTTTTGCAATCAAACTCAAGTAGCAATTTGGTTGCATTATAAAGCAGGTAAAATGGTTCTTTATAGGGTGGGCGAGTAGATGTTTCCTTAGGACACCAACCCATAGACTGCTTAATACAGTGACGAGTAAACATCAAAGGAACAGCCTTTTGTTGCTTCTTTTCAAAAGCAAGTTCTTGAACAACCGATTGGTGTTGTGTATAAAAAAGTTCGCTTTTCTTATTCATTATATTACCTAGATAAGTAATATTTTTTGTAGGAAAAGCATGTGTAGTTTGCTTGTGACTAACTTTTTCTATAATATGAGATGATAAGCGTTCGTTCAATAGATTGTCAACGAGTTTACGCCTCCAATCTGTAATAAGAGAAGCGGGTATAAACCAATTACTTGATAAATCCAATTTAACTTCAGCTACATTAAAAATAGTATTACCTGTTTTGCTTAAATTATTTTTTAGATTATCCGTTTGATCTTTCTGAGCCGTTTCTTTATTCAACTCAACTTCTAAAAATGCTGATATTCCATCTTCATCTTCAATCTTCAAGCTAAAACCAGTGTTAGTTTCTTCAAGAGAAATAGTGATATCAATTTTACGCTCAGCAGATTTTTTGCTGAGAATTTTCTCAAATTCATGATCGTAATTACGATATACAAAAGTACCTTTTCGGAGCGAAAGATGATTTTCGGCAGGAAATACTTTCTCACCCTCTATTCTGTTAACCCTTATTCCTTGTAATTCTTTATTTTCTGTCAGAAAACAAAGGCCATCTCCATTACTTAATAATTTTGTACCCGATAGAGTAAAGAAACGATCAAACACATCTTTTATCTTTCCAATAGGTTCGCCAATGGATTTAGGGGAATCAATAGACCACATATCAGGTGTCCGACCATTAAAAAAGTATTCGGTATAACCTCTATTAAAACTTTTTTCGAGATTAGGCATAAAAGTGTAAGTACTCTTTCCCGATGATGCTCTTATATATTCAGGACGGCGAGCAAGTATCTTATCTAATTTTTGCCTATAATAAGTTACTACATTCTTTACATACGATAGGTCTTTTAACCTACCTTCTATCTTTAGCGAACTTACTCCGGCATCAATCATCTCTTCCAAATGCTCAGATAAATTCAAATCTTTCATTGATAATAAGTGCTTCTTTTGCACAACCGATTTACCTTCATTATCCAAAAGAGTATAAGGTAAACGGCAAAATTGAGCACACGAACCACGGTTGGCACTTCGCTTAGATATTGCCTCACTTAAATAACATTGCCCGCTATAACACACACACAATGCTCCATGTACAAAAGCTTCGAGAGGTACAGATATTTCGGAATAGATAGCTTTAATTTCACTCATTGTCAGCTCACGAGCTAACACAACCTGAGAGAAGCCAGCCTCCTCTAAAAATTTGGCTTTATCAGCCGTTCTATTATCATTTTGTGTACTCGCATGTAGTGGAATAGGAGGTAGGTTAAGCATAGTTATACCCATATCCTGAATAATCACTGCATCTACCTTTGCGTTGTATAAATCCCAGATTAGTTTTTCTGTCTCTTCCAGCTCTTCATCTTTAACGATAGTGTTTAGTGCCACATACACGCGTGCATTAAACTGATGAGCATACTGAGCTAGTGCTTGTATATCGTCCAGAGTATTTCCGGCAGCAGCACGAGCACTAAACTTAGGTGCACCTATATACACAGCATCTGCACCGTGATTTATGGCTTCGATACCACATTCGAGATTTTTCGCAGGAGCGAGTAATTCTATTTTACGAGCGTTTATCAATTGACTTATTTTTTAACTTCAAAATATAAAACCTCAGGCCTTCTTGTTACTTGGGTAAATATAATAACAACTGCCTACTATGACTCTAAAAGTAATATTAAAACTTTCTTCGTTATTCTTTTTCAATAGCAGTTGCCTTATTATTGGGTAGTAATCCTGCTATTAAACCAATTAGTGGCATGAATGCTGCAATATGATAAATATATTCAATACCATGCTTATCTGCCATATTACCAAATATAGCGGAAGATATACCTGCAATACCAAAAGCTAGTCCAAAAAATAATCCTCCGATCAAACCTTCTTTTCCGGGTAGAAGCTCTTGAGCATAAACCAAAATAGCCGAGAATGCGGAAGAAAGGACAAGACCTATAATAACACTCAGAATACAAGTCCACATTAAATCAGCATAAGGCATTATCAGAGCAAACGGTGCTGCACCTAATATAGAAAACCAAATAACGTATTTACGTCCAAAACGGTCTCCGATAGGTCCGCCTAAGAATGTTCCTGCCGCAACAGCAAATAAGAATATAAAAAGATATACCTGAGACTGACCAATACTAACGCCAAACTTTTCGATCAAATAAAAAGTATAAAAGCTGGTAAGGCTCGACATATATACATATTTTGAGAAGATCAGCAATAAAAGAATGGACAGTGTAAACACTACTTTTTTTGTTAGTACACCTCCTCGTTTTTCCACTTTAGATTCTTCTTTAGGAAGAGCATTGGCTTTAATATAAAGCAGACGGTGTTTGTACCATTTGCTTATATACAACATCACCCCAATAGAAACAAGAGAGATTATCGAAAACCATGCTATATTTTGTTGTCCGTAAGGCGCTATAAACAGAGCAGCCAAAAGAGGACCTAATGAACCACCAAAATTACCACCTACCTGAAAAATAGATTGGGCTAAACCACGTTTACCTCCGGAAGCCATGTGTGCCAATCGACTAGCCTCGGGATGAAATATAGAAGAACCGATTCCACAAAAGAAAACGGAAAATAAAACATGAGTAAACTCTGAAGCAAAAGCCAAAGAAAAGATTCCAATCATAGTAAATGTCATACCTATCGGAAGAGAGTATGGTTGTGGTTTTCTATCGGTATATGCACCAATAATAGGTTGAAAGATAGATGCTGCCATTTGATATACTAGAGTAATTATACCAATCTGACTAAAGTTTAGTGCCAGCGACTCCTTTATCATCGGATATACTGCTTGTACTAAATTTTGTAGTGTATCATTAAACATATGTGACACACCTAATAGAATCAATATCGAAAATACTGAGCCCTTTTCTTTACCTTTCATTTCTATCTACTTACTTTATGGGAAAATAATATAAGGGCGCAAAGGTAAGAATATATTAATCATTAATATAAAATAAGGGGGAACTTTGACACTAGAGAATAAAAAATGTCTCTCTAAATAGAGAGACATTAAAATGGTTAAATACCAATCTGTGTTTTTATAAATTCTTCCGCTTCATCTTGAGTTTTAAATAAAAGCAGGCCATGACATTCTACGGGAAAATTCTCGATAGGAATTGATTCTTCTTCAGAAGAGAAAGAATGACGAACAGAAACCTTTCCATAACCATTTTTGACTTGTGTTACATTTGTTGTGGCGATTACCAACCTTTGGGGATCGACACTAAATAAAACGTCGCCTTCTTTTATTTTTCTTGTATCATTTGTCTTCATGGAGGGATTGTATTAAGTTATGAATCTGTTATTTATATATGTAACTTTAAAACAGTCTATGC
>NZ_CVRU01000041.1 GCF_001261715.1 Dysgonomonas sp. HGC4 | reverse complement strand
GAACCACCATTACTTAATATGAAGACTAATTCATCTTTTGTTGGCAAACGCCAGTTTCCGGGAGGAGCCCAACCCTGACTAGTCAGGTATTTACAGATATCACCTTTACCTTGCGCAATACTAGCCTGGTCATGAACAAGATCACCTGTATTTGTATAAGGAATAGAACTCCAATCCGGTGACGATGTTGTGGACCCGCCGCTCGGAGGATAAGTAACAGTAGAAGTACTATAATTAGCAGGAGTAGGAGCAATACCCGTAAGGCTGCCAAATTTAAACAAAACACCCTGATACATCTCCTTTGAAGGGTCATCAATACCACCAAAAGTTAAATGCCCGGCAACAGCATCGTAATAGATATTGGACCCGGCAAAAACAGCGGTCTGGGTAACGGGCACGCGAACTATAAATCTATCTTCTACAGCTATTCTCAAGTATCCCTTACGGAAGACAGAACCCGTTAGCCGGGTGACAAAAACCTGTAATTGTACATTCTGACCCTGATTACCCGTAGAAACTGATGTTGACAGCCATCCCCCGGTAACCGGTGTCCCGTCCTCCTCAGTACAAGTAACAGACCAGTTTAATGACCCTAACAACGTCAGGATATTATCGGTTGAACCCGCGTTTCTTTCCCCGAAAGAAAAAACAAACTCCTCTTTATCTGTGGCCAAAAAGTTCTGATCATCATGAAATACATGAGGAAAGTCATTATCGAAGGCGATAAGCGTAGCCTCTATATTGGTATAGACGCCTGTGGAATTCAAAGCTCCAGCCGCTGTAGCAAATCCCGGACCAAATACTTTCGAAACATTGAATATATATTTATAATTGCGGACAATGGGTCTGAAATCACCTTTTGCCGTTCCGTTGGGCCGGTCATCCCCATACGTAAAATCAACCGGATAATAATAAGTTTGTCCGTCGCCGGCATACGTACCTTTTAAGATTATACGCGGCGATACCGCCCCAGCCGCCGTAGCCGCAGGCGCCTCAAAGGTATAGATCTCGTCCTCCAGCTTATTATTGCTTACAGCGGCATAAGTTACCGCGGTAGAGGACACCGTTAAAGACCCGGGCAGGTTAGGCTGTGGCACAGATAAGGCATATTTAGCCAGATCGTTTACCAACAACCCGTTTTCACTGAAATTGTACAGTATAACATCCGTCAGGGAAAAAGAAGCTGTAGCGCTGTTGGTAACATTTACCTTAGCCAGCATACGCACCAGTTTGAGGTTATTAAAGGTTTTGATCACTCCCGGCGAGATGATGATATCATTATCGGTAGCAGCTATAATCTGAGCCGACATCGGAATATAAGCAGGTGTAGCCGTATCCCACTTACCACTATGGGCATATTCAATCGCATTCAAAAGAGCCAGTTCACTGCCTTGCCCATCCGTAGAACCAACAGTCAACCCCGCAACCTGAGCATTTGCATTGCTGATCAACACCAAACGGTTGTAAGCGCCGCCGGGAATAAACACCTTTACCGTTACATTTCCAGTTCCGTTTCCGGCATTGTTGATATCCGCCGATGTAGCTACGACTCTGGCCTTGAGCCGCTCGGTCATATCGTTATCCTTCCGGAAGGCCAGAATGGTAAACTCATTGACATTAGCCTCCTGGTCTTGCGTCATGCCGTAAGCCGATGGAGTCCGCAGACCCGGCACGAAGACCTCGAAAGTGACATTTTCTGCCGAAGGATCTACCGGCCCGGGAGGCACAAATACATCTTCTTCCGAGGTACAACCCACCAAGAACCCCATTACTACCAACAAGATACACCAAATCTTCATCTTTTTGAATCCCAAGGATTTTATTTCGTTTGATTTCATAATTATAAATAGCAAGCAAATTAGCAGATTCGAATATTAGCAAATAGCAAAGCGACAAAAATATTTGCTCATCTGCCAATTCGCTGATTGATTAATTAGTTATCCCAGGATTTCCTCCTGCTTATTAATTTCCCAACCGTTTATGGATACAGTGACAGTCATCTTGGCCATGTCGAAAACCAACAGGATATCATAGGTATGCACCGCATAGAAATTAAGACTGCCCGGGGCATAAGTCGAATTCTGACTGTAAGCCTGACGAATCAGGTTGATCAGGTCCTGGTCGAAAATTAATTTTTTATCTGTCTGATCATAAATCCGAAGCATGGTCGTGCTTTCCTCTTTCAGCCGCAAGGTGCGGATAGAGGCGGACGGTTGGCCTGCAGCATCGGCAGAACCTTTTTGAATATAGTGATACTCCCTGTCGGAAGCAAATGAATTGTCAAAATAATAGCTGCCGTTCCGGTCGTTAATAACAAAGGTATACTGGCCGGCAGACTTATCTAATCCCTCTGTTTTCAGATTAATGGTGTAGGTATCTTGTACCATGGGAACCGTGAATTTTTGATTACCGGTTTCCGCTACATGGATTGGTTTCAAATCACCAAAGTATAAATAGTCAATGGTATGTGTGATTGTATCGTTATTGTTTGCCGAACGACGCAGGCTAAGCATGGCTTCGGACAATTTTGTTTTCCCTTTTTCAAAGCTTCCGGCATCATAATCGCCCTGATCCGTGTTACACCAGGCCACCAATTGGTAATCATCCGCAGGCAGGGACACCGGCATATGATAGTTTACATCGGTAAGATCGGCTTGGTCATCGTGATAACTGCTCCAGTAATACCCCTCCTTGTCGAAAACATAGAGGAGAATATTTTTTACATTGGCCGGATCTATATCTGTTGGTCCATTCCCGTTAAATGAAAAATAAACCTGTATACTTCTCTCCTCCGGTAAGCAATCGTCTTCGTCTTCCTTTATGCAGGATAAAACCGTCATGGACAAGAGACAGATGGTCAGGAACAAAAATGGTAGGCGTCTTGATTTTTTCATCTTTTGAAAATTGGATATATATTAAGGTCTAAGACCTGTTTTATTCATTTGGCAAGATTCGTTTGGCAAGTAGAAACGGCAACTCAAAGTCATATCGAAAAATAAAGTTGCTTGACAACTACTTACTGTCACATAGTTAGACTTTAAATAACACCAACAGGCTTTTTTTCCTGTTGGTGTTGGTTCTTTTTTTGATTACTGACCATCCAACTGAACATTGAAAGGAAGTAAATTCCATGGCAAAACATTAATATTTACAGTAATTTTTGCATCGTCTACCAATGGAGATAAAGGATCTTTCGGTCCGGGATTAGGATCACCCAAAGAATTGATTTTACTGATTGTCAATTTAAAGAAATCATTACGATATACATTCAAATTCTTGGAAGCACCCGGTCTCTTAGCGTAAACTGTATAATACACTTCACCATTCTGAAACCAACCCAAAGCTACCTCTGTTGATAACAGAGAAGCCACTGCAGTATTGTAAGCAGCTTGATTGTCAAACCAACGAACATTACCAGTAACGGTCTCTTTGATTGCCCCGAAAGAACCATTAGCATCCACTCCATTTGTTGGAACAAATTTAGTTTTCAGTGCTACATAGGTTACGTTACCAACGTAAGAATTACTGGGAGCTGTATTTTCCAAGCCATATAGATGCGCTATAGCATTATTAGCTAATGGAGAAGGATTACTAGCAGAAGCTACTCTATCGAAAGCAGTGATGTTAGTAGGTGTGTTTATACCTGTTCTAACAATCGGATAAAGACCTTGGCCAACATCAGCCGGATCGGAACTGTAGTTAGGGTCTAAAACAACCAAAGTGAAATTAGGGTCTAGTACGGTGTTAGAGACTGCTTGTGCAGTATACATACTTCTATTCACATTACCTAAATCAAAGTTGATTAAAGGATTGGTATTATCTGCAGGATCTGCAGCGAAAGTACCGGCAAGTGTCGGATTTGTTACATCGATTACTACCGTTTGAGCTTTTTCCACGGCAAATTTCACCGCTGAACGAACTACGTTAGACTGAACGCTAACTGTTGTGGCTGCAGCATTGGCAGCATCGTATACAGGTATATCAACCGAAACAAAACTTGGATCGTCGTATCTGCTACCCATAACAAAATTACTACCTGCTTCATCTGCAACACTATAGGCCAATAGCTGTTGGTCCTTATAAAGGGCATTACGACCTATAGAGCCGATCTTAGACAGAATATCAGTCTGTACGGATGCTGGTAGATTAACTGCTATATAAATAGAGTTTTCTCCCGATTTTGTTTCGATTACCTTTGTTGAAGTATATACCTGCCCGTTATTGGGATCTATCCCCTGATCAGTAAAATCGCTTCCAAGAAGTGAAGTATGGTTAATAAAGTCACCTATCTTTGTAAAGACAAATACATCAACGGTATTGATTTTAGATTCCGCCGGAGTACCTCCTTCAAGACTGCCGTCGAAAGGCAAGTTTGCATAAGTTCCCGGCATACTAAAACTTAAACTGAAATAAGCTTTTTTACCCGCTTCAACTTTTCCCCCGGAATTTAATCCCTGATCGTCGTCATTTGAACAACTGGTAAGACCACCCAGAAGTCCTACCGTTAATAACAGACTTAATAATGATTTGAATTTTCGTTTCATAATAATAAAAAATTAATAAATACTACAATAAAATTTTTATAATCTATCTCTTCCCTGAAGTAACAGGTTTGGCCAGTACTTCTTTTTGGTTATGTATGGCTTCCTTATTTCCTGAGGCCGCTGATTTTTCAAAAAGGATTTTTGATCTATTGAGATCTCCTGATTTCAGGTATATAACACCCAGATTGTTTTGTATAGCCGGATGGTTGCGGATGGCTGTATTCTCGATATTCTCCAACAAATCTTTGGCCGCATTTAAGTCGCCATTTTCAATCAGGACAGCCGAAGCATTTACTCTTGCTGCAACATCATCCGGATAATAACGGGGGATCACTTCTGTCAATATATTTATATATTCTTTCGAATCCTTACCGTAGCTTTGAGCCAGATTGAAGAGTTCCAACTCAGATAACTTCTCCGGCTTTTGAGCCAGCACAACTTTACTTTCTTCTATCGTGTAATCTCGAATGGTATAATAGAGCAGGAATTCAACCTTCCTGAGTTTGGGAAACATTTCCCTGAACATTTTACGATAAGGTTCTCCTTTGGCCAGTCGCATCAAAGTACCTTCACGTCTGTTCATAATCTCTGTTGTGGCTATGATTTCCAGAATCTTGTCTTTGTATTCTATATCCGAGGCTTGCACTAATGCTACCAATCCGTCCCAATCTTCGGCTATGGAACTCAACCTGAAAAGGCTTTCCTCTAAACCGAACTCGTTTTTCAGATAATTTTTCAAAGCAATAACTCGTGCCTGAGAAAGGCGTTCATTAGTTGCATATGTGCCCTCGGGTGAAGCATAACCTTTAATGAACAATCCTGTTATAGTCATATCGGTATCGTTTTTCACGCCATAGATCACACTTTCTATTTTTTGAAGTTCTTCGGAATTACGCCCGAAATCGCGAAGAATAACAGACTTTCCGACTGGAAAGTTAAGATGAACCGGTGGCTGGCCGTTACGGGATTTTTTAGCATCAACTTCATCTTGAAAATCAAGATAAACTGTACCTTGACTCTGATATTTTTTAGCTTTCTTGCCCGGTATGAGATAGGATAATTCAGGATTTATCTGATAGACAGCCGGAGCTTCGAATTCAACCCTGTCACTGACTACCAGGGTGTAAAGACTTGATTCCTGACGGCAACCGGATATCTGCTGGTGGAGAACTAAACGTGCCGAATTCATCCAGGGTTCGTAAGGAACTTGCCAATTGTATATAAGGGTGGTATCGATCCCTTCTTTGGCTTTTATCTGCATCAAGGGTTGTTTATAGACCAAAAAACGCTCTATTCCTGCCAGATGAAGGTAACGTTCATCCAACTTTTGACGGTCTTCCCCGCTGACACGGATATAGGGAAATAATAAGGATTGAGTCTCTCCCTTGAGACCACTCTGGCTATAGTTGTTTTCTGTGACTGCGCCGGTAAGTTCGGGTATAAGCAACATGGCTTGACAATCTTCCAGAACGGCTTTTCCTTGTATGTGTACTCTCAGGCTTAGCTCTAAGTTTTCGTTGACCTCTTTTACGCCGAAGTTTTCGACCCACAGCTGACCCTTATAAGCTGAACCCCGGTTTTGAGACTGAAGACCGGATGCAATCATCAGAAAGATGGCTGCTAACAGATAAAATATATAGATTCGTTTCATGTGTGTCTTATTTAATGAGATAGATTAATGATATTCCTGCCTTTGTCGGCCCCAGGTAATGCTTATAGCTACTATCAAGCAATTTTCCGCAGGTCTTACATTCGTACTTATCGTAATTCGTGTATATATACCCGAATCCGAAAGAGGCTTCTAGGCTCCAACGAGGTGAAAGAACCCATTGATAGCCATAGGAAAAACCTACGCCGTAGAGATTGCCCTGATAACGGTACTCATTCAAGCTGGAATACAAATCCAATGGTAACTTGATATGTCCTACACTGTAAGAGGAATAAAGGGCATGAATGCCGAAAAAATGACTGTAAAAGGGTTCGCAAAGCCAATAACGTAACTCGGGCTGTACTAATACATGTCTGAGTTTACGGTTGCCTGAGTAAGTAAAAGGATTGTAATTTCCCGATATGTCAAGTGTATAACGGGAATCTAGCTTCAACTCCAACCCTAAGTTGATGCTCGATGTGGCATCGTATAAGAGATTGGTCTTGACGCCCAGAGACGGCGTTGGCGATGTACCCAGAAAAATATTGCCTGCACTATCCTGTCCCCATAACGGGGATAGCGTGAATAACAACAGAAATATAAATACAAAATGTTTCATATATTTGTAATTATGTTATAACGTTTCTATGATCTGAAACCTTCTCTTGCTGAGAAAAAAAAGAAAAATAAATAATACTCTTCTTGCTTGGTTTTCGGCTTCTTGCAAATGCTAACCTTTATGGATACAAAGTAACAACAAAGCCTAATAACAACTATTTAAATTGCGTTACCTATTTTTGTCCTGATAGTACCTATTTGGCAACCTTCAAGAAATCCTTATTATACATAGTCTCTGCAAAATGAATAAATATAGTCTCTCTGGAATGACATGCGTAACAGAGCAATAGATAGAGCCATAAGAGGGCTTAACCGTCACAAGGCTTCTGTTGAAGGGCTAAGCTTCTCAGCAGAAAGAGGCCTTGATAAGAATCAGATTCAATGACTGGCGGATCTTAGTTTTCTTGGTACTCAGAAAGATATTTTTATTACAAGCAAAACTTATCTGGCAACAGCTTTAGGATATGAAACCTGTCAGAAGAGATTTAAGGTTATGTACTCTAACACATCCAGGCTGATGGGACTACCTAAGTCCACCAAAGTAAAAGGTACCATACCGACCGAACTGAGAAAAAATGGACTTGTTAATCTTAGATGACTTCGGTTTACAACCTTTTGATGCTACAGCCAGAATGAATCTGTTGGATGTCATAGAAGACAGATATGGAAAGAAGAAAGCACAGCAAATGATAGATGATATCTTAAATCATCCAGATTTTTTTGGAAGATCCAGCGAAAAAAAATTAGGATATGAAAATAATACAATCAAACTCAGGAATTAAACAAGTATTTGATACAGACACACAATCTGTTGAAGTATATACAGAGAGTATTATTGACTTAACGTTTTTACACCATACTTACTATGTCACAGATTTTGATTTTTTAAACAATTCTTTCCTGAAGACCATAGGATCTTTTTTGAATTTGGTGATTCTTTCTGTTACATTTTTTATAGATTTTAAATATTAGGAATAATTAGGAAGTAATTCATCTCTTGAGAAGAGAATAATATATAATGGAAGATCTGGAATTGTTTCAACATGGTAGAAATGTAAATTCAGGGTGAGGAAAAAAAGGAGACAAACCGGATACCACAAGACAGGGAACTAAGAGACAAGTGGCTGCTTTCATTAGAAACATCCCTATTTTTATACCAGATATTGACTTTTGGGTTGGCATATTTGTAATCGGCATACAGCGACAATCCGATTGAGGGGGCAACCATCATCGTAGTTGAAACGCCTGTACCGACAACACATGTTCTATTCAGGGAATATTCCATTAAAAGAATCTCTGTTGACGATTGGCTTGTCCCCGGTCCCTTGGTTATAAGATTGACCTTACCACCTACCCCGACTCCCAGGCCGGCAGACACTTTCCCCTGTATGATTAATTTTGAACCCAGAAATTTCGAATAATATCCGTTAGTCATAAACGAAGCAAAGCCTAAAGATTGAATATCCAAATAAGGTATCTGATTTGGAGATAATTGGTCCAGAGAAATATCCTCTAAACTTTCCTCCTCGAAGGGGATATGCATAAAACCTATTTCACAGCCTAAGCCCCACCTTCTATTGAAGAAGTAGGCTCCCTCTAGAGCTCCTTCCAAGCCTATTTTTTCAAAACTAGTCATATCCATATAAAATGCTTGTCCTATCTTAATCGACAGGAACGAGGGCTTCTCCAATTCTGTTTGCACCTTAAAATCTGAAAAGAAATCACCTTTATTCTTATACAGGTTATCGACAATCAGGTAACTTAAATCGGCCGAGAGAATACCGATACCTGCTCCGGCCAGGATATCACTCAGCCAGTGACGGTTATTCAGACTACGGCTTATTCCCGTATATGTGCTCATCGTATATCCCAGTATGCTGTACAAGGGATTAACGTGACCGTATTCCCGGTGGAGGAAGGTCGCGTTCATAAAGGCGGTTGCCGTATGTCCGGAAGGGAAAGAATTCTTGGCTGTTCCATCGGGACGCATGATTTGGCTTGTAGACTTTATTACATTGACAATACCTCCCATAATTAGCATCCCACCGCCCCAGTTGACTGCTGCACGTGCGGGTCTGTTTCGACCCTGTACGCCTACCAAATTCAGCGTAAAGACAGTCGCTGCCGGACCATATTGCATGTAATCATCCAGTCTGTTATGGAAATCAGGGATATACCGGTTGCGGATACTGCGTACTTGATCTCTTTCCTGCCAGGAAAGAGCAGATAAGCCTAACAATATGCCGGGAGGGACTATACGTTTCCAAAACTTCAGTGGTTGTTTCTGCTCAAAATACAGTGTGTCTTTTTTTATTGAAGGTGCCCTTTGATACTGTCCGTTTAAACGAAAGATATTCAGTATAAGGAAAGCTAACAGATAAAAGAGTACTTTCATTCCTATAATTATAGATGTTATTTAAAATTCCAGAATGAAATTTAATTATTTTTTTGCAATTCGGTAAAACATTTTGTCCTTTCGCTTGCTGATTATTGCCGGTATTATATTAACCTAAAAATTGTTCTCGACTGCCTACGGCAGTATTTAATCCTCCGTGCTTTTAAATGCACGGAGGAAATTAATCCAATCAATCGAATACGCTCACTTTCAGTTCGCTTATTCTGCAATACAGCGAACAGCCATGCCGTTCGATCGGCTCGCGCCGTAGCCGGTGAACACGGCAATACTGTTGAAGCCCAAGTAATAACCGAGCGTAACATTCGGTGACGACGAAAAATAGTACCCGAAAGTACCCACATTGTCCAACGGACCCGTGCTGCTGGCGTAGCGGTAACCTGAAGCGGGCAAGAAGTATCCATAAGGATAATTTATATCACCAGGATTTCTCCATCCTGAAGCTATACTGTTCGTACCCGCATTGTTGCCAGAGGTGTTTGTACCATTCACCCAAGAACCACCACTATTTAACATGAAGACTAATTCATCATTTGTTGGCATACGCCAGTTTCCGGGAGGAGCCCAACCCTGACTAGTCAGGTATTTACAGATATCACCTTTACCTTGTGCAATACTAGTAGAGTTATGGACAAGATCACCTGTATTTGTATAAGGAATAGAACCCCAATCCGGTGACGATGTTGTGGACCCGCCGCTCGGAGGATAAGTAACAGTAGAAGTACTATAATTATCAGGAGTAGGAGCAATACCCGTAAGGCTGCCAAATTTAAAGTAAACACCCTGATACGTCTCCATTGAAGGGTCACCAATACCAAAAGTTAAATGCCCGGCAACAGCATCGTAGTAGATATTGGACACAGCAAAAATAGGACTCTGAATAAAATAGATTTTGTATTTTAAATTACCGGACACTATTGTTGCCTCACCCCTACGAGGAACTGTCGTTACCCCCGGGGCAAACGACAACTGATAATCCGTGTTGGCAACACCACCGGTCACAGAAACATTCGCCCATGCAAGAGTAGCGGTCGTGGTCGCATCGGTATCGAACTGCCAACCATCCGAATGAGTGGTTTTTATTTGTATCCTACCATCTCCGGCAAACAACTCTGTACCATCATATTTAACGATCGGATAACGCTTGGAGACATACAGATGGGAGATGCCGATACGGGAATCGCTACTGGCCGCATTCCAGGACTCTACACTGGCGATGGCATTGTTGCTGGAGCCGCGATAAGCTTCATCTTCGCTGTTTTCGCCGTCTACCGAGACATCGGTAATCGTAATGTAGTACTCCCAGTTTCGCAACAAATCAACATAAACACCCGAAGAACCCGCTGTCTTAAAGTCGATCCGGTAATACCGCATCCTTGTTCCTCCATTATAATACCCCCCTACAACAAG
>NZ_CVRU01000040.1:693-2853 GCF_001261715.1 Dysgonomonas sp. HGC4 | reverse complement strand
CAGAACTTGAGTATTGACTTCTTATATATTCTCCAGAACTAACACTGCTTTGTAGAAATCCCAGCCGGATATCTATCTGATCCCCGGCATTACCTGAACATCCTAAAATTACATTAGTTAGATTTGAACCATTCAAACCTGTAATGCCAGTTGCCAGAGGAGATACCTGATAAAATATTTCACTTACATCATTTAATACATTATTAATCCAAAGACCCACATAAACAACCACTTTTCCTGCATTTTTAGGAATAATACCATTTCCTGAAACATCACTAAAAGTTGTATATAACTTTACATTAAAGGCATAGGATCCGGTCTCCGGTAAAACGAGATTCTCGGTTGCACCTCCTCTTGTTGAAGTGAAAGGCATAGATACCATACTGGATTGATTACCCCCACTAGCAAGTCCTGCTAGTACATTAGAACTTGCATAATAAAGAGAAATATATTTAGGAGGAATCTCATCCACTAGCCTCCGCCAAGCATTATTTCGCCAGACATAAACTCCAGGATATAGTTGATTCGTTGCATCCTGAACCGTATTATAGACAAGTGTACCATCAACAGCTGCAGCCACAGGTAGTTTTTGTGTAAGATTCGTTAAAGAAACCCTGTTCAATAACAACCCTTTATCGGTATCTGACAATTCCAATTGTATAGAAGGATTCATTGCGTCCGTAGCACTTCCTCCCATCTTACTTTTTCCTGAAATAAACATATCTCCCCGGACGTCTAAATCGAACAGTGGATTTATTATATTAATACCAACCTGACTATAGCCTTCTATAAAAAAAAGAAAGCCAACAATACTTAATAATAATTTATTTATATCTAATTTCATTTTATCTCATTTTTAATAAAAAAGCAATTTGCTTAAAATTCTACTATTACATTTTCTATTTTTATAATTTCCAGAAGAGCATAGTTGTTGCTGCGGAATAAGGATTCACAGAACTTGAGTATTGACTTTTTATATATTCTCCTGAACTAACACTTGCTTGTAGAAATCCCAACCGAATATCTATCTGATCCCCGGCATTACCCGAACATCCTAAAATTACATTGGTTAGATTTGAACTATTCAAACCTGTAGAGCCATTTGCCAGAGGAGATACCTGATAAAATATTTCACTTATATCATTTAATACATTGTTAATCCAAATACCCACATAAACAACCACCTTTCCTGCATTTTGGGGAATAATAGGACTTCCTGCAGCATTACAAAAATTTGCATATAACTTTACATTAAAAGCATAGGATCCGCTCTCAGGTAAAACGAGATTTTCAGCTGCACCTCCTCTTGTTGAAGTGAAAGGCATAGATACCATACTGGATTGATTATTTCCGGTAGCAGGTCCTGCTACCACATTAGAACTTGCATAATAAAGAGAAATTCCTTGCGTAGGTAGAAATCCCCAAAGCTCCCTCCATTGATTATCTTTCCAAAAATAAACACCGTCATCGAATTGATTAGATGCACCTCCTCCATCGTTATAGATAAGTGTACCAGTAACAGCTCCAGCCACAGGCGATTTTTGTGTAAGATTTGTTAAAGGAACTCGATTCAATAACAAGCCCTTATCGGCATCTGAAAGCTCTAATTGTATAGAAGGATTCATTACCGTAGCACCTCCAATTTTACTTTTGCCTGAAGCAAAAACATCTCCCCGTACATCCAAATCAAACCGGGGATCTTCGGTATTTATACCAATCTGAGACCAAAGACTTAAGCTCAGAGAGTACAAAATCAATAAAAAAGTTTTTCTCATTTGTTATTTTATATTAGTTAGTAAATTTTTATTAGTAAATGGGATACTGTCGGACATACCTTCGCCAACAGCTTCAATTTATTAGGATAGCCAGAATAATAAAAGCAATAACAAGACAGTTCAAACAAATTGTTATGCAGTAAGTTATAAGAAAGCAGCAGCATGTAATCACTACACACCGCTGCCGGACATAGCTGTGCCATGGATAAACGGAAATATCGTACTGATTTTGAACGACTACAAAAAAACAAATCAGAAATACGAAAACGTTTACCTGAACAACTATCGATATATGTATTGGGGGGATATGTAAAAGTTGAAAAGAATACGTATAAAAAACACAATAACAGAAAAAGGCGGATTACTCCGCCTAAAATATCTTTAT
>NZ_CVRU01000040.1:0-666 GCF_001261715.1 Dysgonomonas sp. HGC4 | reverse complement strand
TAGTTAACTCTCTCTCTCTCTCTCTCTCTCTCTCTCTCTCTCTCTCTCTCTCTCTCTCTAACATTTCAACGCACATAACCAAATCTAAATGATTAAAATTTAGATTGTTATTTGTCGAAATGTTTGTTAAATCAGATGTCATTGTCTTTGTAAAGGATTATTTTACAAGGGTAAATATAGATATTTATTTTGATTAAGCATTTCATAAGCAGGAAAAATGTTCTGCTTATGAAATTTTTAAATTAAAAAAATGAAAAATTATTGAAGTCTTTTTAGACGGTACAATAACTGTTCGATAGCTTCCTGATCATCAATTATAGCTAGAGTAAAAGCTTCTGTAAACAGTTCTCTTTGCGATTCTGAATAAGCGAAGAAATTCTCAATATGCTTGATTATATCTACTGGATTCTTTGTTTTAAGGATAACACTTTCCTAATCTTCTTTTATAGCATGAGAAGTTTCTACCAAACGGTCTGTCACATCAAGCAAGTCCTCTAGAGCCTCATCCAATGCAATATTTCTAATTAATCAATAAAAATTTCGTTACATATGTTTTCTAATTTAATATCGCAAATTTTAAAATTTACCTAAAATATAATAGTTTTATTACATTGTATATAAAATTCAAAAAAACAAAAGAGTGAATCACTACACACGACTACTAAA
>NZ_CVRU01000039.1 GCF_001261715.1 Dysgonomonas sp. HGC4 | reverse complement strand
ACAATCACAGAAGCGAAAAAAGGTCGAAACATTATAGCTTTAAACTAGAAGATCGGCATTTTGAAAGCGTTCACTTTTTAATTCCTGAGAACAGACTTCTTTATATATCTTCCCATTTTCGAGTATGCCTATATGAGTACTGAAACTTCTTATATCATCTATACTTCGACTTGACATCAGAATAGTTCCACCTTTCTTCTTGATTTTAAGAAGTAACTTACAGATATCACCCTTTGAATCTTCATCCAAGTCTCTTAATAAATCGTCAAAGACAAGTAGATCCGGATTATGGTATAATGCAATTCCTACACTAAGAAACTTTTGTTGGGTTATGGTTAGCTTTTTCACCTTGGTATTGGTGTATTTTGCCAACCCGATAAACCGTAAGACTTCGGCTATCCGCAAATCTCCATAACCAAAGAGCATATCTATATATAAGAAGTTCTGCTTAACTGTTAGGTAATTTTGATAATACGGAAGATCAATAATAGCACCAACAATACTCTGGAGACTTTCTCTCCGGTTATAAAAGTCTTGCCCTTTAATATATACTGTGGAAGCAGTCGTTTTTAATAAACCTAAGATCAATTTTAGCGCTGTCGTTTTTCCCGATTTAGGTTTTCCTACTAGACTATAAATACTGCCTTCTGCAATGGACAGCACAAAGTCTTTGAGAACGAACTGTTGCTTATAGCAAAAGTCCATCCTTTCAATTTTCAAGATGTTCATTCCCTTATTTTATTAATTTCCCCAATAAATAGAAGGCAAATAAACAAAAAAAACAGCATGAAACCACAACAAAATCCCTCTATTTACAAAGGATGCGGCTTATTGAAGCAAATAAACAAAAATATTACAGTTATTGTAAGATTAAACACTCTACAGTATAGGATAAGTTCCTATTTTAACAAATACCGAACACGACTAACCTTAAAATAGAAATATCCTTACAATACCCTAATACAGAACTCTAAGAAACTATTTTTGGAAGATAAACGTGAAAAAAGATCAATAGAACACATAGA
>NZ_CVRU01000038.1 GCF_001261715.1 Dysgonomonas sp. HGC4 | reverse complement strand
TTAATTTATTATAATAATTTGTTCCAAAAAAGGCTCATTGAAATATCAATGAGCCTTTTTATATATATGATTGTATTTTATTTTTTCCGTCTCTTCTTACTTTTAGAAATTCGAGAGAAGTAAGAATTGTAGTAAGGTTGAATAACATCAAGAAAAGGTAATGTTAAATGAAACCGAGTTGAAAGAAAATGATCGGCTGCTTTATTTAAAACTAAAATTTGGACTGTATATCTTATGATAAAGAATAGAATTGCAACAGCTAAATATACCCAAAGAAGTAATATTGAACTATAAACTATTGAGGCTATAGTTAGTAAATAAAATAGGTATCTGGAGAATGTTTCCAATGAGAATATTCCAGCAGTGAATCCTTTGAAATTAAATTTTGCTCTGCTATATGCTGTCTTAATTTTTCGCCAATGAGAAAAATTATCAAGTTCGGTAGATATATAACTATCCTGATTTAAAGCTACGGCAGTGTTATTGTTGGTCATAATGTGGTTCACAAAAACCTCTTCAGCATTGTCGTAGTTGAGTGTTGCCGAAAAACCTTTATTATCGAAAAATAAGTGTTTTTTATATGCTAAGTTCTTGTATAGACCAGCAAATGGCTTGTTTTTAATAGCCATTGACATACATTGCAGAGTGAATAATAGATTATCAAATAAGGCAGTTTTATTGTTGAAATCTTCACCTTCTGTAAAACGACTATAGCCTATCACAATATCTTTGTCGGCTAAGCTATTCATCATTGATTTGATCCATTGATTTGTCATTGGGAGAGAATCGGCTTCTGTAAACAGTAATATATCTTTACGTGCAGCCTTGATCCCTATAGTAAGTGGTAGTACTTTGTTTTGAATAGACTCATTATCATCTGAATAGGGTGAAAAGGTGCTATATAAAAACGGATACTCTTTTTTTAGATTTTTCAAAAGGAACTCACTCTCATCAGTTGATCCGTCGTTTACAACTATTACTTCATAATCGGGATAGTCCTGATTAAGAATAGAGGGTAAACATCGAGCAAGGTTTTCGGATTCATCTTTGGCTACTATGATTACAGAGACAGATGGTAAATTGGTTCTATCTTCATTTTTATTGCTAGTTTTATTGAAATAAGACACAGGCTTCTTGTAGTACAGAATATAAAAGAATATCTGAATAATAAGAGTTACTAGTAGTATTGATAGTAGTGTTATTCCAATAATATCAAGCGTAAAATAAGATGAAAATTGTTCCATTATAGAATATATATAAGTACCGTAAAATATTTATAGCTGTGTTTAAGGTCTCAGACCTTTTAATACTTTATCAAGCATAATACTATGACTTGATAATATATCATCAAAACTTTCAGATAATTAACATAGAGAGACATATATACAATGTATCTCTATCCAAATATTAGACAAAGATACTAAGATTTATAAACCTTACCCCTTTACAACAGAAGAAAGCCAAGAATTATCTGCTCTTGACTTTCTTTAGATATTGATATCCAGTATTTATGCTTATAGACTATCTGATAGATAAGCTTTAGGCAATTCTCTGCAATTGTATTGTGAGGCCATTATTTCGCCATAAGCTCCTGCAGAGCGAAGGGCTACAAAATCACCTCTTTTAGTTTCATTCAATTCGTAATCTTTAGCAAAGCAGTCAGAAGATTCACAGATAGGACCTACCACGTCGTATTGTTGAATGGGTAGATTAGATGAAATGTTCTCTATCTTATGATATGCTTGATATAGAGCTGGACGAATTAAATCGGTCATACCTGCATCAAGAATTATAAATTTTTTGCTTTCGCCTTCCTTTACATAAGTAACTCTCGAAACAAGAGAACCACATTGTGCTACCATGGCACGACCTAATTCGAAATGAAGGGTTTGTCCTTTTCTTAATTCTAATTTACTATTGAATAGATCGAAGTAATTTTTAAAATCAGAAATTGGATTTTCATTAGGATTATCATAATCGATGCCTAATCCACCACCAACATTGATGTGTTTAAGAATAATACCTTCGTTTTCGCATTGTGTTTGCAACTCGTTTACACGTTCGCATAATGGATCAAATGTATCAACTTCTGTAATTTGAGATCCGATATGGAAGTGAATACCTAATAGTTCGATATTCTTCAATGTTTTGATCTTTGCAAAAACTTTAGGCAAAGAAGACATTGAGAAACCGAATTTATTTTCGTTCAGTCCAGTAGTAATGTATTCATGAGTATGAGCATCTACATTAGGATTGATACGAATAGCTACAGATGCTGTTTTTCCTTTTTTCTCAGCCAATTCATTTATTACCTCTAATTCGGGTAATGACTCAACGTTGAAACAGAAAATATTGTAATCTAATGCTAAATTTATTTCTTTATCGGTTTTACCAACTCCTGCAAAAACAATTTTAGAAGCAGGAAAGCCTGCATTAATAGCTGCTTTTACTTCGTTACCACTAACACAATCTGCTCCAAAACCAGCAGTTGCAATTATTTGTAAAATTCTGTGATTTGCATTTGCCTTTACTGCATAATGCTGTATATAACCATACTTATGAGTTATTTCCTTAACTATAGATAGGGTTTCTTTTAATAGATTGACATCGTAATAATAGAAAGGAGTTTCGAGCCCTTTGAAGCTCTCCACAGGAAATGTTCCTTTTGTCATATATTGTAATTAAGTAAATGAAAAATATTTAATGATATATTTTAGAGTCATAACGTCTCTGGATATTGCAACAATCAAAGCTATAAAAGGTTTAAATCTTACCGCTTAGAATATTTTATTATTTAGAGATTGTAATGTCTTTTCTTTGTCTTCTTCTTTGATAATGAAGGATATATTATAACTGCTTCCTCCATATGAAATCATTCTGATAGGCACATTTTTAATGGCATCCAGAACTTCTGCTTCTAGGCTTGCATTTTCCCAATTAAGATCGCCTACAACCGAAATGATAGTCATATTTTGGTCTACGGTTACTATGCCTAGTTTTTTCAGTTCATCTGTAATTTCAGTCAGATATTTAGGACTATCAATAGTAACAGCTACGCCGACTTCAGAAGTGGTAAGCATGTCAATTGATGTTTGATGATTCTCGAATATTTCACAGACTTTTCTCAAAAAGCCATGAGCGAGTAGCATTCTGCTCGATTTAATATTGATAACGGTGATACCATCCTTAGACGCTATTGCCTTAATCTTTCCCTTTTCAGTCTGATTAGAGATAAGTGTACCTTTTCCTTCTGGTTTATATATATTCAATAAACGTACTGGTATATTTGCCATTTTAGCAGGAAGAATACACATTGGATGCAATATTTTAGCACCAAAATATGCTAATTCGGCAGCTTCATCAAAATTGATCTGATGTACAATATGTGTATTAGAAATCAATTGAGAATTATTACCATATAGAGCATCAAAGCCTGTCCAGATTTGAATTTCTTCTGCTTGGATGGCTGCACCCACAAGAGATGCCGAATAATCGCTTCCTCCAAATTGAAAGTTATCTATTTCGCCATAAGTATTCTGACAGATATAACCTTGGGTTACAAATATATCAGTATCCTTATTTTGCTGTAATAGCTTAGTAAGGTTTTGCTGAATGAAAGTAGAATCGGGTTCTTGCTTCTTATCTATTCTAATAAAGTCTTTAGCTTGTAGTTCAAGAGCTTTAATATTTAACTCTTTTAGCATTAATGTAAAAAGCCCTGTACTTAGAAGTTCGCCTTGAGCAAGTACTATTCTTTGTTCGAAAAGTGTGAACAGATCATTTGTAAATGAGCGGATATAAGAAATCGTTTCTATAACAAAAGATTCAGCTTCGCTTTTTATAGCTTGTGCAGAATATAATTCTTCAACTTTTTCAAGATATTCTTTTTCCAGACGATTGATAGATTCGTTCGCTCCTTCAGGGTTTTTTTTGTATAAATAATCTGAAATTTCTTCTAATTGACTGGTTGTACCTGCAATAGCAGAAAGTATTACAATACTATTAGGTATTTGACTAACTAGTTTAGTAACAATTTTAAGCCTCTCGGGGCTTGCAATGGCAGTGGAACCGAATTTCAGAACTTTCATCTTTATATGTTGTATTAAAAAATGATTACTAAGGTATAGACCTAAATATATTGTACAATGTAAGTATACGGATAATAAAGCAAGCTTTAATCTCTTTAGTATAAATTATGTAACAATAGATATCTTCCAGTATCAATATACTGAATAAAGATGAACAAAAATACAAAAAAAACTTGTATTTTCTTGCTTTGGATCAAATCTGATACCATTTTTTAAGTTCTCCTTACAGTTGTTTCATTTTTAGAATGTTTTGATGCTTATCATTGGAGTGGCAGACGGTTTGGTTAATTCGGTAAGTAAAATATACCTAGTTAGTTATACTTATGTAATGTGGCAATAGATATTTAGCATTATTTAAATTGGTTGAGAATGGTTATTAGATACTTGCAGGGTTGTTTATCTCTTCAAAATATCTACCTTTGCACCTCGTTTTAAATTAAGAAGAATAGAAGTACATGCTGATAGTTGAATCGCTTAAAGTAGAGTTTGGAGGAAAAACTCTTTTTGATAATATAAATTTTATAATTAACGCTAAGGATCGTATAGCTCTTGTTGGTAAAAATGGTGCAGGCAAAAGTACCATGTTGAAGATACTTGCAGGTGTAAATAAAAGCTATCAGGGTTCAGTTTCAGGTCCCGAAGGGATGACTATCGGTTATTTGCCTCAGGTTATGCAGGTTTCGGATGATAGAACTGTTCGTGAAGAGGCCTCATTGGCTTTTTCGCAGATTTATGATCTGGAAGCACTTATAGAAGAAATGAATCGTCAGTTGGAGACTCGTACAGATTATGAGTCGGATGATTATTCGAAATTATTGGATGATTTTACCCATGCCCATGAAAGGCTAGCAAATATAGAAGATACCAACTTCGATGGTGAGGTTGAGAAAACATTGATGGGGCTTGGTTTCAAACGTGACGATTTGGACAGAGCAACGAGCGAGTTTAGCGGTGGTTGGCGTATGCGTATCGAACTAGCTAAATTGTTGCTTCGTAAACCTGACATTATGTTATTGGATGAGCCTACCAATCACCTAGATATTGAATCTATCGGTTGGTTAGAGGATTTTATAACTACTCAGGCAAATGCAGTGGTTCTTATATCGCATGACCGTACTTTTATCGATGCAGTAACTACTCGGACTATTGAGTTGACTTTAGGTAAAATTTACGATTACAAAGTAAACTTCTCTAAATATATAGAATTGAGAGAAGAACGCCGTCAACAGCAAGTACATGCTTGGGAAGCTCAGCAAAAACAAATACAGGAAATTGAAGAGTTTATAGAGCGATTTCGTGCTCAGGCAGCTAAGGCTACTTTGGTACAAAGCCGTGTGCGCCAATTGGAAAAACTGGATAGGGTAGTGATTGATGAAGAAGATCGTTCATCTATTCGCATTAAGTTTCAACCAGCCACACGTTCGGGTACTTATCCGTTAACGGTTGATATGGTTACTAAAAAATATGATGATTATCTTGTTTTTGAGCATGCCAATTTAATGATAGAGCGTGGAGAGAAAGTTGCTCTTGCCGGTAAGAATGGTGAAGGTAAATCAACTTTTGTTAAATGTGTGATGGGCGAAACTCCATACACGGGAACAATGATGTTGGGGCATAATATAACGATTGGTTATTTTGCTCAGAATCAAGCTGACTTATTGGATGAAGACTTAACTGTTTTTGAAACAATAGATCGCGTTGCTGAAGGTGATATACGTACGCAGATACGTAGCATATTAGGTGCTTTTATGTTCAATAGAGATGATTCTGATAAAAAAGTAAAAGTGCTATCAGGAGGAGAACGTACACGTTTAGCAATGATTAAATTATTGCTTGAGCCTGTAAATCTTCTTATTCTCGATGAGCCTACCAATCACCTCGATTTGAAAACGAAAGAGGTTTTGAAAAATGCTCTTCTGGATTATGATGGAACTGTAATATTAGTATCTCACGACCGTGATTTCCTTGATGGATTAGTAACTAAAGTATTTGAATTCTCAGATAAGAAAGTAAGAGAACATATTGGAGGAATCAAAGAATTCTTAGCTAAAAAGAGAGTTCTTTCTTCTTAATATGATATATCAATAATAAAAATAGCCGAACTAATTTGTTCGGCTATTTTTATATACTACTTCAATTGAGTACCATTAAAGGTAATATTTTATCTGCACAACTACTTATTCTTTCTTCTTTCTGTATTTGCAATAGAGTATAGCTAAGATTGCACCGATTAGAATAAGTGGCCAGATATTGAGTAGGAATATAAGTAATGAACTTACGATAATCCATCCATTATATAATGCGTCTTTTGCTTTTTCGCCTAAGCTGGTTTCATATTCTTCTACAGGTTTTTCGCGTAATACTCTTTCTGTATATACACTTGTATTTTGGTATAATTTAATAGTGATGGTGCTGTATTCTACCTGATCGTTTATTTCGTATTCAGCCAACTTTGTTTTATCGGCTTCTTCGAGAGTATTGTCAAGAACTTCTTCTGCATCTATTACGTCATTCAGTTTATGTCCTTTATTATTAATAGCATCTGATATTCGTCTACCTTTTTTACTCATGCGCTCCTGTTTCATTTTCTCAGAAAGTAGCTGTAAAGTAATATCTTTTGCTTCTATAGTTCGATAATCAATTTTAAGAGCTAGTGGTGCAATTTGCTTTAATACAGTATCTAATTTGGTATGTGGTACTCTTAATACGAGATCGGCAATAAGATTACTGTAATGAGTTACTAAAGATGAGTCGTTAGAAATATTAGTAGTCGTTGAATAGCTATTCTCGTTATTTATAGTTGAATGGATTATAAAACCATTGTTCTTTATAATGATATCTTCTATCGTATAAGTTGCTTTGGGAATATCTTTTACTTTGAATTTTATTTGGGCAGTTCTTATAAATTTATGAACATCATCATGGTTGCTGGTAGATGCTGCCAGAGAGCTTATAAAATTAGATTGAGAAGAACTTGCTGATGTTCCTTGCAGTATGGTAGGGGGCGTAAAAGCTATATTTGCTTCGGTTTCTGCACTTGCTGCTGATTCAGAAATATCACTAGCTTGATGCTCTCCTTGAGAGGATTTATTGGAGCATGATAACAAAAGGCATACTCCTAGTATAATACTTATCGATTTAGTTTGTAGAATCATAATATGCAAATTTAGATTATATAATTATAGAGGGGATAATGCTCTCCGATTCCATAAGGAGGAATAGGAATAGTAGAATATTACACTTTGAGATATTATAGTCTCAGACCTTTTTATTGCTTTGGCAAGTAAAAAACATAGTTAGTTATAATATTAAAACGTGGTATAAATATTTTATATTACTTAGTTGTACAAGTTTTGTTTAAACTTAGATGTTCCTTTATTTGTTATTATTACTTTAGTGTGTGAAATAAATTATTCTTCTATGAAACGTATATCCTTATTCTTATACTTGCTCATTGTTTCTACAGTTTTAATGTATGGACAAGTATATAAAACACAAGCATTATCGGACGAAATACATACTATACAAGTCAATGCAGGGGGCGATTGGCGGCGTTTGCCCTATATTCAATTAAACAATAATGATTATATCCAGATAAATTTCGATAGGATGGGTGCCAACTCAACTAAGCAGTTGCGCTATCGTCTTATCAATTGTTATGCTGATTGGACTCGCTCGCCGCTGATAGATGTTGAATATGTAGATGGATTTAATGATATTCCGATCGAAGATTTTGCTTTATCCTTTAATACAACTGTAGATTATATAAATTTCAATATTGAAATACCTAACGATAGGCAACGGATAATGCTCTCAGGTAATTATGTCGTAGAGGTGTATGAAGAGGACAACCCCAATAAGGTTTTGCTGACTGCCTGCTTTTCTATATTAAATCCTGAGGTGCAAATAACAGGCTCGGTTTCTTCTAATACAGATATAGATAGTAATAGAGAGCATCAGCAAGTATCTTTCGTTATCAATACTAATAATTTGAGGATAAGAGATGTGTTTTCTGACTTAACGGTATTTGTTCGTCAAAATAATCGTCTGGATAATCAGAAATCAGTTATTAAACCAACTTTTATTCAAGGTAATAGATTGGTGTATGAATTGAATAGGGACTTAATTTTTGAAGCAGGTAATGAATATCGAAGATTCGAGTCTGTAAGTTTTCGATATAATGGTTTGAGGATAGAATCAACAAAGTATATAAGACCTTATTACTATACTTATGTTGTTCCCGATAAAATAAGAGCAGGCAGAAGGCATGTATATGATCGTGATCAGGATGGGAGATTTTTTATTCGAAATGCAGAAGGACGAGACAGTGATGTTGATGCTGATTATTTTATCACCAATTTTACTTTAAAAGCCGATAATCCATTCTTAGAGCCAATCTATTTAAATGGTGCTTTTACAAATGATATATTCGATGAGAAGTCATTGATGACATACGATTATAATGAGAAAGAGTATCGTGGCTCTATGCTATTAAAGCAAGGTGCATACAATTATCAATACTTGGCAAAGTCGGGTAAGAATTATACTACCTCTGTAGTAGAGGGTAATTATTTTGAAACACAGAATCAATATTGTATATATGTTTACCATCGCCCATTGGGTTATCAAAGTGATAATTTGGTAGCAGTACTGTTAATATCTGGTAACTAATAGCTGCAAAGGTTAAAAAGAGGAGTTGCTATATGGAATTTTCCTTTCAAAATTACCTATTAAATAAATGAAAGTATTTAATGGCTATACTTTCTTATTATAACAGTCTATTGCTGTTGTTGTAGAAAAGGTTTAAAGCTTTATTTCGAGAAACGTAAAATAATAAAAATATGAAGAAGCGATTAATTTTAGGTCTGACTCTGCTCTTATCTGTTGGAGTATTTTCTCAGACTTTAAAAAATGGAGGTTCTATGAAGTCATATGAACAAAAGTGGACGCAGATACAGAAATTAGAGAAGGACGATCTGCCTAAGTCTGCAATAAATGTAATAGATGAAATTCTGAAACAGGCAATTGCTGATAAAAATACATCGCAGACAATAAAAGCCTTGATCTACAAGAATAAGTATCAAATAGCTACGGATAAGCAAGAGAATATTCAGTTATTTACTGATCTGGAAAATCTGATAGCTACTTCTAGGGATGTTAATGATAAAGCATTATTACATTCGATGTTGGCCGAGTTATATCTGAACTATTATGATGTGGATAGATGGACCATTGATCGTAGGACTAATATTGCAGGTTTTGTACCTGATGATATGAAAGAGTGGTCGAAGAATATATTTCAAGAGAAAGCTCTAAGCAATTTGGAGGAATCAGTAAAAGATCAACCATCATTGTTGAAGCAGACTACAAAGAACTATAAGGATATTATAGAGCTAGGTGATGATTCTCAGACATTGTATCCTACACTGTATGATTTCTTGGTGAATCGGGCAATAGATCAATCTACGAGGATAACTTCGGCAAATAATCAAGTGTCAGGGTTTCAAAAAGCTCTTACTGCAAAGAAATATAAAGTATCAGATTTGGCTGTAACTGCATCCGATTTTGTGAAATTAGATTTTTCAGGAGAGGATAATCTCATTACTTTACAATATTATAAAGAGTTTCTTCAATCTCTTCTTAGTCGTAATAAGAATGAATCTTTAATGTTGTTAGAGCTGCGACGAAATAGCTACTTATCAGGTCTTTCGGAAACATATCGAACCAAATATGCTTATAATTTTTTAGAGTCATTAGAAAAAAAGAATCAGGCATATGATTATAATGTAGAGGTTATTAGTGCTTTAGTTGATTACCTGAATAGCAATAATTTATCCAGATGGGACTACTATCGCCGTGTAGATCAAGGTGATAATATTAATACTAAAAAAGCATATGATTGGTGTAAATATGGTTTGGAAAAGTATCCTAACTATAAGCGTATTAATTTACTAAAAGGTAAATTAGCTTTACTGGAAAGCCCTTATGCAAGAATAGATGGAGCATCGGTATATCATCCTGATAATAAAAGTAAGACTTTCAAATTGACATATAAAAATTTGAAAGAAATGACCATCAAAGTCAAGGATAAAAAGACCAATGCTATTGTTAAGACTGAAAAAATAGCGCTTAATCCTAAAACTACTTATTCGACTGATCAACATGAGTTTACTTTAGAATTAGATAAAATAGGTAATTATGAAGTAACAGCCGATTTTGATAAGAAGAGTAATACATCAACTAACGATTGGTTTTCATTTAGTATTTCTACGATAGCCGATTTTGCGAGAATTACAGGTGAAGATCAGTATGAGTTTTATACAGTAGATCGCCTTTCGGGTAAGCCAATGAAAGATGCTTCTATTGTGATTTATGCAGTGTCATGGTCTCCTGAAAAGTATACGAAGGTTGACGAAGTAAAGACCAATGCGGAAGGTTTTGCTACTTATGATCTTAAGAAATTATTAAAGGATAATAAAAACAAAGACAATTTCAGATATGTATATAGAGTGAGTAAAGATGGGGTAGAGTTACCTCAATATCAATACTTCTCTAATACTTCAGTATATTCTCCTTCTCTTAATGATGACGTGATTAGTATATTTACTGACAGAAGTATATATCGTCCCGGTCAGATTATGTATTTTAAGGCTGTATCAGCAAAACAAGTTGATAAGAAAACAACAGTATTAAATACAAATAAGAAGTATAAAGTGAGTTTATATAATGCAAACAATCAACTGGTTGTAGATAAAACACTTTCTACTAATGAATTCGGATCAATATCAGGTGAGTTTGCGTTACCTCAAAACGGACTTACGGGCCAATATAGAATTGAAGTAGGAGAATCTTCTCAATATTTTAATGTTGAAGAATATAAACGTCCGACCTTTCAAATAACATTCGATAAAATAGAAAAGACATATGCTTTTGGTGATGTAGTGAAACTTATAGGTCGTGCCGAAAATTATTCGGGAGCTAAAGTACAGGGAGCTAATGTAAAGTATAGTATCACGAAAAGTTCATTCTTTAGATGGTGGTCTCCGGCACCTACCGAGAATATAGATAATGGAACTGTAACAACTAACGATGATGGTTCTTTTGAGATTACTTTTACTGCACCTTTAAATGATTCTCCTGCAGGAAGATTCAGTAATAATATTTTTAATTTTTCTGTAAATGCGGAGGTGACTGACATAAATGGCGAAACACAAAGTGGGAACTATAATTTTGCTATAGGTGATGTGTCGATGATATTATCAGCTAATATTCCCTCACAATTAGATAAAGCATCGAAAGAAAAAATACATGTGATGGCAACAAATCTTAACGGACAAGCTATCGAAGCTAAGGGTAATTATACAATATATAGTGTATTACCTAATGATAGTATTAAAGCTGAAGTGTTGTCAGGTGGTTTTACAACAGATACTACGGTATTTGATCTTAGAAATGAGATTGTTAAATTATCTTCGGCTAGATATATGTTATCATTAAATGCTAAAGATGAGAAGGGTAGGGATGTAGTATCTCGCAGTTACTTTATCTTGTATTCTTTGGATGATAAAACTCCTCCCATTGAAACAAATGAATGGTTAATTGAAAAACAAAAGACTTTTAATTCCAATAAAAATGCTGAGATAGTATTAGGGGTATCTGCTAAAAATGCAACTATACTTTATGACTTGCTAAAGGGAGATAAACTATTGCAACGTCAACATCTTGAGTTGAGTAACGAGAATAAGAAATTTGTAATTCCTTATAAAGATGAGTATGGTGATCAGATTACAGCAGTATTTACGTATGTAATTGATGAAAAACCATATATTAGACAAGTAACTCTTTCTAAAGAAGAAGAGGCTAAGAACTTGAATTTAAAATTCGAAGTATTTAGAGATAAACTTCGCCCCGGTCAACAGGAAGAATGGCGTATTTCAGTAAAAGACAATAAAAATAAACCAGCCTTTGCTGAATTATTGGCTTCGATGTACGACACTTCATTAGATCAATTACAATCTCCCAATATTTGGTTATTAAATCCTAAATATGAAGAGTATATTTATCCTAGAGCATTTAGTAGCGATGGCTCAGCTTTTGGAACTGCGAGTGCATCATCATCTTTTGCAAGTGTAACTTATAAATACGATCCATTTAAATGGGATCAACTAAATTGGTTTGGATTCCGTTTCTATGGCAATGGGTACGGTGTTATGGTAAGAGGTGTGTCTGTGATGTCTCCTGCTCCTGAAATGTTGCAAGATAGAGCTGCGGGAGCAGTTTCTCTTGATGTTGCTGAATTAAAAGAGCATAAAGTTATTGCTAGTGAGGGCGAAGAAAAAAGTCTTGTAGAGAATTATATGGATGAGTCTACAAAACCTCAAATTCGTACTAATTTCAATGAGACAGCGTTCTTTTATCCTCAATTGAAAACAGATAAAAACGGAGAGACTATTATTAGTTTTACTGTTCCAGAAAGTAATACTACTTGGAAATTCAGAGCTTTAGCATACGACAAATCATTAAATATAGGAAGTTTAGAAGCTTTGTCAGTTTCTCGTAAAGAATTAATGGTTACACCTAATATGCCGCGTTTTGTTCGTGAAGGCGATAAAACAAGCATATCTACTAAAATATCTAACTTATCGGATAAAGCAATCAGTGGAAAAGTTAGAATCGAATTCTTTGATCCTTTGACAGATCAAGTGAAATCAATTGGGGTAACTAATCAATATCAAGACTTTACTTTAGAGAAAGATGCTTCGGGATCGGCAACATGGACATTTGATGTTCCTGATGATATTGATATGCTGGGTTGTCGAGTTATTGCAGAGAGTGCCTCATTTAGTGATGGTGAGCAACATGTAGTTTCGGTGCTTCCTAATAGAATGTTAGTGACTGAAAGTATGACTATGAATGTGAACGGAAATCAGACAAAAGATTTTGCTTTTGAAAAATTGATTAATAATAAATCGAATACATTATCTAATTACCGTTTGACTCTTGAGTATACAGGCAATCCTGCTTGGTATGCAGTACAAGCATTACCTACGTTGAGTAATCCTACAAATGAAAATGCTGTAAATTGGTTTGCCAGTTATTATGTAAATACTTTGGGATCGTTTATGATGAAACAATATCCAAAGGTTGCTACAATGATTGAAGCTTGGAAAAAACAAGGTGGAAATAAGGAAACACTTGTATCTAAATTACAGAAAAATGAAGAGCTAAAAGCAGTGTTGTTAGAAGAAACTCCTTGGGTTCTAGATGCCAAAAATGAAACTGAGCAGATGAATCGTCTATCGTTATTATTTGATTTGAATAATACGAATATGCAGACACAACAAGCTATTGCTAAATTGCAGGATTTACAAAATCCAGATGGAGGATGGTCGTGGTATAAAGACATGTATTCGAGCAGAAGTATGACACAATATATATTATATGGATTTTCGCAATTGGTAAAACTCAATGCAGTTGAATATCCTAATGAAGTGCGTGTTATGCAAATGAATGCTTTGAAATATATTGATGCTCAGATTTTAAAAGATTTTACAGAACTGAAGAAACATAATACAGATTGGACGAAGATAACAAGTATATCTACCAATCAGTTAGAATATTTGTATGTAAGATCTAATTACAGAGATATTCCAATCGACCAAGCTACAAGAGAGGCAGAAAAATTTTATACATCTGTAGTAGAGAAAAATTGGACTGATTTGAATTTATATGAACGTTCTCTACTTGCAGTATTGTCTGTAAGTAATGGTAATAAAGCGGTGAGTGATAAAATTATGAATTCGATTCGTGAACACGCAACCGTTAATGATGAAATGGGAATGTTCTGGGCAAATAATACAAGTAGTGCCTTTATGAGTAACTCTGCTGTAACAGTTCACTCTTTCATAATGGAAGCTTTCCAAGAAACAAAGGCATCTCCCAGTGATATGGATCTAATGAAACAGTGGTTGTTGAAACAAAAACAAACTCAGGTTTGGGAATCTACTCATGCTACTATTGATGCTATATATGCATTGTTGAGTACTGGCAGCGATTGGTTTGCATCAACAGGAGAATCTAAAATCTTTGTGAATAATAAAAAGATTGAGTCTAAAAATAAAGAACTAGGTACAGGTTATATCAAAGAGTCGTGGTCAGGAGATCAGATTTCAAACCAAATGGGTAATGTGAAGATCGAAAAATCGGGAGATGGACCAGCATGGGGTGCTATGTATTGGCAATATTACGAAGACTTGAATAAGATAACTACTCAAAAAGGAGAGCTGAATATTGACAAAAAGTTATTTGTAGAAAAGGCAACTGCTAATGGTAAGACATTAGTAGAAGTTACAGAATCTAATCCTCTGAAAGTAGGAGATAAAGTAATTATGCGTCTAACTGTTCGAGTAGATCGTGATATGGAGTTTGTACACTTGAAAGATATGAGAGCGTCTTGTTTCGAGCCAATAGAAACTTTATCAGGATTGAGATGGCAAAATAATACTTACTACTATCAATCGACTAAAGATGCTTCAACTAATTTCTTTTTTGATCATTTAGCAAAAGGAACATATGTTTTTGAATATCCTGTATACGTAAATCGTAGTGGTGAGTATTCTAATGGAATAACTTCTATACAATGTATGTATGCTCCTGAATTTATATCTAACACAAATGGTGTAAAAGTGATTGTTCAGTAAATAGAGAAAGTCTCATATATATGATGTATGACCTTGTACGAAAGTGCAGGGTCATATTTTTTTTACTAAGATTATTTAATGTATACTGCTATTTCAGAGTTATGCTATAATGATTCGATAGGGAAAAAATGACCTATGTGAAGTCCTGAATGTTTGAGAAAAGTAAGGTTAGTAGCCGTTTCAAATATAATAGGACAACCTCAGAGAGTTAAAAAGACATTATTTCTATTTGAAATCTTTGTCTACTAAACTTTTATGACCTCTTTGGTGTTATACCTAAAAGATGCCTAAATAGACTGTTTTATTCAATAAATGGCTATTTATTGTCAGGGGGAGCATCTTAGCTAAGGATACAGCTTGAATCATAAAATGATTCCTCTTTCCAATACAATTTATTCCTAATCGATAGTTTAGTTTCTTTAAATAGTTGTTTATCTGATAGTTTAGTTTTTAGGTTTAGTGTTCTATAAAAGTGTTTTAGTTATAAGTGTTATTTATTCTGCAATATTATAAGGCTATAATATTGTGTATTAGATTATTTAGTATAGAAAAAGGAGCTAATATAA
>NZ_CVRU01000037.1 GCF_001261715.1 Dysgonomonas sp. HGC4 | reverse complement strand
TACATATATAAGAAAAGGCTTATTTCGTAGGAAATAAGCCTTTTCTATATTCTCAAAGGACCTTTTATTCATCAAAAGGTTTAAAAATTTCTTCATTCCAATTCAACGATATGTTTTTACCTTCAAATAAACGTTGGTATAAGTTCTTCTTAAGTACACTACGCATTACTTTTTTAGTATTACCATCCTCTGGATCTAATTTACTGTCTACTAATCGTATCGCATCACCTGTAGCATCAACTCCTTCCGATTGAAAAATAGGAGTTACCAGTTTATCTGCGGTTGTCTGATCTTTATAAAGAATCAATATACGAAGTTTATCTTTACCTATTTGATTTTCATCAACATTTGCAGGCATAACATAATTCTCACACTGACTACCAAACGGACCATATTCGAAAACAGGCAATATTTTACCAACCGAAACAATTGAATCGGATGTATATGTGACCATAAAATTAGCTTTATCAGTATAATATCCTTCTACCGCATAATACGCTCCTTGTGGAGTAAAAGCATTAGCATAAACATCAAAGGGTACGCGCACCGGAGAACATGCGGCAATTTTAGATCCTATTCCGATTGCTAATACTAGGATAACAGTAAAAAATAATTTCGGTTTCATATTCATTGTGTTATTAAAAAAACATTAAGAAGTCTGTGACTTTATTTCTCTAAACTTCTGGAGAAAATATAATAGACAGGAAAGCAAGGTACACTCTCGTTATGAAAGCGATCTGAGGCAGTAACCGAATAATAAACGCCTTCTTCTACATCTGGTGTCTGAATTTGTAGTTTATTCGCTCTTAAACCGGAAGCTACAATAGTCTTTACATTTTTGATATTAAAATCTTCGGTTGAAGATTCATAAACGGTATAAACCTGACCTTCGGATAAATCAGACGACTCCCACTCTATAGTAGTAATTCCATTCGGAGATTGATATACTTGCATATTGATAGGCGAAAGAGGCGCTACATTATCTAACCATTTCATAGAAGGCAACTTGGCAGGGTAACTATAATAAGGTACTAAACCATCTTTCAAACCTTTTATATTTTCCAGAACATTTCCCACTCTATAATAAGCAGCCCCAACAGCATTACTTGTTCGAATAAAATCGATTTGGTCTGTAATATCTTTCAATCGCCAGTTTCCTTCTGAGGGCATTAGGCGATAGGCGCCAAGACCAGGAACAACCCAACGTCCATTACTCGTTTTTACCCATTCTTCAACATACGTTCCAAATTCTGCTTCATTATAATACATCATTGGATACACAGCATCCATTTTTCCGTCCATCATCCATTTTCCTGCATCCTGATGCACACTCGAATAGGCTGTCCATGTTCCTCTCAGCGGATTAAGATCCTTGTATCTACCAATAGGACTACAACTTACCTGCACCCAAGGTTTCTTTTCTTTTGTCTGATCATATATATCAGATACTAATGCACTTATATTATCTCGCCTCCATTCCTGCAAAGACTCCCCTACTCCATATTTCGAGAAAGTATCTTTATCGGGAAATTTACCTGCTGCTTCGGGATAACGGATATAATCGAAGTGAACTCCATCTACATCATAGTTGCTCACAATTTCATCCACCACCCTCAATATGTGTTTTCTTGCATCGGGGTTTCCAGGATCGAGATACCATTCATCTTTATACAATTTACAAAGTTGTGGATATCGGGCAACAACAGACGATTTCCCTTGTTCTTTAACTTGTTTTTTTGAACCCAACGGAAAAGTCACAATCCAGGCATGACACTCTAATCCCCTTTTATGACATTCCTGTATAGCATAAGCCAAAGGATCATAGGCTGTAATAGACCCAATAGTTTTGTCTTTCGTAAAAAAGGGACTCCAAGGTTCTATCTTCGATTGAAAAAACACATCGCCACGTACACGCACCTGAAACAGGATTGTATTAAAATTTGCTGCTTGTAATTGATCGAGTATTCTCCCCAATTGTTTTTGTTGATTCTCCGGAGATAAACCAGCCGAAGGCCAATCGAGATTCCAGTTAGTAGTAAGCCACGCTGCACGAACTTCCGTGTCTGGATTTTGAGCTGTTAATTGCAGCGGAGCAAGTCCGCATAGAAAAAATATAGAGAATAAAAATATTCGTAGTAGCTTCATATTTTGAAAAAGTATCAAAAATACACAATTTACCGTTTAGTTTATAATTAAGTATTGTAAAATATTCACTACAAGATTATTTCGTCTCAATAGAGTCCAATTATGATACTTATATTATCAAGGTTATACACCTTTTTATAGCTTTGGCAAGTATAATAAGCAGAGATAGTTATAATTACAAAATATAGCTATAAATATTTAATGTTACTTATATAACATACAAACAGCAAATGAATAACAATAAAACATCCTAAAAGTTTACTTATCTTTGTAGAAACCATGATAAAAATA
>NZ_CVRU01000036.1 GCF_001261715.1 Dysgonomonas sp. HGC4 | reverse complement strand
GTTCATTGAAATACATCTAACAGGAGTAATAGCCTTAATAATCATTAGTTGTGATTTGCTTTCAAAATTGTATCTTAGTTCATTGAAATACATCCAAATCCATACGGGGCGCAACGTCGGATACGTTGTGATTTGCTTTCAAAATTGTATCTTAGTTCATTGAAATACATCCCCATAATTCACTATCAGTAGTAAAGATTAGTTGTGATTTGCTTTCAAAATTGTATCTTAGTTCATTGAAATACATCAGGCGTACCGCCGATTAATACAGATACAGGGTTGTGATTTGCTTTCAAAATTGTATCTTAGTTCATTGAAATACATCTTATAACGACGTTAACAAGCGTATGGAGTAGTTGTGATTTGCTTTCAAAATTGTATCTTAGTTCATTGAAATACATCATACCATACAGCAAGTATATGTATTTCAACATATTGCAAACACCATTAGCATTTGAAAAATCAATGTATTTCAAATAAAAATCCCGACTTTGATCGGGATTTTTATTTTCTAAAACAATTCAAGTTGTTGAGCTCCTGTTTTTTTTGATTCAGGGCTTTTCCCGTAAAACAGTTCCATCATACCAAACTGTTTATCTGTAATACAGAGTATTCCGACATGTCCTTTTGCCGGAAGAAAATTTTTCACTCGTTTGATATGTACATTAGCATTCTCAACACTCATACAATGCCGTAAATAAGTCGAAAACTGAAACATGGTAAATCCATCTCGCTGTAAGTTCTTCCTAAAATCAGCGTATACTTTTCTATCTTTCTTTGTCTCGGTAGGTAGATCAAATAATACTAGAACCCACATAATACGGTATTGATTTAATCGGTCTTGCTCCATATTACCGATGGATTATAATAATTCGGGATATTTAATTTTACGTAGTTTCCCTTCGAAACATTGGTTTAAGGATGCAGTTGTCTGACCTGCGGCAATCATCAAGGGACTTTTTTGATTCCCCATCATCACATCTATGGTTGGTATTTGTAACAATTTGCTTTTTAACGAAGTCGTTAATTCGGTATAATCCTCGCCACTATCTACTATCGAGAAAACTAATTCATCGACAAATGGACGATATGGTTCCATTATATCGTCTGCCAAGCAATAAGCATTGTATCGATTGTGGTGGTGTATACCCAACGTTGGTAACAACCCACTTGCTACTAACGAGCGGGCAATAACTGCACGAAGTATAGCATACCCATAGTTTAGTAGGTTATTAGGTGGATTCTCTTCTCTGCCTCTTGTGAAGTTGTCAATCTGAGGAAAAGCTTCTTTCCAATAATACGCAGCAGCACGTCCTTCAAAGTTATCGGGATCACCACTTTTTACTTCTCCTGCCCAGTGCATCATATTACGGATATTACAAGACCTAAATTTCTTCAATACTTCTGCTTGATTTGTTATTTTGGCTTTTATGGTTTGCTGCCATAAGTTTTTCTTTAAAGGGTCAGAAGCATTAATCTGTGAGTTAAATCTTTCGCTTTGTGTCTTGTTTCCGCATAATGGGAGCATCAGCCCTACAGGCATCCGACTACTATCGCAAGTCAACAATGCTGTGTTGTTATCCAACAGTTTTTCTATAAGCCCATGTGTTAGGGTTATTTGTTTATGGTCGAGTACAACTACGCCTAAGTCTTCAATCAGAAAGAGGGTTTCACTTGCTTTTTTGAAGTTTTCAGGCAAGGTATCATTCTTCTCAACTTCGGGTAGTTTTACCACCAACTGGTTGTTGCGCATACTTAAGTACGCAGGGTTGCCAAAGTAAAGTGTCTTCTTGATCATGGTAATAGAGGTTTGATATTTCCGAGTCTGTCTACATCAAGTTTTATACAGTATTTTTTAATCTGTATACGATCTATCGAATTTTGATTTTTCGATTGAGGGCTACCTAACCCCAATTCATTCTGCAATAAGACATCTGTGTATTCCAATGAATGTTCTTTTTTCAAATTTTCTGCATTTTTTCGGGCAACATTTTTTGGAAACCCATAAAGTAATGAAGCAAAATTCACAGGAACAAAATTCAATGTAGTCCCGCTACCATCTGTAAATTTATATATCCTACTTTTATCAAGGCTATCAATATCAACAGGGGTCTTATTATCATTATCTATTTCATCTTGTGTTGGAAGATACACTAAATCATTTGCACATAGATTAAAAATCCAATTATATTCAGGAAAATCAGGGTGGCTACCGGGGCAAGGATTTTCGCCATTTTTTAAATTATTCAATAATTCTTTTAATGTAGGAATATAAAATTTCCTTTCGCCTTTTTTTATTTCATAAACACCACAAAATGCGTTACTTCCAGCATCTGTTACAACATATTTGGTACTTTTTTGTCCATCTTCCGAAACTGAAAATTTCGCTCCCATCACATCTGCCATTCTTACTTTATAAATTGGCTTATGGGGTTTCCCTTTTTTCGTTAACCCATGTTTTGGTTTAACTATGGCTTCATTTAATGCTCTTATACCATCGTAAGAAAATGCAGTTTGTGGGTCAGAATCGTAATTTTTCAAATGGTTTTGTAATATTTCTTGAATACCTGTGTCGGTAATGCTTTCAATCATTTTCTTTACCTCTTTATCAGAAGAAATGGTCGCCAAACTTTCCAACTTACAACCATACCTTGTGGCTACAAACTTATCATAGACTCTTACAGTTGGATAATTAACTGATAAACAAGCAACAATTTCAGATATAGACAATTGCTTCTTCATGTCCTCAATCTTCTTGCTTAACAAATTATCAACAATATCATAATCTTCAAAAATAGCTTCCTCCAATTTGATGTTTGAAGTTTTATATGCAAGTTTTACTTTTCCGTAAAAAGTACTCTTGTGTAACGATTGCCTAATACTAAAGTTCTCTTTACCGCTTAACCCCTCTTGTTCTTTAATCACAATACTCCCATTTTCAAGAGTGGAATATTTGTTCCAACGCTGACGAATAATCCTATTTTTTTGTTTGAAGCTTGCAATGGTATCTTCTAATGCCGTTTTTGCAATATCCTTAAAAACATTTCCGCTTATATCTTTGTATTCATAGTTATAGTTTATAATGCCTTCTTTTGTTTTTAGTTGTGCAGGCGGTAAAAAATACCATTCCTTTGTGCTATTGTCACCTCTTTTAGTATCCGTTAATTGATACTTTATTATTTTTCTCGTTTTCAGTTTATCTTCGCCTTTGTCTTGCGAAGATATATTATTCAAATAGTTCACATGATTTTCGGTAGTAAGTGCAATAATTAAAGCATCTATAGCATGGTGTCTGTGGTCAATTCTTTTAGGATCAAAATTCTTATTTATTTGCTGTGGAATCTGATTATTGTTTACAAACACTTCGTGTCCATTCATTATTCGAATATCACCAAACAAGGTTGATTCCGTTAACTTATTCAACCTTTTATAACGTGGCGACATAAGATCACTCCATATTTCATTTAATTGCCAATGCTTTTTCAATGTTGATGTGATTGTTCCGTTTGTAGCTAATACATTCTTCGACCGATAAGTATCCTCATCTTTTTCACGGACTATGTTACTTAACAATTTTACAGCCATCTTGGAGATGTATTGCATATTAACTTTCTGACTATTTGTAAATTCGTCAGGAATATCTTTACACAGTAGAATATCACGTTTTTTACCAATAAAATTTCTATTTACTAATTCTTTATAATCATCAACAGATAGAATTGGAATCTCTTTATATCCGTGTGCAGCACATCTAATTAGCTTATTATTAGCTCCTAATATATATTCATATCCTGTGTTAGCTTTCTTGTCTTTATTGACTTCGGTCTCACAAATTACTTTATTTTCAAGAGAATTTAATGTAAGACGTTCTTGGGGAAAGATATGTTCAATTTCATATTTTGTTCTATCAAACAAATCGGAAAGTTTAATGAATTTGCCTGTGTATGGAGATTGATAACGTTGATCTAACCAAAGTTTGTATCGTTCGAATACGCCTTTACTAACCTTGGATATGTCTTCGCTTACAAGTTCTTTGATTTCTTTTTTAGAGATTGTTTCCGATGAATTTAATAGTTCATAAGAAACATTATCTTTTTCATATTCAATAGAAGCCAGCACTCCTTGCTCCAGAATTTTTAATTTTTCCTGTTGAAAGGGTGATTTTTCTTGAATTGAAGGATTTTCTTTTTTTAAATCCTTTAGTAATTCTATAATTCTATTATTGGTTTTTCTGTTTTCACTGTTTTTTTTGTCATCACTCTGTTTCTGTTTATTATTTTTCTTCATTTCTCGTCCTAATTCAATATGAATACGGTCGAACAGTTTGTTGTAGGTGAATTTTCCATTTTCATCAATACCCGCTTTTAATCCGTAATACATCCAAATATCTTTTACCACCTGCAACATTTCTATTAAAACTTTTTCAACTACAGGATTATTCAACGAGTGTTGTTTAAATTCATTTCGTATAAAGTTTTCTATATCATATGGAGAAGTCCAAAACTTGACATCTCCGACTTCCGAATGTCTACCATATACCAAATAGCAAGCACTTGAAAGCCATAATCCTTGAAAATCTGTTATTTCGCCATTGATTTCTTCTTTTGTAACCACTTTATCCAAAACTATCTCAACTTTTTCTAAGATGTCAGAAGGACGATTTTCCAGTATTTGTTCTACATCTTCCCGTTTCCAATATTTCCCTATTCGCAAGAATGGTAACAGTTTTTTGATCGTTTTTTCAGAATATGCTCCATAGTCGTTTTTATAACCACTAAAGGTGCTAAAACTTTTCACCAAATTACTTTTGTAATCTGCTGGTAACCCTGCTCTTTTCAACAATTTTTCAACTAATGAATTTAATCCTGATGAAAATTCGGACTTTTTTTTGACGGAATAAAAGAAATGCCATAATAAATATTCATTTTCGGGACTTAAAAATGTATCCCAATAAAAGTTTTTTATTTTCTTTGTTCGTATAATAAATTCAGATCTTGTTGGATTACAAATAATTTTATATTCGTTTTTCTTGTCTTCGTCATCATATTCCGGATAATTCCATTTGTAATTATTGGAAGAAATAGTCTTTTCGTTATGCAATTCTGATAATTTCTTCAATAATTGTTTTTGTGTAATTTCTTTTCTGTCGTTCAGAAATTCAAATATTTTTTCTTTTATATCAAGCGTTAGAAGTTCTCGGCTAACATCTTGATTTATTAAAATCTCATCACCTATAACATCTTCACATTTGATAATTTTCAAACTTTTTATGAATTGCCACAACCGAAATTCCTGATACAACGGATTTGCAGCATGAATTGCTTTTAATGGTTGTTTACATACCACACCTATTTCTTTATTAAAATAGTTGCGTTTTTCGTAGTCACAATCAGCGATTAATGATTTTTTTGATTTCAAATCTCGTTGATAGAACATAATGTCCGTACTAATCAAATTTTTAAAATCCAGATTAATTAAAGCATCTCTGCGAGTTTTATTATTAGGATATAATAATTGAACAGCTTGCCTGTATAATTCTCGATTATTCAATTCGGGGTGATATTTCTCTTGTGAATTATAAATTGCCTCCAATTCTTTTTCATAAAATTCTCTTTCTATAACCGTAACTAAACCAGCTTTTACCTTTTGATTTGGGTTTTGAAGCAAATTATAATAAATATAAGGAGCAACACCAGTTGTGTTATATTTAGTATTGAAAGAGTGAATGGAAGTCTCTGTTTTTAATTTCATTAATGACCAATCTTCTTCTTTGGGGATACTGATGCTTCTGCCTTTATCCTGTCCTCTCGGTATTCTGTTTCCATCTTTATCATATTTGGTTTTAATGATAAAATCACGGCTAGTGCCTTTCCAATCGGGAGTAAATCTGCTTTGTTGTTCTTTTATCCAGCCTGTTTCCAATTCTATTTCAAATATAAAGTTTTCTTTGTTTCTTCTTCCTGTATTACGAACATTCAGTACTAGCAAACTTTCTCTGATTTCATTGATAATGTATTCTGCTTTTTCGCTATCAACATTACCTTCATCATCATATTTTGAAATGATTTCAATCTCTTTTAAATCGTTTTTAAATGTTATTTGAACTTTAGACTCTTCTTTATATCGATATAATTCATTTTCTTCATTATTAAATTCAACAAGAACGATTTCATACAAATCTTTATCTTCTATTTTTATTACATTTTTCACTTTACCTGTGAAAGTTTCCAGTAATATCCCATCTTTCTGTTCTTTTTCATCTTGTCCGATTACTTTTTCGTAGCCTCGCTTTTGATTAAAACTCAACGTAATCCAAGCTAGTTCTTCTTTTGTTAATTCATTGTTTGTTTTTTGGAGTGCTTTTTTTCTCAAATAATACAAAGTCCAGTCGTATGGGATTTTTGTTTGTTTACTGTTATTTTTAACGTAAAATAAATTAGGGTGTTGTTGACGAAATTCATTTTCCATTTCTTGATAAGCATCCATAAACAAAAATTGATACTTACCATTATCATCTTTGTAATAAGCGAATTTTTCTTCTATTCCTTTTTTGAATTTACCACTACGCTTTCCTTTTTCATTTTCAAATTCTATCGACAATTGGTAATGTTCTGGCAAAGATTGTAACAAGTTCATAACACAATGTAGTCTATCACGTCTCAAAAGATAGCGTTCATTCAAACGGCGTGGAGAGCGTTTCTCCCTCCGTTGTGCTGCACTACTTGGTAACTTACCACCTGTTTCGAATGTAGCAATCTCAGCCGCATCCATAGGTAAGATTCTTGAACCAAGTCCAATTATTTTCACTATTTTCTTTTCATGATCCACCTCTACTAACGCCCAACCAATGGAGTTGGTTCCTAAATCTAATCCTAATATCTTTTTCATAGTATCCTTTTTATCAAAGCCTTAAAGATAAATAAATAAATTTTAAGAATATTGGTATGGTTCTGTGAAATTTTAATATATTTGCAAATACAATTTGGAAGCAAATCACAATAAGGATTATTCCGTTGTGAAAACATCAATTGCGGCACTTCGGTGTCGCTTTTTCTTTTATTGTATCTACTACATACGAAAAAAGCCGATTAACATCGGCTCTAAAATTCTATAATAAAGATATCTATGAGGTTTAACCCATATTCGCATACTCTCCAATCTTTGCCTCACAGATACGCTTAGTAATATCCCTCAGTAACTCCACTTTCGGAATCAGAGCATCAATGTCCTCTTTAGTAACTATGAATTTCGGATTATACCTCGCCTCTATATAAGCATCCTTTACCAGATTGAAAAGCCGCTTCTCTTCTGCCGAATTATTCGGAAAAACATGAGCCAAATCAGGTGAATGACCTTTGACAGATGCAGCCAGTTTAGTCAGGTTGTGTTGTTTATTACTTCTCAACGTAAATGCTAAACGAATAGCATAGTAATAGTTTTCACAGGCTTGGTGAATGAAAAAAGAAGCCATTCTATAACTTTCTTTTCTCATTGCATCATCTGTAAAACCTAAAAATTCGTTTGCAAAGCTAAATTTCTCATCAAAGTACTCCTGAGCCTGTTTTTGTATCTCATCAAACTTTAACTTTCTTCTTCGGGCTAGTTTAAACTTACCACTATCGTAAAGAACAACTCCTTCCTGTTTGATCTGAGTATGAAAATACCTGCCTTCTTCGAGAGCTTTATTTATCGTTTTAATATCGTCATTGATAAAATTGACAGGGGTTTGAAAGTCAGGTTCTTTATAGTATAATGCATCAATGTTATCTAATATGATTCCTGCTTTATTGTCTGATATCTTACTTGTGACTACATAGATATCATAGTCGGAACGGAAAGAGGTAGGAATACCGAATTCTACTCTTTCGTCATAGTCTACATATTCATTTCTCGCATAGCTACCGAATAAGATAATCATTTCGGCTTCGGGAAGCCGTTTATTAATCTCCATAACAAGGCGTATTAAGTCTTCTTGTTTGGATTTAGGAAGATAGGCTATGGACTTTTTCATCGGAATTGTTTAGATACTGTAAAATTAAGTTTACCAAAGATAAGGAAAAAGAAAAATACTTTATTATATAAATTTGTATATTTGTTAACTGGATATTTCGTGCTGCTATTTTTATGGGTCTGATACCTTTGCAGTTTCATAAGTCAAGCTTACAGTCGTAAATATATCTGTTTTTTTAGATTAATAATCGGTCTGATTTACCATCAGGCTATAAACAGACGTATGTATGACAACACAACAAACAAGCTCAAACGCATATTGTGCAATACTGATAAATTGTTCTTCTCTGGTATTAAGGCTATCCCATGACGAAATCAAAGAAAGCTATTCTGATAATCCTATGTATGTAGCTGAATACATTGAAAATGGAATGAAAGAGAATTTAATAGAACTGGCGTTCGATGATCAGAAAGCAACCCTGTCCTGTGCCTTTGACGGAAATAATACCTGCAATGCTTCTTATATATTCTTGGACAACTTGGATGAGTTGAATAACTATATCAGTTATCTGAATAAGACTTATGCTTATGATTATATTCAGAACCGTTGGACATTACCCAATTCTTTCATATCCATAAAAAAGGCGAAAGACGATATCTACTTTGTCTCTATTTATTAACGGGTTCCAAATATTGTATTGTAGAATGCGTGCTTTAGTTTATTAGCACGCATTTTTCTTTTTTATAATGAAAAAACAATGAAGTTAAGACTTTATTTTCTTTGTTTTATTATTGTTGTCTGGTTTGCTTTGAGACTGTTATTTTCTATTTGTAGTTTATAAATGGCTACACTCTGTCAACTATATGAATGATGAAGGTAAACTTTTTTTATCCAAGTTCTCCCCAATGATCCATCACGTTGTTTTATGACCTATATTAGAGTTCCCTATTTCATAATGGAAGCCCCACCCGAAGGATGGAAAAAGTTACCTGTAACTGCTACTCCTTAAAAAAATGATTAATGGTTAATAATACAACAAAAAAAGCAAATCAAAAATAATATTCATTTGAGAACAGATACAAAATAATAATTGGTCACTAATAACATAATGACACTGTTCTTCTACAATAAGAATATAGTACTCTTGTATCAACTTTTGTAACTTCGAACTTTTTTCATCTATATCTGAAATATCAAGGTTTAATATCAGCAATAGTATAAA
>NZ_CVRU01000035.1 GCF_001261715.1 Dysgonomonas sp. HGC4 | reverse complement strand
CTTTGAAGGTAGTGGTTTACCTGCTGCTAATGTTGTAGAGAACAAAGATGAATTCAGAGTGGAATTATCTGTACCCGGATTCAACAAAGACGATTTTAATGTTGAAGTTGAAAAGAATGTTTTAATCATTTCAGCTAAACAAGAAAGTAAACAAGAAGAAAAAGACAAAGAAGAGAAACTTATTCGTCAAGAATTCAGATCTTCATCATTTTCGAGAAGTTTTGTTTTACCAGAGAACGTTGATATGGAACAAATATCAGCTCAGTATAAAGATGGAGTACTAAAATTGTCTATTCCAAAACTAAATAAAACTCCAGAAGATAAAATTAAAAGAATTGAAATTGAATAAAACCCTTTCTTAATAATGAAAGCCTACTCTTGTTGAGTAGGCTTTCATTTTATATTCCATATAAGTAGGTAAATACAACTTAATCTCTTTTAGCCATTTATTCCTAAAATAGAACAATAATCTGTCCAATTATCTAATAAAGCCTTCATCGAAGGTAGTACAATATTAGCTCCGGCATCCCATAAAACCTGTTCATCTAAAGGACCTGTATTTATAGCTATAGTGAAAATTCCGGCAGCCACAGCAGACTCTACCCCCATTGGCGCATTTTCTACAACAATTGCCTGATTAGGCTTTAAACCTTGTCCTTTCTCTAGTCCCATAAGATAAGGTTCAGGATGTGGTTTTCCATGCTTTACATCAAAAGCTGTCACCATTTTATCTTTTTGAAATATATCTGGGAAATTTTCATCCAGCTTTCCTAATAAAGAAGGTTGCCCTGATCCTGTAACAAGAATACAATCCAATCCTTTTTCCTTTACTGCACGAAGCATATCATAAGCATAAGGAATAGTATCTCCGTCATTATAGAGAGTAAATAGTTCCGATTTTCTTTTATAAATCCGTTCCTTCTCTTCTTCCGTAGCTTGTCTACCATGAGATCTTTCAATTAATAAATTGATCGTGTTTCCTCCTGTGCGCCCTTCATGTAAATAGAACTCTTCTGGAGTACAATCAAATCCCTCTTCATTCATTGTTTGGTACCATGAGCGTGAATGGTATTTCATTGAATCATAGAGAACTCCATCCATATCGAAAAGGACGGCTTTAATATCAAAATTGTTATACTTATGCTTTGTTAAATATTCTTGGAATGCAGTAATCATCTTTTTTCTTTTTTGCAAAGGTACAGCTTTTATCCAAGCAATACAATTGACTCTATTTTTAGATATAAGCCACTCCTCTTTCGTTACATTTTTTCGTAACTTGCGAATCTTTTTGAATAACATAAAAAATAAATACGAAATGAATATATCTGAATTAAAAAGTGATAATTTTTTCCTTCTAGCAGGTCCTTGTGTTATCGAAGGAGAAGAAATGGCATTAAACATTGCCGAAAAGATATTGAATATTACATCAAAATTAAATATACCTTATGTATTTAAGGGCTCTTATCGCAAAGCAAATCGTTCACGAGTTGATTCTTTTACAGGAATTGGTGACGAAAAGGCTCTAAAGATTCTTAGAAAAGTACGTGAAACATTTGGTGTACCCGTAGTTACAGATATACACGAAGCACACGAAGCTGCTATGGCTGCCGAATATGTAGATGTGCTACAAATACCTGCATTTCTATGCCGCCAAACTGATCTTTTGATCGCAGCAGCAGAAACAGGCAAAATGGTTAACATCAAGAAAGGTCAGTTTCTAGCTCCGGGAGCAATGAAATTTGCAGCTCAAAAAATTATAGACTCGGGTAACAATAATGTAACACTCACCGAACGTGGTGTTTCGTATGGTTATGGCGATTTAGTTGTTGATTTTAGAGGTATCCCCGAAATGCAAGAATTTGGATTTCCTGTTGTTTTAGACGCTACCCATTGTCTACAAAAGCCTAACCAAGCTTCGGGCGTAACAGGGGGTCAACCACAATTGATCGAAACAATGTGCAAAGCAGCAATAGCTGTTGGTGTAGATGGTCTATTCATCGAAACTCATCCTAATACAGCAGAAGCAAAGTCTGATGGGGCAAATATGCTACCATTAGATCAACTAGAAGGATTACTGACCAAGCTAGTTCGAATAAGAGAAGCAATCAGATAAGATCACACAACTATATTATATGCTTTGGGGAAATAATAGCTATAGGCTATTACTTCCCTTAAAGCAGATCATTAAATACTTTTGTTTATAATAATTATGGAGTTCAACTATAAACTCATTCTTGCATCCAATTCACCTCGCAGAAAAGAACTCTTATCAGGTCTTGACTTAGATTATAATATTGTAGTATTGCCCGATATAGATGAATCTTATCCTCAGGATATAAATAAGGAAGAGGTTGCCTTGTATATTGCTAAAAAGAAGGCTAACGCGTATAAATCATTACTAACCAAAAATACCTTAGTAATAACAGCCGATACCGTAGTTGTTTTAGAAGAAAAGGTATTTGGTAAACCCACTGATGAATCAGAAGCAAAAGATATGCTTCGCCAATTATCGGGTAAAACACATCAGGTTATAACAGGTGTTTGCCTTACAACACACGATAAACAGAAAACTTTCAGTGTAATCTCTGACGTTCGGTTTTCGAATCTTGAAGATTCTGAGATTGAATATTACGTTTCTAAATACAAACCACTAGACAAAGCCGGAGCATACGGCATACAAGAATGGATTGGGTATGTAGGTGTAGAATACATTGGAGGATCGTATTTTAATGTAATGGGATTACCTATACAACGACTCTATCAGGAATTAAAAAAATTCTAAGAATACAATCATTTTCACATATTAATAAATGAAAACAGCAATAATAACTATTGGAGATGAAATTCTGATAGGACAAATAGTGGACACAAACTCGGCATGGATGTCCAAAAAGCTAACTGAAGCAGGCTTTGAAGTAGAAAAGAAAATTTCTATTGCCGATAATGCACAACAAATAAAAGACACTATAAAAGAAGTTTTTCAACGTGTAGATGTTATATTGACTACCGGAGGAATAGGTCCTACTAAAGATGATATTACAAAGAAAACTTTGTGTGAGTATTTTGATACAGAGCTTGTTTTTGATGAATCGGTTCTTGAAAATATCAATAACGTAATTTCAAATTTCACAACTCTCAATGGTTTAACTCGCGATCAAGCATATGTGCCTAAAGATTGTACGGTTATTCAAAATAGAGTTGGCACTGCTCCTATTACATGGTTTGAAAGAGGAGACAAGGTATTAGCTTCTATGCCGGGAGTTCCATATGAGATGAAATACAATATGGAAAATGAAATTATACCTCGCCTACAATCGAAATACAATGCAGAAGCCTACGTCTCTCGTGTATTGATAGTGGGAGGATATACTGAGTCCAATTTGGCAATACATTTAACTGATTTTGAAAATAATCTTCCTGAAGGATTTGGATTAGCATACCTTCCCTCCCCTCGTTTGATGAAATTGAGGCTCTTTGTAAAAGGAGAATATCGTACTTCTGAATTGGAAAATGAAGTTCAGAAACTAAGAATTCTATTGGGAAATGCTATTCTTGCCGAAAAAGACATTCCTCTTGAAAAAATAATCGGAGAACTTTTATCGGAGCAAAAATTGACTCTAGGAACAGCTGAAAGCTGCACTGGAGGGTATATAGCCCATTTAATTACATCTATTTCGGGATCTTCTCAATACTTTAAAGGTAGTATTGTTTCGTATTCAAATGAAATCAAATGCAGCATTTTGAATGTTTCTCAGTCTAATCTTGATGAATACGGAGCCGTTAGCGAATCGGTTATTATTGAAATGGTGAGAGGTGCCCAAAAGGCGTTGAATGTAGATTGTGCAATTGCTGTTTCAGGAATAGCTGGACCTGATGGAGGAACTCCAGAGAAACCTGTTGGTACTGTATGGATTGCTACGGCAATTAAAGACAGAATAGAATCAAAAAAATACCAATTGGGAAAATATCGCGAAGCAAATATTGTAGGAGCCTCTAACACAGCCATGTTACAATTATTGCGAATGATAAATGAATAAAATCACTTTGAAAAGAATAATATTATTATACTTTTGTGCGTGCTAAAAATTAACTAACATTTTTAATTTATTAATAATTTATGAAAGCAATCAGTAAAATTTTCGGACTAATGCTTACTATAGCAGTCGCTTTTAGTTCTTGTAGCAGTGATGATGATGGACCTAGCGCCATTCAAAAATCAGGTGACTTTACTCATACATATCTAATTCCAATTGAAGGTATAGCAAATTCTCAACAAAAACCTGAGAAAGTAACACTTAAGCTAGATTCTCTTTTAGGAGAATATACTAAGAATTTTTTATCTGGTGAATTTAAGAGAGGAAAAAGCTCCATTGAAATAAGTGGTTTGAGTGGAGTTTCTTCAACTGCAACATTGAAAGATTTTACAATTACTATTGGTAATAGAGGATCTATAAATCTTGGAAATTGTAACCCTACCGGAACTGGAACAAATGGCTTCCAATCTGATTATGTACATGATTCAGACAAGTACACAGATATTGTTAAATATGTATTTGAAGATATGGTAAGCAAACAACGTAGTTCAAACGTTACAATATCTTTCACACCTACAGAAACAATTATTGCTAAAAACAATAAAGTTTTTCTGAAAATTACTGTTAGTGGAAATATGAAATATAACGTGTACGAAAGTAAATAATACACTTATAAATATCTAAATATCAAAGAGAGAATTGTCGAATTCTCTCTTTTTTTACAACTACTAAGAACTAAAAACCTTTTGATGTTGTTATATAACAGACTAAATAAATACTATTATGCATAAAATTATACTCACAATACTCCTTACTTTAATTATAAACTCTGCTATGGCACAACAAAAATCGTTATATGATTTCAAGGTAAAAGATATAGATGAAAAAGAGTTTGACATGTCTTCCTTAAAAGGGAAAAAAGTTTTAATCGTAAATGTGGCCTCTAAATGTGGTTTTACACCCCAATACGCTCAACTAGAAGAGCTATACAAAAAATATAAAGACCAGAATTTTATAGTTATCGGTTTTCCTTCTAATGACTTTAAAGGACAAGAACCAGGTACAAATGAAGAAATCAAAGAATTCTGTTCACTTAATTATGGAGTAACATTCCCTATAATGGACAAAGTGACTGTAATAGGTGAAAATAAGGCTCCAATCTATAAATGGTTAACCGAGAAATCTGAAAACTCTAAATTTGATGCTGAAGTGCAATGGAATTTCCAAAAGTTCATGATAGATGAAAATGGTCAGTTAGTAGATTTTGCATTATCTAAAGAAAGCCCGCTTTCAGAGAGAATCGTTAATTGGATAGAGAAAAAATAAATCCCACACAAAGAATTAAACTCAATACATATAAAATACATTCAAAAAAGTTTCGATAATTTAACTTAAAATCGTAACATTGCAGTCTGGAATAGAGCACTCTATTCTGCATTAATGTAAACTTAATAGAAATTACAAATATGAAAAAGATTATTTTAGTAGTCGCAACAGCATTATTATCAATGACTGGATTTGCACAAGAAAAAGCAATAAAACAATACGGATTTTGGGATAACTGGTTCCTTCAAGGACAAGTTGGAGTTTCTCACACATTTAGTGAAAACTTCAAAAGAACAGATATGACCAACCTACTAAGCCCACACGTTGCTGTATCTGCTGGTAAATACTTTTCTCCAGAATTAGGAGCTCGTTTACAAGTGGGTGGATGGGATGCTAAAAGCTTTAATCCTGCACTGGACAGAACTTATAAAATAAATTATATTCAAGCTAGTGTTGACGGATTATTGAATCTTACAAATGTATTCTCAACCTATACTGAAGATCGTTTCTTCAACCTAACAGGTATATTAGGAGTTGGAGTAATGCATGGTTTTAAAAATGAAGATCACGACGTTCGCGTTACTAATAGTGTAGTTCCTCGTGTAGGTTTACAAGCCGATTTCAGACTGAATCAAGATATCAGCCTAAATATTGAAGGTATTGGTAATTTAATGAATGACGACTTCAACGGAGTTGTTGGAGGTACTAAATACGATGCAACATTGAATGTTCTTGCTGGTATCACATATCGATTCAACAATAAAGGATTTGAAGTGGTTGATATTATAGATCCTGCACAAATTCAATCTCTAAACGATCAGATTAATGCACAAAGATCTCAATTGAGAGACAAAGACAAAGACATTCAAAAATATCAATCAGAAATAGCTCGTCTAGCTGCTCAACCAGTAGTTGTAGAAGAAGTAAGAGGTGAAACTGAAGTATTGATGAATGCTGTAGTTGTATTCCGTTTAGGAAGTGCTAAACTTGAACAAAATCAAGATATTAACATCTACAATGCTGCTAAATATTTACAAGACAATCCTAAAGTAAATATCACAGTTACTGGATATGCTGATAAAGCAACAGGTACACCTGCTATCAACCAAAGATTATCAGAACAACGCGCTCAAGCAGTAGCTGATATCTTAACCAACAAATATGGTATTGCATCAAGCCGTATCAATGTACAAGCTAGTGGTGATAGAGAACAACCATTCGAAATCGATGCTTGGAATCGTGTAGTAATTTTTACTGCTAACAATTAATAAGCTCTATTCATTATAGAAAAGGAGTTGCTATAATAGCAACTCCTTTTTATTTCCCTATTTTCCTCAAAAAATCACGTTAACACAAAATTTACAACTGAAAATAAGTATATTAATTCAGATATATTCACTTATAGAACTCTGATCTTAATAATAAAGACTTCTCTTCGAACTTTATGCTTTAGATGATTGTTGTTTTAACAAGTGGTAGAAAAGAGTAAATTTTAGCCGAATACAAAATACGGAGACACTCTCTTGTAAAGAAATTAGAGCACTATAGAACTTTATACTAAACAGAGCTTAACGGTTAGAAAAATACAATTATATTTATACGAAATTGCTATAAATAAATTTCTGTTTTATTGCACTCATTATGAAGCTCCAATTACATACATATATTCAAAAATATATTAAGCACTTATAGCATTAAAAACAGGATGAAAGGAAAAATAAAAGACCACTGGGCAATACATTGTCGCTGTTTGCTTATTACATGCCTACTACTATCAAGCCCACTTATTACAGCTCAGGAAGCAGAGGAAAGCAAACAGATAATAAAAGCAATCCAAGGCTTATCAGATAAGGACAACTTACCCGATGCACACGATATTGTATTAAAAATGATAGAAGGATATAACGAAAACAGTTATAAAAAAGAAGCTTTCTATTATTATAATCTCTATAGAAGAACATCTGTTGATGCAGTCTTACATCGAGATTCTATTCAAGCTCAGCTTAATCACATAAAAAACAGCTCCGATCTTATATCCAAGTTTGTAATACGTCCATTTGATTTCTCATTTAATTTTGCACGTCCTAACGGCGAATCGGATGAAGCAAATGTGACTATGCTATTATTTGAGGATTATAAATCTATTTTTGCCGATAATCTCAATAAAAAAAGAGGGCAAACCATTCGTGCCTCACAGAATAATGGCATTTTCGAAACCATTGGACATAAGAATATTTCTTCTTTTTTAGACGAAATATTAGGAGATATCAATCTTTTTAAAGAAAACAGTAACATCATGTTACTTTCTTTTAAAGGACCGCTATACAAATCGAATACAAAAACTTACACTTACAAACTAATCGGACAAAAACAAGTAGATGGTATTCTATGCGATGAAATAGCTTTCTTTTGCAATAACATGAAAGAAAATGCATTTGCGGGAAACTTATATATTTCTATTGAAAAGAATCCCAAACTCATAAAGGCACAATTTACCTTCAATAATAGCGAAAGCACTAATTTTCTGAAAGACATACTCTTAGTTCATTCTTTTGGTTCTGAAGGCTCAATCGTTATGCCAATAAAGCAAGAGAGTATATTACTAGTAGGAGACGATGCAAACAGAATGATGGCTGTCAGGCGTACCGATATTTTTCTCAATTACAGTTTTAATGAATCGGACAATAATTTAAGATGGAGAATCCATAGAGAAAGAGACTACTTCAAAAGAGATTCAACTTACTGGGCAGCCATAAGACCCATTCCTCTGACCGAATCGCAGATGCAAATAGGTAATTTAGAACAAGCTGCCGATAGTAGCAAAAGATTTAAACGTCTGGAAAGGATTATTTCCCTTGCCCTCAATGGCTCTTATAGTCTTGGAGGTATAGATGGTCCGGTAGAATTAGGTCCACTAACTCACTTTTTGAGTTACAATGATATGGAGGGATTAAGAGTTAGAGTTGGAGGAAATACTACTATCAGATTCTCTGATCAGCTTCAATTAGGAGGATACCTTGCTTATGGAACTAAAGATAATAGAGTTAAACATCAGGCAAATTTAGTATATTCTACTTACCCTAAACAAAAATATCTCTGGGAATATCCTAAAAAACTTGTCTCTTTTACATATGCATCTGATTTGAATATCCCCGGACAAGATATGTTACTAATGAACAGAGACCATTTTGCCCAATCGTTTACACATGCTCCAACAAACAACATGTCATTACAAAGAATCGGATTATTGACATTCGAAAGTGAAAATAGCCATAATCTAACTTATAAAATAGGAGGAAAAATCACTTATGACAGACCTATGGGTGTAGTTAAATATGCGCAGGCTATAAGTCCATCAGATACTACAATCATAGATAATATAACAAGTAGCGACCTTATATTATCTTTACGTTTTGCTCCGGGTGAAAGGTTTATTCAGAGAAAAGAAAAACGAACTGCTATCCGCAGGGCTACTTTTGAGCTTGATGTTACTTATCGCAAAGGGATGAAAGGTGTATTTGGAGCTGATTATGGATATGATGTTGTTAATTTTGAGCTTTTTAAAAGATTTGATGTAACAAGAAATATTGCACAAATAGACACCTATTTATCTGGAGGTAAGATATGGGGGCGTGTACCATTCCCTTTACTATTTATACCTGAGGGGAATCAAAGTTATGTATTTAATAGCAGGGCATATAATGTTATGAACTTCTATGAATTTGCTACAGACCGATTTGTAGCGGGTAGTGTTAATACTACATTCGATTGGTCTCCTATTCGACTATTTAATAAAGACAATAATATAAAAATAGGAGTAGGATCAAAAATAATATACGGACCTCTTTCGAGAGCAAACGATCCTACATATCATTCTGATCTTTTTGTATTCAATAACGGTATTACACCTTTAGGCAACACCCCTTATGCAGAAGTCAACATTGGGCTGTCGAATATTTTCAATATGCTACGGATTGATTACGCACGTAGACTTACTTATACAAGTACCGACAATACGGAAGGTAATCCAATTACAAACGGAACTATTCTTTTCTCTGGGAGCTTCTCTTTTTAGCTTTCCCCTACCCTATATTAATAACTTATTTCTATTAATAAGGGTAATTAATACAGATGGGTTTCTATTGATAATAAAGAGCTACTAGCAGGACTCTAAAAAACAAAAAGTCGTTTCTCCTAAGGGAAACGACTTTTAATATTATTTGATGTATTATAAATTACTCAGCTAAGAGTATTTCCATCATTTGAACTGCAGCCTTAGCAACAGACGTTCCAGGTCCAAAAATCGCAGCTACACCTGCTTTATAAAGGAAATCATAGTCTTGAGCAGGAATAACTCCACCTGCAATAACAATGATATCTTCACGACCTAGTTTCTTAAGTTCTTCCATTACCTGAGGTATAAGAGTCTTATGACCGGCAGCAAGAGAAGATACTCCAAGAACGTTTACATCGTTTTCTACAGCTTGACGGGCAGCTTCTTCTGGTGTTTGGAACAAAGGTCCCATATCCACGTCAAAACCACAGTCAGCATAACCAGTTGCAACAACTTTTGCACCACGGTCGTGTCCGTCTTGTCCCATCTTTGCAATCATGATACGAGGTTGACGACCTTCTTTCTTCGCAAATTTTTCTACTAGTTCGCAAGCTTCTTGGAACGTTGGATCTTTTTTAGTTTCTGATGAATACACGCCTGATATAGTTCTAATTATAGCTTTATAACGACCTACTACTTCTTCACAAGCATCCGAAATTTCACCTAATGTTGCACGAAGACGAGCAGCCTCAACAGCTAATTCTAACAAGTTACCTTTTTGAGTTTTCACACATTCGGTAATTGCAGCAAGAGCTTTTGCGACAGCAGCATTGTCACGTTTTGATTTCAAATCATTCAAACGCTCAATTTGCTGACGACGTACTTCTGTATTATCAACATCAAGAATATCAATTGGATCTTCTTTCTCCAAACGATATTGGTTAACACCAATAATTGTTTGTTGTTTAGAGTCAATCTTAGCTTGAGTACGTGCAGAAGCTTCTTCGATACGCATCTTAGGAAGACCTGTTTCGATAGCTTTAGCCATACCACCTAATTTCTCAACTTCTTGAATTAGATCCCATGCTTTGTGAACTAGTTCATTTGTAAGAGTTTCAACATAGTAAGAACCTCCCCATGGGTCGATTTCTTTACATATTTGAGTTTCTTCTTGTATATATATCTGAGTATTACGAGCAATACGAGCAGAGAAGTCTGTTGGCAACGCAATAGCCTCATCCAACGCATTGGTGTGAAGAGATTGTGTATGACCTAGTGCCGCTGCCATAGCTTCGATACAAGTACGACCAATATTATTAAATGGATCTTGTTCTGTTAATGACCAACCCGAAGTTTGAGAGTGAGTACGAAGTGCCAATGATTTTGGGTTTTTAGCACCAAAGCTCTTAACAATTTTAGCCCACAATAAACGACCTGCACGCATCTTAGCAATTTCCATGAAGTGATTCATACCTATTGCCCAGAAGAATGATAAACGAGGTGCAAAAGCATCTACATCTATACCTGCATTGATACCAGCACGAAGATATTCCATACCATCAGCCAATGTATAAGCTAATTCGATATCTGCGGTAGCGCCTGCTTCTTGCATGTGATATCCTGAAATAGATATAGAGTTAAACTTAGGCATCTTTTGAGAGGTATATTCAAAAATATCAGCGATGATCTTCATTGAGAATGCAGGTGGGTAAATATATGTATTACGCACCATAAATTCTTTCAAAATATCATTTTGAATAGTACCAGCCATTTCTTCTAGCTTAGCACCTTGCTCTAATCCTGCATTGATATAAAATGCCAAAATAGGAAGTACAGCACCATTCATAGTCATAGATACTGACATCTGATTCAATGGAATACCATCGAACAAAACTTTCATATCTTCAACTGAACAGATCGAAACCCCTGCTTTACCTACGTCACCTACTACACGGCTATGATCTGCATCATATCCACGGTGAGTAGCCAAGTCAAAAGCAACAGAAAGTCCTTTTTGACCTGATGCTAGGTTACGACGATAGAAAGCATTTGATTCACTCGCTGTAGAAAAACCTGCATACTGACGGATAGTCCAAGGACGCATCGCGTACATACCTGAGTATGGTCCGCGAACGAATGGAGGTAATCCCGAAGCATAGTTCAAGTGTTCCATTCCTTCCAGGTCTTCTTTTGTATAAACCGGTTTTACAGGAATCAGCTCTGGAGTAATCCAATCAGCTTCGGCATTCCTATTAGTTGCAGCCCATTCCGCAGCATTAGTTGCCGCAAAACCTGCATTCTTAATATCTATATTTTTAAAATTTGGTTTCATTATTTTCCTTCTTTAGCATTAATTGATTCCTAATACAGCGTTAAATTTCTTCAATGTTTCAAGAACATTGCTTCTAACGTTAACGAAGTTCTCAATACCTATAGCTTTCAGGTCATCTGTACATGCAGGAGCTCCCGCAACCACAAATTGTTCTTTACCTTTTACTAAGTTATAAGCCTCAGGAGCCAGAGTTGCATATTCATCATCACTAGAGCAAAGCACAATAATATCGGCTTTTTTCTCACGTGCAGCTTTTACACCCTCTTCTACTGTTTGGAACCCTAGGTTATCAATAATTTTATAACCTGCGCAACCAAAGAAGTTGCCAGAGAACTGAGAACGAGCCAAACGCATTGCTAAACTACCTATTGTAAGCATAAATACAACTGGAGTTTTTCCCGATTTTTCAGTAGCAAGACGAAGTTTTTCAAAGTCTGTAGCTAAACGTGTGCTTGGAAGAGGTTGGAATTGAGCTTTAGCACTGTCTGTTGAGCAACCACAGCCACAACCGTCTTTTGTAATTTTAGCACCTGCTGTTTCTGTAAAATTAGGATACTGATTAGTACCTAAAAGAATCTCACGACGAGTCGCCAATGATTTGAAACGATTATCTGAAGAAGCTTTTATTGCAGCTTGTACAGTTCCAGCTTTAAGAGCTTCATAGAAACCTTTCTCATCCACTTCCAGGAATAATTTCCACGCTTGATCAGCGATAGAAGCTGTAAGGTTTTCAATATAATATGAACCAGCAGAAGGATCACTTATCTTATCGAAGTGACATTCTTCTTTCAATAATAACTGTTGATTACGAGCAATTCTTTCTGAGAAATTATCAGAATCTTTAAATGACTCATCAAAAGGTAATACAGTAAGAGAATTTACTCCTGCAAGAGATGCTGACATAGCTTCTGTTTGAGAACGAAGCAAGTTTACGTGAGCATCAAAAATAGTCATATTGTATGTAGAAGTTTCTGCGTGTGTATAAATTTTAGATGCACAACGACAAATACCATCTTCTGCTTTGTTAGGACATTCGTGGTTACATGCAGGTTTGTATGCATCTACAATTTCAGCCCACAACCAACGTGCAGCTCTGAACTTTGCTATCTCCATGAAATAATTAGCACCAATACCAAAGTTAAATTTGATTTTCTTTGCAACTAATGCAGTGTCTAATCCAGCCTCAACTAACTTGCTTAAGATTTCATTTCCGTTTGCTAGAGCATATCCCAATTCTTGGTAAATATATGCTCCTGCATTATTAAGTTTGTTAGCATTTACATTCAATACTCTGAAACGAGGTAATGCAGCAGCAACAGTTACTATTTCAGCAGCTTGTTTTACCCATTCAGTATTATCAACACCCTTTTTCAAAATAGTTTTGAATGGATCGTAATTTACTGAACCAAAGCATTTCAATAAATCTACATCTTTCGATTTTAGATTGTCAACCAAAATCTTTACTAATTCTAAAGATTTTCTGTGACAAGTTGAGAAGTTCAATTCAACAGCTTCCGGACAAATATCTTTCAATAGAGTTTTGATGTTTTCTGTATTCACATCATCACCCTTGATAATAAATCCTAGAGAAGTAATTCCTTTATTTAAAACCTCCAATGCTTTTGCATTAGCTGCTTTAAAATCAACAACAGTAATGTCCTGACGAACATACCAGTCGTTATCTTTTTTTGTACCTCTTACATAAGGAAACTCTCCGGGTAAAGCATCAGCTGTTTTAAGCCCTTCAATGTTTTCATTTCTGTAAAAAGGATTTACTTTAAAGCCCTCGTCTGTTTTCCAAACAAGTTTTTTTTCGAAATCAGCGCCTTTCAGATCAGCAGTGATTTTTGCCATCCACTCTTCTGTAGATATGGCTGGAAAATCTGTAAAAAGCTTTTCTTTTAAATTTGCCATGGTTATAAATAATGTTTTAGTATATAGTTTATTCTATTGACAATGAACAATTTCCGATATATATTATCTATTAATCCATAGATAAATACTTATGCTATCTGAAAGTGACTTACTTATATATCGAAAAAGACTCACAAAAGTAAAATATTTTGTTTGGTTTATAAAGTTTTTAAGCGATAATTTGACTTAAACAATCGTTTACTACTCTATCAATATCATTTCCTTTAGAAATTATGACTTATTAGATAGATATTCTTGATATCTATTAAATGTGCCTTTTATGACATCCCGTTTTTGAGTCCAATAATTAATTTTAGTCTTATTCCGTTTCAAAGAGTAAAACAGAACTGCTAATCCTAATTTCGATATATGAAGAAAATAAATTACTCTCGTTAGAGTTTTTCCTTTTGTTTTCGAAAAATAAATAAACTTACTGTACCAATGTTCCTGATACGACCATTTATGTAAGTCTTCATTTTTATTTTCGGCAGCACCACCTTCAAGATGAATAATCTTGGCTTCGGGCACTGATATTATTTTATATCCTGCTTTTCTTATCCTGTCGCAAAGCTCAACCTCTTCGAAATACATAAAGAAGTCTTCGTCAAAGCCATTATATTTAAGAAAAAGAGATTTTGAAATAAATAGATCGGCTCCCATTATTACTTTCACAGCTTGAGGTTGATCAGAATGATTAAAACCTTGTTGCCATTTCTTATTAATAAGTATTCTTAGCTCTCTTTTATAGAAATCTAATATATGAAACGATACAGCAGGCTTCATATCACCTCTGTAAAGATTGCCTCCACAAATACCTACTTCCGAATGTTTTTTAAGATACTCGTATAGTATAAATATTGCATTATTTATCAATAGTGTATCAGGATTCAGAAAAAACAAGTATTCGCCTTTAGCAATGGATGCACCAATATTATTGGCTCTGCCAAACCCCTGATTTTCGTCTGATAAATGAAATCTGATAGTAGGATATTTCTCAGCAAAAGAAGAGAGGGAACCTTGCTCCGAATTATTATCAACTACAATTATTTCACAATTAACATTTCTAGTATGTTTACCTATTGATATTATGCAATCTTCAAGAAGCTGTTCCGTATTGTAGTTTACAATTATTATACTGACTAAATCCTCTATCATTATTTATCTATAATTTTTTGAGTAGGAAAACTTAAGGCAAAGTTATATTAATTATCTTTTCCTTCTGATCTCTGAAAACAGTTATTCTTATATTTTCTCCTTTATAAGATTTTGCAATCTCACGCTCCAAAT
>NZ_CVRU01000034.1 GCF_001261715.1 Dysgonomonas sp. HGC4 | reverse complement strand
TCTTGTTATATAACGGAAAATATTTGTTGGTATTGCATTTTTATTAAAGATTGATAGTCGATAATATAAATAATTGAATTATTTTAGCATATTATTTTTTCAAAATAACACAATAATAAAAACTTTATATACTGATAGTTAACAAGAATAAACAAGAAAAAACCCAAAAAAGGGCATAATATAATGCAACGAACAGCATAGCAATGCGTCTTATATACAACAACACACATTAACGAGCAGTATTTATGAAGAATTGCTTAGTGATAAGCATCGAGGCTATCTACAAACAACAGAAATTGAACAACAACTTATGGTAGCTAAACAACACTAAAATCTGTATAAAGGAAAAAAAGGTCGGAATTTCTTTCCGATCTTTTTTTGTTTTATACAAAAGCACCTATAAGATCTAACTACAAGACAGTCTTCTCTCCACATCTCATTAAAGCACCCTATCCGATAAAAAGATTGTTATTCAGAATTAAACATACTATCTTGGTCGTGTTTAAAACTATTATTATATATGGAAAAAATAGAGCATATTAACTACATAAAAGCTCCCATCTCAGGAGTGTATGAGGCACTTGTAACACAAAATGGATTGGGCAGAATATGGACAACTAAGCTAGTTGTAAAACCTAAGCTTAATTTTGTGAATGAATTTTATTTTGACGACGAAGATGCCACTAAAATGAAAATAGTTGAATTGGTCGAAAATAAAAAGATCGTATGGGAATGCACATCTTCTGATCCCGAATGGATAGGCACAAGCATATCTTTTGACCTTTCGGAGAAAAACGGAGTTACTTCGGTTGTTTTACGTCACGAAAACTGGCGAAAGATTACCGAATATTATCGTTGGTGTAACTACAACTGGGCGATGTTTCTTCTCAGTTTAAAAGAGTATTGCGAAAATGGAACAGGAACTCCGTATCAAGAGAGACATTTTTAAAGAGAAAGATAGCTTCTAACACATAGAAAAAGCCCTTCATAATGTATAATGAAGGGCTTTTTAAGATAATTACAGTTGATCTTCCGAATCAAAAAGAATACTTAGCTAGCAAGAAATGCTTGCATATCGTCTTCTACGTTGGTGATTCCACCTATTCCAAAATTCTCAATAAGCACTTTAGCTACATTCGGAGATAAAAATCCGGGTAAAGTTGGTCCTAAGTGAATATTTTTCACACCTAAGTGCAACAAAGCAAGTAAAACAATCACAGCTTTTTGCTCGTACCAAGCAATATTGTAAACAATAGGCAGATCGTTAATATCCTCTAGTCCGAATACCTCTTTCAATTTCAGAGCTATAACGGCTAACGAATAACTGTCGTTACATTGTCCGGCATCCAATACACGAGGTATACCACCTATATCGCCCAATGGAAGTTTATTATATCTGTATTTTGCGCATCCTGCGGTAAGTATAACTGTATCTTTAGGTAACGCTTCTGCAAATTCGGTATAATAGTTACGGCTTTTCATACGACCATCGCATCCAGCCATTACAAAGAATTTACGTATAGCTCCGCTTTTAACTGCCTCTACTACTTTATCTGCCAAAGCAATTACTTGGTTGTGAGCAAAACCTCCAACAATAGATCCTGTTTCAATTTCGCGGGGAGCTTGAGAAATTTTAGCCATTGCTATAATTTCAGAGAAATCTTTTGGCTGTCCGTCTTTACGTTCCGCAATATGTTTTGCACCGTCAAGACCCGCTGCTCCCGTTGTAAAGATACGACCGCGATATGATGCCGATTTAGAAGGGGGTACTATACAGTTCGTTGTAAAGAGAATAGGACCATTGAACGAATCGAAATCTTCTTTTTGTTGCCACCATGCACCGCCGTAGTTTCCTACCAAGTGTTTGTATTTTTTCAGTTCAGGATAGTAGTGAGCAGGTAACATTTCGCTGTGAGTATATACATCTATGCCCGTTCCTTCGGTCTGAATCAAAAGATCCTCAATATCACGAAGGTCGTGTCCACTAATCAATATACCGGGATTGGTGCTTACTCCGATATTTACTTCCGTAATTTCGGGGTTACCATACTTACCTGTATTGGCAGCATCTAACAATGCCATAGCCTGCACACCGTATTTACCGGTTTCGAGAGTTAAAGCAATTAATTCGTTTACCGAAATATCTTCGCGAGTCAACTGTACTAAAGCACGTTGCATAAAACTCGACAGTTCAGCATCTACTTTATCAAGATTGTAAGCATGCTCAGCATAAGCAGCCATACCTTTCAAACCGTAATGCACCAATTCTTTCAACGAACGAATGTCCTCATCTTTGGTACGCAATACGCCTACTTCTTTGGCTTTAGTCATAAACTCAGACTCGTCGCCATCCCAAAGACATTCGTCAGGAAGATTGGCAGGAGTATTTACTAACTGAGCAGCCAGCCTCTTCTTCAAAGCCAAACCTTCTTTCACTTTATTCTTAATCGCTTCGAAATCGAAGTTAGCGTTGGTAATGCTTATAAACATAGCATCTACAACAAACTTATCGGCTTCGAGCGAAGCATTATTCTCGCTTCTCAAAGCATCATTATATACAGCAACACCACGTGCTACGGCTAGCAGTAGGTCTTGAATATCCGACACTTCGGGAGTTTTTCCACAAACACCCATTATTTCGCATCCTGTTCCTTTGGATGTCTCTTGGCATTGAAAACAAAACATATTACTCATGGTCATATATATTTTAGTGGTTGATCATTTAATGACACAAAACTAGAGAAACTATATCCATTGGTTTGTATCATATGTTACACTGTGGTTAATATTATGCACTTCCTCAAAAATTGACCAGATATTGAAGGTTCTCTATCGCTACAACTAACAAACTCTTTTTTAGGTTATTTAGCTATTCTAGGGTTATATACATCCCTTAAAATTTCATAATCGGCATAGAAAAAGAGAACCGTAATTGCTTTTTATTCAATATTTTCAGTACCTTAGGAAAACTTATGTTAGAATTAAGTAAGGTCTATGATCTTTATTATACTTTGGGAACTATAACAACTAAAATTTGTTATATCTCTAAATAGTTCATTACATATTTTATTTACTCAATAGGGCTATGACTGGATGGGAGATTAAAGATCTTCTTGGCATGCTAAAGAAAGCACAAGAGGGTGATATTAGAGAATTAAATCACATGACTGCCAGTTATACATCAGGATGCACCGTAGATAAAGAATACGGTACAATGATTATACGACGACAGTTTAGAGTAGAAAATCAGGACAACGAGAGGTGTATCCTCAATTCGGAGCCAAACAAAAACGGAAGCAATGAATCTTCCGACGATCAACAATGGGGTATTACCATTGTACAACTGAGCCCTAAAGGAGGCTCTACCAATAGTTACTGCATACCTAATAACCTGCGAAACCCCAAAATCAGGCTACTTGACCACCAGACGCTAGACATTCTGTCGGACGAAAAGACAATCACAACCACTATAACAGAAATCGAAAAGAAGCTGAAACCTATCTACGGTATAGCTACCGAAGACGAGATAGAGGAAGCATTCAACACCCTTTCATGTCAACAATATGTGATACCGAGCATAGAATCGATTGATAGCAAGGCATTCGGCACATTAGAGCTTGAAGAGGAAGAGTATGGTACTGTTATAAAAATTGATGATACTCCCGTTAGAATTACAATCTTTGTAACCGTAGGAGAAAGCCTGTCACCCATTATAGATCATGCTGAAAAACTGATGGCTGAGAAATTTTACGAGAAAGCTATCAGAAGTATGTACCCTTCGATGCTCGAACTGAAAAACGATTATTGGCTGGAAGAACCCGAGGATGAGAGTGATGCAGAACCTACACCTTTAACCTTAGAGGAGTTTAAGGAACGGATAACCCTCACCGAGATAGCATTTAATCAAGACAAGACTACAACTATTATATGTAGTAATGATGATATGTTTGAGGATCATGATATTGTAATAAGTACAGACACAAGGGGCGTTTATAAAGATTCGGCTTTGGCTGAATAACAAACTTAAAACTCTCGTGCTTTATTATTACTTTTGAAAAAGCTAGTCTTATCTTAGGGTTAGCCAAATAAATAACTGTGTGTTTTCACAGCATCAAGAAACAATAACTAACATCATTTGTACAAGAGATGAAATATATAATAGTACTGTTTGCAACACTGTTGATAAGTGTAGCAAATACAAAAGCTTGCTATGCACTAACTCCTGCAACAAACGACACTGTATACATAGAGCTTGATCCACTCTTTCCTGAAGAATTTGATAACCAAGACGTAAGTATATTCATCAATTGGGCATACAGTGGCTACGAACCTTCGGACTTCGAACACATGCTCTCAGAAGATTGGTACGATTTTTCTAAAGATGAAGAGACAAATAGCTTTTCTCTTACAAAATCAGACATTTCAATTGGCAAAGATTATAACGACTGTTTACAGGATTCTATCACCTATGTATCGTCGGCCAATAATATATTAATGATTAAGGGGCTTACCCAAAAAGAGAAGCAACCCAAAGCTATCATGCCCGAAGTAAATGCTCTTCAACCGGGAGAGAAGATAGACTTTACACTCAATAATCAAAAGTACACCCTTAGAGGCGAAGGCATTGTTCCCCAGCAAGACAAGGTATATTTAGCTCCTGGTTTTTCAATAGGTTATAGCAATGAATCTGTAATCAATTACAAACTCTATCTATCGACCAACGGAAAAGAGCAGTTACTACTGTCGATACCCACCTTTAACGATACCTTTGTACAGATTTTATTCATTGGTGATCTGGATGAAGACGGCAAACCCGATTTCGTTTTCGACACATCTCGCGACTATGAAGAAAGAAGAGTTACACTCTTCCTCTCTTCTCCCGCAATAGATAACGAAATAGTTAGAGCAATAGACGAAGCAAACAATCAGTTCGATTGCTAAGATACTACTCTATATAATGACATAAGAAAATGAAAAAACATTTCGCCTCACTCAATATACTATCGCCAGAAGAATTAGATAGAATAGACCCTTTTCTTTCTCAGAGAAAAATCAAGAAAGGAGAATTTCTTATTCAATCGGGTAATATTTGCAAAGAAATAGCATTTATAAGATCGGGCGTATTACGCTCTTATTTTATAGACGGAGAAGGTGAAGAGCTTATAAACTGCATTACTTTTGAAGGAGAACTTATGTCTGCATTCTCCAGTTTTATAACGCAAGTTCCCACTAACGAAAACATCCAAGCTATTCTTGATACAGAAATAGAAGTGCTGCAAAAAACTGATCTGGACTATCTTTATCAGACAAGTGCCGAATGGCAGGAATTCGGACGAATACTTACCGAAATGCAATACCTGAAACTTGAAGAACGTATCATTTCATTTCAAAAAGACGATGCTACAAAGCGTTATATGCTACTCGAGAAGAACAATTCAGAGTATGTAAAGCACATTCCTTTACACTATATTGCCTCCTATCTGGGCATATCTACCCGACACCTCACCCGCATACGAAAATCTCTTTTATAGACATTTGTCTTAAATAAGAAAGTTATATTCACCCTATTTTTGCATAAAAAAAGAGATGCAAAAGAATATTCTAATCGTAGGCGGAACGGGGCACATAGGCTCATTAGTAAACCGTATATTAAAAGATAGAAACCCTTCCCTCCAATTATTTATTGGTAGCAGGAACAAGGAATGTGATAAACTACCCCACCATGTTTACATTGATGTTACGGATATAAGTAGCCTTAGCAATATATCGGCACATTCGATAAACCTGGTTATATTATCGACCATAGATACGGACAACAATGTGCTTCAATACTGTATAAACAAACATATAGATTATCTGGATGTAACGAAACCTACACCCGATATACAAAACACCTTGAAGAGTCTCGAAAATAAACCAATCAATAGCAGGATTGTTTTTGCATCGGGATGGATGGGAGGAATTGCTTCTGGCTTAATATCTGCTCTCGAACCTGATTTCAGTAATATCGAACAGGTTCAAATAATGATTTACTATTCCTTGAATGACAAAGCGGGTAAGAGTGCTGCCGATTTTATGGCAGAAGATGTATGTAAAACATTCTCTGTCTATAAAAACAATTTGCCCTTAGCTGTAAAGCATTTCGAGAATAGCGAGAACTATCAATTCCCCTTTCAATTAGGAAGATATAAGGTCTATAATTTCAATATACCCGATCTGTTGATTCTTAATAAAACGGAGAAGATTCCTTCCGTTTCAGCCAAGATAACATATAACTCCAAACTCGTGTCATTTCTATTAAGAACAGCTCAGGCGTTGAATGTATTTAAGCTACTATCCTTAGAATCTCGAAAGAAGCTATTTCAATCAAGTGGCAGCGGCGACAAAACAGCCTTCGATGTAATCATTACAGATAAACGTCAAAAAAAGCAAACTATCAGCATTTTATGTACCAAAGGGCAAGCAGAATTAACAGCCTTTTCTATAGCTTTACATGCCGAAAAACTATTCACAGCAGACAATGATATCTATTTCGGACATCAAATATATAAGGCTGGAGAACTTTATGAATTATTGAAAGAAAACAAAGATATTACAATAGAGAAAAGATAAATAAAGATGAAAAAAATACTCATTATAGATGGTCATCCCAACAACGAGAGCCTCAATTTTGCATTGGCAAATGCATACGAACTGGGTGCAAAAAATAGCGGTGCAGAAGTCAAAAAGATAAGAATAGCCGATCTCAACTTCTCGCCCAATCTACAATACGGTTATCAGAAAAGGATAGAACTTGAACCCGATCTGCAAGAAGCTTTCGAAGCCATCAAATGGGCAGATCATTTAGTATGGGTGCATCCCGTTTGGTGGGGAGGTTTGCCTGCTATTGTAAAAGGATTTATTGATAGGGTTTTTCTTCCCGGATTTACTTTTAGACCGATTCCCAATTCTTGGAAATGGGAGAAACTATTGAAAGGTAAAACAGCACATATAATCACCACACTCGATCAGCCCGGGTGGTATTACGGATTGGTATATAATGCACCAAGTGTAAATCAGCTCAAAAAATGCACGCTTCAATTCTGTGGAGTAAGTAAAGTGAAGGTTACTTATATAGGTGTCGTCAAAAATTCGAATGAAGAGATACGTAAGAAATGGATTGCTAAAATAGAAAAGTCGGGACAGAAGCAACAATAAAACCGAGCTACTACCCTATTGATTCTACTTTATGTATTTACTAACTCTCGGATCGCGTTCTGCATAATTCTTTATCAGCAAATCGAGTCCGCGATTAAAAACAATACGCACCGCAGCAGGATCAACAACCCCATATAATTCATCCAGATAAAGAGATACTCCTTCGCTACCCAGCGAATGGGCTATCTCTTCGTTTGTATATTCTCTGAGAGAACGCATATAATCAATCATTTCGAGCATCATTTTCTCATGCTCATTTCGGGGAGAAATAGGTTTGAAGACTTCATCTATCCGAGTCATAGTAACGGGTAAGCTTCCTGTATTATCGAGCGTCCACCCTCTATCTGTACCAATTTCCGCAGGCTTAGTTAATACCAGACGAGGCACTACCTTCATTACCACATCAGTTATTGGAGGAACGGAAGGTTTAACGTGTATCTTATCTTCTTTCTTTTCCTCCTTCTTTTCAGGCTTAGAAGTTGCTGCTTGAGTTACAGCAGGCTTATTTTGTCGAGCAGAGGGTGTCGGTTTCTTTTCAGACACAGGTTTATTCACTGCAGGCTTATGGTTCGAGGCTTTATTTTTCTTTTTTAAACTATCTTTGAAAATAAACCAACCAAAAGCAGTAGGAATACCTACCCCTAATAACATAGCTCCTATTTTCTCCCACATCGACATTCCATCCAAAGGTGCATCGCCATTGAAGTGGGCAGAAAGTGCAGACAACGATTCTTGCATCGCTTGTTTATATTGCCCTGCCTTATTTCGGGGTAAAGCGTACTTATTAATCAGATTCTGCAATGCCTTATCCGACAATTTTTCTTTATCAACATTGCTAAATACCCATATACCTTTTGGATAAAAGACAAAAACAATATCAGCATCCAAGTTCTTATATTCAACCGCCATTTGCTTCTGTTTATCCTTATCGCTGTTTTTTTGTTGTAGCAAAGCACGTCCGAATACCGAATCTTCACCCTCACCATTCGGAGTCGTTATCATAGCAACTTTAACAGTTGTGCTGTCTTGGAAATTCTGAATCATAAGATTTATTTCTGCTTCATCTTGGGGCGAAAGTACATTTCTGTAATCTCTTACATGTCCATCAAAAAAACGGGAACAAAGAGAACACATAAACTTCTCTATAACAGCTAATTGCACCGAGTTTGGGGCATCACTCAAGTATTTATTATACTCATTTTGTAAACGATCTATCTTTTGAGAAGTAATAAAGGGTACGATAAAAGCCGAATTTCTATTACATAAAATATTCAATTGTGGAGTTGTAAACACCTTGCTTCGAGGCCGTATTAAAATCACAAAACCATCCTCATAATCTTTAGATTCAGAGATATACCATTTATCATCAGTAACCGACGATCTGAATGCTCGGAAAAAGGGAGATTTTATAGAATAGTCATTTTGAGTAACTACATAGATTGGCGGCAAAGTTTTGAGCGAATCTTTAAGATTCCCTATCACCTTATTTAAGTCTGCTGCTTGCTGAATAGTAAATAGCTTCGAATTGTCTCTTACCCATTCAAAAACGGGTTTCGCCGGAGCCGCTCTACGTTTTTTAGGAGCTGCATACCCATCTAAACAAAGAGCCAGCAAAAGGATAAATATAAAACAGATACGCAGTCTACGCATTATCAGTAAATCGTTAGTTAAAGTCATAAATGAGAAATATTCGGGTCTTATATTTGAATATTTCTCATATAGGGCACAAAAATAGATATTTATAAACAAAAACGCTAAAATAAAATTCACACCCCTATATTTTAATGAAAGCATTAGCCTCCATTAGCTAAGAGTATTGATAGTCAATGATGTTAGTTTAACATCAAAATGCTCGCAATTAGGAAATAGACATATAATAAGACACAATTTAAGAGAAAATAACTATTTAGGGGTTGCACAAAAAGATCATATTCTTTACTTTTGTTTCTGTCCTAAAAAATTAACAATTACCGAATGCAGTTTAAAAACTTCTCTATAAAAACAATACTCGCCGGATTAAGCTTCATGCTGATCTGCGTTACACTATCCGCCAAGGATAAGAAAAACGAGACACAACAAGAGCCAGCCCCTAAAGTTAGTACAATAGAAAAGAAAATTGGTCTTCCCCTTCCAAACGACAGCACAATCTTATCCCTTTATAGCGAAGCCGTTGCATGGCTAAAAACTCCCTACCGCAGAGGTGGAACAAGCCCTAAAGGAATGGACTGCTCTGGATTGACTACTACCATTTACAAAAACGTATTCGGAATAAAACTTCAACGTAGCAGTAGAGATATATCTGCACAAGACGTAAAAGATTTAAATAAGGACGATCTTAAACCTGGCGATTTAGTATTTTTCGGAACATCATCCAGAAAAGGAAAAAGAGTTAATCACGTAGGCGTATTTTTAGGCGACCGTCGTTTCATTCACGCATCAACCTCTAATGGCGTTATAATAAGCAGCTTAGATGAAGCATATTATCGTCGCACATGGATAAAAGGAGGCAGAGTCAAACAACAAGAGAAGATCTCAACACAGAAAATTCCAACTACATAATATATAGGAAAAGTTAAACTAAAAACACGCTGATGAATCAGGGTGTTTTTTTTTATTTATTGCTAACTTTAATCTATATTCGCATTATAAAAGCAAGGCTAAAATAGCAAGAACAATCATACAGCAACAGGTATGATGTTTTAGTATTGCTCTTTCCGTTTTGGAGAAAACAATTCGTTAGAATTTAATGATATAAAAAACCTATTTTAAGGCGATTATCACAATTTGGTCTTTAAGATAAGTGATCCGTCGAATGTAAAAAAATTATGCAAGAAGAGCTAGAAAAAACTGTAAATGATATAAATGAGCATTGTCCGATTCAAATAGATCAGACCACTCGCCTCGATGGCTGCGAATCGTTGCCAAACAATACTTTCCGATTCGATTTTACGTTCCTGTTTATAGATGCTACTAAAATAGATGCTCTAGAATTCAGAACTCAAATGAGAGATATACTTCTCTATAATATACAATGCAATCCACAAATGGCACTTCTCAAAGAGAATCATGCCACATTTATATACGATTGTGTTGACGAAAATAAAAACTTATTAGGTAAGATTACAATTACTCCACACGATTACTCCAAGCCTGCTAAAAAACCCGGAATATTCGACCCTACAACCATTACATCCGACAATCTACAAAAAGTATTGCAGGATATAGTGAAGAAGACCAAGAAGCAATTGCCTCTTTTCACCGAAGAAAGTGGTATAAGCATGATCGATTGCAGTACATACAATAAAACTCTCGAATATACGTGTAAACTACTGAATGAAGATGTAGCTCGCTTCGACAGCATTTATTTTAAAACAACAGCAGTACCGGCAGCAGTACAATCATTAAAAGATAATCCCGATATGAAGCATTTTGCAGAGCAAGGCGTTTCTATCCGAAATATATATCTTGATAAACATAATAAGTATCTCTGTTCGATAGATATATCGCCTGACGATTATAAATAAAGCATCAGAGCTATTTACTATTTTAGAAGAGAAAATGCCACAACAACTAACTGATTAATTATAAGATATATAGTCAAATATTTTTTATTGACTAAATACTAGATCATTTTATGAAAGCAACCTTAAATCGGATTCACTTGCCACTTATAGTAATAGCGGTAAGCTTATTTTTCGTACAGTGTAGCGGAGATAAAGTAAACTTCATCCTTAAGCAAATAGCAACAGAAGAAAATAAGGGGGCTCCTATCGAACTCGATGAAGTAACCACTTTCGATAGTTGTCAGGCTCTACCAAACAAAATATTACGCTACAACTATACCCTAGCTAGCGAACAATCATTTCCAAAGGAAGAAATACCTATGTTTGCACTGTTTCAGCAAAAACAACTAATCTCTGATATAGAACAAAACCCAAGTACTTATAAAACTCTTACAGATCTAAATACGATTATTCAATATGCTTATTTCGATAAGAGAGGTAACGAGATTGCGATTATAACCGTTACTCCTGAAATGTATAACAGCAAACCCGATAGGCAATCGGATGAATATGTATATAACGGAATTAAAGAAATAGTTGAAGCATATACTCCACAACTTCCGCAAATAGACGAAAGAGAAAATTTTACGGGAATGAAAGTTTCTTTTCCAAAAACAGTAGTCTACAATCTGGAAAGAATTAATTTTATGAAACCATCCTCTTTCGACAGTATTGCTTATAAGGCTCAAGAGAAAGTAACAAGAATTGAAAACATTAAGAATAATATTTTCACAGATCAATTTCCTGATGCAAATATCTCGTATCAATATATATTCTATGATCAGAATAAGGAATATCTATGCACACTAGATATATCTCCTGAAGATTATAAATAAGATTATAACTCCTTTTATTTTTCTAAAACATAGCCAAGTAGCCAAGAGAAAATTTTCTTTCTCTAGAAAAAAGTATTGATAAAAATTTCCACAAAAATAATTATAACCTAAAAAACAATGAAGAAACTGATTTATCTACTAATTATCCCTTTCTTTTTAATAGGCTGTAGCAGTGACGATCCTATATATCCTGTAGTAAGTGCTTTAAAGCTAGAACAACCTAATAAAGACATTTATATAGGAGATGAATACCAATTAATAGTATCTCATACACCAAGTAATATTACTGCGCCCGCCTATACATGGGAATCATCTGCCCCCAATGTAGCTGAGGTAGACAGTAAAGGAAAATTAACGGCTTTAAATGAAGGAGAAACAACAATCACTGTTAAATCTGCAGAATTACAACTTAATTCGGAGCTAAAGATAAAAGTGCTGCCCATCAAAGCTACATCTATCAAGATGAGCAAAAAAGAGGTGGAAATTATAATAGACGCACATTACACTCTTTCTTACGAAATCACCCCGAAGAATACTACCAATACCGAAGCAGTTTGGAAATCGTCTAACGAAAAAGTAGCAACCGTAAACAACGGAGATATTAAAGCTCTATCGGTAGGTACGGCTACTATCACCGTTACAATAGATGGAGTAAGCGATAAATGTGTGGTAACTGTACCCAGAACTTTATTCAGATACAAATTTGGAGCTACAATAGAGCAAATTAATCCGACTGTTAAGATATCGAATGACTTTGCTTATAATTGGGCTACCGAAGAGAATCCGCTTAGAGCTTTTGTATTCAAGAGTAATAAGCTTATCGCATTATGGAATTGCTATGACACTGATAAAGTGTTATCGTACGACTATGAGATGTTTTTAAAGGAAGTAAATTCCCTTAATCCTCCACAGGCAGTAACATTAGAAAAAAATTCTGACCGCTACGCTCGTTTATCCGAGAATGTAGATGGACTAACATGGAAAAACGGCGATTATAATATACTTATAAAAAACGGTGAGGTATCAATCAAAAATAATCCTTATCCTATGTTGATAATACAATACACCGAAATAAAATAAAGCATTTTATAAAGGAAGACAAAAAAGAGACGCTAATTACTTAGCGTCTCTTTTTGTATTATTGTTAGAATAACAGATTGTTTTATCCTTATTCAGCAAATTTCAAACCTTTGATTTTGTTCCATCCACCACGAGTGAAATCAGGAATTTCAACGGGTACTGAACCATTATCCAAAGAAATTTCGGTTAAAGGTATAAGAGAACACCACTCTGCCAAGTCATACACATCCATATCTAATGGAAGACCTTTTTGAAGGCAATAGATCAAACGGTAATCCATGATAAAGTCCATACCACCATGTCCACCAACTTTTTTCGCTTGCTCTTCGATACCTTTAGCAATAGGATGTTTGTATTTCTCCATCAATGCTTTTTTCACTGCATCAGGTACAAAGCTATGAGCATTTAAGTTTTCGTGATTAGCTGCAACTTCTGGACTTATTTCGCTTTGATCCAAAGCAAAACCTTCTACCGGATATTTATTAGCGAAACCTTTAGTACCAGTTAATTGATACATACGGCTGTAAGGACGAGGCGATGTTACGTTGTGTTGAATTTGGATTGATTTTCCGTTTTCAGTACGAATCATAGTCATCGTATGATCTCCATTGCGGAAATCTTTCACTTCTCTACCTGTTTTTTCTTTAATAAATGCAGGGTTACCAATAGCTTTAGTGTCTACCGATACCAAGAAGTTCATTTTATCGCCACGGTGAATGTTCATCACTTGACAAACCGGACCGATGCCGTGAGTTGGATATACATCTCCACGATGTTTCTCGTTGAAATCCATACGCCAGTTATTCCAGTATTGATCCCAATATGGTTGAAGACCATGAATATAAGCTCCTTCACCATGAATTACTTCACCAAACAAGCCTTGTTGAGCCATATTTAAAGATGTAAGTTCAAAGAAGTCATACACACAGTTTTCTAACTGCATACAATGTTTACGAGTTTGCTCAGAAGTATTTATCAGTGCCCATATCTCATCCATAGTCATAGCCGAAGGTACTTCAATAGCTACGTGTTTGCCATCTTTCATGGCTTGTACACCAATCTTAGCGTGACTCAACCAATCTGTTGCAATATAAATAAGATCTACATTAGGCAAAGCTGTTACTTTACGCCATACCGAAGTATCACCATAAAACTCAAGAGCTTTAGGTTTTCCTTGTTTTGTCAAAATTTCATTTGCCGACTTTGTATTCTTTTCCAATACATCGCATAGAGCAACCACTTCAACTCCGGGAATATGTGTCATACGATTTACAGCTCCGGGACCACGCATACCTAGTCCGATAAAAGCAACTCGAACATTAGGAATAGGTGCTGTTGCTAGACTTAATACGTCTTTCTGTCCAGCCGGACGAGGGGGTGCAGGGGTTTTTATCATTTGAGCCGAAACAGTGGTCGAACCCAATAAAAAACACGTTATCAGCAATAATGCGAAAAGTTTGTTTTTCATAATCATTTGAATATTATAATAGTTAATTAAGTTTTATGTTTCACACCTATTGTAATCGCAGAGACTCAAATACGTATCCAATCAGGTTAATGCCTGTTGATAGGTATCTTTATCGTTGCTATTTTGCTCAACCTCCAATACAATAACAAAAGGTTGTCCTGTTACAAAATTGGCAGGTATAGCTATATTATACAAACTGTTGTTTTGTTTGTTACGACCTCCGTTTATAATATCTACTGCCTTTTTATCGGATAGAAAATACGCTTTTACTGGTTTTAACCCGCCTTTTGGTATTTCTATATTCAGCATATTATTAATGGGTCTATTAAAAACAGTCAGATATATTTTATTATCTTTCTTGGTGAAATATCCCCAACCCTGCTTTTTCAAATCGGTATATGAGCATCCATAAACGGCTTCGCTGTTTACTTTCATCCACTCCCCTATTTCTTTGGCAAGCTTGGTTTCTTCGGGTCTTATGTTTCCTTTTCCATCGGGTCCGAAATTCAAGACAAAGTTACCATCCATCGAAACCGATCGTACAAGCATATCAATCAGATCGAACGAAGTCTTTACATATCCTCTCCATTCCGAATGATAGCCCCATTGGTTTTCGGGTATAGTCATCACACAATCCCAATCGTTACCATTTACATCGGCAATAGAATTGGGCAGATCGCGTTCCCAACCTTGCTCATAATCTCCCATCAAATCACCATTCGAGTCGAAGTGCCTCTTTCCGTTTTCATCCGCTCTGAAACGGCTCCCTATTATCAGTCCGGGACGCATTGCTCTCATTTCTTCTTCAAGATTGTCGGCAAATTCTACTTGATCTATCCAAGCCTTATCCCATGTTCCATCAAACCAAAGTCCTTTTGCTGTTGGATAGTCGGTTAATAATTCGATTAACTGATTGCGTGTAAACTGCTTAAATTCTTCGTAAGCAGCCTTCTCCTCAGTTGTTTCGGGTATTGCACTCCTATATCCTTTTTCGTGCCAGTCGATAATCGAAAAGTACAGATATACATCAATACCTTCTTTATCGTAAGCATCTACAATCTCCCTCAGAAGATCTTTTTTATATGGGGTATTTTTTATTGTATAGTCGGTATATTTGCTTGGCCAGATACAAAATCCATCATGATGTTTAGTTGTAATAATCATGTACTTTGCACCCATATCCTTAGCTTGTTTAGCCCATCCTTTTGCATCGAAGCTGGTTGGATTAAACTCTTTGTAAAGGTTATCGTAGGCATCTTTAGGCATTTCTTTCCACGAACGAATCCATTCGGCTGCTCCCGGATAATACTTGCCATCCCAATGACCGCCTGCCATAGCATAAACTCCCCAGTGGATAAACTGACCTAAGCCATATTCTCTCCACTTCTGCATTTCTGCATCTGTTCGCTTTCCTAAACGATGAGTCCCGTGTTGTAGCGGTATTGACGACCTTTTAGTTTGTGCAAAACTCTGTGCAAATGCAATATTCAATAAAAGAATAACCAAAAATACTATTTTTTTCATAATTTCTAACTTAAAAAAAGGAATACTTTCATTGTTAACACTTATCAGTTAATAGCTACTAATCAACTTTTTGAATGTTTTCTTGTTAACTATTGTCTAATGAATATTTTACAACCCTATATGTTCATTTTTATTCTCCCGAGGCTTATCTTTATTCAAAGATTTATTTCCGCCTTGAGCATAATTCCATAGTATCTTATCTTCGAAAGTTTGCCCTTTGTTTGAGGCTTTTACATCTATATTATTCACCCCTTCTTTGAGTTCTACATTCTCAAAAATATAATGTACATCGGTAGTTCCCTTCTTGTAGTTTTTAACTTCAACACCGTTTACAAACAGTTGAGGGATACCAATATTAGAATAAACTGTAACGGGTGTTATCTTGTTTTCTCTTTCGGTTACTCTTCGTTGAGTAATATACAAAACGGGCTCTTTGCTCCAATTGGCTTTATACCAATAAAAAGGGTCTTTCTTAAGATTGCGGTCAAAGGTTACCAGTCCCTTCATATTGCGAGCCTCAACCCCACCTTGCGAACTGGCAGGCGTAGCAAAGTCGAACGTGTTCCACAGATAGGAAGCCAACAAATAAGGATGCTTGGCAATATATCCCCACTGAATCTCATGAAAGCGGGTAGCAAATGTTTCGTTGTAACGTTTGTCGAATCCGCAGCAGTCGCCCACATCGCCCACCACCTCTTGCTGATGATAGATGTTTGCTTCTGTACCATATTCGGCCAGCATTACTTTATAGTTGGGATAGTTTTTCTCCATTCCCTCTATCCAAGGTTCTATGTCTTGAATTTTCTTTTCGTACCACCCAAAATATCGGTTGATACCTTGTATATCAGCATTCATATTCACACCATGCCCCGGATCTCCGTATCCGTTTACCGATACGGTATATCTGTAAGGATCTTCCGATTTTGCCAGATCATCAAGTTCGGCTGTTAACGAGGCTGTGTAATTGATAGGTGTATATACTTCGTTGTGCAACCCCCAAGTATAGATTGATGGGTGATTGTAATTCTGGCGGATGAGCTCGGTCAGTTGCTGTTTGGCATTATCAGCCTCTTTGGTAGAAACTCTATTAACAAAAGGAATTTCTGCCCAAATCATAAAACCTATACTATCGCATTTTGAATAGAAGTATTCGGATTGCTGATAATGAGCCAAACGAATGGTAGTTGCTCCTACTTCTTTTATAATAGCCAAGTCGGCATCGTGCTGCTCGTTAGTTAATGCACTGCCCAGCTGCCACCAATCCTGATGGCGGCAAACGCCATACATGGGTACTTTTTTACCATTGAGATACATTCCATCAGCAGCTTTCAGCTCAAAATGTCTCAATCCCAAAGGCTGCACTACTTCGTCTATAACCGATCCGTTGGCAACCAACTGAGTGACTACTTTATACAGATAAGGGTCTTCGAGTCCTTGCCACAAACGAGGTTTTATGACAGTGAAGTTCTGTGTAAAGAACTGTCTGCCCTGAGGCAATACATTTACAGTGGCTTCTTTTTTCAGTTTCAGATTACCCTCCATATCATAGATAGTAGTCTTCAAGACGATATCTTTAGCATCAATATTCTTGTTCTCTACCTTTATTTCTACATCTACATCTGCCGATTTGCTAGTCACATTTTTTTGTGTGATATAAATACCGGGCGATGCATAATCGGTTACAGTTATATTTACCTTCTCGGTTACAATAAGATGCACAGGGCGATATATACCTCCATACACAGCAAATAAGGTACTGTTAATAGGTATAACGTCGGGGCGAGAGGTATTATCTACCTTCACCAATAGTTCGTTATCTTCACCAAACTTCAATAGTTTTGATATTTCGATAGTGAAAGCCGAGTAGCCTCCTTTGTGATTGCCTGCAAACACACCATTAACATATAACTCCATCACTGTGGAGACTCCTTCGAAATTAAGGAAAAGACGTTTGTCCTTCAATGAAGCATCGGGACGATACGTTTTCTTATAATAGGCTTCGCCCGCATAATAGTTATTTTTATCGTTCTGCATATCCGTAGCATTCCACGTATGAGGAATGGTTACATCTTGCCATCGTTGATCGAAACCCGACTGAAAGAGTACAGGGTCTATTGGAAAAGGTCCTTTCTTGAATGACCACTCATCGTTAAAAGACTTTACGTCTCTTCCCCAAGTAGCCATCACGATGGATAGGATTAATAGTAAACTGGTTAATCGTTTCATAGTATATATCGTTTTGTTTATCTACGTACCATTAAAGAGATTAAAAAATCTCTTTTTATTATTGAGCAAGCTTATAAATTTCTGTTCCTGCCAAAAGAAAAGCTCCTACTCCATACACCGCAGTCATATCTTCGGTTACCTGCTTAGGATCAGCGCCTATAGGTTGTACCCAACCCAGTTTTCCATCTTCTGAAATCGCCGAGCTTAAAGCACTCCACGCTTTTTCTAACGAGGGAAGGTAGTCGCTTCTATTCAACAAATCAGCATTGATACCATACGCCAAGGCATAGGCTATGAGAGCCGTAGCACTGGTTTCGGGCGATGGGTATTCTTTCGGATCAAGCAAGCTTGCGTGCCAAAATCCATTATCGGATTGCAAAGCAACCAATGAGCCTACCAATTCAGAAAACAGATTTTCATAAAAAGGTCTTAGTTTAGAGTCCGTAGGCAAAGTTTTTAAAATATTCACCAATCCGGCAGCAACCCATCCGTTACCTCTTCCCCAGAACACCTTCTTACCATTGTTTTCTCTCTGATCGAAGAATCGGTCATCTCTGAAAAAGAGTTTATTTTCTTTATCGTATAAATAATTGTAGGTGAGTTTAAATTGCTTATCCATAAACAACAAGTAATCGTTATTACCCGTCAGTTGTGCCAATAGTGCATATACGGGCGGCGCCATAAACAAGGCATCACACCATGTCCACGCCTGCTTACTGCCATTGGTTAAAATAGAATTGGGAGGATTACTCATAATCCAGTTAACTCTGTTTATGGTTGCTTCCATCATTTCCTTTTTTTTGAATACGCTATACATATTCAAATAGAACTGACCTATACAAAGCTCATCGGCATGATATAGTTTGTACTTAGGCATATCTTTAAAATTAGATGGTATCTGCCAATCATTCTCATCACCTATTTGAGTAAGCCATGTATAATACTTTTTGCCATCATCCGACATTGCTGCCCATTCTGCCAACCCCAGATAGAGCGTGGCATTAGTCCATGCATCTATCCCAAAATCGTGCAGGTAACCGGCGCTACCTACTTTGGAATAAGTGAAATGATTTACTTGCCAATCGGCAACTTTATCAAGTGTAGTTTGTAAAGTCTGCTTATCCGGAATTTCGGTAATTGACTGTGCTTCACAATCAGAATTAAGGCTAATAAATAAGTAGGTTATTATAAAACAGACAAACGTGTTTATTTTCATAGTAAATTTCTGAAATAATAGGTATAATGATTATCATCTGTCAACTTATCTTATCCATAAATTGACAGCTAAAACTCAATAGCAAAAGTATCCCTTCTTTCGTATTTCGATTTGTCCTATCTCGTTTTTCTTTTGCTTTATTTGGTTTATAGCACCCTCAGAAGCCTTTATTTACTCACTTTTGCCTTTTTTCTGTTTGGCTGCAAAAGCAGTAGGAGTATCGCCAAATTCTTTTTTAAATGCACGTGTAAAATATGATTGGCTTTCTATACCTATCCGCTCCATAATATCACGCATCGTTACATCCTCTTCCACAATAAGGCGGGCTGCTTTGCGAAGACGGTAACTTAAGATGAACTCAACTATCGATTTGTCGGTCATGCTCTTTACTTTAGTATAAAGCTTGCTACGGCTCATAGAGAGTTCCGAAGCTATATAATTGACATCCATTTCGGGCTGATCGATATGTTGATCGAGTATTTCGATAAATTTCTTTAAGAATTTATTATCCTGCTGATTGGTTGACAGTTCGGTACTATCCACAAAATAATTCTTTGCATAATATTCTTTGAGTTGCTGCTGACGCTTAAGTATGTTCTGTATTGTAAGCCTCAATAAATTAAAATCGACAGGCTTTTCGAAATAAATATCTGCACCCGAGTCTGCCCCCTCCATTTTACTCTCCAAGCCAGTTTTGGCTGTCAGCAAAACAAAAGGGATATGAGATATATTTACATCCTCTTTTACTTTCTTACACAAGGTTATACCATCCATGTGAGGCATCATTATATCGCTCACTACCAGATCTATCTCCATATTATCCAACAACTTAAAAGCTATTAACCCGTCAGCGGCCTGCACCACGTCATAGTAGGGAAGCAGCGATTCGGCAATAAGTTTACGCAGATCATCATTATCCTCAACAACCAGTATTCTCTTTTTATCACGAAGAAGAATATCCTCCTCATTCGCTATATTCTGATCGGAGTTTGGCTCTCCATCCGCTTCTATATATAGAGATGCTGGTATATCATCAACATGCGCTTCATTTGTTATAAACTCACACTCTTCGTAGCTATCGGTATCAAACGGAAAGCTAACAACCATATCTGTACCCTTTTCCCGTTCACTATAAATACTGATCGTCCCTTTATGAAGCAGAACCAAACTTTTCACCAAAGCCAAACCAATGCCTGTGCCCAGATGCGAATCGAAATTGACAGTCTTTACTTTATAAAACCGTTCGAAAACACTTTGAATGGAATCTTTAGAAATACCTATCCCCGAATCGCGAACTACAATAGTATATAAGTTTTTAGCCTCTCCGTTACTATTGCTAATAGTAAAGCTGTCTTTATATACTGATTTGAAATTGGCAGGAGTTGAATATACTTCGAGACGTACACACCCCCCATCTTTGGTATATTTGAAGGCATTATTGAGCAAATTCATAATTACTTTCTCCATCACCTGCCTATCCGCATATACGGTTGGCACAATCTGAGGATCGATAAAAAGATCAAATTTAATATTGCGTTGTCGGGCATAATCCTCAAAATCAAAAGCCAACTCTTTGATAAATGCAGTAAGGTTTACAGATTGAATATGCAGTTTCATCTTCCCATTCTCTACAGTTCTGAAATCCATTAATTCATTTACCAGATTCAATAACCTTTGTGCGTTATTATTCAGCAAATGATAGTAATATTCTTTCAAACCCTCCATACGCAATTTATCCAAAGCGGCAAGAATGAGAGAAAGCGGCGTTCTGAAATCGTGCGAAATATTAGTAAAGAAACGAAGTTGCGATTGATGAATCTCCTCTTTTTGATTCTTTTCAACCTCATCAAGATATATTTGCAGTCGGAGTTTCTTCTGCTGATTATAGTAACTCAAGACAACATATGCTATACCTGCCAAAATCAGAAAGTATAAAACATATGCCCACCAGCTCAACCATGGAGCCGACAATCGTTTTACTTTAATAACAATGGGAGTTTCGTTCCAAACACCATCATTATTGGCAGTCATCACCTCAAAAGTATAATTGCCGGGAGGCACTTTCGAATAGAAGGCACTGCGACTCGAAGCATCTACCTCAATCCATCGATCGTCGTACCCTTTGAGGCGAAACCTGAAACGGTTTTTTTCGGGTATCAGATAATTATCGGACGAAAACTTAAAGCCAAAGTTAACCTGAGTATAATCGAGTACTATTTCATCGGGAAACGAAGCAAAGTCCCCTTCGCTAGAATCTCCACCCAGATTTGGCTTTACAGATATATTGTTGACCAGAAAATCGGTAATAATAACTCTGGGTTCAAATTTATTAGATGATATTTCCTTCGGATTCACTTTAGTGAACCCATTCGACCCTCCAAAATACAAACTGCCATCTTTACTTCTGAATGATGATAAAGGATAATACACCTGCCCTTGTACCCCATCTTTTTTATCGAATCTCAGAAACTTATCATCCTCGGGGCTGTACCTAAACAAACCATTGTCGGTACCCATCCACATGTTATTATCGTTATCGGCACAAATACTGTAAATAGAGGATACATTAAATTTCAGAATATTATCATAGACACTAAATACCGAAGTCTGCGTATCGTATTTTATAAGTCCGTTTCCTATTGTACCTATCCAAATATTATTGTTATTATCGGCTGAGATAGTTTGAGCATTGGGGTAAAACGAATCGTGGAAGGGTACTATTGTTACCTCACGAGTTGCCACATCCATCCTATATATTTTCTTATGAGTGATTATCCACAGGTTTCCGACCGAATCTTTACACATGTCGTAGATATAGTCGTTACTATCAGACTCATCGAAATAATAATGGGTGAATATTTTCTCACTGAACGAATAGAACGATACAACCAACTTTCTCAACTGATAGGCAATCCACAAACCCGAATCGGGTTCGGATACTATTTTGCGAAGGTCGTTCGACAAGAGGCTTTTCTTATTTTCCTTTTCTCTCTTAAAATTAAAAAATCGCTTACTTTCTACATCATAACGATCTAATCCTCCCCGAAACATCGAAATCCAGAGATTATTATCAGAATCCATCACCAGCGATTTCACATTGTCATACGAGAGATTATTCTCGCCCAAGCTTTTCGTATAGTAAGTAAACTTTTCGGTTTGCTTATCCATACGGTTTACTCCACCACCCTCAGTAGCTATCCACAGATATTGAGAGTCTTCGGCAAAACCACTTACCAGATTATGATTTAGCTGACCTAAACCCACGAGGTAACTTTTGAAACTTACTTTTTCATCGAGATTTACATAAGACAAGCCTCCCGAATAAGTACCTATCCAGATATTTCTCTGATTGTCTTCTGCAATTGTCCAGATCGAATTATCGGGCAAGCTAAAAGGCTCCGATTTAGAATGTAAGTAAAGTTCATAATTTCGGGTTTCAGGATCAAGTATATACAAGCCCCTCTGAGTACCTATCCATATCTGGTCGTTCTTATCTATATGAAACATCTTCGACAGAATGTGTTCATTATCCTGCTGATAAAAGAAATCGAAATGTTTTTCTATACTTCTTGTAGGAATATCCAAGCAAAGAAGTCCCTGATCGGCAACCAGCGCCCATATCTTATCGCCTTTCTTACGGATAGTTTGTATGTATGAGGACGGGAACGAAAACAAGGTCTCAATCTTCTTACTTGCATAATTGTATTCATAAATCTTACCTCTCGCCGAAGCTAAATACCACGATGATTCATCTTTATCGTAAGCACTTATTTCAGCCAGAGGCTTACCATTATATTCTATTGTCTTCCAATCTTTAGACTCATCATCATATACGGTTATCAATCCTGATAGGCTTGCCCAGATATTATTATGAGAGTCTACACTCACATTCGTCACATTCTTATCCAACAATAGCGTAAAAGAATCCGAAGTGTTGTCATACTGGTACAATCCGTTATTGGTAGCAACAAGCAATCTGCCCGAAGCATCGGCGGCTATCATATTAAAAAGCCAGCGATTAGAAATGTCTAAATCTTTGAAGTAGGTATAATAGCGCTTATATTGATAGCCATCGAAACGATACAGATCGTTGTCCATAACTACCCATATAAAACCATCTTTATCTTGTTGTATCGATTTTACACCATCATAATAAAAGCCGCCTTCAGGAGAAAAAGTCCTGAATCGATAATTGTTTTTACCTCCTGCCGAAAGGGGGCACATCATAAATAATGTATGTAAGAAGAATATCGAAAATAATAGATACTTTCTCATGTGCTTCAAATAATAATAAGATTAGGCTAACTATCGGAAAAAAACTCTGACAGCAAACAACTTAATTGCTTGTCAGTATATATTAATACAAAAAAACACAATATCAATCCTGTACACAACGTACCGAAAAACGGAAATTTAAATTACCACTACCAAAGGACGATAACGTAGAACCACTAAAACTTAAATACCGATATCCTCCAGCAGGAGCAGACGTCCACAAATAAGCAGAAGTAGAAAAAGCAACCGCATTGAGTCCATCCTCACGTACCCATCCAGCAGGAAGAATATTAAAACCAGAAATGGTAACAGCCGGATCAGCCGATCCCCATTTGTAACCTACTCCACTATCAGTTGTTTTATAAGTAGCTCCTACATTTCCCCGTAATTTGGCACCAAGATCTGTTACTCCCAAAGTTGTTGTTAAATCTGCCCAATCTTGTACCGAGGCTACGTGCCACCCTTTGGGGCAAGCTACCATTGCCTGATTCCAAGTATAGAACAAACCAAATATAGAAACAAAAGCCTCATTAGTCATAGTTTTCACTATACCATTCTCGGTATAAGTTACATTTCCCGAGGGCATAACTCCCAACACTTTAATCTGAGCCAATGGCATTACTGTTGCATTTTTTGCAGGATTGAAACGCACACCATCTACAGGGTCAATGCAAGTACCATCAGGTTTTCGAATGGCGCGCAAGTTTTGAGTCATCCAACGTTTAGTACCAAACACTTTAGTGGTGTACTGATTTCCTTCAAAATCGGTAAGGATTCCGCTTGCTTCATTAAACGAAGCTCTATCTCTTCTTGGAACCGTTCCTCCTAAATATTGCCAATTGTCGCCACTCCACACATAAATACCTGCAGCGATAGGCGAACAAAGGTCGCCCACATGATATACTGTCAAACCTATATGGGTGGTTTTATCTAACGATCCTCCTTGTACACCCATGCTCAGTCCCAAATCTCCATCAAGAGCTTTGAGTTCAACACGAGGCATTCCCAACCCCTTTGTCGTATTACTAAGTCCATCCGACTGGGCATCAGTAGTGTCAAATTCTTTCAGTTGCAACAAAGCTCCCGATGCGGCAAGCTTGTCTGAACCGATAGTAACCTGTCCCAATAATGTATTATTCATGATAAATAATAACACTAGAAAAAATATTGCTTTTAAAATATTATTCTTCATAAATTTCGAATAAAACGTAAGGATAAAGCACAAACTACTGAAAAAAAGATTCACTTTTCTTCGATTAATTAACAAACAACACTGATTCTATCTGAACAAAGATATACTAACATAATTTCTTATAAAAGAGATAATCTAAAAAAAAGAAAAGTACACCTTATTATTTAAGTGTACTTTCTTCTACATGTAGGTTTTTAGCCCTTATTTCAATCTTATTTCTTTTATAATATCCTGAGTCATAGCATCCAGATCGTAATCGGGTTTCCAATCCCATTCCTCTCGAGCCTCCTTATCATCAATACTATCGGGCCACGAATCGGCTATCTCCTGACGATAATCGGGTACATAAGATATTTTAAAATCGGGAATCACTTTTTGTATAGATTCCATCATCTCTTTAGGTGTTACACTGAATGCTGCCAGATTGTATCCCGTTGCATTCTGCAAACGCGATTTATCTGCCTGAAACAACTCAATAGTCGCCTTCAAACAATCGGGCATATAAATCATTGGCAACATAGTATCCTCTGTCAGGAAACATTCGTATGAGCCTTTTTTCACTGCATCAAAATAAATAGCCACCGCATAATCGGTAGTACCACCGCCCGGCTGTGTCTTATGGCTTATTACGCCCGGATACCTCAACCCTCTGATATCCATATCGTATTTGAGGTTATAATAATTACCCAGCAGTTCGAGAGCAACTTTGGTTACCCCATACATGGTAGTAGGATGCAAGATAGTTTTCTGAGGAGTCATAACACGCGGCGTATCGGGTCCAAAAGCAGCAATGGAACTGGGAACAAGTACCCGTTCTATTTTCTTTTCGCGTGCCACTTCAAACACATTTACCGTACCATTGATATTAACATTCCAAGCCAATTGAGGATTTTTCTCACCCACGGCAGACAGTATAGCTGCCAAGTGAACAATGCTATCTACCTCGTATTTATCTATTGTTTCGGACAAAGCTTTTGTATCCAACACGTCTAATTGTACAAAGGGACCGCTATTTAACAAATCGGGGCAAACCTTAGTAGACAAGTCGGAAGCAATCACATTGTCGTTTCCGTATATTTTGCGAAATGCAAGAGTCAGCTCAGAACCAATTTGTCCTCCGCAACCCGTAAAAAGTATTTTTTTCATAGTTTATTAAAGTAATGTCGAGTATTTATTCTGTATCACTCAGTAATAAGCAACAGTTAATCCTGCACTGACCAAAGTCTAAAAAAGGTATTAAAACTTAAATAACGCCTAGTTCTTTACCCACTTTAGTAAATGCAGCAATACACTTTTCGAGATGCTCTCTTTCGTGTGCTGCCGATAATTGAACTCGTATACGTGCTTCGCCTTTAGGTACTACGGGATAGTAAAAGCCTGTAACATAGATACCCTCATCCAAAAGCTTAGCAGCTACTTGTTGCGAAAGTTTAGCATCGTATAACATTACTGCGCAAATAGCAGATTGTGTAGGTTTTATATCGAAGCCTGCGGCTTGCATTTTAGAAACAAAATAGTCGACATTTGCATGAAGTTTGTCCTGACGATCGTTACTTTCGTCCATCATTTCGAACATACGTATACCTGCACCTGCAATCATTGGAGGGATAGAGTTAGAAAACAAATAAGGGCGTGAGCGTTGACGCAACATACTTATTATTTCTTTCTTACCCGTTGTAAAACCACCAATAGCTCCACCAAATGCTTTGCCTAAAGTACCGGTTATAATATCGGCTTTGCCTTTGCAATTATATAGTTCGGTTACTCCACGTCCGGTTTTGCCGACTACTCCTGCCGAGTGGCTTTCGTCTATCATAACCAAAGCTTCGTATTTGTTGGCCAGCTCCATAATCTTATCCATTGGGGCTACGTTACCATCCATAGAGAAAACGCCATCGGTAACTATTATGCGGAAACGTTGTGCTTGCGATTGTTTAAGACATTCTTCCAATTCAGTCATATTGGCATTGGCATATCGGTATCTTTTTGCTTTACAAAGACGTACACCATCTATAATGGATGCATGATTAAGTGCATCAGAGATAATGGCATCCTCTTCGCCTAACAGAGGTTCAAACACACCTCCATTGGCATCAAAACAAGCTGCGTAAAGAATAGAATCTTCGGTTCCAAAAAAGTTAGATATTTTCTGCTCCAGTTCTTTGTGTATATCTTGAGTTCCACAGATAAAGCGAACCGACGACATCCCAAATCCGCGTTTATCTAACGCCTCTTTCGCTGCATCAATTAACTCCTGATTATCGGATAAACCCAGATAATTGTTTGCACAAAAATTCAGAACCTCTTGCCCTGTTTGTACTTTTATCTGCGCACTTTGAGCAGATGTAATAATTCTTTCGTTTTTAAATAATCCTTGTTCCTCGATCGAGCTTAATTCGTTTTGCAAAAATGCTTGAAATTTTCCGTACATGACTTTATTGCTTATAGTGAATATTTAAGGTTTGATAAAAATAAGGAGAATATTCAAATCTGAAACTTCTCCTTATTTTTTCTATTTTTAAGATCAGCGATCTAATCTAATTCTTGCTTGTAATAACTAAAGCTTGTTTGAAGTAATAAATATAGTAATTAATTTTCTCCTAATATCTACTTTTTCACGCATAGTTATCAAATAATATTCACTGATTAATTATACCCCGGATTATTTTCCCATTTCAATCCCGAATTTGAGTCGATCACCCCTTGTGGTATTGGCCACAACACATGCTGGTCTTTTATGGTAGAAGCCGATTTCGAGTTATATTTCTTAGTTCTTTCGATCAGTTTTCCGGTACGTACCAATGTGAAACGTCGCATTTCTTCGCCCAGTAATTCTCTTACTCTTTCATCCAACAGATAATCTATGTTTACATCTGCTTGCGTTGCCAATGTAGCTCCAGCTCTGGCTCTCACCTTGTTTATGGCATCGGTAGCTTTGGCTATCTGATTGTCTTGAATATACGCCTCAGCCAACAATAGGTATGTTTCGGCTAAACGGAATCTCATTTTATCTTTTTGGTTTCCGTTATAAGTCTCGTCATTTTCGGGCATATAATCAAACTTGGTAGTTGTAGGAAAAACATATCCCCTATCCATATTATCCTCGGTAATAGTATGTTTCTTTCCAAACAATGCTGTATTCTTCGGATCGTTATATACATACTCGCGGCGAATATTGTATATTGAATTTCTCATATCTTTCGCCTCATAACTATCCAACCAATGTTGAATTGGACGTATTTGTCCTAAACCTCTACCACCATACTCCTGAGATATTATAAATCCGGGGATGCTGTAATAAGCTCCTACCCATGCACGGCGAGTCCAATCATTGTAAGTAGTGCTTCCGCCTTGCACGTTGTATTCTGCCTGAACTACCCATATAGATTCCATGTTGCCAGCTTTACGATTCTGATTCTTTTCGAGAAACATATCTGCAAAAGGATCGCCCGGCTGCGATGAGTTTTTACCGAAACGTGTATTCATTAATTGAAAGTAAGATGAATTGATTACTTCTAAAGCCGTAGTTTCTGCTTTTTTATAATCGCCTGCAAAAATACTTATCTCACTCAACATATGCAGTGCAGCCCATTTGGTTAACTCTCCGTCTTTTACATTATTCGGATTTTCGGGCAGATATTGTGCCGCAAATTCTAAATCTTCAATCATCTTAGCCAATACCTCAGCTTTGGGTGTTCTTGGAAAGTCTACTCTATATTCCTCTTCTACTTTATCTACCCAAGGCACATCGCCATACAGATAGGTTAAATAACGATAGGCATAGGCTCTGAAAAAACGGGCATTAGCTTGAAAGAATTGTTTATCGGTGTCTTTACTCCAAACTACATCGCCTTTTTCTGCATAATTTATCATCATATTGGCATTGGTAATCAAGCCATACGCCCACTTCCATCTATTGGATATGTAACTGTTGGTGGCATCGAAAGTATATTTTTGGAATGGTTGCAACGTACCGTCCACATTGTTTATATAACAAATGTCTAACCCACCCTGCAACACCTCGTAAGCACAAGCTCCTTGCGATACAATGTTATCGTTCCATGTCTCAAATTCGAGTCTCGAATAAGCCTGCAATCCATTCAATGCAGCATTAAAGCCTTTGGTTGTCTTGTATGTTTGCTCGGCACTCTCGAAATTCTGTGGAGTTTCGTCCAAAAAACTTTCGCTGCATGCACTGCACAAAACAAGAGCTAATAGAATACTTGATATATATTTTTTCATGATAAACTGCTATTTAAATATTCATTGTTTTGTTTTTATTTGCAGGGGCTGACTTCTATGTCGCCATTTTCGGACAAACACTTAGCGTTGCCCCTGCAAGAAAAGGTGTTAGGTCTTAAAAAGTCACATTCAGTCCTATAATAAATACCCTCTGTGTAGGATAGCCCGAAGCATCTAAACTGTATTTATCTTGCTCTATGTTGGTTGTGAATTTTTTCGCATCCGAGAAAGTAAACAAGTTACGACCATTCACATAAGTTGTTAGAGCCTCAAGACCAATCTTTTTAATCGCTTCTTTTGGGAATTGATAAGCCAGATTTACATCCTGAATTCTAATAAATGAGGCACTTGTATAAAAAGTGTGCTTGGTTTCGTTATAGCCCAATCGAGTATATTCGTTCGATCGGTTTTCGGGAGTCCAATAATTTATATTATTGATATAGTTTACATTCTTGTTGAATAACTGACGTTCGAATTTTACGGTTTCATTTTCTTTAGTTACATCAAATACTCCGTTAAGGAATACCGACAGCGACCAATTTTTGTACATAAATGTATTTGTAAGACCTGCCGTCCAGACGGGAAGTTTAGAACCGATAATCACGCGGTCGTCGGCAGTAATCTGTCCGTTGCCATCCTTATCGTACAATTTAGCATCACCGGGTATAGCTTTGTATTTTGCTGCCTCTTCTCTCTCATCTTCCTGCCAGATGCCTGTTACTTTGTAGTCATAATAAACACGGATGGGTTGACCAATAAACCATTTATTACTAATATCGTCTTTTCCATCTTCTTTCAAGGCTACAATTTTGCTCCAGTTACCCGATAGCACAAAGGTTGAATTCCATTGAAAACCTTCGCTTTTTATATTCACAGAATTAAGAGTTAAGTCGAAACCTGTATTTTTAGTCTTACCCACATTATCCATCATGGTAGTATATCCATTCATAACGGGTACCGATCTATTCATCAACAAATCTTTAGTTCTGGTATCGTAATAGTCAAACGATCCACTCAAACGATTGTCGAAGAGATTGAAATCGACTCCTGCATTGAACGAATAAGATGTTTCCCATTTCAAATTGGGGTTTCCTTTCGTAAAGTTTGCCACCAAACCTCCTGCAAATTCGGCATCATTACCATATATATAGTCACGTTGAGCCAGCTTTGTTTTTGTTTGATAAGCACTTACTGCCTGATTACCGTTAGACCCATACGACATTCTGAATTTAAGGAACTCCAATTGCTTTAAATCCCAATTCTGAAAGAACGATTCTTCACTTATCACCCAAGCCCCTGCAACCGATGGAAAAAGTGCCCATTTGTTGTTATCTCCAAAGGCCGAATATCCATCTCGACGAGCTGTAAGTGTCAATAAATAACGTCTGTCGTAAGAGTAGTTTGCACGTCCCATCCACGATAGAAGAGCAGTTTCTTCTTTAGTAGAAGATATGTTTTTCTTGCCTTGTGCCATTCCAATATTGTGGTAACCATTGGCATCCGATAGGAAGCCTTCGCCCGATGAGTCTTGATTACTTGTATTGGTTTTCTGAGCACTATATAATCCCGTTAAATCAAGGTGATGTTTTCCCCAATTGTTATCATAACGAATAATGTTTTCCCAAGTCCAGTCACCATAACTGGTATTGGTTATAGAAGCTGATCCGCCAACAGGTTCGCCCGTCATAGTAGTAGAACCGTAGTAACTGCCCTGCTCACGATGGCGATATGAGTATCCAAAATTAGCTCGGTACGAAAGTCCTTTTACAGGTAGTTTTATATCTGCAAAAGCATTGGTATATGCTGCGCGAGAAACGTCGTCCAATATTGCATCCTGATCGGCAAAGGGGCTGTAATACATCGTTTCGGGACTCATCGGATAACGTACATATCTGCCATTTTCGTCTCTTACATTTCCATAAGGAGACATTCTGAAACCATAGGCAAAATTGGGAGCTTTACCACCTCTGTTTCTTTCCAACAATTGTATGTTGGCTCCAACAGTAAGCCAGCTTCCTATTTTCTGGGTAATGTTAGATGTTACCGCATATTTTTTATATCCTGTATATTTTACAATACCATCCTGATCTGATAACGAGAGCGATACAAAGTAATTGGTTGCATCGGTAGCTCCCGATAAACTTATCTGATGCTCTTGTTGAATGGCTGTTCTGAACAGTTCTTTCTTCCAATCGGTTTCTCTTCCATTTTCAAAATTATCGACTAACGACGATTGTAACCAAGCTTTTGGATTATTCCATTCTTTATCGCCGGTATCTTTACGAAAGTCCTTCAATAGCTGAATATATTCGCTACCATTTCTTAAGTCGGGTAACCATTCTGCTTGTTGAAATCCTATATAGCCATTGTAGCGAACAATGGGTTTACCTACTTTACCTTTCTTAGTGGTGATAAGTATAACTCCATTGGCTGCACGCGAACCATAAATAGCAGCAGATGAAGCATCTCTCAAGACCGATATATTATCGACACTATTTTGATCTATTTCAGTAATATTTCCATTGAAAGGAATACCATCCAGAATTATCAACGGGTTATTACCTCCCGAAAGCGACTTCTCGCCCCTTACTCTGAAAGTAGCATCCTCACCCGGTTTATTATTGGAGGTAGTCACATTAAGACCTGCAATCTGCCCTTGCAAACGCTGCCCTAAACTTACTGCGGGTATTTTATCTATCTTATCGGATGATATTGTACTTACGCCTCCCGTCAAATCGCTTTTACGCTGCGTACCATAACCCACAACTACCACTTCGTCGAGCGCTGCTGAAGCATCTTCGAGCCGTACGTTTATTACCTTCTGAGAACCAACCGTAATTTCTTGTGTTTTGTAGCTGATAAAAGAAAATACCAACACCGATTTACTATCGGGAACCGATATTGTGTACTTTCCATCGAGATCGGTAACAGTACCTTTGGTCGAATTTTTCACTATGACGCTAATACCTATCATAGGTTCGTTTTGAGTATCAGTAACAGTTCCGCTTATTGTTATCTGAGCTTGAGCCGAAGCCAAAGACACAAACCCCAATAACAGCAAGAAGAATACTCTTTGAGAGAATATTTTTCGCAAATGCTTTGTGTGTGATGAATGTTTCATTTTAGATATAGATTTAAAGTGTTATTTTATTAAATAAGGTCTGAAACCTTTTTACGACTCCGATCGGTTATCATAGCCCCCGACCTACTTACATATTGGGAATGGATCTTCAAATATTTTCATTTTTTTTAGTTGATATATTTCATTTTCGGGTAAACAAAAAGGGGTTTCTCCCCTCCGACAAAAGAGGAAAAAAACGACATAAAATAGAGATCTTTGCAAGACAAAGAATCTACTACTTTCCCATATAAATATTTGGCTAAATGGTATCTTTTTAGTACCTTGACACGCGAGGTGTGTGTGTGTGTGTGTGTGTGTGTGTGTGTGTGTTAGCAAAATAAATAGAACCACCAAATCTGAAGAGACAAATTTGATACATCATAAAAGTAATACTTATAACTTTCTTCATATTTATTGTACTCGGTAAAAGATTAACTTTATTTAAAGTACAAACATAGATGCAGACCCTTATTTTACTCTTGCTCTTTTTGCTTATAATTTTGTCCGATTAGGTACAATACAGTAAAAGCACCCGATTTTAAAAACCTGATGCTTTTAGCTTGTAGACAATTGCAACAACTATCTTCTTATTTGTGCCTGAAACTTTTCTTGCTCGTCTTCAGCCTGCCCCTTATCTACTCGATAAAGGAGGAATCCGAAAATTTCGACAACTGTTTTTTTAAGGATTTCATCAAAAAGTAGAATCTTATCCTCTGCCAAATCGGCAACGATTTTGTACCATCCCCATTTTCTGCAAAACTGCGAGTAAGAAGGAGATATTGGTTTGCCTGTTGCTTTACCTCTGAATAAAGGTTCGAAACGCTCTGAAATCTCTCTTTTTGTCGCAAAAAAAAAGCGAGCAACGGCAATGCTTCATTCATCGTTAAATTAGAAAACAATTCTTTACGACCTTCCGAAACTTTACTATCATAACTTTCGCCCGCTGGTCGGCAGAGTATAGATAGTATATCCGACAAGCGCGATTGCGAATCCGACTCAAATACTGCCTCTATATCAACCCACTCGGCTAGTGTAAGCTCTTCGGTAAATGATACGCCGTAAGCAACCCCATCAACATCAACCTTATTTGTAGGTTCGCCATGATACTCTTCAAATACAAATTTTACAATATCTACAATTGTATCAAATATCTGAGTAGGGTTATTCAACAACAACTCTACATCTATACCACATACATTGGCTATCAATTGTATTTGCTCCAAGCGATCTTTAGGCTCTACCTGAAACCAACGCTCATAGTCACCTAAACGAATGTCGCTCCACGATTGAGGAATACTGATTTGTGTGTCGTCAAAAGAAAGTGTAATCATAAAAATCTGAATTTTATCCGTACTTGTTATTATACTGTATAGATAAAATTCAGAGATATAGACGGTACTATTTAGATATTATAAATGGTTATTAGAATCTTACAATCGGGATTGATTTTGAACACATCCGTTATCGGATTTTGAGAGAAACCAATAGTAGGAGAAAATCGGATAGTAAAAAAATCACTAGGCTTACAATAACCTGCATACAAGGAGGTTGTAAACGACATGTAAGCTGGAGTAACGGCTCTAAAATCGGGAGGATTAACGGCCTGATAAAATTCGATTACATCCATCAGATCATTTCCTATGGCTGGATAATATTCATTATTTATAAGATCGTCGCCCAAAGTATCATTCCTTGACAGATAAACATATAAACTGAAAAGAGACATTCCCGAAAGAGCAGGAAATGTAACATCAGACAACCCTGTTATGGTTAGAGTAAATAAATACCGTCCTTCGGTAGGAACTCTTATCTCTGTTTCGTTCGTTAAGATTATGCTGCCACTTTGAGGCGACAACTTCACGCGTTGAGGTATTCCGTACGAAAAAGACTGACCTACGGTTGCCGTAAAATAACCTATCTGCCCCAACGATGGGTTTGCTTCCCACTTATTGGTTACACCATCGGGCTGCAACGCCAGAATAGAGGGACTTCCATAACCGGGAGTAAGCCTCAATCCACTATCTACTCCTGTTACTGCTTTGTTATTTACAATATCCAGTTTTGTTTGCGGATTCAACACACCTATGCCAAGTTTACCGTCGGAAGACATTACAACATCATTAGATATCTGAGCTTCTGTAAGCGTAGCACTCAAATTTTGAGCATTATCGCCAGCGGCATCAATATGAAATAACGATCGGGGATAATCGGTCTTTATCCCTATTTGCGATGATATAGATATTGTACACAGCAGACTACCCGCAAGGGCTATAAAATATACTGTTTTTTTCATGAGATTATAATTTATAAAAGATTAGAGCTCCCGATTCTGTTGCCATCTGACTCTCGACACTCGACACATCATTGGGATTGACATATAAAAATACATTGGTATCAATATCACCCGTACTAGCTAACTTTACGGTAAGGTAAATGCTGTCATCTTTCTTTAAATTTTGTGCTACAAATATCTCAAACAACGACTGATAATTCAAAATCTGCATAAAGGGGCGCGACTCTATTGAATACAATACAGTATCTAACTGCCCTGCTCGTCTTAGCATCAGATTATACTGTATAATTACCGAGCGAGAATAAAGCATGGTAGGATCATCCCATGAAGTTATCCCATCTTTCATCAAACGGGGAACCCATCTCAACATAAAGGCAAAAGACCCTTCATTGGGAATCTTTATCATATTATCCGTCACATTCAGAGGCATTACACCCGTTACATTGTAGCGAAAATTTATTGGCTTGGATTCCATCTTTACGATAGACCCTCCCTGCCCTTTTATCAGACCCCAATAGGCATTACCATCAGCATCGCCCAGTAATACACGTTGCAAACCTTGAGTACCATCGCTAAGCTTGAAAGCGCCATAAAGCTCGTCCGACTTTAAATGAAGTCTAGCAGTAGGAGTTAAAGTACCCACTCCCATGTTTCCCTCATTGTCAACAAAAATATCGTTAGATTCTTGTGCGGGAGTTATTGCTCCCACAGTATTATCTTTTTTCCCATCGAGGTGAAATACTCCCATCACATCGGAAGTGTTTATACCTATTTGAGCAACAGACTCTATCGAAACAAATAAAAGTAAGAGATATAAATATCTGTTCATCTTCATTCAGCATTAAATAAATAAAAGTATTCAATTACATGTCTTTGGGTCATAACAATTTATGTTTATTACCATTCCCCTTAAAGACTTATCAGGGCTATAACCTTAGATGTTGTATATGGTTAAACTAGGGAAGTAAATAATATTATCGAACTGTCCCTGAGTAGCATTCAGCCCCATAGCAATATCCCAATCTTTACCCAACCTTTGGCTAGGCTTTACTACAAGAACATAAATCTCTCCTTTCTTTACATCTGGAACAAAAAGAGAAACGGCAAAAGCATAACGACTCGTTATTGCATAACTTCTCGATCTGTTTACTGCTACTAAAGCATGATCCGAATCTTCGAGTTGAATAACGCCTGCAACTACTTTTTTGATTTTTACTTCAGTCAGAAGCTCTTCAAAAAATACACCATTCAGATTGGGTACTGATACGAGAGGGCTACCAACCGATCCAAACCAACGAAGAGTGAATATATAATTACCATCGGCATTTATTTTTATATAACCGCCATCGGTATTTTCGATGAGGCTGCCATCGTCCTCTTTTATTTTATTGAAAAGAACTGCCGATTCTTCGCCCGCTTTGTATGTTATTACTTTCTCAGACGGACTCGTCATCCGATACACCTTACCCGATAACTGAGCTTTAGGAACCCACGAGCCTGCACCATTCTCGTCCGAGACCAGATATTTACCATCGCTCACCTCTTCCGAGGGATCTTGTATACGTATAAATGGCTTACCATCGGAGGTGTTTACTTGCAGCTTCGTAGAAGGAGACAAAGTACCAATACCCACATTTCCTTTGGCAGTAACTACTACATCGTCCGAAAAATTTGTGCCAGTACTACCCGTATCTCCTTTAGCATCGAGGTGAAATATGCCTTGGGGATATAAGGTATTTATTCCTACCTGAGCCCTACTGAACCCGATAGATAATAAACTGATAATTAACAGAAAACATTTTCTCATTGTCATAATTATTTTGTGATGTGTTTATAGGTTCGTAAATAAAAAAAAGGCAGCGGCATGTAATCACTACACACCACAGCCAAACATAGTTGTGTCATAGATAAACGGATAGCTCGTGTCGATTTTGAACGACAACAAAAAAACAAATCGGTTACACGAAAGCGTTTACCGAGACAACTATCAATATATTTATTGGGGAAATATTGTAAAACGAAAACAAGTGCGTAAACAAGACGCAATGATAAGAAAAGACAGAAAACTCTACCTGAAAATTTGAAGAATAAGTAGCTTCTTAAATATGTGGAGGCATTACTTAGCTCTCTCTCTCTCTCTCTCTCTCTCTCTCTCTCTCTCTCTCTCTAATATTTCAACACACATATCCAAACCTAAATAGTTAAAATTTAGATTATTACAAATAGATATGTTTGTTAATTTTATTGTCATTATTCTTGTAAAGAGTTATTTCACAGAGGCAAATATAAAGAATAATATTTTATGATACAAAGAATAACATACAATAAACAACACGATACACTCTTACACATTATTTTAAGGAGACACTATAACGACATTAATAAAGGACGGTTAAAAGGGTAAGATTCAGAAAAACTTCACCCTTTTAACTGGCTATTTATTAAACAACTATCCTCATCCTCCCACATCAAGACCTAACAAAACAAGTTCTGCCCAAACATGATTAGGTTTAGCAAAAGGTAATGTATCAAGAAAAGGTATTGCCGTATTTTCATCTCTATTTATATTAAACACTTCAAACTCTATACTCAAGGTTTCTGGTGCGGTAAACTCTACATAGGTTGCACTTGCCGACAATGCCCTTATATAAGTTGGACTCATAATCGGGTTGCCATTTCTAAGAAGCCTCACTTCGGCATACTCGCTTACATTCTCTATGTCGCCTGCCATAAAGATAAGATATCTGCCCTTAGGCACAGTAAGACTCGCTGCTGTTGTAGAAGCCCCAAGCTCGGTTTTTAGAGTGGGGGTACCCGATAAGGTAAAGACATTAGAGGATGCATTTATCTCTCCCCAAGCAGCATTATCGAGCCTCCATTCTATTGTTTTGTATCTGAGAGCTATTAAGTAGTTTTTCCACGAAGCCTTTCCGTTTTGGTCCGAAGCCAGAATATAATCGGTAAAATCAGTAGTCGAATTATCGGAAAACCTCAGCTTGCCTGTAATATCAAAACTAGCCTGAGGAGTTAAAGTACCCAACCCCACATTACCGTTAGAATCAATAATAATATCATCCGAAAAGTTTGTACCACCACTCGTATTACCCTGAGCATCTATGTGGAAAACACCGATAGGGCTGATTGTATTTACTCCCACCTGAGCATAACAGCAAACAGGTAAAAGAATAAGAAAAGAATATATATATATTCGTAAATTTAAAGGAAATACCATACAAAATATTTTTAAATGTTTTCGAGCTGAATAATAGTTGTTACATAACTATAACCAGTTTTAAATGGAAGATTAGTGTACGAAGGTGTGTCAACATCAATATGAGTAAAATTGAGTTGCAACTTAGTAGGTGCTTCTAACATAAAGATAAACGACCCGCCGCCCAATGAATTTACAGCCATCAGCGAGTGTGTGATAATACCATCCATTAGTATATCAACCGTTCCATATTCGGTCATTGCCTGATCGCCATTAGCCGAAAACAAGTATCTCCCTGCGGGCAAAGTGAGTACTCCTGCACTTTCGGAGCAACCTACAATCTCGTTTCTCAACAAAGCTGAGGTAGCTTGCAAAGGATCGTAGATCGGTTTACTGACCCCATAATCCTCAAAATCTTGTGACCCCGATAATCTCCAAACTACATATCTATTGACAATCACTCTTTGCCAAGATGCTATACCATCGGCATTACTAACCAATACATAGCCGTCTCTCTGAGTACCATCATTCATTCTGAAGGTTCCATTGATCGATAAGTTAGATGCAGGGTTAGTGGTTCCAACTCCCAAATATCCCTGCGAAGACACCACAACATCATCCGTTGTATTACTGCTTCCTGAGGTATTTCTCTTAGCATCAATATGTAGTAAGCTTGAGCTTAAGGGAGATTCTGTGTTAATTCCTATCTGAGCACTGACTACTCCCGAAAAGAGAATAAACAGAACAGATAAATATGCATTCTTTATCATAATTTGAGGCATAATATTATTGTAGTTGTATGATTTTAATTTCTATCTCATAATTCACGTTAGAGAATGGCGGATAGTCAAAATAGGTTATTTCGGCAGTATATTTTTTAGCTACCACTTGCACTCTTATCTCTTCGGCAGTTTCCGCCAGAAAGGAGACCGATTGACCAACCATTTTCCCTCGGTATATGTTTGATAAAAAATAGCTGTCATCCGCCTTATGAAGCATTACTTGTCCGTATTCATCCAAACCCAAAAGATCAAAGTCAACAATCACCAGATAAAGTCCCGAATCTATTTTTATTCTGCCATCATCTGTTGCGGTCAGATTTAATTCATTTACCGAAAACGTAAACGGAGCCTCACATGGCAGCAAAGCTGTACCCACGGTTTCAAATACTCCTGACGCTTTACATATCGACATGCGATTGACCTTCGTTACCGGATTGTCTTGCCATGTACCAACCCCAATATTATTGGAGGTCAGAATATACTTATCATTTTCATTTGAATTTGTAATGCTTAAACTACCAACAACGTCCACTTTTGTTTTCGGAGAAAGAGTACCAATTCCCAGATTACCTTGCGAATCGACAAGAATATCATCCGAGATATTACTAGTACCTACAGTATTAGCTTTTGCATCGATATGGAAAATACCTTGAGGATTCTTCGTATTTATTCCTACCTGAGATCGACAGATCCCCATAGATAATAAACCAATAATTAATAGAAAACATTTTCTCATTATCATAATTATTTTGAAATGTGTTTATAGGATTTTAAATAAAAAAAAGGCAGCGGCATGTAATCACTACACGCCACAGCCAGATATAGCTGTGCCATAGGCAAACGGATAGCTCGTGTCGATTTTGAACGACAACAAAAAAACAAATCAGTTACACGAAAGCGTTTACCGAGACAACTATCAATATATTTATTGGGGAAATATTGTAAAGCTAAAAAACAAGCGTAAAAGAGACGCAATAATAAAAAAAGACAGAAAATTCTGTCTGGAAATTTGAAGAATAAATAATTATTTAAGCGGGGAGAGGTATTACTTAGCTCTCTC
>NZ_CVRU01000033.1 GCF_001261715.1 Dysgonomonas sp. HGC4 | reverse complement strand
TAGAATATGATCGCAGTATTCATCATACAGATCGAGTTCTAAAATCTTTATATAATAATATTGTGATGGAAGAGGGCAGCAGTGTCTGATCAATTTTTAGTTCCTTTTTTAGCAATACCTTATAATCTAGAAATTGGTACTGATGAAATTATTGATAAATATCTGGTTGATGGAAGATTGAATACTACAAATTTTAATTATATATTTTCTGAGGCAATCGGTTATCATGTTTCGGAAAAAGCAATAAAAAAAGCTAAAAATGACGGACTTTATTACTATCATGTAGATGGTAAAACGTATTTGTTTAATGACATAAAGAAATAGGAATATAAAAAGAATCTTTGAGCAAATCTGATTGAGTGGAGTAGAAAATAGTATCTTTGTCTCCAAATGTATGAAAGGCCTGAATTCGAACAGGGGCACCTCCTATTTGTTACTGATAAGTTGACTTATGTTGTAATAATTTGTTGAAAATTAAATTTAGCAACTACTAGATGATGTTTATTAAATTAAAAGAGTTAATAAGAAAATACAGAATAACATTACTAACTTTTATAATGTTATTTATATGTTGTATATATGAGAAAATACATACTCCTTTTTCACTCAGCCAATTGAGTCTTTCTAATTTGTTATGGGGGGGGGCTAATGTTTTGATTATTATCTCTATACTTTATCTCATATCAAGGATTCCCAAAATAAGGATAGTTTTTGTTTTGTTGTTATCTCTTTTGTTTACTATAGAGATGACGCATCTTTTAGCTTTTGGTACAAGAATTATGTTTGGAGGTATAGCATCAATGTTTGAAACTAATTCTACCGAGGCTAAAGCTATGGCGAGTCAACTCTGGGTTTGGTTTATTCCCATTTTGCTTATAACTTCTAGTTTATTTGTGCTGGTTTGTAGAGAGTTGACGGATTGTCGAAAAAACGTTTGGTTTTGTATATTAACTTTGTTTTTTTTGATGGTTATATTGCCGTCATCAATTATTCTCAAAAATATCTATAGATCAGAGCAGCGTACTGTTGTTTTTACTGAGTATCCTTTCTTTTTAATACAAGAAAAAACAGGTTTTAAATTACCATTCATTTATGGAACGATTGTAACATCTGTTGCTTATTATGTAGAAGCTAGCAAGTTTAATGAATTTATAAAGCTTGAAAGGGTGTTTCCTGAAGGTATTAGCTTGAAAAAAGGAGTGGATAGACCGCAAGTATTATATGTGTTGATCGGAGAAAGCTCTTTACGTACTCACTACAGTCTTTATAATTATAAAATCCCGACAACTCCTTGGTTAGATTCAATGAAGCAGATGCAGAAGTTATATTATGTGGACGGAGTTTCTCCTGCTTCTATAACACGAGATGCGTTGAAATTATCACTAAGTTTTGCAACGCCAATGAATCATCAACTTTTTTTTGAAAACTATAATGTTGTGGAATTAGCTAATTTAGCAGGTTATGAAACTTATTGGATATCTAATCAAGATAGATTAGGTGCATATGATAGCTATATTGGATTTATGGCATCATGTGCTAATTATTCCAAATTTTATAATTTTAAAGCAGATGATCTAGATTTAGTTGAAGTTGCAGACAGTTTATATAATAGCAGCAAGAATCAAGTTTTTTTTATACACCTTAAGGGTAGTCATGAATCTTATGGTGATAAGAGTGATAAAGAAGATCGGGTTATAGATCAGTATTATGATGAAAGTAACAAAGTTGTTTTGACATATGATAGAAGTATTTCTCATACTGACAGAGTCATAAAGAAAGTATACAATAATAGCAAAAACAGAAATGATTCAATATCTACTTTAGTCTACTATTATTCGGATCATGGAGAAATAATACATGTTGGACATGGTTTTTTGAATGCAAGTTCAGAGCAATTTCTTATTCCTTTTATTGTGATTCCTATAAACTATACTTTGAATATAGATGGAATTGTGAACCAATATTTAAATAATGGGCAATTAAATACAGTTAACTTCATAAATATTTTCGCTGAGAGTATTGGTTATTCAATCTCTGATACATTTTTAGATAGAGCTAAAAATGATGGGCTTTACTATTATCATGTTGATCGAAAGGTTTATAGTTTTAATGACATAAAGAAATAAAACAATCTAGAATACGGACTCATTTTGTTTTTAACAGTGCCATTTTCAAATATATTTATTAAATTTGGAGAATTGTAAAACCATAATGGAAAAGAACGATTCAAATTCTTGCAAATATGAAAAAAATCAATTTTAGCGCAGGTCCCTCAATTTTACCACAACAAACAATCGAAGAAACAGCAAAAGCTATTTTAGATTTCAATTCGTCCACATTGTCTCTTATGGAAGTTAGTCACAGAAGTAAAGATTTTATTGCTGTGATGGATGAAACTATCGCATTGTTTAAAGAATTGTTGAATGTACCTGAAGGCTATTCTGTTATATTTTTAGGTGGAGGTGCCAGTTTGCAATTCTGCATGGTTCCTTTTAACCTTTTAGAGAAAAAAGCTGCCTATCTAAATACAGGAACATGGGCAAGTAAGGCTCAGAAAGAGGCGAAATTATTTGGAGAAGTTATTGAAGTTGCAAGCTCTAAGGCTGACAATTTTTCATATGTACCAAAAGATTATACGATTCCTGCTGATGCGGATTATTTCCACATTACAACGAACAATACTATTTTCGGAACAGAATTACACACTGATTTAGATTCACCAGTGCCATTGATTGCCGATATGTCTTCTGATATATTCTCAAGAGTAATTGATGTCTCTAAATATGGTCTTATCTATGGTGGAGCACAAAAAAATCTAGCTCCAGCTGGTCTGACATTTGTTATTGTAAAAGACGATATACTTGGAAAAGTTTCTCGTAAGATACCTACAATGTTGGATTATAAAACACATATTGAAAACGAATCGATGTTTAATACACCTCCTGTAGTGCCTATTTATGCGGCTATGCAAACTCTTAGATGGTTGAAAGCTAATGGTGGAGTACCAGCAATGGAGAAAAAGAACAAAGAAAAAGCTGCTTCTCTGTATGCTGAAATAGATAGAAATCCATTATTCGTAGGAACCGCTGCTAAAGAAGATCGTTCGATAATGAATGTATGCTTTGTTATGGCTAAAGGTCATGAAGATAAAGAAGCTGACTTCTTGAAATTTGCAGTAAGCAAAGGTCTTGATGGATTGAAAGGTCACCGTTCGGTTGGAGGATTCAGAGCTTCTATTTACAATGCTATGCCTGCTGAAGGTGTTCAAGCATTAGTAGATGCAATGAAGGAATTCGAAAAGCAAAACGCATAACGAACTGAGACTTTAGTTTTAATTTAGAACAGTGTAATAAACATGAGTATAAAAGTATTAATCGCAACTGATAAACCTTTTGCTGCTGAAGCTGTAAAGGGAATCAAGAATGTAATAGATCAGGCAGGATATGAATTAGTTTTGCTTGAAAAATATACAGAAAAACAACAGCTATTGGATGCTGTGGCTAATGTAGATGCTGCAATTATCCGTAGTGATATTTTCGATAATGACGTTTTTGATGCTGCAAAGCAACTTAAAATAGTAGTACGTGCAGGTGCTGGATTTGATAATATCGATCTTGATGCTGCAACAGCTCACGGTGTATGTGCTATGAATACTCCCGGACAAAATGCAAATGCAGTAGCTGAATTAGCTTTTGGTCTGGCTGTGTATGCAGTACGTAATTTTTATAATGGAACATCGGGTACTGAATTGGCTGGCAAAAAACTGGGTATTCATGCTTACGGAAATGTAGGGCATAATGTTGCTCGTATTGCTAAGGGATTCAATATGGAAGTATATGCATTCGATCCTTTCCTTTCGGCAGAAGCTATCGAAAAAGAAGGTGTAAAAGCAGTGAAAACTGTTGAGGAATTGTATTCTACTTGCGAGTTCGTATCATTACATATACCTGCAACTGCTGAAACTAAAAATTCGATCAATTACGAATTGTTGAATAAACTACCTAAAAAAGCATTGTTAATAAACACTGCTCGTAAGGAAGTTATCAACGAAGCTGAGATTGTGAAGTTGATGGAAGATCGTACAGATGTAAAATATGTTACTGATATACTACCTTCTAATCATGCTGAAATGGCTGAGAAGTTTGCAGGAAGATATTTCTCTACACCTAAGAAAATGGGTGCTCAAACTGCAGAGGCTAATACAAATGCAGGAATTGCAGCAGCTAATCAGATCGTTGATTTTATTAAAAATGGCAACGAACGTTTCAGAGTAAACAAGTAATACTATAAGGTTTATTCCTTATTATATAAATAAAGGAGATTATTAAGATAATCTCCTTTATTGTTTTTATATACTCTTAGTTGATCCGTACGTATGATCCTCCCGTACGTTGTGCCTCTCCGGGTACATCCGTATTTCCCCATGTAGTATATATATATCCTGTAGCTGTATACTGCATATTCCAGAATGTTAGCATTAAGTAAGCTCTTGTTGATCCTTCGGGAATTTGTATCTGCTGAGTGAGAATAATTCGATTCTGAAGAGGACCACTTGTGTTGCTGGCTATGACGGGGTAAGCACCCACAAATCTTTTTACACCCCAATCTGTTGGTACATTTGTTGGTTGTAGGAAACCTTGTATGGTTTCGGTTCCGCTACCGTTTCTGTAAACCTCGACTTTAATACCTATTGAAACCAGATAATTACCGGGTCCGGGAAAATCGATATATAAATTTGAATACTGTACAATAGTTCCGGTTGTTTGGGTGTTGGTAAACTCAGATCGTACTCTCTGATAGTCTACCACAGTATAGCCGCTAAAATCGATGGGTCTCCAAGTAGCAAAGCCATCTTTGTCAGACATCAACGCCCTGCCTGCCTTTTGTGTTCCATCCACTAATTTAAAGCCGGGGATGGCAACACCATTTTCTTTACTATCAATATGTATTTTAGCCGTAGGACTAAGTACTCCTATACCTATATTACCCGTATTATCTATTATAACATCATCGGATACTAAAGGGCTGAAATCGGATACACTAGCAGTGTTATTTCCTTGTGCATCAATATGAATTAGTCTATTCGGTGTTTTGGTATTTATACCAACAAATTGAGGAAAAAGAGGTGTAGAGTATAATATAATAACTAATATAAATATTGTTTGAATTGTTGTTTTATCTAGATTCTTCATAATTTGTTTTTTTATTTAACGCGAATATAGGTACCTCCACTGAAGGTTGAATTATCGCCCAATATAGCAGATATTGTACCTGATGTAACAGAAAAATCGCCTGCCACGGATATTAATAATCCTGCAGTAAGACCCGTAGATGCATCTATATTGATATTCTGATTGATAAATAGTTGATATATATAAGTGGTTCCAACAATATGGACTGCTCGTGTTTGTACAGCTCCCGGAATATTTACAGTAGGAAATGATACAGAAGATATCACTCCAAAGACTGTTGGGGGGGAAGTAGCTGTTCTTGCAATGGTTATTCTGCATGATAATGCTATTGAGTACGATCCAAATCGGGGAAATGTAATTTTGAATTCAGGATTATATGAGTAGCTACTGCCCGTAAAAGTGGTTGCTGTGGTAGTGGTATATGGAATTGTACTGAATTGGCTTACATCGGATACAATCCAAGAAGCATTCCCGTTAGCACCAGACGATAGTATATTACCTTCTGCCTCATTCCCATCTTGTATAGCTAGTCCGTAGGTATTTACTGGTACTTCAATGTGTAGCTTTGTGTCAGGCGATATGGTTCCGGCACCAATATACCCTTTATTGTTGATGACGACATCATTTGCTATCGTTGCCGGAGTGGCTACTCCATCTCCTTTTCCATCAATATTAAATATACCTATTGGATTAGACGTGTTTATACCCACTTGAGAGTAAGCCGTTAAAGGAAAGAATATCCAGATAAGGATATATATATTATTTCTCATTTTGTTTTATTTTTATGAAGTAAGTTCAGTTATCTGAATTAGTCCTAATAATAGATTAGTTATATATTATAAGTTGATGGAATCGAAAAAGTTATGAAACCTTATTTAATTTTAATGTACGATCCACCCACTTCATCACTTGGTCTCCCCTCAGGGGTAAGGCTTGTTGTAGAAGTGCCCCATGAAACTTTTACAGTTTGGAGTGCAGACCATAAGCTGGTTTGTATAACTAAATACATTGTTTTGTAGTTTTCCTCAACTGTGATTGATTGGTTGAACTTGAAGAGTACCTCAGTGCCTCCATCTATCGCTCTGCTACTAGTGGCCGGAACTTCATATGATCCTTTAAAGCGAGGGCTCCCTCCCTGCCATATGGCTATTAAGTCAGGGCCTAATGCCGGTAGTAATTGTGCCCACGTTATTCTTTCGTAATTGGGTACATCTATATGTATTCTTACTCCGAGAGATACCGAATATACTCCGGTAGAGGGGAATTCAAACTTCAAGCCAGTATCATATAGTAGTAATGTTGAGTTAGCAGTGAGCCTGGTGTTTTGTTCATAGGGAATAGTTCCAAAGCTACTTAAGCCTGCTTCACCCCAAGTTCCTACTCCGTTATCATCTGAGATTAAGATCTTTTTGGCAGCTTCATTTCCGTCTTGTAATCTTAGCGGTGGAGTAGTACCATTGCTTACAATATGTACTTTAGCTTTAGGGGTGATCGTGCCTATGCCAATATCACCATTTGTAGTGACCACCACATCATCATCATTTTTATTTATAGCAGAGGTGCTATTGTTGCCTTGTGAGTCGATATGGAAAAGACTCTGAGGGTTCTCTGTGTTTATCCCTATTTGGGCTTGTAGAAGACCAATAGAGAATATCCAGAGTATGAACAAATACATTCTTTTCATTATGCTTGCTATTAATGTGTGTTATTTTTTATCAAAACTGTTGTTGGGTTTTATTGAGAATCTTTGGTTTTTCAAAAATAGAAAGCAGCGATATGTAATCTCTACATATCACTGCCGGACATAGTTGTGCCATAGGCAAGCTTTTAGCTCGCATAGAGTTTGAACGACAACAACAAAACAAATCTGCTACGCGATAAAGACTACCGGTACAACTACTAATATGTTTATTGGGGTTTTTATTATTGGAGAATAATTCGTACTTTATGGGGAAAATAAAGGATAAACGGAAAAATTCTTTTAGATTTTTTTTTAATTCAAGTAGAGTATCTGTTATTAGCTCTCTCTCTCTCTCTCTCTCTCTCTCTCTCTCTCTCTCTCTCTAATATTTTCGCATACAAATCAAAATCTAAAAAGTTAAACTTTAGATTGTTAAGGATTATTGTGTATGTTAAATAGTTAGACATTGAATGCTGTAAAGAGTTATTTATCAGAGACAAATATATGAATTTATTTTAGATACCCCAAAAGTAGATTTTATTTTAAGTCCTTTTTAGTTTAACCTCGAAATTTGTTTCACCCCTCTTACAGTACGTAATTTTTTCATCAAGCTTTCGAGCGTGTTTGTATCTTGAAGTGTAACTGAAAGGTTGCCCTGAAACAAGCCATCATTCGAATCAATACTTATCGAGCGAAGTGTTATACCTTGTTCTTTAGATATGATAGATGTAAGATTAGTCACAATTCCAATATCATCGGCACCAACCACACGTAGTACAATAGTATAAGATGAACCTGATTTGCCTGACCAACGAGCCGGTATAACCCGATAGCCGAAACGTGAAAACATATCATGGGCATTAGGGCAATTGACTCTATGTATCTTTATACCTTGTAAGGAAATAAAACCGAACACCTCATCCCCATAGATAGGGTTGCAGCATTTAGCTAGAGAATAATCTATACCTTTTAAATCTTTGTCGAGAATGAGTTCATCCGTAGTCTTAGCATTACTTTGCGCTACGGTTTGTGGCTGTATCGTATAAGTTTCGGCACTGACCATCTCATGTTTATCGTGAAGTTCGGCTTCGCGCTTCTCTAACTCCAAGTATTGATCTATGATCGTATTTACATCCAAAGCCTCCTGAGCAATCTTGATATAGAAGTCTGTAACGGTTTTAAAGCCTTTCTTCTTTATCAGTCGCATCATTACGCCTTCATCTTCATCTATCTTTTTATTTTTAAACCGTCTTTTTAAAAGTTCTTTTGCATACTCAACTTGCTTGTTAGACTCCTCTTTTAGTCTTTGGCGTATTTTATTTTTCGCTTTAGATGTTGTTACAAAATTCAACCAATCTTGTTTGGGTACTTGATTGGCGGAGGTCATAATCTCTATTTGGTCGCCACTGTTCAATTTGTGACGGATAGATACATTCTTGCCATTGACTTTACCCGATACGCAGGTTGAACCTAGCTTGGTGTGTATAGAAAAAGCAAAATCGAGAATCGTAGCTCCTTTAGGAAGTTTATGTAAATCGCCCTTTGGGGTAAATACATAAATCTCATCATCATAGATATCGAGCTTAAAATCTTCAAGCTTTTCGTTATTTGCTACATTTTTGTTCTCTAATGTCTCGCGTAAAGTGGTTAGCCAATCGTCAATATTCGATTCGCTCTTTACTCCTTTGTATTTCCAGTGGGCGGCTAAGCCTCGTTCCGCAATCTCGTCCATACGACGGGTTCGTATCTGTACTTCTACCCATCTAGATTGAGGTCCCATGACGGTAATGTGCAGAGATTCATATCCATTGCTCTTTGGTATAGATAACCAATCTTTAAGCCTTTTAGGGTTAGGTTGATATAAATCCGTTACAATAGAATAAATCTGCCAACACTCAGCCTTCTCTTTTGGTTGAGGTGAATCGAGTACTATGCGAATAGCAAAGAGATCGTATATAGACTCAAACTCAACTTTCTGTTTCTTTAGTTTATTATGAATGGAATATATCGATTTTACTCGTCCCTTTATATCATATTTAAGTCCGGTCTCTTTTAGCTTTTCTTCGAGGGGAGCTATAAATTCGGCAATATATTGATCACGTACATCTTTACTCTCATTTAATTTCTGAGATATATAGTCGTACATGTTTCGATCGGTATATTTTAGATACAGATCTTCCAATTCCGATTTTATATTGTATAAGCCAAGCTTATGTGCCAGAGGAATATAGATGTAAGACGATTCGATAGATAATTTCAAGCGAATTGCCTCGTCTGCTTGGCTGGCTTTCCTCATTAAGTAGAGCCTGTTGGCAATCATAATTAATATCACCCTCATATCTTCAGCGAAAGAGAGTAATAGCTTGATGAAATTCTCAGATTCTAAACTTGTCTGATTAGCTTCAAGGTGATTTATTTTCATCAATCCCTTTACTATATCGGCTACCTCAGGATCAAATGTTTGTTTAATCTGATCTATTGTTATTATCTTATTAAGAGCAGGTCTGTATAATAGGTTAGCTATTACAGCCGCTTTTCTTAACCCTATTTCGTTGATTACTATAAGTACAGTGCTTAATACTGTAATAAGATGGTAATACTTTTTATTTTTCGCTTTATATATATCTTGTGATATACCTTCTTTGATGGTAGATCTCAAGAATGATTCTTCTTGGGCTGAAATTTGTAATTCTTTTGACTTTGCAGACAGTTGAAGTACCAAAGATTTAAACTCGTCTTCTTGTGCACTATAATTTTTCATTGCTTGTGTACAATTTATCTTTTTATCCTAAAACATATATACTTGAATGTAAAAATAATATTTTCATTTCACATTGGGCTTTTGTTTGCTTCCTTTTATTCTAAAATTTACCAATAATAGAGCTTTTAGCTTTTACATCAGATAAAAACATTTTGTACCTTTGAGTAAATTATGAATGATATGAATGCGGATAAATTACAACGGTTAGAAAAAAATAAGAAGTTTCGAAAAAAGTTTTATAATAAGGAAGTCTGGAAAAATTATGCAATTATACCACCTTCTGTAATTCTTTTTGCCTCTTTGTTTGGGGTTCTGTTTTTGTTTAATACTGATCGTCTTTTTAGTTTGTATGTTATTCCTTGCATTATTTTACTTCTTTTGGGGACAATCTGGCTAAAGGCGGTTCGTAAATATATTATAACTCAAAAGATCTCGGATGACAGACCTTTTCTTATTTGTTCTTGTATTCCATTAATGGAGAAGAATAAAAAAACAATAATGATGTTTTCCTCAGGATATAATAGGCATAACAAAAATTATTTGGAGAAAAAGAGAAAAGAGATTTTAGAGAGAATTTCTGGAGGTGATGATTCGCTTGATTTAACGTCTAATTCGGGCGTAAAACTTATTCCAGATTCCGATGTTTATATCGTTATTCCCTCATTCTCTGATCGAATAGCGAACAAAAAAGGGAATGTGAGTGTTAATAGATATGTTATATTTAATAATGAAAATAGAATTAAATATATAACTGCTCGAGAATTGGAGAGCTTTTCTTGAGATAAAGTGTTAAATATAGCCTAATTTATGTGTTATTAGTTGAAGAATATTGTTTTAAATTTTTTCTGTGATTATCTTTGTAGCTGAATCGTGATTTTATTGTTAAATATTCACGTGTATTATAAAGTTGGTTTATGTTAAATTTAGGTTTCAAAATAAAGAAGGGTCTAGTTGTATTTATTTTTCTACTGCTAATCCCGTTTGTTGCTCATTCAGTACCAGGTACATTTGCTGCGCCAACAAGTTTTCTTCCAATGGAAGATGCTCTTTCGGCAGCTCGAGGTACTCCTGAATTTGTAAATGAAAATATTAAGCCATATAGACAATCATTTAATTTAGGAAATGAATCGGTTCGAAATGGATATGTTAATTTTACCTCAACAGATATACTTGCCTTTATATTTTTAGCCGGAGTTTATTTGATGTTTGTTAGACGAAATTCGCAATCAAGAAACGCCTCTTTTTAAATTAGAATAAAATATTGTAATCTCTATTATATAGAAAGCAAGCCTGTTTAGGTTTGCTTTTTTTATTTTAATGATATACTGATAGTGGATATCTTTTCTATATTTGTGTACTATTAATCCTAAATATGTTTTCTTATGCATCAAATATTTACAAATAGAGATTTAGAGCAATTTAAAGCAATGGGAGTTGATGTTGCTACTGTTGAGTCTCAAATCGATCGTTTTAAAACAGGGTTCCCTTTTCTTGAAATTGTAAATTTCGCTACTAATGGAAAAGGTATTGTAGTTGTGGACTCTTCTGAACATGATAAATATAAAGCTATTTGGGATGAATATTGTAAGACTGAGCATTCGGTAGTTAAATTTGTGCCGGCTTCTGGAGCGGCCAGTAGAATGTTTAAGGATTTGTTTGAGTTCTTGCAAGGAGAATCAAATCTACTTGAAAAAGATTCTATTAAAGTCTTTTTTGATAATATAGAAAAGTTTGCCTTTTTTGAAGATCTGAATAAAATGTGTATTGAAATAAAAGGTAATGATGCTAATTCTCTTATCCTTAAAGGTCAATATGCAGCTATTTTAGAGACTCTTCTCTTGAAAGATGGTTTGAATTATGGAGGACTGCCTAAGGGTTTGTTGAAATTTCACGCATATAAGGATAAGAATAGAACACCTGTTGAAGAGCATCTTGTTGAGGCTAGTCAGTATGCAAGGATCTCTGATGGGAAAGCAGTTTTGCATTTTACGGTTTCACCCGAACATCGTAGTTTGTTTCAAAATCTGATTGATTTGGTTAAAATTGAATATGAAAAGGCTCTGGGTGTAAAGTTTGATATAAGCTTTAGTGAGCAGAAAAAAAAGACTGATACTATAGCCGTTGATAAAGATAATCAGCCATTTGAGGATGGTGATAATTTGCTCTTTCGTCCGGGAGGGCATGGCGCTTTAATCGAAAATCTGAACGATTTGTCTTCTGATGTTATTTTTGTAAAAAATATAGATAATGTAGTTCCCGATAAATTAAAGGGAGAAGAAACCTTTTATAAGAAGATATTAGCTGGGTATCTTGTGGATATTCAGTCGCGGATATTTCAGTATCTCAACTTGATAGATTCAGGTGTTTATTCAAGAGAAGAGCTTCTCGAGGTTCTTTACTTTTTACAAGATGATTTGAATGTGAAAAATCCAGAGACTAAATATTTGGAAGATGCAGAACTGGTTTTGTACCTACAGCGAAAATTAAATCGTCCAATAAGAGTCTGTGGTATGGTTAAAAATGTTGGCGAAGCTGGTGGTGGGCCCTTTTTTGCTGTTAATGAGGATGGCACAGTCTCTCTTCAGATACTCGAAAGCTCTCAGATTGATTTAACTGATCCCCAGAAGAAGGGTTTGTTTGCTAGCGGAACTCACTTTAATCCTGTAGATATCGTTTGTGCTGTAAAGGATTATAAAGGAGGGAAATTTGACTTAATTGATTATATTGATCAAAATACAGGTTTTATTAGCGAAAAGACAAAAGAGGGTAAAGCTCTTAAAGCTTTAGAATTGCCAGGTCTTTGGAATGGAGCTATGTCTGACTGGAATACGGTGTTTGTAGAAGTTTCTCTTGAAACTTTCAATCCAGTTAAAAGTGTTAATGATTTATTGCGGAAAGAACATCTTTCTTGAGTCTGAATTTGGCTTAAAAAGCTCTTTTGTTAATGTTTATTTTGTTTAAAATATATTTATCTTTATATTTGTGGCTTGAAAAAATTACAAATTGGTGATTTTAACAAAACTTTAAATGACAAAAACAGCATTAATAACAGGTGTTACTGGCCAAGATGGAGCGTATTTATCAGAATTTCTGATAAAGAAAGGATACACTGTTCATGGTATTAAGAGAAGATCTTCTCTTTTTAACACTGATAGAATAGACCATTTATATCAAGATCCTCATGAAGATCATAGAGACTTAGTTCTTCATTATGGTGATATGACAGATAGTATGAATCTAACGCGAATAATAGGCGAGATTCAGCCAGACGAGATTTATAATCTTGCAGCTATGAGTCATGTGAAAGTGAGCTTTGATATTCCTGAGTATACAGCTAATGCTGATGGTATAGGTACTTTGAGGTTGTTAGAAGCCGTTCGCTTACTAGGATTAACTGATAAAACTCGTATTTATCAAGCTTCTACTTCAGAATTATATGGATTAGTACAAGAGATACCACAAAAAGAGACTACTCCTTTCTATCCAAGAAGTCCGTATGCGGTAGCTAAGTTATATGCATATTGGATTACGGTTAATTATCGTGAGGCGTACGGAATGCATGCGAGCAACGGTATCCTGTTTAATCACGAATCGCCTCTTAGAGGAGAAACTTTCGTTACGCGAAAAGTTACCAGAGCTGTATCTAGAATCGTTTTAGGGATTCAGGATAAAGTTTTTATGGGTAATCTTTCAAGTAAGAGAGATTGGGGACACGCTAAAGATTATATCAAAGCGATGTATCTGATCTTGCAACAAGATACTCCAGACGATTATGTAATATCTACAGGTATAACAACAACTATACGAGATTTTATAAAAATGTCGTTCCTTGAAGTTGGAGTAACTGTGGAGTTTAAAGGAGAGGATGTACTCGAAGAAGGCTTTATTGCTGCTATTGACGAAGTTAAATTTGTAAGTAAAGTAGGTGTGGAGTATTTAGAAGCCTTCAATAAAAGAATCGGTGATTCTGTTGTTGGTGTTGATCCTGCTTATTTTAGACCAACAGAAGTTGATATATTGATAGGAGATAATACAAAAGCGAAAGAAAAATTAGGATGGGAGCCATCCTATGATCTAAAGGCTTTATGCGAAGATATGATAAGTCATGATGTAACCTTGATGAAGAAGGAAGAGTTCTTACGAAAAGGAGGTTATAAGATCCTTAATTATTTTGAGTAACAAAATGATTGATAAATCTTCAAAAATATATATCGCAGGACATCGGGGATTAGTAGGATCGGCTATTTTGAAGAATCTTAAAAGTCGAGGATATACTAACTTTGTGTTGCGTACTCATTCTGAACTTGATTTAAAAGATCAATCAGCTGTTGCTCGTTTCTTTGAAGAAGAAAAGCCTGAATACGTCATTTTAGCGGCGGCTAAAGTTGGAGGTATTATTGCTAATAATAAATATAGAGCAGATTTTATTTATGAAAACTTGATGATTCAAAATAATGTTATTCATCAAGCTTATTTGAATAAAGTAAATAAATTAGTATTTTTAGGTAGTACCTGTATTTATCCCAAAGAAGCTCCTCAGCCAATGTCGGAAGACTCGCTGTTGACTTCTCCATTGGAATATACAAATGAACCATATGCTATAGCTAAGATCGCAGGAATAAAAATGTGTGAAAGTTATAATATTCAATATGGAACTAATTTTTTGGCGGTAATGCCGACTAATTTATACGGACCTAATGATAACTTTGATTTAGAGAAATCACATGTTCTTCCAGCTTTGATACGGAAAATGTATTTAGGGAAATGTTTGGAGGATAAAAAATGGGATTTGATCAGATTAGATTTTAAGCAGAGACCAATTGAAAATGTTGATGAAAAATCTAGTGAATCTGAAATCTTATCTATGTTAAATAAGTACGGAATAAGTCAAGCTTCAGATCAAGATGTGAAAATTGAGATTTGGGGATCAGGAAGGCCCATGAGAGAGTTTCTTTGGAGTGAAGATATGGCTGATGCTACGATTCATGTCATGGAGTCTGTGAACTTTTTGGACTTAATAAATGTTACAATAGATAAGGAAATTCGAAATACTCATATTAATGTTGGTACGGGTACGGATATTTCGATAAAAGAACTAGCTTTGCTAGTACAAAAAATAGTTGGTTTTAAAGGTCGCTTGTGGTTTAATACCGAAAAACCTGATGGAACCATCAAGAAGTTGACAGACGTTTCTAAGTTACATTCTTTAGGATGGAAGCATAAGGTGGAAATTGATGAAGGCGTAAACTTGATTTATAATTGGTATGAAAATACTAAAAAATAAGAATTTAACTGTTTAACTATAATTAATTGATTATGAAAAAGGTAAGTTTACTTTTGTGTTTAGCTCTTGCTGGCATAAGTGCTACTGCTCAAGAAAGCGGAGTTAGTGCTGAAGCAGGAAGAAAAGCAACTTTCGCTCGTAACGGATTCTGGGATAACTGGTTTGTCGGTGCTGGTGCTGGTGCTAGTGTTTATTTTGGTCCAAGTGATCAACATGCAGATTTCTTAGATCGTATGACTGTTAATCCTTCGGTTTTCGTTGGAAAATGGTTCAATCCATACTTAGGAGTACGTTTCCGTGGTCAAGGTGGTAAAATCCATACTTTCAGTGGAAATGAAGGACAAAACATGTACAGCATGACTCACGTAAATGCTACTGTTGACTTCATGTTCAACGTAACAAATTACTTGGGTAAATACAATGAGAATCGTTTTTATAACTTTATCCCTACTGTAGGTATTGGTTATGATCACCGTTTCGAAGACAAATTCAAACAACGTGGATTCAATGGTCCTACATTCAATGCTAGTTTATTGAATACATTCAGAATTACAGATAAATTATCTGCATTTGCTGAAGTAGGTGGATTTATTGTTGAAAGAAGATTTGATAGAGGTCCTCAAGGTAAAACTCATTGGAATGGAATCGCTACAGGTACTGCAGGTCTTATCCTAAAAGTAGGAAAATCTGGATTCGAAGAAGCTGTTCTTATGGACACAGATTTACTTAATGACTTGAACGGTCAAATCAACAAATTGAGAAGAGAAAACGACGATTTGAGAAATCGCAAACCAAACTGTCCTCCAGCAGTACCATGCCCAGAGGTAGCAGCTCCATCTGCAGTTTCTCCTGATACTTACATTCCTAATGTAGTATTCTTCCGTCTAAATAGTGCTAACATTGATAACAATCAAGAAGTTAGTATCTATAACACTGCTCAATTCTTGAAATCTAATCCAGATGCTAAGATTAAGATCATTGGTTATGCTGATAAATTAACAGGTACAGCAGAATACAATCTTAAACTGTCTGAAAGACGTGCAAGAAACGTTGCTAAAGTTCTTACTGATAAATACAAAATCAGTAGCGACCGCATCAAAATTGAATGGAAAGGTTCTTCTGAACAACCATACAAAGAAAATGCATGGAACCGTGTTGCTATTTTCTTCGCTCAATAATATTAGCGTAGAATATAAAATAGAAAGAAGCTGCCTTAGGGTAGCTTCTTTTGTTTTTGATCTGATTTGTTCTTGTTTTAGAATGAACTAAAGATCAATAGTATCTTAGTTGATTTCTATTTTTTCCGACAGAGAGATATGAAAAAAGAAAGCCGCATAAAAGATTATCTTTTATGCGGCTTTTAATCCTAATCTACTTAGTGTAGAATTTATTTTTCAGCTACTAAAGCGGTGTTATTGCTGTTAATAGAAGTCATATTCAATACTATCAAATACTTTTTGTATTGTTCTGCAGACAGTACGCTTTTTGTATTTGCTAAGTTAAAAGCTAATGCTCTTTTTACTTCTTTGTCCGAATCGGCTCCACTACGAGAAGCTTTTTCCATTTTTTGAGAAGATAATTCGAATATTTCTTTCAAATATCTTTGTTGTTCGTAATCTGCTCCCAAATAATTTACCAGTCCGTTGAATTTTTCCTTCTCATTTAATTTTGAAAGGAATGCATAGTTGCCATCTGCTGCGAAAGAAATAGAACTTAATGAAAAAAGAGCAACTGCTAAAATAAATAAACGTTTCATAACCTAAAATTTTAAAATAAAACAATCTTTTGATAACCGTAATTGTAACCTAACCTAAATAAAAAAAAGACAGAACACACCTATGTTTTTAATTCATGGTATATTCTGTCTGTAGATTTATGATGCAAATATACAAAATTTTCTCAGGTAAAACAAATTAAAGGATGTTTGTGTGATATTTTAACATTGAAAATCTTTATATGATATCATTCTGGTTTATA
>NZ_CVRU01000032.1 GCF_001261715.1 Dysgonomonas sp. HGC4 | reverse complement strand
CTATCGGATGTTATTAGTAGAAAGAATATTACGAAATAGCTAACTCCCTATATATTGTTTGAGGGTTTATGCCAAAACAAAGGATTACTATCAAAAAATAAAATGTAATTGTGTTAATAATAGTTATTTATCAGCTAGTTAAATATTAATCTTTCTTTAAATTAATATATTATTTGCATGGCTAGTAGCTACGAAAGTTTAAGTCGAAATTGGGTAGCGAATAAGTCGGTTTTCCTAATTTCGGATTATTATTCTGAAATAATATTAAGACGGTATTATCCATTTGTTTAGCCTTCTTTTTAATAGGCGATATTTAACTTGAATATTATTAATTGGGATCTAAACTATCTCAGTAATAATCTCTTTAGTTTTAAACCCTTTTTCTTTAGCTCTGATTTTCACACAACTAAATCGAAATTTTAGATTACTATCGATAGTTCTGGCAGGTATTGTAATTTTGCATGTTCAATATAAAGTGAACTTAGATAGCTACATTGTACTCTATCTAAGTTTTTTTACTTAATATGCCGCAATATTACTGTAGTTTATTTTTTAATAAATTTTTAATTTGATCATTTCATTTTATGTTGCAAAACGGTCTAATTAAAACCGTCAGTCTACATAGGGTCTACAGCTTTTTGTTAAAATGCCAAAATGAATATCTTGTAAAATGCTGTCTTTGAATTGGATATAAAAAAACTGATAGACTTTTGATCTATCAGCTTTAACATGGAGGTTCCTGGCGGATTCGAACCGCCGTAGACGGTTTTGCAGACCGGTGCCTAGCCACTCGGCCAAGGAACCAATTTTGGGCTTAGCGAGTGCAAATATAAGTCAATATCTTGATTTAGCCAAAACAATTGATAGAATTTAGCCCAAACTTTTCAGAATGTTAAATAATACCCTTTGTACTAGGTAGTTCGTAATTAAAGATATCTCGTTGTTTTGCCATTTTCATTGATCTAGCCAAAGCTTTGAAGATTCCTTCTATTTTATGATGCTCATTTGCACCTTCCGCTTTTATATTCAGATTCATTTTTGCAGCATCACTTAATGATTTGAAAAAGTGCAAAAACATCTCAGTTGGCATATCTCCAACCTTCTCACGTTTAAAATCGGCATCCCATACTAACCAAGGTCTTCCTCCAAAGTCAATAGCCACTGTACACAGGCAATCATCCATTGGTAGGCAATAACCGTAGCGCTCTATACCTCTTTTGTCTCCTAAGGCTTTAGCAATGGCTTCTCCGAGGGCGATAGCTGTATCTTCTATAGTGTGGTGTTCATCTACGTTCAAGTCACCATTTACTTTTATTGTAAGGTCTATGTTGGCGTGTTTTCCTATTTGTTCCAGCATATGATCAAAGAAAGACAATCCGGTGTGAATATCGCATGCACCTTTTCCATCCAAATCAAGAGATACGTATATATCAGTTTCTTTGGTTGTACGTTTTATTTCAGCTTTACGTTCACCTGCAAAAAGAAACTCACTTATGGTGTCCCAGTTTTCAGTTTGTAATACACAATATTCTTTTAATTCGGAAGGAAGCTCTATGTCTTTTTTCAGAAAAATACCTTTGCAACCTAAATTTTTAGCGAGTTCAATATCTGTAAGTCTATCACCTATTACAAATGAATTCTGCAAATCATAGTCTCCCGAAAGATATTTTGTAAGCATACCTATGCGAGGTTTTCGTGTAGGCGCATTGTCTTCAGGAAAGCTTCTGTCTATTAGAATGTCACTAAAAGTAATATTCTCGCCTTCTAATGTTTTCATCATTTTGTTATGTGCAGGCCAGAATGACTCTTCGGGAAAGGATGAAGTTCCTAATCCATCTTGATTGGTAACCATAACAAATTCAAAATCCAGATTTTTCTGTATGAAAAATAAATTTCTAAGGACTTTGGGATAGAATTCTAATTTTTCGAGGCTATCCAATTGATAGTCAATAGGGGGTTCTACTACAATTGTACCATCTCTATCTATGAATAAGGCTTTTTTTTTCATTAGTAAGTATATAAAAGTATTTAATGATCTATTTAGGATTTATAACAGTCTATTGATGTTATACTTGCTAAGGTTTTAAATAGCTCTAAGACCTTATTATTCAGTTATGTTTTTGTAGATTTTAGGGGTGTCACCATACAGGGGTAATTTGCCATCCCATTTCTCAATAAACATTTTTTGAATTGCAAGATTAGTCATTGCCGAATTCTTTAAGGAATCTTCTTTGCTTTTTGTTCTAGCCTCCAGTAATTGTATTTCTGCTTCAGCTTCGGCTTGCTTCATCTTATCTTCTGCCAATATCGCATTTTGTAGAGATTGGCTACGAAGGGCAATTATGTCTTTTATTTTTTGAGGAATTTCCAAGTTCGAGTTTGTATTTTTTAGGATCAAACCGATTTCTCCCATTTTCGAAGCTAATATTCTATTCACTTCGATTTCAAAGGCATTTTTATTACTCACAAGAGAGTCAGAGCTGAAAGTGCCGGCGGCAGTTGAATAGGAGTGTGCTACAACTTCTTTGAGATAGCTGTTGTTTATTTCTCCTAAACTCTTCTTTTCGTTTTTATAAAGAAGTTCAGCTTTAGATTCGTCGAGTAAATACGATACTCTAGGTTTTACTATAAATTCGGTTCCATCCAGAGCATTTACTTTAATAGAATCGTATGCTGCGGTTTGTATCGTAGTAGGATAAACGATTATTTCTGTATAAAGAGGCATAAATATAACGTACCCTTTTACTAACTTTACCTCGTAATCTACGCTATTGTCAAGGGGATTTCCTATGCTCGATTTTACACCAATATATCCCGAAGGTATATGTTTTATTTGCATAAAAAACTTACTGAATACTCCACCTATAACTATTATTAATAGTAAAATGAGTAGGAATTTCCATTTTTTGCCACCTTTCTTTACTTTTTTCTCTTCTTCTACTGGCATGTTATACTATATGTGATAATGCTTCTATTAGTGTATTGTTTTCGGATTCTGTGCCAATAGTTATACGGAGGCAGCCGTTACATAATGATATTGTATTTCTGTTGCGTATGATGATACCACGATCTACTAACTTATTATATATCATATTTGCATCATCAACTTTGACTAATATAAAGTTAGCATCGGAAGGGTATATTTTTTTAACAAGAGCTATTTTGCTTAATTCTTTCTCAAGGTGAGTTTTTTGCGTTAAGATCGTTTTAACCCACTCTTCTTTTAACTCTAATTTGTCTAACTCTGATTGTACGAAATTCTGAGTTAAGATATTGATGTTATAAGGATATTTTACTTTGTTGAATAGGTTGATGATCTCAGGAGACGCAAATGCCATTCCCAATCTTACAGCAGCTATTCCCCATGCTTTAGAGAATGTTTGTAAGATTATGAGATTTGGGTATTTGTCTAATTGAGGTACCCAGCTTGCTGCGGGAGCAAAATCAATGTAAGCTTCGTCTAAAACTACAATTCCTGAGAAGTTTTGGATTACTTTCAAGATCTCATTTCTGTCTAAGAGATTACCTGATGGATTGTTTGGTGAGCAAAGAAATATTATTTTGGTATTATTATCTGTTGCTTTTAAAACACTATCGGCATCTAGCGAAAAGTTATCATTGAGCAGTACTTGTCTATATTCGATATTGTTGATATCTGCACAAACCTTGTACATCCCATAAGTAGGGTCAATGGCAACAACATTGTCAACAGCTGGTTCGCAAAAAATACGAATAACAAGATCTATGGGTTCATCACTTCCATTGCCAAAGAATATGTTTTTTATATCCACATGTTTTATCTCAGATACCTTTTCTTTGAGTTTCCATTGTAAGGGGTCGGGATAGCGATTGTAAGGACCATTTAATGGATTTTCATTAGCATCTAAATAAACAGAGGCTTCTCCTTTAAATTCATCTCTTGCCGAAGAATATGCTTTGAGATTCCATATGTTTGTACGAACTAGCTGTTGTAGATTCATTATATTTAAGAATAAAAATTAAATAAAGTCTAAAGGTCTTATATTGATATTTTAACGCCTAACAATTTGTAAAACTCAGCCAATATTGCCTGATGTCCTGGCCAGGCTGGTGATGTTGTTAGATTACCATCGGTAATTGCTTCTGCGGGAGCAATGTTTTTATAGTTGCCTCCGGCTAATTCTACTTCGGGAGCGACGGCAGCATAACAAGTCAAAGTTTTGCCAGCAACTACTTTTGCTGCAGTTAATATTTGTATACCATGACAGATCGCTGCAACGGGTAAGTTCTTTTCGAAAAAGTAACGTGTGTATTCCAGTACTTTTTTATTCAGTCGAATATATTCGGGAGCTCTTCCTCCTGTAATATATAATCCGCTGTATTCATCGAGTCTCACATCATCGAAGTTTTTTGTGATAACAAAATTATGTCCTCTCAATTCGATATATGTTTGAAATTCAGTAAAATCATGTATTGCTGTAGCAATCTTATCTCCTGCCTTTTTATCGGGGCAAACTACGTCTACATGAAAACCCAATGATTCTAATGCCTGATATGGAACCATTAATTCATAATCTTCAACGAAATCTCCAGCTAACATTAAAATTTTCTTTTTCATACCTGTAATGTTTTAAAAGTTAGGGTCTCAGACCTTTTTATTGTTTTGTAAGTGTAAGAACAATTGATTGTAATGAATTGAAAATGACTTGTCCAATATCTGCGATTGCTTACTGTCTAAAGATAAGAGTTCTGATAGGATTAAAAAAACGTCTTACTTTGCTTCGTATGTAGTGACTACAAATATGATTAAGGGCTCGTCACTTGTATTTATAATCGAGTGATAATTATTATCTCCCTGAATACAGGTTACATTTCCTTTTTTAAGATCGAATTTGCGTGTTATATTGTCTTCACCAATACGCTCAATGTATTCGCCTTGACCGTGTACTAATACATATATTTCTTGCTCTTTTTTGCTTCCATGCTCATGGAAACCTGCTTGATCACCATTATTCATCAGTACCATGTAGACGCCGATGCGGTTGTTGACTAATTCGTCTTTTTCGAAAAGAGAAAGCATATATACTACACCATTTCCGCCATACATAGGGTCTCTCTTTTCTACGTCAATTACCGTTCTTTGTGGTTTACCAAAAGGGGTAAGTGTAATATCTATATATTTAGAGACAGTATCTAATACATGTTTTTTCTCGCTATCCATATTTCTTAGTTTAATTGTTTCAACATTTCAAAGTGTGGAATACCCACTTCTGTAAATTGATCGCCTTCTATTGTATAATTGTGTTTCTTATAAAAATCGACAGCTATTTTTCGAGCATGGAGATAGATGTATCTATGCTGAAGATCTTTTGCTGTATTTTCAGCAAATTGAAGGAGTTGAGCTCCTAAACCTTTACCCTGCATAAAAAGGGCTATCGCCATTTGACGTAATTGAACAGTATGCTCATTAAGGGGGGTCAATATACAACAGCCTACTATCTTTTCGCTTTTAGGCAAACATGCAACTAATAACAAATCATTTTCATCTTTTTGCAGATCCTCTTTGGTAAAGACCAAACCTAGTGGTTCTCTCAATACACTATATCGAAGAGCAACCATTTCGTCATATTCCGGCGACTGATATGTAATGAGTTTTAGTTCCATTATTTCTTCAAGCGAAGTGTTATTGCATTTTTATGAGCAAAAAGCAATTCGTTTTCTGCCATAATTTCAATAGTAGCTCCTAGATTTTGTATTCCTTCTCTACTGATTTCTTGGAATGTAATTTTCTTAATGAAACTGTCCAAATTTACTCCACTATATGCTTTGGCATGACCATTTGTGGGCAAAGTGTGATTGGTTCCAGAAGCATAATCTCCGGCACTTTCGGGTGTGTTATGACCTAAGAATACCGATCCAGCATTTACTATTCTATCTGCTAAGTCGTTGTAATTTTTAGTCTCGATGATGAGGTGTTCGGGAGCATACTCGTTAGTTAGCTCAATTAGTTCGTCATCATTATTTACTAAGATAGCTATACTATGTTGAAGGGCTTTTTCTGCGATTTCTTTCCGCGGTAATTCTGCTAACTGTTCCTTTATTTCAGATATAACAGATTCTATAATAGCCTCATTAGTTGTAGTTAGTATAACTTGACTATCAATCCCATGCTCTGCTTGAGATAATAAGTCAGAAGCTATAAAAGCGGGATTTGATGTTTCATCGGCAATTACTTGTACTTCCGATGGACCTGCCGGCATATCTATGGCGACGTCTTTAAGACTGACCAATTGTTTTGCAGCCATTACATACTGATTACCTGGTCCAAATATTTTATAAACTTTAGGAACGCTTTCGGTTCCATATGCCATTGCTCCAATAGCCTGTACTCCACCAATCTTGAAAATTTTGCTAACTCCTGCTACTTTAGCAGCATATAGTATGGCAGCATTCACATTTCCGTCTTTGTCGGGAGGAGTGCATAGTACTATTTCTTTACATCCAGCAATAGTTGCAGGTATAGCAAGCATTAATACGGTAGAGAATAATGGTGCTGTACCTCCAGGTATGTATAGTCCTACTTTTTGGATGGCTACTGCCTTTTGCCAGCAAATAACGCCTTTAGTAGTTTCTATTTTCTTGGTTTCTATTTTTTGAGCTGAATGGAATTTTTCAATATTGCTTTTAGCAGTTCTTATTGCAGACTTAAGCTCTTCGGAAAGATACTTTTCTGAATCTTCAATTTCTTTGCTAGATACTGCAAGAGAAGATAATTGTACTTTATCAAATTTTTCCTCATAGCTGATAACAGCTTTATCGCCGCCTGACTTTACTTCAGCCAAAATAGAGCTAACGGTTGCATTCAGTGAAGATGTGTCGAATGTTGGACGAGCCAAAATCTTGTCCCAATCGTTCTTTTGTGGATATTTTATGACTTTCATTTTTGTAAGTATAAAGTATATCTTATAAGATCTTAGACCTTAAATTCTTTTTTTAATAATCCGTAAACAGCTAAATCGGTATACTTATTATCAACAAGTAATTCGCCATCACGTTCAATGCCTTCGAGTGTAAATCCAAGCTTCTCAGGAATACTGCGACTTTTAGCATTTTCTACTCCAGCTTTTATTACAATCTTATTTAAATTGAGATCGGTAAAGCCTAATATCAGCAATTCTTTTACTGATCTCGTTACAATGCCTTTTCCTTGTGCTTCTTCTATAATCCAATAACCTATCTCAGCTTTATGATTGAGAGCATCCATATGGTTAAATCCTATGCGACCGATAAACCTATCTGAATCATAAATACTATATTGAACTTCTTCATTATCAATTACACCTTGAACGTATTCAAGTGTATTGCTTTCATCCTGAGTCCAGTCAACAAACGGTAGCCATGTTCTCAGGTAATCTCGTTCTCTGGTTATTGCCTCATAAATATCAGAAGTAGATTCTAATGTTGTTGGGCGTAGGACTAATGTTTCTGTGATCTTTATCATATAGCCGATTTTGGATTTTCTAAAACTCGTTGTTCATCTTCTTGCAAATCTAGCCTTATTATGGCATTTGATACATTGGGCTTATTAAGAAATAAAACAGCAAGAGAAAACAGTGTTATGCATACAAAAAAAAGTTCTCCTGTTATTATATAACAACCGATAGAAAATAGTGCAACAGTATCTAAGATCGTCCAAGGGATAAGTAGTCCTTTTCTATATTTAGATAGCTTTTCATGCAATCCTCTTTTCTGTTTTGCTTCTTTAATACTTTTCTGAGCGTAAAAATAAGCCAGCGTAAAGCCAATAATAACAATAATTCCATCAGCTATGATATAAGGTATATCATGTTTTGTGAAATTATTATGTTTCTTGTACATCAATGCAAAAAATAGAAATATACAAGGGAGCAAAAGCATAATTATATATACTGTATATAGTATTGTGAAATACTTTTTTACTGTACTCATCAGACTGCTTTTTATAAGATCATTTTCTCAATAGGAATCACTAGTATTCCTTCCGCTCCTAAGGCTTTTAATTTTCCTATTATATCCCAAAATTGTTTTTCTGAGATTACAGAATGTATAGAACTCCATCCCGATTCTGCCAGAGGCATTACTGTTGGGCTTTTCATTCCTGGTAGAAGAGATATAATATCTTCTACTTTTTCGTTAGGTGCATTAAGCAAAATGTATTTTTTACCTTCTGCAAATTGTACAGATTCTATTCTGAATATTAATTCGTGTAATATCTGTTTTTTATCTTGTGATAAGTCGTTATTTGCGATAAGCAATGCTTCTGATTGCATCACAACTGCTACTTCTTTCAGTCGGTTACTAACTAATGTGCTACCAGAGCTGACAATATCGAATATAGCATCAGCAAGTCCTATACTTGGAGCTATCTCAACAGAACCGGAAATAACGTGTATTTCTGATTCAATAGAATTATCTGCTAGGAATTTTTTTAAGATATGAGGGTAGGAGGTAGCAATAGTTTTGTTGTGGAACCAATTAACGTCAATGTAGTCTATGTCTTTTGGAATGGCTAACGATAGGCGACATTTGCTGAAACCTAGGCGTTTGGTTATGAGCGATCCTTCTTTTTTCTCTACGAATTCATTTTCTCCAACAATACCAACATCGGCTACGCCTGTAGCAACAGCCTGAGGAATATCGTCGTCTCGGAGAAATAGAATTTCTACATCAAAACCTTTTACGGGAACAAGTAATGTTCTCTTCTTATTATTAAGTTTGATACCAGCCTCTTGTAGAAGTTCCATTGTTTCTTCAAATAGACGACCTTTTGATTGGATAGCAATGCGTAGCATATATTTATTAAAGTAATTAGGTTAAAAAAAAGACTCACCTATATGTAGGTAAGTCTTTACTTCTTGTGTTATTTTGAAAATACATCATAATAAGACCTCACTTACCAAATGAAGAGAAATAGAGGTGATGATGATGTAATTGTCTTGTCATTATTAATATTTTTATACAAAGGCAAATATAGTAAGAAAAAATAAAACACAAAGAGATTTCCTAATTATTTTCTTTTTGATCTTTCTTTGTCCGACCTATTGCCTACCAATTCTTTCATGTATTGGGTCTCTGCTTGCTTGTATCTATAGATTTTCTCGGCAGATAATACTTTTTTGAACTTCTGAAGGTATTCTTGTTCTAATTGTGCTTCTTTTATTTTAACAGAGCTGCTAGCCTCCAGTAATCGTTCGTAATCGGCATTTGTTTTATTGCTCTTTTTGCGAAGTTCTCTTGATTCTTTTCTGATTGCTCTATTCAACTCAAAACGTTTATCCATTAACTCGTTGGTTAGGGGAATAAAAGCTTTGGCTTCAGCATCAGTCAAATTTACCTTCTCTATGATAAATTCGGCTCTTTTCTGTTTAAAAGCTTCTATGTCAAAATCTCCTCGGTGCGAATGTTCTTGCGCCGATAATGGAAAATATGAAAATATAGAAAGCAGGGCAAGAAGTAAGATATTTTTATATTGCATAATCTTGTTTTTGAATTATTCTACACTATAAATTGCGTCTTTATAAACTAATTGAGTTGCATCGTCTTCAAGAAATTGGTAATAATCATTCTCAAAAGAAGCCAAATTGTCGTCACCTGATATATAATTCTCTTTTGCAAAATTACTAATATCAGGAGAATGGTTCTCCATGTAATTAGTTCCCAATATAGCAATGCCTGTAACCACAGCTGCCGCAGCTACCCATTTGCCAACAGACCTCCATAGAGGAACAATTTTCTTTTGTTTCTTCTTTTCCGGTAAATTATTCATTATTTCTTCATTGAAATTCTGAAAGTAATTTTCCGGAACTCTGAATGGGCTATTTTTTTCGATATTGTTCAACATACTACTAATCTTTTGAGTATAATATAGACTCTTTAAAATGAAAAAGGTTTAATTGGATTGTGATAAAAAATCTTCTATTTTTTTCACTGCATGATGATAAGAGGCTTTGAGAGCTCCTACCGAGGTGTCGAGCACTTCAGACATTTCCTCATATTTCATTTCTTCGAAATATTTCAGATTGAATACTATCCTTTGTTTTTCGGGTAAAGTCAAAATAGCTTTTTGAAGTTTCAGTTGGGCTTCATCACCATCGAAATAAGAATCGCTTTCGAGTTTTGCTTCCAGAAAGTTGTCGCTATCATCCAACGGTACATTTTGCTGTTGTCGTTGTTTGTTTATAAAAGATATACTTTCGTTGATAGCTATTTTATATAGCCATGTAGTCAATTTAGAGTCACCCCTAAAGCTGTCGATATTTGTCCAGATTTTGATAAATGTATTCTGTAAAACATCATTAGCATCTTCGTGAGAGATAACAATCTTTCTGATCTGCCAGTAGAGCCGCTCGCTGAACGACTTCACCAAAACAGAGAAAGCATCCCTTTGGGTTTTCTCATCCAATAGTCTTTTAACTAATAGAGCTTCTTCCGTTTCTGTCATTTTATATTAAGTGCTAATATATTTATATACATATGGGGAACATATCTAAGTTTACCCTAATGATAAAGATATAAACAGTTTTCAGTTTAATTGTAAAATCAGTTTGTAATTATTACATCTCCGAATCGTCTCCGAAGTCATCTTCATTATCAACTGTAGAACCTTGTCCATCCTCAAACCAAGAGATAAAGCCATCTACTTTGGTTGTATTGTTATTCCACCATTCGAGAGATACGGGGAAATAAGAAACACTTACATATCTGCAATATGTCTCAAAATATCCTGATTCTAGTATCTCCGTATAGATAGGGACATAAAAATCCCATAACATACCTTTACGAGTATCGTTCTGCATTTGGCTCAAAGTGAAAAAGATGGTTCGTGATGCTTGTTCAAAATAAGCATATTGAAAGCGCTGATCTTCAACCTTGGGTTGCATTGTACGAAGTTGATCGTATATTTTTTGTCTGTCAATACCATCTTCGGGAGTTAACAGAGGAGAATTTGCCGGAATTTTTTGTGTGATAATATCATACATTTCACCGAATGCGTCTTTAGATCGATCTGTATTCGGTTCAAGTAATAAGAAGAAGTGAAATGATAGAAAGCTTTGTATCCATCTGTCCGAATCACTTAACACATAGGCGTATAGTAAAAATGCGCTGGGGTGAGTGGTATCTATTTCAATAGCTTTTTGCAAATGGAAAATAGATAGCTTTAGGTTTTTAGCTTTAAAATAACTCAATCCAAGATTGTAATGGAGGAGGTATTCATCTCCGCATCTTTCCAATGCCTCATTTAGTAGCTTTACCGACTGATCTATTTTGTTCATATCGGCAAGAGCAGAACTCTTTACACAGTATGCATCTACAAGAAGGGGTTTGAAGTTGGCATTAATAACCTTAGTGCTATATTTTAGAGCATTATCATAATCTTTAAGATGAAGATAAGATAGGGCCATCTCATAGGTTGCTGACATCGAAGACGGATTAGCCTTTAGTGCTTGCTGATAGTAACTGATAGCATCCTGATAGCGTCCTTTGTCGTGGAGGCTAACTCCTTTTCTGATTAATTTGTCAGATGTAGGCTGTGTGTATGATATAGTTGAACAAGAAAATAAGAGGATAATTGTAATGACTAATAACCGCATTCTAAATAAAAATTATATTTTGGAGAAGTAAAAGTACTAAAAAACTCCATAGCGCTCTATATTACTTGTAGGAGTTTATGAATTTTTCGGAATATTCACCGATTTTACTTTTTTCTTATTTATATATACTAACCTCTTAGAAGTGACTTAAAATATTTATACCTTTGTTCGTCAAATTGATAATAACACGCAAGTTAAGGTTCTAAAATTTCTTGTAGTATTGCCAGTTTTGATAAATATTTCCAATATCTAAATATTAAAGAATAAGATGTTAACGATCAAGACTATTAATGATAACCCTGAGGCAGTTATAAAAAAATTGGCTAAAAAACACTTTGATGGAAAAGAAATCATCTATAAAGTGTTGGGCGAAGATAAAAGACGTAGAGATATACAAACTGAGTTAGATGGACTTCTTGCGGATGTTAATGCCAAGTCGAAGAGCATAGGCGCTTTGATGAAAGAAGGAAAGAAAGACGAAGCCGAAAACCTGCGTTCTTTTGTACAAGAGGTTAAAGGTCGTATTCAAGTATTGGAAGCAGATCTTAAAGATGCTGAGGTGCAGGTGCAGGAAATGCTTGTACTTATACCTAATCTGCCTGCGGATGAAGTACCGGAGGGTAGGGTTGCAGAAGATAATGTTGAGATTAAAACAGGAGGTACTATTCCTGATTTAGGAGACGAAGCTCTTCCTCACTGGGATTTAGCGAAAAAGTATGACCTCATCGATTTTGAATTGGGTGTTAAAATTTCAGGAGCAGGTTTTCCCGTTTATAAAGGAAAAGGAGCCCGTTTGCAACGAGCATTAATCAACTATTTCTTAGATAAAGCACGCGATGCGGGTTATTTAGAGATTCAACCGCCTTATGTGGTAAATGCAGCATCGGGTTATGGTACAGGTAATCTTCCCGATAAAGAAGGTCAAATGTACCATGCGACTTTGGATGATTTGTATTTGATACCAACAGCTGAAATACCTGTAACAAATATATATCGCGATGTAATTCTGGAAGAAAAAGATCTTCCGATCAAAAATACAGCTTATTCAGCATGTTTCAGACGTGAAGCTGGTTCTTACGGAAAAGATGTTCGCGGATTGAACCGCTTGCATCAATTCGATAAAGTAGAGATTGTACGTATAGATACTCCTGAGCATTCATACGAATCGCTGAAAGAGATGGTAAGCCATGTGGAGTCGTTGGTGACCGAACTTGGACTGCCTTGGCGTATACTTCGTCTTTGTGGTGGTGACATGAGTTTCACATCGGCATTGACATTCGATTTCGAAGTGTTCTCTGCTGCGCAAAAACGATGGCTAGAGGTAAGCTCCGTTTCTAATTTCGAAAGCTTTCAGGCTAACCGTCTAAAATGCAGATATCGAAACACAGATAAGAAAACTCAATTGGTGCATACTTTAAATGGTAGTGCTTTGGCTCTTCCTCGAATAGTGGCTGCTTTGCTTGAGAATAATCAGAAATCAGATGGAATACATATTCCTAAGGTGTTGATTCCTTATACAGGATTTGATATAATAGATTAAGATCTGAGATCTTTTTATGGCTATACTGCCATTTTACAAAATATAAATTGGCTAATGAATTTTCGAAAATTAAGTCTGCTAATTCTGATCTTCTCTTTATTTGGGTTTTATTCTTGTAGTGATGACGAGAATTCAAATCTGGAAGGTAGATGGCAGCTAAACCAAATAGAGACTTCGGATGGAAAGAAGCAGGATGTAGATACCATCTTTTATTCTTTCGACAGAAAGGTCTTTCAATATTTGAAATTAACTTCAGATACTGAAACCTTTATGGGATTTGGTAATTATACTGTATCAAACGGTGAAATTAAAGTCGATCTGATTTGGGAGAGTTTCCGTCCTTATGAGTGCGATAGCTGCTTAGGATGGAATAGTCTGTCTCGAAATTTTATAATAAAAAGAAATACGTCATCATCGCTCCAATTAGAATCAGATGGAGAGATTTTATATTTCAAAAAATACTAAAAAACAGTTATGTATACCTTAATAGGTTAAACTATTTTTAGTATTCATCTGTTATTTGATATAGGAGAAATTATTATCTTTGTAAAAATAACTTTTAACAATGAGATTATGAATAAACTACTGGGATTTGGATTAGCACTGTCATTATTGGTGGCTTTTGGTTCTTGTAAACCAAAACAAAGTGCTTATAAATCTGTATATGAAGCAGCGAAGGAAAGAGAACTTGAGGAAAATAAAGCTCAACCAGCAACTCCGGTTACTAAACCAGCTTATCCTGCTTACACAGATGCATCAAACGAAAAAGTAAGAACAGAAAAAATTACACCAGTATATGATGCTGACGCTTCGGGACTTAGAGCATATAGTGTGGTTATTGCCTCTTTGAGTGTGAAACCTAATGCTGAAGCCTTGAAAGCCAGAATGGAACAAGAAGGTTACAGAATTATCTTAGCTCAAAACGAACAAGGTATGTATCGTGTAATTATTGCAAGCTACGATGATAAAGCGGCTGCTGTAAACGAAAGAAATAGTATTCGCGACAAATATTTGGCTAGCGGTTCTAGCGATGTTCTTAGAAGAACATACGGTATACCGTTTGACGATCTTTGGATATTGCAAAGACAATACTAATAAAGTCAAAATGTAAAGACCTAAAAATGGCTATTTCAGAATATGAAATAGCCATTTTTCTTTGTAGGTCGTTTTTTTTGTTTTTTGTTGAAACAGATGGTAGCTATAATGTTTGGCTGAGCATTAAAATATTTGAGACCCCTAAATACCGTAAAATATTTAATGAATTTATTGCTCTATCTTTCAATCATAGCTATCTTTGATAGATATGTTTACTAAAATAATAAAAGGCCTGATGCCTTAATGTAAATTATGCGTGTAAGATTTTTAGGCACAGGAACTTCAACGGGGGTACCCGAGATTGGCTGCGAGTGCGATGTATGTAGATCAACAGATAAACGAGACAATAGATTAAGAGCGTCGGTTATTGTTTATATTGAGGGAAAGTCTATATTGATAGATTGTGGTCCCGACTTTAGAGAGCAGATGTTGGGGATTGCTTTCCTGCCGATTGATGCGCTTTTAATAACCCATGAGCACTATGATCATGTAGGAGGTATTGACGATTTACGCCCTTTTTGCAAATTTGGAGATATTGAGATCTATTTAGAAGAATATGTTTCAGAAGCATTAAAGTCAAGAATCCCTTATTGTTTTACAGAATACAAATATCCGGGAATACCTATTATTGCTTTAAATGAAATTAGTTTAGAGCCTTTTAAGGTTGCAGGAAAAATAGAGATTATTCCTATCAGATTGATGCATGGTACACTCCCTATCGTTGGTTATAGGATCGGGAATTTTGCTTATCTTACCGACCTTAAAACTATTCCAGAAGAAGAATATCATAAACTTGAGGGTTTGGACGTTTTGGTAATAAATGCTCTTCGCATAAGGGAACATATCTCTCACCAAAATCTGGAGCAGGCTTTGGAAAAGATAAAACGGATAGCTCCAAAGAGAACTTACCTTACGCATATGAATCATCATTTCGGATTACATGCTGAGATGGAGAAGATATTACCCGAAAATGTATTCGTGTCTTTCGATGGATTAGAGTTAGATATACTATAAAGTCTATATAAGTAATAGTAATTATACTGTACAAGTATTTTGAGTCGTAATACGATCTGTTGTATTAACGCTTGTCTAAGTAATAAATAGGTCTGAGACCTGAATAAAGATACCTTTGTTTATATGAAAAAGTTAGTAATTGTTGGATGTGGACATCTTGCCGAAATAGTTGCGGATGCAGTTGTTAGTGGTTTGTTAGCTGAATATGATTTGGTTGGCGTTTACTCGCGTACAGCTTCGAAGGCTGATCGTATTGTAACAAAGATGCAACAACATGGAAAACCTTGTGTAGCATGTGAAACTTTAGAAGACTTATTGGCTTTGAAGCCTGATTATTTAGTAGAGTCTGCTTCTCCTACAGCTATGAAGGCTCTTGCTCTGCCTACATTGAAGAATGGAACTTCTATCGTCACCTTATCTATTGGAGCTTTTGCTGACACTGCATTTTATCAGGAAGTAAGGGAAACTGCAAAAGCACATGGTACACGTGTATATATTGCGTCGGGTGCTACGGGTGGTTTCGATGTTTTAAGGACTGCTGCTTTAATGGGTAATGCTTCAGCCAGATTCTTTAACGAGAAAGGACAAGCTGCATTGAGACGGTCAGTAGTATATGATCCATCTTTAGAAACAGAGAAGCGAGTAGTCTTTTCTGGAACAGCTAGAGAGGCAATAGGTGTTTTTCCTACGGGACTTAATGTTTCGGTCGCTGCTTCGCTGGCTTCGGTTGGTCCCGAAGATATGCATGTAACTATGCAATCCACTCCCGGTTTCATAGGAGATACTCAAAGAGTTGAAATTAAGAATGATCAGGTACACGCAGTGGTAGATGTATATAGTGCCACACCCGAAATTGCAGGATGGTCTGTGGTGAGTACTTTGATTAATATTGTTTCACCTATTGTATTCTAATAATAGATTAAGCATATGTTATAACCATAGCCAAAAAGGGGTTTGTACATCGTTCTAGATAGTAAAAAGAAAAAGTGGTATTATATAATACCACTTTTTCTTTTTAAAGAATAGTCTTTATATCATTTAAAGTTTTTACTGTATATGTTGGTGCTACATTGCTTGAGTCAACCATACTTTTAGGGTTAAACCAAATCTGATCTATACCAATGTTTTTAGCTCCTATAATATCTGTATTGATGTTATCTCCAATCATAATACAATCGGTACTGCTGGTACTAGATTCTTTCAGTGCATAATTGAAGATCATAGGATGAGGTTTATTCTTCCCTACATGATCTGAGAGAAATACATCTTTAAAGTATGAATCTAGTCCTGCATTTTTAATCTTCTTGTCTTGTACTTCCAGAAATCCGTTTGATATTATATATAGGTGATATTTAGGTTGCAGATATTCAAGTATGTCTTCTACTCCCTCAATAATATTCTTTTTATTGGATACTCTACCCATAAAATCATTGTTCATTTCTAAAGACTGCTCAGTAGAGATAGAAGTGAAGTCATTCAATGCTTGTTTGAATCTTCCCGTCTTTAGTTCTTCTTTACTTATTAGATTTTGCTCATATTGATCCCATAAGTGAAGATTGATGCTTTGATATTTTTGGTAGAAATCGTTGAAACTAGGATAATACTTATCGATCGTGTAGTCTGTGTAAACTTCTTCCAGTACTTGTTTACTGTTAAGAGCTGTGTCGATAAGCGTATCATCTAGATCGAAAAATATAGTTGTATATTTCATCTGTTTTAATTAAATAAGCCTTTGGGAGGCTTTGAGTGTAATAGCTATAATTTACTATGGCTATAAACTGTTTGTTAGTTCTTCTTTTATTACCGATAGGTATGTATTAAAATAATAAAAAGGTCGTAGACCCTTTAATAAACAGTGGCAAAGAGAAATCTTTACCACTGTTTTTATCTTATGTAAGAATTATTAAAGCTTAATCAACCTGTATAATAAGGAATTGACCTAGGCTCCAGAATCTTTTGTAATCATTAATTTTAATTACTACCTGACTGTTTGCATCTTTAGCAATAGTGTAGCTGTCTTTAGGTTGATCAGATAGTACTTTTGCTTTCTTAGCATATACAGGAATTTCTTTTACATCACGAATGTCAATCTTGATGAAAGTTGATTTGTCGATAGACTCTTTCAAAATTTTAGGAGAAGAGATAAAACCGCCTGTAACAACTTTGGCTTCTTTAAGCTCTTTTGATGTACCGAAGATATAATAACCGGTATTCAATGCTTTCTCTTGTTCTTTTATTTTGTTAGACTGTTCTACATTTTTGTTAGAAAGATCTTCAACATTAGTATTCAATTTTTCAACTTCACCTGTTAATGATGCAATTTGAGCATCTCTTACTGTAAGAGCTTCTCTAAGCTCGGTAATTGCAGCACTTCTTTGTTCAAGTTCGGCAGTAAGTCTTTCGACTGTTTGTTTAAGCTGTGCAGATTGTCCTCCTGAACTCTTTAGTTTTTTGTTCAGAGTTTCTATGTCTGCTTTATTTTTCTTAAGAATCTCATTAATCATATTGAAATCACTAGTGATACGAGATTTGGTGTCAGAAGACATTTCGCCTTTAGATCTTGACTCTATGGTTAAGAATTTCTCAGCCTCTTTAATTTGAGCGAAGTTTTCCTCCACTTGGTTTATCATTGCCATTAAATCGGATACATCTGATTGCCCCTTAGTCGAGACTTGTAATAAAGAATCTCTCTCAGCTTGCAATGCTTTATATTCGTCAGAGTTCTTTACATTACATGATGCTAACATGCCAAGGCATAGACATCCTAAAATTACTTTTTTCATAATTATCTACTTTTACTTTTTCCTATTTAACACTAAACCCTCTTGTTTAGTTTTGGTTCAATTCATCAAATTTAATTCTTTTCCTAAATAAATAGCTTATTTTTAGAGTTTATTCGTTTTTCGCAGCAATAATTATAACAAATTCACCTCTTGGAGCCTTTGTCGTAAAATGCAAAATAAGTTCTGCAAGAGTACCGCGTAGAGTTTCTTCATGCATTTTTGATATTTCTCTACAAGTAGCAGCTTGTCTGTCCTCTCCCATATATTCTGCTAATTGAGTTAGCGTCTTTAATACACGATGAGGTGATTCGTATAAAACAATGGTAGTCGGTATTTCTGCAAGTTCTTTAAATCGGGTCATTCGCCCTTTCTTTTGAGGCAGAAAACCTTCGAAATAAAATTTATCACAAGGAATACCTGATGAAACTAACGCCGGAATTAATGCTGTTGCTCCCGGAAGACATTCTATTTCGATACCCGCTTTTATACACTCTCTACCAATAAGAAAACCAGGATCAGAAATACCGGGAGTTCCGGCATCTGAAACAAGACCTATATTTTCTCCTGCACTGAGTCGGTCTATGATATGAGATATAGTTTTATGCTCGTTGAATTTATGGTACGACTGCATCTTATTTTGAATCTCAAAGTGCTTCAGCAGAAAACCTGTTGTGCGAGTATCTTCTGCAAGAATAAGATCTACCTCTTTGAGCAGTCTTATTGCTCTGATAGTCATATCTTCCAGATTTCCGACGGGGGTCGGTATAATATATAGTTTACCTAGTGACATCTTTTTTAGACTGTTTTTTGTTCAGTTTTCTTATACTTAAAGACAATGCTAAATACAATGGCTAGAACTAAAGCGTAGGCTGCAAAACTAAACCAAATGCTTGGCCAGTCTTTTATACCATCGCTTGACGTGAATAAATCTACAACGTATCCGCTACCCATTGTTCCTACAATAGTACCAATTCCGTTAGTCATAAGTATGAATAAACCTTGAGCACTTGCTCTGAACGATGGATTTGTTTCTGTCTCCACAAAAAGAGATCCCGATACATTGAAGAAATCGAAAGCCATTCCGTATACTACCATAGATAGCATGATGAATATGATGCCGCTATCAGGGTTTCCGATACCAAACAAGGCAAAGCGCAATACCCAAGCTAGCATACTGATGAGCATTACATTCTTGATACCATAACGTTTCATGAAGAATGGTATTGCCAGAATAAACAAAGCTTCTGATATTTGTGATAATGAAGTCAAAATACCCGGATGCTGAACAGCAAAAGAGTCTTTGTATTCTTCAGTAAGAGCAAAGTCATTTAAGAATTGTTGTCCGAAAAGGTTGGTGATTTGCAGTGCAGCACCTAGTAACATGGAAAAGATAAAAAATATAGCCATCTTCTTTTCTTTGAAAAGAACGAAAGCATCTAGTCCAAAAGTTGAAACCCATGAAGAATTTTTAGTTGCATGAGTCGGAGGACATTTAGGTAATGTAAATGCATATAAACCTAATATAAGCGCAGCAGCAGCTCCTAAATATAATTGATTGGCGCTGGCAGTCCATTTCATTATATCAACCATCCACATGGCAACAATAAATCCTACTGTACCCCAAACCCTAACGGGTGGGTAATGCTTTACTATATCGAAGTTTGATCGTTCCATTGCATTGTAAGCAATAGTATTAGTCAAACCTAGTGTAGGCATATAGCACATAGTAACGAGTAGCATAATAAAGTAAACCTGACTATATTCTGTAACATGCGGTAGATAAAACAGCAGTGCAGCTCCCAAAAGATGGCACATTGCATATACACGTTCGGCATTGAGGAATCTGTCGGCAATAATACCAAGCAAAGCTGGCATTATAAGTGCAGAGATACCCATGGTTGCAAAAATACCTCCGATTTCTACGGCATTGAAATGAAGTGTTACGGAAAGATATACCCCTAGAGAAGTAAGCCATGTACCCCATAAAAAGAATTGTAGGAAATTCATTATTATAAGGCGATACTTGAGGTTTAAAGAACTACTCATCTGTAATTAGTTATTTATATGATTTATTAGCCAAAGATAATATAAATATGTTTTTTCTTTTGTAAAAAAGAAGGAGTTTAAGTGTTATAGATTACCTATTTCTCTATAATTTCTAAAGAAAAGAACATTATTTGTCTAATGATAGGTAGATTAGGGTAGGGAAGTGGTCGCTATACCCATTTAAGAAAGTATTTCCGGAGAAAGTACGCAGTGGATATCCTTTATATTTTCCCGATTTTTGGAAGAGAAAATCTTTATTGAATACTTCCGCTTTTTCAAAATTTAATTTGCTTTTTCCTGTACTTAATAGGTTCTGCGAAATTATAATTTGATCGAACAAATTCCATTGGTCTTTATAGCATAAAGTACCTGTACCACTTTCGTGTATTTTCCACATAGTATTATATAGTCCGCCTTTCTGTACCTCTTCCTTATTCTTTTTAGCATTAAGTACTATTCGTGTACTTTTATCTTTAGGATCATCATTCATATCTCCCATAATGATGATGCCAGCTTTAGGATTAGCTAGGTAAATAGAATCGCTGATATATTTACAGATGGCAGCGGCACATTCTCTAAGAGGCGAGGAGTTATCTCCTCGGCGCGAAGGCCAGTGATTAACTAATACATTAAGAGGTTGTCCTGCAAGTAATCCGCTAACGACAAGAATGTCTCGGGTTTTTATATCATTTGCTCCTGGAAGTGTAAAAGGATACACTTTGTATGAGGTTACTTTGAATAACAATGGATTGTAAATAAGTCCGACATCAATACCACGTGCATCGGGTGAATCTTGGTGTACAATCTGATATTTTCGACTGGCTAAATCTCCGGTATTGATAAGGTCTTCTATTACCTTTTTATTTTCAACTTCAGCTACACCTATTATAGCCGCACCCGCAGGATTTGTTTCTTTTCCGAGTAAATTGATTACGTATGCTAAGTTTTTGAGTTTCTTTTTATATTTATCGTCTGTCCAATTATTACGTCCCGAAGGTGTAAAATCTTCATCCTGAATATTGGTATCTCTTTGTGTGTCAAATAAATTTTCTACATTATAAAATGCAATAGGATATATTTCCTTTTTGTTTTGAGCAAAGCCAGCTACTGCCAATAAGGCAAAACAGATCAATAAATATTTCTTCATAAATGATATTATAATATAGGTGAATGAAAGCATTTGATGATATACTTTCGAGTTATAACAATCTATAATTGTTTTACATGTTACAATATTGATAAGGGCTACGACTTACTACCTTATAAAGTGTAAATTTAGCAATAAAAAAAGACTACTTATGAAATTGATTCATAAATAGTCTTTCTGTATATAGGGTGCTTAATGTCATCCAAACATAGGAATAATTCGTTTTATTCCTGCAATAAGTTGATCTATTTCATCCTTTGTATTATAAAATGCAAAAGATGCTCTAACTGTTCCTTCAATACCTAGTTCTTCCATCAATGGTTGAGCGCAATGGTGTCCTGTACGTACAGCAATACCCATTCTGTCTAGTAACATACCCATATCGTAATGATGGATATTCTTTACAAGAAATGATACGGCACTACTTTTGTGGTCAGATGTTCCGAAAATACGCATACCGTCTATCTTCATCAATTCCGAAGTGCAATACTCCAAAAGTTCATCTTCATAGGCACGAATATTGGATAGTTCTATTGAACTGACGTAGTCTAAGGCAGTTCCCAAAGCAATAAAATCTACATAATTGGGAGTACCTGCTTCAAACTTGAAAGGAAGTTCGTTAAAAGTCGTTTTCTTAAACGAAACCGAACCTATCATTTCCCCTCCTCCCTGATATGGTGGCATCTTGTTAAGTAGGTCTTCTTTTCCATATAAAATACCTGTTCCCGTAGGACCATATATTTTATGTCCCGAGAAAACCAATAGATCACAATCCAACTTTTGCACATCTATATTGATATGCTGTATAGATTGAGCTGCATCTACCAAAACAGGAATATTTTGCTTGTGTGCTATCTCTATGATTTTTTCAATCGGATTTATGGTTCCCAGAACATTCGATACGTGCATTACTGAGATCAAGCGAGTCTTAGGTGTAATCAGTTTCTCTAGTTCTTCAAGAATAAGTTCTCCCTTTTCGTTGATAGGAATTACTTTGAGCTTTACACCCGTAATGCTTTCCTGTATTTGCCAAGGTACAATATTGGAATGGTGCTCCATGGCAGAAACAATAATCTCATCACCTTCTTTGCAAAACTCACGGCAAAAACTAGAGGCAACCAAATTTATACTTTCAGTTGTTCCCTTTGTGAATATTATTTCGTGAGCATGTTTTGCATTGATAAACTGCTGAACTTTTTTGCGGGCGTTTTCAGTCAGTTCGGTAGCTTCTTGACTAAGATGGTGTACTCCTCTGTGAATATTTGCATTAACAGAACCGTATACTTCACTTATCTTATCTATTACACATTTAGGTTTTTGTGTAGTAGCTCCATTATCCAGATAAATGAGAGGTTTCCCATATACTTGAGTTTCAAGTATAGGGAAATTAGCTCGTATTTTATTTATATCTAAAGGGGTAGATGTCCCTGTCGCTTTTGTACTTGTCATAACAAATTTATTATTACCTGATATTGTTATGAATAATTGAAATTACCCAAACAAAAGAGGGCTTATTTACATATAGCGCAATCTCCACATCTGGCTTCTTCTCCACGGAAGCGTTTTTCTACCAATTCTTCAAGACGGTCTCTTAGTACGTCAATATGAATTAGTTTAAGCACATCCGCAGTAAATGCTTGCATTAGTAGCAATTTAGCATCCTCTTTGGCTATACCTCTTGCTCGTAAGTAGAAAAGAGCATCTTCGTCCAATTGTCCGGTAGTTAAACCGTGCGAACATTTTACGTCATCTGCATAAATCTCAAGTTGAGGTTTAGAGTACATACGAGCGTCGGGCGAAGCACAAAGATTGTTATTTGTTTGATACGCTATTGTTTTTTGTGCATCCTGCTCTACAAGAATACGTCCACAGAAAGAGCCTACGGCTTGCTCCTGCAATACATATTTAAATAGCTGAGTGCTTTGGCAATGAGGTTTTGCGTGATCTAAGAATGCAAAGTTGTCAACATGTTGCACCTTATCGGCAATAACAACACCTGCAATAGTTGCTTCGGCGTTTTCTCCGTTAAGTTTTACATGATAATTATTGCGTGTAAAACCACAGTTCAGAGTAATATTGTTAACCAAGACGGTCGATGATTTCTCTTGTTGAACGTAGGTCGAAGCTAATCGGGTTACTTGATTAGAGTTTTCCTCTAATTCGTAAAATTCGATATGGGCATTCTCTTCAGCAAATATTTCAGTAACCTGAGTTGCCAGAAACTTATGGCTGTCAACAGTATGGTCGCAAGCCAACAATTTTACCTGAGAGTTTTTTCCTGCAATAATAAGTAGACGTCTGTTTACCAGAAAATCTACATTTGCAGTAAGTATGTTTATTAATTGCAGAGGCTGTTCAATTACAATGTTATCAGGAATGTATATTACAAATCCATCTTGTACAAACATCGTGTTGAAAGCAGCTATAGCATTGTTTTCTAATTGAGCTACTTTGCCATAATATTTTGAAGCTATATCAGCATGTTGTTCCGCAAAGTCATTTAAGCTTCCGATAAATACACCCTTTGGAAAATCAGTTTTTGGCTGATGCTCTTTGTGGAATGTATCATTCATTAAAAAGAATAAATTAGTCGAAAGTTCGGGTACATTGCATTTATATGCGTTGTATGGATTTGTTTGAGTAGATAATCGGCTTAGATTAAATCCATAATCAGGAATAAATTCCTTTACAACATCCGAATATTGATAATCTTCAAGACTACGATCGGGAAAACCCAGCGTCTTGAAAATTTCAAAAGCCTTATTCCTTTCATCGTTCAGAACCTTTGTCGATTTGCTGTCGATAAGGCTTCTGTGTTCGGTGAATAAGTCTATATATTGAGTTTCTATCATTGAATTCTGTATATTTTACTGTAAAACATTGTTTCTGTATTCTTGGTATTGCAGGAGATAAACCTCATTCCTGCACCAAAACAACAGATAGGTTTATGACCTTAATCTTGGAAATCTTTAATAATCCAATCGTATCCTTTTTCTTCAAGTTCAAGAGCCAATTCAGGTCCTGCACTTTTTACTATTTTTCCTTTGTATAATACATGTACAAAGTCTGGTTTGATGTACTCTAAAAGACGTTGGTAGTGAGTAATTACAATAGTAGCATTGTCTTTACGTCTCAACTTGTTAACGCCTGCTGCAACAATACGAAGAGCATCAATATCCAAACCTGAATCAGTTTCGTCCAAAATAGCTAATTTAGGATCAAGCATTGCCATTTGGAAAATCTCGTTGCGTTTTTTCTCTCCACCAGAGAAACCTTCGTTTACCGAACGGCTTGCAAGGGTGCTGTCAAGATCAACTAATTCACGTTTTTCTTTCATCAATTTCAAGAAGTCCGATGCTGCAATAGGCTCTAATCCTTTGTGCTTGCGAGTCTCATTTACTGCTGCACGCATAAAGTTGACCATGCTTACTCCCGGTATTTCTACTGGATATTGGAAACTAAGGAATAAACCTTCGCATGCTCTTTCTTCTGGAGCAAGTTCCAATAAATCTTTACCTTCGAAAGTAACTTCACCTTCGGTTACCTCAAAATTGGGATTACCTACAAGTACCGATGCTAATGTGCTTTTACCGGCTCCATTAGGACCCATAATTGCATGTATCTCTCCGTTATTTACTTCAAGATCTAGTCCTCTTAATATTTCTTTGCCATCAATGTTGGCATGCAAGTTTTTTATACTTAATAAATTCGCCATTATTTTGTTTAAAATAAAATAATTAAATAATATAGTGTAAGTCTTTTAATAATCGCTTATTCAGCTTATTAATAACTTTATTACTCGTTGTTTTTTAAATTATTAGTTATCTACTAAACATAGCCGAGGCTATATATTTCAATACAATGAACAATAGTTGAGAGAAATTGTTTATTTCTTTTCGGCTATATCTGATCTAAAAAATCTATAAAGATTATATATCTGCCTCAATAGATATCGGACAGTGATCGGAATAACATACTTCGTTGTGAATGGTTGCACTTTTTACTCTTTCTCTAGCTTCGCTCGAAATCATATGATAGTCTATTCTCCACCCCAAATTCTTAGGTTTGGCGCCAGCTCGGTAGCTCCACCACGTATATTTCTCACCGCTTTGATCATATTCTCGGAAAGTATCTATCATGCCCGTTCCAACAAATTGGTCGAACCACTCTCTTTCTTCTGGTAAAAACCCAGACGAAGTTAAGTGTTTTTCGGGATGATTTATATCAATAGGCTTATGACAGATATTATAATCGCCACAAATCAATATTTCTTTACGTTCTTTTCTTAATTCTTGGATGTATTCTGAGAAGTCTGCTAGAAACTCCATTTTGAAGACTTGACGAAGTCCTCCAGTAGTTCCCGACGGAATATATACACATATTATTGTAACATTGCCATAGTCGACACGTATTACGCGACCTTCTTTATCGTATTTTTCAATACCCATTCCAATTTTTACAAAATCGGGTTGGATTTTAGTTATGATTCCGACCCCACTGTAACCTTTCTTTTCTGCCGGGTGAAAATAACAGTATTCGTATCCTAGAGATTTTAAGGTTATGAGATCTATTTGATCTTCTTGTGCTTTGAGTTCCTGAAAACATACTACATCTGGGTTCTCTTTGTTTAGCCATTCAGCTAGTCCTTTATTGAATGCAGCACGTATACCATTAACGTTATATGAGACAATTTTCATTATTAGGAAATTAAAAAGGCGATGAATGTTTTAGTTATCCACCATTCGTCATTTATTATTTATTTCGTCCATTTCAATTGCTTTGACCTTTTTGAATAGATCAGAAGCAAACACAAAATCGTTAAGAGCTTCATTTTTAGTTGTTAATATTTGCTTATTGGTGCCTTCCCATTCAAGATTACCTTCTTGGATAAAGAATATCTTATCTCCAATATTCATCACAGAGTTCATATCATGTGTATTGATGATCGTGGTAATTTTATATTCTTTGGTAATATCGCTTATCAATTCATCGATAACCAGAGATGTTTGAGGATCAAGTCCTGAGTTGGGTTCATCACAAAATAAGTATTTTGGATTTAAAGAGATGGCTCTAGCGATAGCTGCACGTTTCATCATACCTCCACTTATTTCAGAGGGGTATAAGTGACCTGCATCCGATAAGTTTACACGATCGAGACAGGATGCTGCACGTTTTATTTTTTCACTCTTAGACAGTGATGAAAACATATCTAATGGAAAATACACATTTTCGAATACAGTCATTGCATCAAATAAAGCTGATCCTTGAAAGATCATACCCATCTCCTGACGCAAGGCTTTCATCTGATCCGAAGATAATTTTGTTAAGTCCCTGTTGTCGTATAAGATGCTACCTTTAGTGGGTCTCATCAACCCGATTAGGTTTTTGAGTAATACTGTTTTACCCGATCCGCTTCGTCCTATGATAAGATTGGTCTTACCTTCCTCAAAAGTCATGCTTATTCCTTTAAGCACTTCGCGACCGTCGAATGATTTTACTAAATCTTTAACTTCTATCATCCCATCATCAAATCAGTAATTAATAAATCGGAAATCAAGATCAAAATACTGCTCACTACAACGGCATTTGTACTTGCTTTCCCTACATCAAGCGAACCTCCTTTGGCAAAATATCCATAATAGGCTGCTATCGAGGAAATCAGAAAGGCGAAAAATATTGTTTTTATTATGGCGTACCATATATAATATGTTTTGAAAAAGGATTGTAACCCAAATTCGAAATCGGCGACAGGTACGGCATTCGTAAAATAGCAGACACCAAATCCTCCTACAATACCAAAAAACATACTTAGTATAACTAATACTGGTACGAAAGTCATCAGACCCACAACTTTAGGTAAGATGAGGTAATTTGCAGAGTTTACTCCCATTATTTCGAGGGCATCTATCTGCTCGGTAACACGCATGGTCCCAATCTCGGAAGATATGTTAGATCCTACTTTACCGGCCAGAATAAGACACATAATGGATGATGAGAACTCGAGCAAAATGATTTCACGCGAGGTATATCCTACGGTATATCTGGGTAATAGCGGATTGTTGATATTAAGTGCAATCTGTATAACTATTACTGCACCGATAAAAAACGAAATGATGATAACGATACTTATCGAGTCAACTCCAAGTTTACTTATCTCTTTTGAAAGCTGTTGAAGAAATACTCTCCACTTCTGAGGTTTTGTTAAGACCTTGCGCATTAACATCGCATATTGTCCTAATTTTTCTAACGAACTTATTAATAGCATACCTTTAAATTAACTTTTAAGTACGGTGAAATATCTAAGGTCTCAGACCTTTTTATTGTTTTGGTAAGTACAATAATCAAAGATAGTTATAATGATAAAACATAGCAATAAATAGTTAAAGCAGTTTAATGCCTGTATCATTCAAATATAACAGTCTGTTGTGTTATACCTCGAAAAGCAATAAATAAGTTTACAACCTTATCTGCCTTTTCTAGATAACAAATGTACAAAAAAATTAGAGAAGTGAAGGGATTCCGCTTTCCTCTCTCTCAAGAATTGAAAATGATTTATCATTATCAATAAATATTTTCTTGGCTACCTTTCCTATGATTTGTGTTGATGCGGCGTCAAAACCTCCACCAATAAGTCCTCCCACTAGAGGTACTGCTTTTCCTAAACCTGATAAGCCCTTGTTGCCTAATTTTGAGGCAATGTTTACACTCACTTTTTCATTTACGGAAAGGAGCATTTTTTTCGAAGATTGTTCAATAAAGCTTCTTACGAATTTTTCACCTGCTTTGATTCCCATCTCCTTAAATATCTCTTTTGTACCATTACCTAGCATACAGACATAGATGACCGATTTTACCTGATCGCTTTGTATGTCGTGACCACCCATATAGGCAATCGCAGAGATCATTCTAACTTGAATATACATTACACTGGCGATGTTGGCAGGCAAGGCAAAAGGCATTATAGCCCATCCTCCCAATCCTGCAAAGAATCCGCTGGATGCAGCCTTTGTTACTTGCCATTTGATAAGTTGATCGACTTGTTGATCGATGCTTCCTTTCGATTTTAGATAATCGTTTCCTAATTGATATGCTGAGTCTACCCCTCCAAAACCATTTATGGCTCTGGCGTATGTCCATTCTAGAACTTTTGAGACGATGCCGCTTTTGGCTGTTGTTATTATTTTACTCATGTTAAGTATATTGAGGTCTTTGACCTATTTATAGCTTTGGTAAGTATAGATACACTATCTAGTATGTGTCTTTATATTGTATTTGCTACTTACCGTAACTTGATTATTTATAATATCTGGGTTTTATAACAAACTCCTAATAAGCTTTGTTTATAATATCTATTATTGTAAATAGATATATCTATAAATTAAACCTCGCAATATACTCCTTAAAATAGATTATAGTGGTTTTTGTTAATACTATTTAACCCGAAACTTTATTTCTTAAGGTCTCGGGTTTTATTATTGTGATGAACATGTAGCTTATTCGTTTTCTTTGGTGACGAGTTTTCCGTTTACTTTTACATTGTCGAGAACTAGGTTAACTACGTTCTGCATTTGGGTTGCTTTAGGTGCTTGCTTTACATCAATATTACGTAATGTGATGTCGTAAAGTTTAGCTTCGGGAACACCATTCGCCATAATGGCTACGCTGTCTACACGGTTACATGTGACATTCTCTATGGTAATGTTTCGAAATTGTGTAGGGTAATTTCCTCCGCGATAGCCGTGATAGTCTGTGCGGAAGTTGATTACTCCCCATAAACAAACATCAGCTTCGATATTTCGCATATGAAGATTTTCGAAGAATCCTCCACGATCAAGATTCGATTTGAAGTAAATGCCATTTCTACAACTGTCTATTTTACAGTCTTCAATGAAAATATTGCGTACTCCTCCCGACATTTCGCTACCGATGGTAATAGCCCAGCGAGCAAAATAACAGTTTCGGATAATTACATTCTCTGTTGCTTGTCCTACACGCCATCCGTCTTGGTCGCGTCCTGATTTGATCGCAATACCATCATCGCCAACATTGAATTTTACATTCTCGATGAGTACATTGGTTGACGATTCGGGGTCGCATCCGTCATTGTTGTAATTGTTACTGTCGATATATACATCACGTACAATTACATTGTCGCAATAAACGGGATGAATAATCCAGAAAGGCGAATCGTATATCTTTACGCCTTCGATCAATACATTTTTACATCCAAAAAATTGTATCATACATGGACGCAAATACCAACCTTCTCCAAAAACACGTTCGTAGACGGGAATAGAATCGTTACCCATTTGGCGAAGTCTATCCATTGCAGGTTTTTCTTTAGGTTTCCAAGTGTTGAATGTTACTGCTCCATTACCATCAATTTCACCTTTACCAGTGATAGCAACGTTTACACATTGATAGCTGTAAATAAACGGTGTGTAGTTGAAGCATTCTGTACCTTCCCATTTAGTTAGTACCATCGGGAGATAATCGGTAGGTTCTGTCGAAAATTCGAGCCGAGCTCCTTCTGCTAAATGAAGATTTATGTGGCTTTTTAAGATAATAGAACCTTTAAGGTAGTATGTGCCTGCGGGAACTAATACTTTGCCTCCACCTTGCTGATTACATTCATTTATTGCGGCAATTATTGCAGGAAGGCTATTGAATGTGGAATCGTTCTTTGCTCCAAAGTCTACGATATTGAACGTCTTGTCTTGAAATTTAGGTTCGGAAATATTTTTCATAATTTCAGGAACCATTCCCCATCCGTTATCTGTAACTGTAGTTATCGGACGGCTGCACGATAAGAATAGAGCAGCCATCAAGAGTATGGGTGTAATCTGTTTTATCATAATATTGTGTTTGGTTTCTCGTATTTAAGGTATATTCGGGAGCGGATTACGTGTTGCTTTGCGAAAATGTAAGTATATATCCGTTGCAATCTTCTATTGCAAAGTCTGTTGATCCGTAAAATGTGTCATGTAGATCTTTTGCTAAGGTTACTTTGTTTTTCAATTTTTCATAAAGAGCATGTATGTCAGATACATGTATGTAGAATGTAAGTCCTCCTCCCTGAGGAAATCTAGATAGTTGAGGATACTCTTCTCTAATACTGTTTTCTTCCTGAAACATAAACATAACGTCTCCCGATTTTACTATTGCGAATACCCATTGTCCGGTTTCGGGTACGCTATCTATTTTAGTAAATCCTAAGATATTAGTATAAAAATCTACTGTCTTGTTTACATCTTTAACCATAAGGTTAGGTGTCGAATCTTTTAAAACCATGTTTGTTTATTTTTTAGTAAAGAAAGCTATAAGCAATATGCTTTCAGGTTATAGTTGTTGTACTTGTCAAAATATTAAAAAGGTCTGAAACCTTAAATATAAAGATTGTTTTCTAAAATAGTAAATGTTTACGAAAAGAATAGTCTGTTTGTAGACTCTAAAAAAAATGTTGAGCTTTGTAAGAGGGGATTAGCTAGTATGAGACAAAATAGGCTGAGAAAGATTATCTTTCTCAGCCTATTTATATAGTTTATAGATTGAAGTCTTTTACTCCAAATACGTATATCCGTATAGTCCCGAACGATAATTCGATAAGAATTCTTTACCTTCTTCAACAGTAATAGATCCTTGTTTAACGCAAGTTGTTACCCAAGTTTCTACTGTGCGAACCAGTTTTTTAGCATTGTATTGTGCATATTCCAATACTTCAGCTACAGTTTCTCCATCTAATATCTGTTCTATCTTATATCCGTTTTCGTCAACTGCTACGTGAACGGCATTGGTATCACCAAAGAGGTTATGAAGATCGCCCAGAATTTCCTGATATGCTCCAACCAAAAATACTCCTAAATAATAAGGTTCATTCTTTTTCAGGCTGTGTACAGGTAAATATCCTGTTTGATTGCCTGTTGGTATGAAGTTGTCAATCTTTCCGTCCGAATCGCAAGTGATATCCTGTAATGTAGCAGTTCTATCAGGTCTTTCTGACAAACGGTGTAAAGGTATGATCGGAAATATCTGATCAATAGCCCAAGAGTCAGGCAGAGACTGGAAAAGAGAGAAGTTACAGAAATATTTATCAGGAAGCAATTTTGCCAATTGTTTCAATTCGTCAGGAGAATGTTTCATACGTCCTGCCATCTGATATATTTCACGTGCGATAGAGAAATAAAGACGCTCTACTTGTGCTCTCGTTTTCAGATTAAGCATTCCTAAGCTGAATAAATCGAGTGCTTCTTCTCTGATCTGTTGCGAATCGTGCCATGCTTCAAGCATGCGGCGTTGATTAAGATCGTCCCATATTTGATATAGCTCGCGAACTAGTTCGTGATCTTGTTCTGTAATCGCATCACTTTCTTCCCATTCGGGTAGAGTTGCTGTTTCGAGAACTTCAAATACAAGTATAGAGTGATGGGCTGTTAATGATCTTCCTGATTCAGTAATGATATGAGGATGTGGCAAACCATTCTTGTTGGCAGCATCTACCATCGTCGAAATAGAGTCGTTTACATATTCTTGAATAGTGTAATTAACGCTACTTTCGCTGTGTGACGAGCGTGTACCATCGTAATCAATACCAAGACCTCCGCCAATATCAACAAATTCGATATTGAAACCCATGCTATGAAGTTGCACATAAAACTGCGAAGCTTCACGTAATGCTGTTTTAATACGTCTGATTTTTGTTACCTGGCTACCGATATGGAAGTGGATAAGACGCAGAGAACCCTGCATGTTATTCTTTTCAAGAAAAGATAGAGCCTCTAATAGTTCACTCGAATTTAATCCGAATTTACTAACATCGCCTCCCGATTCTTCCCATTTTCCGCTACCGCTACTCGCTAATTTGATACGTATACCAATATTAGGAACTATCTTTAAACGTTTTGCTGTTTTTGTAATAAGTGGTAATTCATTCAGTTTTTCAACTACAATGAATACTCTTTTTCCCATTTTTTGAGCAAGAAGAGCCAATTCTACATAACTTTCGTCTTTGTATCCATTACAGATAATTAAAGAGTTAGGGTCTGTATTGATGGCTATAACTGCATGTAATTCGGGTTTAGAACCAGCCTCAAGACCGATGTTAAACTTTTTACCATGACTCACAAGCTCCTCTACTACGGGTCGCATTTGATTCACCTTTATAGGATATATAATGTGATTCTGTGCTTCGTAACCATACTCTTTGGCTGCTTTTTTAAAGCAGGTAGAAATCTTTTCGATGCGGTTATCCAGAATATCCGGAAAACGAACCAATACAGGTGCTGCTACATCGCGAAGCTGTAGTTCATCTATCAGCTCTTTCATGTCCACAGCTACACCGTCTTTTCGGGGAGTAACTATTACGTTCCCCTTTTCATTGATTGAAAAATAATTAACACCCCAACTGGAGATGTTGTACAATTCTTCCGAATCTTCAATGCGCCATTTTCTCATTATTGCAAATACGCCTGTTTTAAAATTGTTTGTAAATAGAGTGATCTTAAGTGAAAGTTAGATTTGTAAAATCATAACTTGCAAGTATACCTATACTTAGGTAGATATAAATAGGTCTTCGACCTTAATTTGTTGTTAGAACCTTTGTGATCTCTCCTATATATAAAATATGGAAATCGTTTTGAGGGAACCACTTTGCAATTATTTCCTTATCCAGAAAATATTCACCTCCCATTGGTTGAGCATATAATTTTTTAATAAAAATGGCTGTGTGAGCTTCCTCAAAGTAAGGAATCTCTCCTTCGTGAGTAATTGTCAGTTCAGCTTTTTCTATTTTATTTTCATCTCTGCCCGATACTTTACCCAGATAACTAAGCTTTTTCAGATAGCTTTTATCAAAGAAGGTAAGTGAAAAAGAGTCTGCATTATCAACAAATTCTTTAGTGTAACGTTGCGGACGTATAACAATAAAGGCTACTTGTTTGTTCCACATAATTCCGAAGCCTCCCCAGCTGGCAGTCATAGTATTTACTTTTCCTTCTTTTTCGGCAGTAACTAACATCCATTCGTCCTTTATGTCAAAAGGATCGAATGTAAGTTCTTTAGCCGATATTTCCTTGAAGTTATTCATATCTGTTATACCTCTTTTACTTAGTTAATATATTTATGAAGTTCATTCACCCATATATTATAAGAAGTTTCGGTAAGATGTAAACCGTCGTTTGTATATTTTGTATCTAATTTTCCTTGCGCATCCATGTATAATGGATTAATATTTAGAAAACTGACGCGTTCCTTTGATGCTAATTTTTTTAGCTCTTTATTGAGCTTTCCAATTTGCTTCTCTTTTCCTAGCAATCTTTTATACCGTTCGAAGTCGTTATTTATTGGAAGCAAGCTTTGTATATAAATAACTGTATTGGGAGATTCTTTTTTTACTTGTTTTATTATAGAACGATACTGTTTTATAATTTTTTTGTTAGGTGAATCTTGGGAGATATCATTGATACCTGCGAGTATAAATAGAAATCTTGGATGTGATTCTGCAATCTCATCTATTCTGTTAAGCATCCCTTCAGTGTTATCTCCTGATATACCTCTGTTGACAGGTGCAGCTTCGGGAAAATATTTATCCCATTGTCCACCTTCGGTCAAGCTGTTTCCTAAAAAGACAATTTTGTTCTCACCAATCGGGTTTTGCTCAAAATAAGCCATACGTTCCCTGTAATGATCGGTGTCATATTCCTTTCTCTCTTGCGCTTGAGTAAACAATGCTGTCAAAAAGAAAAATACGATGAGAATGTTTTTTGTCAAATTAAGTAACTGTAAATGCTTATCGCAATATTGCTTGATTATGAATTGAAATTAATAGGTCTAAAACCTTAATCTAGTTTTAGTACTGCTAAGAATGCTTTTTGAGGCACTTCTACGTTACCTACTTGTTTCATTCTTTTTTTACCTTCTTTTTGTTTTTCAAGAAGTTTACGTTTACGAGAAATATCACCTCCGTAGCATTTTGCCGTAACATCTTTACGAACAGCCTTTATTGTTTCGCGAGCTATGATTTTAGCGCCGATAGCTGCTTGTATCGCAATGTCAAACTGTTGACGTGGAATAAGTTCTTTTAATTTCTCGCACATTCTACGACCAAAGTTTACTGCATTGTCTACGTGAGTAAGTGTTGAAAGAGCATCCACAGGTTCTCCGTTTAAGAGAATATCCATTTTAGCCAACTTAGCTTCACGATAGTCGTGCATTTGATAGTCGAATGAAGCATATCCTTTTGATATACTTTTCAATTTATCGTAAAAGTCGATTACAATTTCACCAAGAGGTAAATCATAAGTGATTTCTACACGATCTCCTGAAATATATTCTTGTTTTAGAAGTATACCACGTTTACCTAAACATAGCGACATGATAGGTCCGATGTATGCTGTACTGGTAATAACCGATGCACGTATATATGGTTCTTCTATATAATCGATAAGGGTAGGGTCGGGTAGCCCCGAAGGGTTATGTACTTCTTTTACTCCTCCTTTTTTGTCGTATACTAAATATGAAACGTTGGGTACTGTTGTTATAACGTCCATGTTGAACTCACGTTCCAAACGTTCTTGTATGATCTCCATATGTAAAAGTCCCAAGAATCCGCATCGGAAACCAAAACCTAAGGCAATAGACGATTCGGGTTGGAAGGTTAGTGAAGCATCGTTCAATTGAAGCTTTTCCAAAGAAGCTCTCAGGTCTTCAAAGTCTTCACTTTCGATAGGGTATACCCCTGCGAAAACCATTGGTTTTACTTCTTCGAAACCATCTATCGCTTTCTCACAAGGATTTTTTACATGAGTAATTGTATCACCTACTTTTACCTCTTTAGAGGTCTTGATGCCTGATATAATATAACCTACATCTCCACAAGTAACTACATCGCGGGGTGACATGGTTAGTTTTAAAACACCAACTTCATCAGCGTTATATTCTTTTTCAGTAGCAAAGAATTTTACAAGGTCGCCTTTTCTTATAGAACCGTTTAGAATTTTGAAATAGGCTATAATTCCTCGGAAGGAATTAAATACAGAGTCAAAAATCAAAGCTTGCAAAGGTGCTTCTGGATCTCCTTTTGGAGCAGGAACACGTTCTATAATAGCGGCTAAAATATCATATACTCCTTGCCCCATTTTTCCACTGGCACGGATAATTTCTTCGCGTTTACATCCTAAAAGTTCGATGATCTGATCTTCTACTTCGTCAGGCATAGCACTTGGAAGATCTATCTTATTGAGGATTGGAATAATTTCCAAGTCATTATCGATTGCCATATAAAGGTTGGAAATCGTTTGAGCTTGTATTCCTTGAGCTGCATCAACTATAAGTAGTGCCCCTTCGCATGCAGCAATAGAACGCGAAACTTCGTAAGAGAAGTCAACGTGTCCCGGAGTATCAATGAGATTCAGTATATATGTTTCGCCATTGTACAGGTATTGCATCTGGATGGCGTGACTTTTAATTGTGATACCACGTTCACGTTCCAAATCCATATTATCAAGGACTTGAGCTTGCATATCTTTGCCTTCTACTGTTTTAGTATATTCGAGTAGGCGGTCAGCTAATGTGCTCTTACCATGATCTATATGCGCAATAATGCAAAAGTTTCTTATTTTATTCATTCTTAAACAATGGTGTGACTAGTTTATCGCATGGAGATTACAACCCCAATTTACGGGATGCAAATATACGGAAAGAATTGTACTATTGAAAGATATGTTTTGTAAGATTTTATTAAATCGAAAATGATTTCTTTTTAAGAGAGCAAACCTCTTTGTCTCTTCGACGCGTCTAATAATCAAATGTAGCTATAATTGGAATGTTACCCTTTGGATATTTAACGTTACTTTATTGAGAATTTATCTTCTTTTTTAGAGCACATATCTTACATTTGCTGTGCTTATGGTTGGTATGGATGTGTATCTCTTGTTGATACGTATGTGGGAGTTTCTTTTCTTTTTGCAGAAAACGAGTATATCGGTCTGCCACTGTAAGTCGGTTTGTCAGTGAAAATTATTAACGTTACTTAAATAGTAAATCAATGAAAAAGAAAGTGTGTTTCTTTCGTTTTGTACTCATTGCTTCATTTATTCTATTATTTCCTTTTGTGAATTTGATTGCGAAAGATGGGGTGAAGACAAAGCGATTATCTAAACAGCAGCAAGAGTGGTATGATTCTAAAGTATGGATGCAAGGTGTTGATGCATCCCCTGATGCTGGTTTGGATGTGATGACATTTGTAAATCATTATGAAAAACATCCCGAAAGATGGGCGAAAGTGTTTAAGTTTATAAAAGAAAATGATTTGGAAACTCTTCCTCTCGGAAAACAATCTTTGGGAGATGATGTTACAGTTAACGTGCAAGAATATATTACCCGTGAGCCGGGAAATGAGCAGTTGGAAGGTCATCAAAAGTATATCGACTTGCAATATGTGGTTGATGGTTGTGAATTACAAGGTTACGCAAAGTTGTTTACCGCAACGGAGATTGTAAACCCGTATGATGTAAAAAGAGATATTGCTCATTTTAAAGTTCCGGTGATAAATTATCATGTAGTACGCCCCAATCAATTTACTGTTTTTTTTCCTGATGATATTCATATGACGAATATTCAATATGGAGAAAAGACTAAAGTGCGTAAAGTTGTATTTAAAGTGGAGGTTGATTGATTCGTAACTCTTAGGTTGTGAGAATTATATATCGTTAGAAATAGATCCTTTTTGATCTAATGATGAGGAATGTTTGCAAAGTAGAGCAATAAATGTTATTTTTATTGTATCTAAAGTTTTAGACCTTTTTATTGTTTTGATAAGTATAGTCGGGATGATTCGTAGGTTTAGCTTCGATGATAAGCAGCAATAAAATAAACAGTTGGGAGTTTTTATTTGTAATTGATAAGGCTATGGGACGAATTTTATCTTTGCTATGTTTTCTATTTTTTTTCGTGCTTCAAGGGAGAGCGAGACAAGAGGTTTTGTCTGATTCTTTGAAAAGAAAAGAAATGTATTTGGTCTGGAATGCTGACTCTTCGTTAAGGGATTCTTTAGAGATCAAAAAAGTAATACCTCATTATAATGAAGCTCGTTATTTGGATAGGGTTGTTGAGGATGGTGTTGTAAAGCATCTTGTGTCGGTAAAGAAACTGTCTCGTTTTCAAAAAGGGGACGAAGGGCGTTTCATGTTTCTTTTTAATGATCCTAATTTTGAACCGAGCGAAACCCGAACTGTTGCAGCTATATCTTTTCAAGGAGAAGAAACTCTCTTTGATGTCTTAGGTGAAGTGCGATATATAACTTTGAATACTAAGTTTCGTCCATTGATCAATGCCGAGTTTATGCCATCCTTTAATGGAGGTTATAATGCGATGATGAAATATCTTAACGAAAAAGTGAATTTAGCGGAAGATATTGATTTGCCAGAATCATGTGGTGCGGTAATGGTGGGTTTTGTTGTAGGAAAAGACGGCTCAATAAAAGATTTAAAGGTAATAGAGGGATGTGATGAGGTGTTGGATGAAGAGGCTTTTAGATTAGTGAAGTCTATGCCTAAATGGCAAGTGGGCAAACAGGCGGGTGCGCCAGTATCGGTGTTTGTTGTGTTGCAGTTGATTTTTAAACTTTGAGGTTATAGACCTTTTATAAAAAATAAAGAGATAATTTTATGAATGTATCATTTAAGGAAAGAGTAGCGAAATTTTGGGATCTCTTTAGTGAAAAAGAATCCGAAGTCAGAAAAATGATAGATGACAAAGTCGAAACTGATACATTGATAAAATATGTTGACGATCTATTGTCTGTTGCTTTCAGTAAAGCATTTTTCGAATTGGGGGTTAATGAGGATGGAAAAAATGAACTGATTTTGACTCCTGAGGGAGATCGTTCAAGATTGTTTCAATTGGAGTATTGGTTGAAACAAGTTCCGGAGGCATTGTTAGAAAAATGGAATTTTTACTCTACTAAGCCAGCTAAGGCTAAAGGCGATTTTACTATAAATATGTATGATACATCTCTTTCTGCAGATAGTATTGTATTATATTATAATGTGGACGAAAAGCATCAGAAAGTAAATTTGCAGGTTGAATGCCCTCAGTTGATGAAGTTGGAAGAGAATAAAAAATACAGCATGTTTTTTATTTATCTAGATCAGCTCATTGGAGAAGCTTATACAATGGAGTATATCGGTTCTATTGATTTTGTGGCGTCTTCAGGGAAAGGTTTCAGAGAAATAGCTGCCGGCGATCTTAAGAAGTTGATGGATGATACTATTGTAGCGCAAAACTGGTTTAAAATCGAGAATATTTGCGAAAGGTGTGCTGGTTATGAAATGGTTCCATCAAAGGCTAAAGATTGGCAGTTGAGAGAGGATATATATATAGCTTATTCGTCTTGTTTTCCGGTATTGAATGCCTTTTATAATAAATCAACCGAATTGTTCGGTAATTTTTATGCTGATGGTGTTGTTTTCGGATTCTTGTTTTATGAAAATATAAATGTACCTAAAGATCGTATGGTTCCTTTCAGAACTGAAATTGAAGATCAGATACTGACGCAGGCAAAATCCGAAGGGGTTGCCGATTCGATAGGTGGTGCAACGGGTTTCTATTTTTCGTATATGGATTTTATAATTTATGATATTGAAGCTTTCTTGGCTATTGCAAAAGAAGTTTTAGCTAAATATAAATTTAAAGAGGCGGGATTCTCTAATTTCATATTTGGAGATACACCTATGTTTTTTAGAGATTGAATAAAGGGTAATAAAAAAGGACGATTTAATCGTCCTTTTTTATTACATGTATGTTGAAGGGTTTTTTATTTCAGTTTTTCAAGGATTGCTGCTGCTATAAATTCAGCAGCTTTTTCGTTTAATCCTCCACCCATTACAAGCATGTCAGCTTGTTGGCGGGAAGGTTCTATGAATTCTTCGTGCATAGGACGAACTGTTTTGTAGTAACGATCTATAACTTCTAATGCAGTACGTCCGCGTGAATCCATATCTCGTTGGATAATACGAGTTAAGCGTTGATCTGCAGGGACTTCAAGGAATATCTTCATGTCCAATTGGTCACAAATCATTTGAGATGTATATATTAATATGCCTTCTACTAATAATATGTTTTTTGGAGTGATTGGTATTGTTTCTTCCAAACGTGCACATGTCAGATACGAATAGGTAGGGCAGTTAATCGTTTGTCCCGATTTTAGCAACTCAATATCTTTACTCATCAATTCCCATTCGATAGAATCCGGATGGTCATAGTTTAATTTGAATCGATCTTCTAATGGTATGTCGCTATTGTCTTTATAATAGGCATCTTGTGGTAAAATAGCAATTTCCTCTCGAGGGATGCGGCTTAATATGCCATCTACTAAAGTTGTCTTTCCTGAACCCGATCCTCCCGCAATACCTATTATATACATGAGTTGTTTTTATTTGTAAATACTGTAATCGTTACAAAAGTATTTGTATTCTTTGGATTGTGAAACTCTTGGAGAGAAAATTTATAGTGTGCCTTGTTCTATTTCTATCACAATACGTTCTATCATCTTGTCTTTACCATTAGGTTCGTATTGAGTTTTAAGGTTGTTGCCAAAAACTCCAGCGAAGGTGTTGTATACGGTTGCTTTGAAGCCTCCCGTAAGAGATTTTACAATGTCATATGCTGAGGAGTTTGTTTGCCTGTCAATAAGTTTCACTAGAATCTTCCCTTGATTTTTAGTTAACTTCTTCATTCTGGGCTTATAGGAGTCCATTATGAATTTTTGAGTCTGTTCTAGATGCTTTTGTTTTGTTTTCTTATCGGGTAAAGTCTCCATAAATTCGTAAGTCTCAATGATATTTTGCGCTACCTGTTTGGCATAGGGTAGGGTTATCTTTACGTCACGTACAAGTTTGGTGTACTCTAATCTTTCCTTTTCGCTTTTGAAATAGAGTGGGGGAAATATGATAGCTTCGGGGAGATATGCATTAAATAGAGTGTCGCCTTTTACTACTTCGAACGTATAGCGAATGATTCGATGTTCTTGTGCCTGTGTATAAAATATACATAGGATATAGAGTAGTATTATAGATGCGAGTTTTTGCATTGAGTAAACAGTTCTGGTCGTAAACCTATTTATTGTTTCTTATTAGTGAGTTGAAATTATTATATTTTGATCTGAAAATTTGATGTTGTTTTATTTCTTGCTAATTTTAATAAGACAGTCAAAGATAATAATTACAACAAAATAAATATATAAAAATAAGATCTGAATACAATGCTCAAATATTAACTATATATCTGTGTGTCTTTTTTTAGTTAGAAAGAAATATGGTAATTAGGAAAAAGTTTTTTATCTTTGCGACCATTCTTTTATTAATTGAAAAAGTGGGAAAATTTAGTCTCTATAATATTCCGTTAAGGAATCTGGCAGATGGTCTTCATAAGTTCGAGTACGTTTTGGATGATCAATACTTCAAAGCTATTGGCGACGCCGATTCTGATATTAGAAGAGGTAAAGTTAATGTAGATGTCACAGTGAAAAGTGTATCTTCAACATTCGAGTTTAGTTTTACTCTGGGTGGTGAAGTCTCGGTTCCTTGTGATCGTTGTTTGGATGATATTCAGATTGAAACGAACTCTACCAACCGTCTGGTTGTGAAATTTGGTCATGAATATTCGGAAGAAAGCGATGAGATTGTAATTATACCGGAAGAAGAAGGTGAAATTAATATTGCATGGTTCTTATATGAATTTGTAATGTTGAGCCTTCCGATGAAGCATGTTCATGCACCGGGTAAATGCAATAAAATGATGTCTTCGAAACTTAATAAGCACAAAGCTGTTGCAGCAGATCCAGATGATGCTTTTGAAGCAGATGACGATGCTGGTTTTGATGATTCGGTTGAAGAAGAATCTAATGAGGCTACGGATCCCCGATGGGATACCTTAAAGGGACTTGTTGAAGAGTGAGATAATAAATAAAGTAAAAATTTAAATTAAATAAACAGATAAAATGGCACATCCAAAGCATAGACAATCAAAGTCTAGATCAGCGAAAAGAAGAACTCATGATAAAGCTCTAACTCCAACATTAGCTGTATGCCCTAATTGCGGAACATGGCACGTTTATCACACAGTATGTGGTGATTGCGGTTATTACAGAGGAAAATTAGCAATTGAGAAAGAAGTCGCTCTTTAATTGTCTAAACAATAAAAGCCCTAATCAAATAGGGCATTTTTTTTATAATTTTACTTTGAAAATATGATTCAAGCAGCGATAACAGGCATCGGAGCTTATGTTCCCGAAGATGTCATCACTAATGAAGATCTTGAGAAACTCGTAGATACTAATGATGAATGGATCATGAGTCGCGTTGGAATCAAGGAACGTCATGTACTTAGAGGTGAAGGTAAAGGCACATCCGTAATGGGTATACGTGCTGTACAAGAGTTGTTGGATAAGACAAATACAAAACCTGAAGATGTTGAAGTAATTATTTTTGCAACAACAACACCCGATTTTCAGTTTCCTTCAACAGCAGCTTTAGTAGCTGATGGTTGCGGAATAAAAAATTCTTTAGCTTTTGATTTGCAAGCAGCTTGTTCAGGTTTCCTTTTTGGATTGGAAACCGGATCGAATTATATAAAATCAGGAAGATACAAGAAAGTAATAGTAGTTGCGGGAGATAAAATGACTGCAATTACAAACTATAAAGATAGAACTACTTGTCCTTTGTTTGGTGATGCAGTAGGTGCTGTAATGTTAGAGCCTACTACAGAAGATTATGGTATTAAAGATACTATCTTGCATACCGACGGGTTTGGTGCACCACACCTTCATTTATGTGGTGGTGGATCAGCTTTCCCAGCATCAGCAGAGACTATTGAGAAAGGTATGCATTATGTATATCAAGAGGGTCAGGTTGTATTTAAGCATGCAGTATCTCGTATGGCTGATGTTTCAGCAGAGATAATGGAGCGTAATCAACTGACTAAAGATGATGTAAGCTGGTTTGTACCACATCAGGCTAATCTAAGAATTATAGATGCAGCAGCTAATCGTATGGGATTGTCTCGCGATAAGGTAATGGTGAATATCGAAAGATATGGTAATACTAGTGCAGGAACAATTCCTATTTGTTTATGGGAATGGGAGAGCCAGTTGAAAAAAGGTGATAATATTATTCTTGCAGCCTTTGGTGCCGGATTTACATGGGGTTCTGTGTATTTGAAGTGGGCGTACGACGGAAAATAATAGAAAAAATATAAATCTTATATAGATAGAAAAGCGCATCTTTGTCAGGTGCGTTTTTTTATTCTATATTTGTTGTCTAATGAGGTGTTTAAGTATTGGGAAGTATTTAATTGCTCTGTTTTGAAAGAATAGAGCCTATTCTTATCAGTATATATTCCCGATACAGAAATAATGAGCAAGTCTTAGACTTTAAAACTAAATTTTTGAGAGAAGAAAAAAGAATGCATAAATCAGGCTTTGTAAATATTGTAGGAAATCCCAATGTTGGAAAATCAACGTTGATGAATGAGTTAGTTGGCGAAAAGATATCAATTATCACGTCGAAGGCTCAAACTACCCGTCATCGTATTTTGGGAATTGTAAATACAGAAGAATATCAAATTGTATATTCGGATACCCCCGGAGTACTTCGCCCCAATTATAAGTTGCAGGAATCGATGCGTAACTTTTCGGAATCGGCTTTAGGCGATGCTGATGTATTGCTGTATGTAACTGATGTTGTGGAAAAAACTTCTAAAAATGAGGATTTCTTGCAAAAAGTACAGAAAGTAGAAGCTCCTGTATTGCTGTTAATTAATAAGATAGATCAAACGAATCAGGATGATTTGGTAACTTTGGTAGAGGCTTGGAAAGAGTTGTTACCAAAGGCTGAGATATATCCTATCTCGGCTTTGAATAAGTTTAATATCGATTTTGTAAAACGTCGTATTATTGATTTAATACCTGAATCACCTCCATATTTTGAGAAAGATGCTTTAACTGATCGTCCTGCACGATTTTTTGTTACGGAAATAGTAAGAGAGAAGATCTTGCTTTATTATCAGAAAGAAGTGCCTTATTCGGTAGAAGTGGTAGTTGAGGAGTTTAAAGAAGAAAAAGATATTATTAATATACGTATTCTTATTATTGTAGAACGCGATTCTCAAAAGGGAATTATTATCGGGCATAAAGGTGCAGCTTTGAAGAAAGTAGGTGCAATGGCACGTCATGATATGGAACGCTTTTTCGAGAAGAAGATATTCCTTCAAATGTTTGTAAAGGTCGAAAAAGATTGGAGAAGCAGAGATAATATACTAAGAACATTCGGGTATCGTCTCGATTAAAAAAAGAAAAGTGTAAGATCTCAGACCTATATATACTTTGAAAAGCATAATAACAATAGTTTGTTAAAATTAGAAAGTATATTATTGAATACTTTCATTTACTTAATATTATGATTAAAAAGATTGGTGTTATAGTATCATTTATGTTGTGTTGTATCATATATATGAAAGGACAAGATATTGATATGAGTCAACAGTTAACTTCTCAAGGTGCTTGGTTTTTGTTTTCTGTGAGAACTGAGGAAAAAGTGGGTGACGAGGTGCTGACTCAGGTTGAGTTTTACAAGAGAGATGATATCTCAAGTATCTTTTTTGATGAGGAAAATAAATTATACTCCGTTTTCTCAAAATATAGTTCCGATGTATATGAAGACCGATGGAAGTTGGTAGATGATACTCATTTTGTAATGGTTAGTCCTACTGATGGAGCATCGCAAATTGTTGAAATTCTGGAAATAGATAATACTAAGTTAGTATTAAGAAATTGCGGAGATATAGAGAATGGAACTTCTTGTTCTTTATATACTTATTTTTCAACAAAGGAAGGCTGGTTGCCTGATAGTGAGATAGATGATTTGAATGAAGCTGGAGTTATTCAGGTAGATGAAATGACTCCCTGATTATCTGTGATCTCACAATAAAGTGATATATCTATTTACTATGTTAATAGGTATAATTAATTGAAGGTATTTACTAATCTAAATATAAATTACGCAAGTTTATGATCAAAAAGTTTTTATTTCTCTTTAGCCTGGCTATAACGACATTGAGTTATGCGCAAGATAATCAGAATAATATTAAACAAATGGATATAAAGAATCCTTTCCTCGAGGCGTTTAAAACACCTAACGGTACACCTCCTTTCGATTTAATTAAAAAAGAAGATTACAAGCCTGCTTTTGTTAAAGGTATCGAACAACAAGCTGCTGAAATAAATGCCATCACTAGAAAAAGAGATGTTGCTACTTTCGAAAATACAGTGGTGGCTTTAGACGAAAGTGGTGAGATATTAGATAGAGTATCGTCAGTATTTGGAGCCATTCGTGGAGCTCAAAGTGATCCGGATATTCAAAAAATAGCTGAGGAAATATCTCCACTGTTGTCGGAGCACGATGATAATATTTATTTGAACGAGCCTCTTTTTGCACGTATAAAAATAGTATATGCTGATAGTTTGAATCCTGCCAGAACTACAGAGCAAAAACGTTTAGTTGAAAAATACTATAAGAGATTCGTTCGTTCGGGTATTGCATTAAATGCAGCTCAAAAAGATCGTTTACGTGAAATAAATAAAGAGTTGAGTTTACTTTCTCTTTCTTTTGGTAAGAATCTTCTGGCAGAAACAAATAACTATGAGTTGGTCATAGATAATTCTAAAGACTTATCAGGATTATCATCTGATGTTATTAATATCGCAGCAAAAACAGCTAAAGAAAAAGGAATGGATGGTAAATGGGTATTTACTTTGAGTAAACCTAGCTGGTTGCCTTTTCTTCAATATGCAGATAACAGAGATTTACGCGAAAAATTGTACAAGGCTATGTATAGTCGTGGCAACAATAATAACGAATTCGATAATAAAAAGAACATCAATAAAATTGTGAATCTGAGATTAGAGAAAGCTAATCTTTTAGGATATAAATCTCATGCAGATTATGTTCTTGATGAAACAATGGCTAAAACTCCTGATAATGTATTCGGATTATTGAATAATATTTGGGAATATGCTTTACCTCAAGCTAAAAAAGAAGCTGCTGAACTTCAAAAGATGATTGATAGTGAAAGGGGTAATTTTCAATTAGCTTCTTGGGATTGGTGGTATTATACTGAAAAACTTCGTAAGGAGAAATATGCTTTAGATGAAGAGGCATTGAAGCCTTATTTTATGGTTGATAATGTGCGTGATGGAGCATTTCTTGTAGCTAATAAGTTATATGGAATTACATTTAAACCATCGTCGGAGATTTCTATTTATCATAAAGATGTTCAAGCTTTTGATGTAATAGATGCTGACGGATCTTTTATTGGTGTGCTTTATCTGGATTACTTCCCTCGTGCAAGTAAACGCAACGGTGCTTGGATGGGTAGTTTCCGTAAACAGAGTGTAAAGAATGGTGAGTTTGTGAATCCTATTATTTATAATGTAGGTAATTTTGCTTTGCCTACTGAGGATAAACCTTCTTTGTTGACATTGGAGCAAGTAACAACTCTTTTCCATGAATTTGGACATGGATTGCATGGCTTACTATCGAATGTAAATTATAATGGACTGTCGGGTACAGCTGTATCTCGTGACTTTGTAGAACTTCCTTCTCAAATATACGAACATTGGGCATTGCATCCTGAGGTATTGAAGCTATATGCTAAACATTATCAAACAGGTGAAGTAATTCCTGATGCTTTGATTGCTAAAATGCAAGAGGCAACAAACTTTAACTCAGGATTCGAAACTACTGAAATTGTTGCTGCTGCTCTTCTTGATATGAAATGGCATGTAATAACTGAGAAACAAGATTTTGATGTAGATGCATTCGAATCAAATGAAATGAATAAAATAGGTCTTATCTCAGAGATTATCCCAAGATATAAGAGTACTTATTTTGCTCACATCTTTGATGGTGGATATTCTGCCGGATATTATAGCTATTTGTGGTCTGAGGTATTGGATGCTGATGCTTTTGAAGCTTTTGTAGAAAAAGGTGTTTTCGATAGAACAACAGGACAATCGTTCCGTGATAATATCTTGTCTAAAGGTGGTTCTGAGGATCCGATGACTTTGTACAAGATTTTCAGAGGAGCTGAGCCTAACCCTATTTATTTGTTGAAAAATAGAGGTTTTATCAAATAAGGTTGTAGACTTTATCAACTATCTATATAAAAAAGGGGAAGTATTAATACTTCCCTTTTTTTTGTGCTATTTTGATCGGATTATATATTAATTGGTTTCGATTTGAAATATGTGTGTTTAGCTGGCTTTACACCATGTTAAATGGCTGTTGTAATTACACCCAATTTGATATTTTGTTTATATTTGTATTGAATTTTACCAGGAAGAAGGAAAATCAAATAAATTTAATATTATATCAGTTTTCAACTGAATAAGTTTTTTTAACCTTTAATTTAGAGTATATCTTTTTTTTCGAAGAATCTATTCTCTAAAGTCTTTAACAGAAAAAATATGACAATAGGAGTTGACTTAGGTGCTACGAATATAAGAGTAGGTATAGTTGAAGGTGGAGTGATCTACCGTAAAATATCGGAACCTTTTCCGTATGATAAAACAGTTGATGAAACAATAGACTTCTTGATTACTACTATTGGCAGATTGATGAATTCAAATATCAAAGGAATTGGTATAGGAGTTCCTTCGGTTGTTGATTCTAAAAAGGGAATTGTTTACAAAGCAGGTAATGTTCCTTCGTGGAAAGAGGTACATTTGAAAGACATTCTTCAGTCTGAGTTTAAAATACCGGTACGTGTAAATAACGATTGTAATTGCTTTGCTTTTGGCGAAAGATATTATGGCGAATGTACGCCGTATCGCAATATCGTAGGCGTAACTCTTGGTACAGGTTTGGGGGCAGGTATTGTTATTAACGATGTTTTGTATGAAGGGCTAAATACCGGCGCAGGTGAGATTGGTTTAATACCTTATCTGGATAGTAATTACGAACACTATTGTGCAGCTAAATTTTTTCAAAGATATAATACTACCGGTCACATTGCCTATTTGAGAGCTGAGAATAACGAGCAGGAAGCACTTGATATGTGGGAGGAGTTTGGACATCATATTGGTAATATGATTCAAGTGATTATGCATATGTATGATCCCGAGGCTGTGATTCTTGGTGGAGGAATATCCAAGGGATATAAATACTTTGAAGGAGGTATGAATAAAAATCTGGATACTTATCCTTACCCTTTGGCTTTAGAGAGAATGAAAATATTGCTTTCGTCCAAGGAGGATATTAGCTTGTTGGGAGCAGCATCTCTTATTCCCTGATAAATAAGAGATATCTGCATCATAATTACTAGAGTGTCTATTTAGAATTTTATAGGTTTAAATTGGCATACACATACATACGACAAATTAGTCCATTTTTGATTTCGAATATACTGCAAAATCGTTTGTTCACAAAGCTATTATTACTATTTGCATAGATGCCACTCTCTATTCCTTCTACAATTATCCTATTGCCGGAAATAGTATAGACAAAGTTGTTATAGTCGTAGCTGATTTTATCTATTGATTCTATTAGGCTCTTGTTAAGTTTAAGCAGGTTGTTGATGCCTTTTAAAACTCCCGATTGAGGAAAATAAACTTCTATATCTGGTGCAAAAAGAGAATTTATGGTATCCATATTTCGGGTACTAACATTCTTAAAGTATTTTTTGATAATATCGATATTTTCACTTGAATTGCCTTTCGTATATTCTTCATAGTTATCTATAGTCAATGCTTTTGCTAGTTCAAAGCTATCCTCCAAAAATAGATATTTTGTTATGCGTTTATCAGAGACCGTAAAATGTGCCATAAAGTAACTATTGAATATTTTATTAGTTTTCAATATAATGGTTGATACATACCCTAGTGCAACAGCATGCTGATCGTTTATAAATAATTCATCAACTTTGAATATCAGATTCTTAGTGTTCTTGTTCAATAAAGTATAGAATTCGTTTACAGAGGACCTTCCTTTTTTTAATCCTACCCAAGGAGCTAAACTTTCATTTCCGGGAATTTCCCATTCTATATCATCTGACATTAGATCTATAATTCCGGCTACGTCTCCCAGAGTAGTTTTATTATAAAAACTTTCAACTATTTTACGTGTTTCTTCGGTAGATTTATTTATTGTTTCCATCTTTATTGTTTTAAGTGATTGATTTTTAAAATTCAGATCTACATCTTGACTAAAGGCGCTTTGTGTTATACAAAAATTACTAGCCAATAATAAAATAAATATGTTTGTTTTCATTTCGAAGACTTAAAATTTATACTTTTGAATGATTAAAAGTAGTCACTTATATATTGTAAAACAATAACTTACATGTGTGTAATCCGCTAACCTAAAGGTTAGTAAAGTTGATAATGTAGGGGTTAGAACAAAAGAAAAATGAAAAAAAGAATAGTGATAGAAGGTTGTCCGTTGAGAACCGTGATGGATAGGTTTGGCGATAAGTGGTCTATTCTTGTTTTGCAAACCTTAGGTGAAGAAGAAACCCCCATCCGTTTTAATGATTTGGATAGGGGTATTGAGGATATATCTCAAAAAATGCTAGCTTCTACTCTGCGAGTACTCGAAGAGTGTGGTCTAATCTCAAGAGAGGCATTTCTGGAAATACCTCCCCGAGTAGAGTATCAGCTAACTGATATGGGCAAAAGCTTATTGCCTTTAATTAAAAATCTCGTAGAATGGTCTACTGATCATCTGGAAGCAATAAATAGTGCATGTATGGCAAAATCGAAAGCATAAAAGGTAAGTGACCTTTAATCTTCGGCTTTTTGGGTTTCTTCATACTCTTTCAATAGCTTTTCTTGTACATCGGCGGGTACTAATTCATACTTAGAGAATTTCATAATGAATGAAGCCCGACCTCCGGTAAGAGAACTAAGAGTTATAGAGTAGTTAGACATTTCTTTTAAAGGTACTTTAGCATTTATGACTTCAATGTCTTTGTCGCTTTCCATCCCCTGAATTATACCTCTTCTGTTTTGAATATCACTCATTACATCTCCCATTTTATCGGAAGGAACAAAAACGGTAACATCCGATATAGGTTCGAGAATCTTAGGACCTGCATTTTTGAAAGCTTCACTAAAGGCATTACGTCCGGCTAGCATGAAAGATATTTCATTAGAATCTACGGGGTGCATTTTCCCATCATATACGATAACACGTACGTCACGTGCGTATGATCCGGTAAGAGGTCCTTGTTCGAGTCGAGCCATAATACCTTTGATAATAGCGGGAACAAACCGTGTGTCGATAGCTCCACCTACAATACTATTGACGAAGATAAGTTTTCCTCCCCAATCAAGATCATAAGTCTGAATGTCTCTAGATTGTACTTTAAATTCCTGCCCGTTAAATTTATAGGAGTCGGGTACAGGCATGCCTTCAATATAAGGTTCTACAATCATATGTACTTCACCAAACTGTCCTGCACCGCCCGATTGTTTTCTGTGACGATATTCGGCTCTCGATGGTTTTGTGATAGTCTCACGATAGGGAATCTTAGGTTCAGAATATACTATTGATATTTTATCGTTATTTTCTATTCTCCATTTTAGAGTTTTTAAATGGAATTCACCTTGTCCCGATACTATAAGTTGTTTTAGTTCTTTGGAATTTTCGATAAGCCATGTGGGGTCTTCTTCGTGCATTCGTTGCAAAGCTTCGCTCAGTTTTTCAGAGTCTCTTTCGTTAGCAGCTTTTATTGCTCTGCGGTATTTGGGGTTGGGGTATTTAATGAAGTCGAATTGATTGTCGGTTCCTTTTCCGTTCAGTGTGTTTCCTGTGCGTACATCTTTCAGTTTTACTGTTGCACCTATATCTCCGGCAACAAGTTCTTCTACTTTGGTACGTTGCTGACCTGCAACCATGAATAATTGTCCAATACGCTCTTTTGATCCTCTGTCTGCATTTATAAGATCATCTCCTTCTTTTACTTTTCCGCTCATTACTTTAAAGTACGAAATGTCGCCTACATGAGGCTCTACTGTCGATTTGAAGAAGAATAAACTCGTCGGGCCATTCACATCAGGTTTTACTTCCTCTCCTTCTGTATTCTCGGGGAAAGACATGTCTACAACATAAGGTACTACATTCCCTAAGAATTCCATAGTTCGTCTTACACACATATCTCGTTCGGCACAAACGCAGAATATGGGAAAAATATCTCTTTGTACAAGACCTTTACGGATTCCGAAACGCATTTCTTCTTCGGTAAGTGTACCTTGCTCAAAGAATTTTTCCATCAACGATTCTTCGTGCTCTGCGGCTGCTTCAACTAATTTTTGGTGTAGTTCTTCGGCTTTATCTTTTTCTTCTTCGGGAACTTCGAGTACTTCGGGAACGCCTCCTTCGGGTTTCCATCTGTACATTTTCTTTTTTAGAACATCAATTATGGCATTAAAACTTGGTCCGCAACTGATAGGGTATTGTATGAGTACTGCTTTTTCGCCGTAATTACCTTTTAATTGAGCTACTACATTGTCAAAATCGGCTTTCTCCTGATCGAGCTGATTGACGATGAACATTACCGGTTTTTGAAATTTCTGAATATATCTTAGTTGGTTTACTGTACCAACTTCAATCCCATATTGAGCATTTAATACCATGAGTGCTGTATCCATCACATTGAGTGATGTTACTACATTGCCTATAAAATCATCAGCTCCGGGGCAGTCAATAAAGTTGAGTTTACGATTCATCCATTCAACAGAAAAGATACTCGAAAAGACCGAATATCCATACTCTTTTTCAACCGGAAAGTAATCGGTAACCGTGTTTCCGGCTTTCACAGTACCTCTGCGTTTTATAACACCTGCCTCGAAAAGCATTGCTTCGGCAAGAGTGGTTTTCCCGGAGCCGGAGCTCCCAAGAATTGCAATGTTTTTGATTTCGTTAGTTTGGTAAGTTCTCATGGTAATAAATATTTATAGGATTTATATAAAATATTCAACTTCAATACCAGATTTGGGTTTTCAACCCTTTATTGCTTTGACTAAGGATAAGTATACCCTTTGTTTGAATAACTGTAAGGTTTATTCAAACGTCTAGAAAATATGGCAATAAATATTACACTACTTTTATAATCGAGGAATGAATGCTCTTTTGCTTTTTCTCAAAATTAATAAATGTTCTTTTGATGAGACTATAATCTGAAATACAAAATTGTATGTTCTTTAGCATGTTAATCTCTATGAACTTTTTATGGATTTGAGAAAAGAGATTTTCCAGTTATTTCTTACAGAAAAAATTAATTGTAAGTGTTTTATCGTATTTAGTTTGGCGAATTTCAAAACAAAAAGAGGTCGGCATTTATATAATACCGACCTCTTGTATGCTGACTGAAATATTTGTTTCTTTTTACGAATGTTGATTGATAATGTTTCTTAACCATTTTACGAGCATCATAATGGCTAGGGCAGCTATAACACATGCCCCGAAATTCATGAGGAAGTAATATTCTTTGTTATCAAACATGTCCCACATTCCGGCAACCATTCCACTTAATTTATTTCCGATAGAGGTTGACAAGAACCATCCACCCATCATAAATGAGGTAATGCTTTTGGGGCTGACTTTTGAGACGAGCGATAAACCTATGGGGCTTATTAATAGCTCTCCAACTGTGACTACTCCGTATGTACCAATGAGCCAAAGCGCCGAGGCTTTGTCGCTGTAAATATCAGTATAGATAACCGATGCAGCCATCACGAGTGACGAAAGCCCCGTTATAAGTAATCCCCATCCCATTTTTGCAGGAGTTGAAGGTTCTCTTCCTTTTATACGAAGTCTAGAAAAGAATCCGAGTACAACAGGGGTGAGTATAACTATAAAGAATGGGTTTATAGATTGGAATATTTCAGTAGAAATTAAGTTAACCTTTTCGCTCTCCTTAGGTAGGTTTTCAGGAGATTCGTTTATGAAATAATGTGGATAATCGTACGATTTTAGAGTGTTACCATCAGTATCTGTAACAGCTTTTAAAGTATGATCCATCGTTATGACTGAATCTTTTTTATACTCCAATTCTTGTACCATTCCAACGGGTTTTACCAATTTGGCAGTGGCGGGAGTTATAGATCGCTCGGTATAACTTTCGGCAAAGGTAGTAAGGGCTGTTGCATTTTGTTTAAATACTGTCCAGAATACTACCATGATAAGGAAGATACTCAAAAGTGCTTTAATTTGTGATCGTTCTTCTTTGGGTGATCTGAATATCAATGAGGCATAGAAGAATATAACAGGAATACATCCGAATAGGAATGCATCATTAGAATCTGAACCGAATACATTTCCGGGGATCAACCATCCTAATGCTCCAAAAGCAATAGCAGGTGCAAATACATAAAGTAATACTTTAGTGATATCAGAATTGGAGTCGTTGGTCTTTTTGATAATATCGGCTTCTTTTATATGGCGTGTACCCATCAGAAAGACTATCAAACCAATAAGCATACCTATACCGGCTGCGATGAATGCATAACCCCATCCATAATTGTTACGCATATAGGCTGCAACGAAATTACAGATAAAAGCTCCTACATTGATACCCATGTAGAAAATACTGTAACCTGCATCTTTCTTAGCTTTATATTTTTCTTCTGTATATAAATTACCTAATAATGTAGAGATATTTGGTTTGAAAAAACCATTACCTATAATAATAAGAAGTAGGGCTATCCACATGGCTGTACTTCCCGGAATGGCTAGTGTACAATATCCGGCAGACATAAGAACTGCTCCTATAATGATGGATTTGCGATATCCCAGAAGTTTATCAGCAATTAACCCTCCAAGAAATGGAGTTATATATACCAATCCTAAATAAGTACCTACAATATCATAGGCATCTTTTTTTAAGAGTCCCATGCCTTCTGAGTCGATAAGGTAAAGAGCAAATATGCCAAGCATAAGATAGTATCCGAATCGCTCCCACATTTCGGTGAGGAATAGGTATTTGAGTCCTTTCGGGTGTGATGTGCTTTCTTTGGGAGTGGATAAATTTTCCGTCATTTTGTATTTAGGTTTTTTCAGATTTATGCAAAGATAAAGTTCTGACTCGGAAATGAAAAGGTATAGTTGTAAAAATGGTAATTTAGTTTTTGTTAGCTAGAAAGAAAGATGGATAATAGTTTTGTTTCCAATTTAATGTTTTATATTTTTGCCAGTGAAGAATTTGACAACTCTTCACATTTGAGACGACGACAAATTTAACTAATGTATTCTGAGTGATAATTCTAATTATGCTTATTTGGACAGCTTAGTATTCTGAGCTATTGGGCTGTGTGCTTTAAAATCAAATAATTAACAATTAGATAATGTCGCTATTTATTCGTTATGCCATTCCTTGACTTTTTTGAGGTAAGAGCATAACGAAGGTGGGGTGTAATCATTTTATAGAAGAAATAACTATATAAAAACATATTAATGAAAAGAACAATATTAATACTTTGTTGTATTTTCTGCACAATAGCTATCTATGCTCAAAAAGAAACCAATTGGTGGTATTTTGGGTCTGGTTCGGGTTTGAATTTTAACGAACTGAGTACTATTAATGGTGTTGAAAATATGCCAAAGGCTGTTAGAGGTCCTTTAAATACTAGTGAGGGATGTTTTACATTATCGGATTCGGGAGGAAATCTACTAATGTCTTCAGACGGAATCACGGTTTATAATAAACAAAATCAGCAAATGGAAAACGGTTCAGGACTATTGGGGCATTCATCTGCGACTCAGTCAGGAATTGTGATTCCTAAACCAGGTTCTTCTACCGAATATTATATTGTTACAGTGGCTGTAAGAATAGGTGAAAACGCAAATGCTAAAGGAATCAATTATTCGATAGCCGATTTAAGTGCAAACGGGGGATTAGGAAAAATTACAACTAAAAACGTACAACTGTTGCCGAGTCCTTTGGATGAAAATATTGCTGGTATATTAAATGCTAATGGCAAAGATTTTTGGCTGGTACACAATACGGGAAGGTATTTTTATGTCTGGGCGATAACCGCTGAGGCTGGTTTTTCGGCAACACCTCAGATATATGATATTGGATTTACTCCTGTAATTGATGCTAGTGCTGCATTGGGGACCCTGAAATTTTCTTCTGACAATACACGCTTTGCTCGTCCGAATTATACCGGTAAGCAAATGATAACTGGTTTTTTTGATACATCAACAGGCGTTGTATCTGGTGTGAAAGCTACAAATCTGGCATCGATATCAACTAAACCGTATGCATTGGAGTTTTCACCTTCGGGAGAATATATTTTCTACAATACTTCAGAAAGTGGTCCTATGTATAGAGTGTCATTCAACGACGTACGTAATGGTTTGTTTGGGATAAATACGACTTTGCCTATCTCCAACGTTCAGTTATCTCCTGATGGACGAATTTATGGTATAAAAATAAATACTAGTACTCTGTATGTGATAATGAATCCTGATGAAGGAGGCACTGATATTAGAACAATGGATAATTTCTTGGTTGCGAATGCTGGCTATGGGCTTCCAACTTTTGCAGCTTCCTTTTTTAATGCAAAGCCTGTATCACCTAAGGCATTTACTTGTGCAGGATATGCAGCTAAGTTAAGTATCGAAACCTCTTTTGCGGGTATAGATGTTCCAACCTACTTTACATGGGATTTTGGAGATGGTAGCTCGTTAGTTACTCAGGCTTTTGCAGCGGGAACCACGACCTATACTCAGAAACATACTTATGATACAGCGGGTACTTATAATATTACGGTAACGCCCTATAAAACAGAAAGTACAATGCTGGCAGATAAGGTGGTGACCTTTAGAGCGAATATTGTTAATTGTAATATAGTATCTAATCGTATGATTCGCGATGATATGCTTAATACGGCTAGAATGAATCAGAATCAATAATATCTATCTGAAAATATTGGATTTTAATTTTAGGGACAAATAATTATTT
>NZ_CVRU01000031.1 GCF_001261715.1 Dysgonomonas sp. HGC4 | reverse complement strand
ATTTGGATGTTTGCTAAGTGAAATGTTTTTTTGTTTTGCTAAGTTTAAATTTTCCAAAATATTCTTCTATCGCTCAGTCTGAGTATTAATCAAGGATGAAGATTCAGAGTATTTCAGATTTGACTTAATGTCATCATATACATTATGAAATCTGTAATTCTTATATTCTTATATTTTATAATTACTGTAACAGCATTAGGGCAAACTGCTAAAGGCAAGATAACGAACTCTATTGGCAAGCCTATCGAAGGAGTTCAGATTTTTAATGCACGAACGAATGAGCACACTCATAGTAATGAATTCGGGGTGTTTACCTTAGATAAAACAAATCAAAATGATATTCTATCAATTGGAGGATTAGGATACAAAACCCTCGAAATAAAAGCAAACTTATCGGAGACAGAAACTGTGGTTCTGGATGAAGATGTTCTTCGCTTAGAAGAAGTGGTTATACATCCCAAACTTGCAGGATTAAATTTTATAACAGCTATCGACCTCAAAGTAATTCCGGTAAACTCTTCGCAAGAATTATTACGAAAAGTTCCCGGATTATTTATTGGACAACATGCCGGAGGAGGTAAAGCAGAACAGCTATTCTTACGTGGTTTCGATCTCGATCATGGAACGGATATAGCTATATCTGTAGATGGGATACCCGTTAATATGGTATCTCATGCGCATGGACAAGGTTATGCAGACCTACATTTTTTAATACCTGAAACTGTAGATAAAATAGATTTCGGAAAAGGGCCTTATTATGCAGATAAAGGAGATTTTGCAACAGCCGGTTATGTTGCTTTTAAAACGAAAGAAAAACTCGACAAAAGTAGTGTAGGTGTAGAACTCGGTATGTTTAATACCAAACGGATTATTGGTATGTTTAATATCCTAGACCAGGATAAGGCTAATCAAGATGCTTATATTGCAACTGAATATCTGCTAACTGATGGTCCTTTTGATGCCCCTCAAAACTTCAAAAGAATAAATCTTTTCGGAAAATATACTTCGCGATTCAACGATAATAGCAAGTTTTCTTTAACCGTATCTCACTTCACCAGTAAATGGGATGCTTCAGGTCAAATACCCCTACGTCTTGTTAATGACGGTACTATTTCGTGGTTTGGAGCAGTGGATGATACTGAAGGAGGAAACACTTCGCGCACAAATATAAATGCGGCTTATTTTAAAGCAATTGATGACAATACTTACTTCAAAGCGAATACATTTTATAGCAAATATAAATTTGAATTGTACTCTAATTTTACTTTCTTTCTGGAAGATCCTATAAATGGAGATCAGATCAGACAAAAAGAAAACCGAGACATTTTTGGACTTAATACAGAATGGGGTAAGACTCTCGATCTGGGAGACGTAAAAACATCTATACAAGGGGGCGTTGGTTTTCGAGCTGATGCCACTAAAGGCTCAGAACTATCAAGAACCAAAGAGCGCTACATTACTCTTTCTCATGTAATGCTTGGCGACATAGATCAATCGAATATATTTGCCTATGCAAATGCTCAGTTTGAATTAGGAAAATTGACGATAGCACCTGCCCTTCGGATAGATCAATTCCAATTCAATTATCAAGACAGATTGGATACTGTTTATAAAAACAAAGGCGTCCAGAAAACATTAGTATCTCCTAAGTTAAATTTCATATACAGTGAAAGTGATAACCTACAATTTTATCTTAAATCGGGACTTGGATTTCATTCTAACGATACCCGTGTAGTTGTGGCTGATAAGGATAAAAAAACGGTTCCCCGAGTTTTCGGATCCGATTTGGGAAGTATCTGGAAACCTCTTCCACGTCTAATAGTCAATAGTGCATTGTGGTATTTGTTTTCAGAACAGGAGTTTGTGTATGTTGGTGATGCCGGAATTATAGAACCTAGTGGAAAAAGCCGAAGAATGGGTGCTGATCTCGGAATACGGTATCAATTGAACAACTGGTTATTTTTTGATGTGGATGCCAATTATGCCTTTGCTCGTAGTATTGACGAACCCAAGGGAGAAAATTATATACCACTAGCTCCCGATTTTACAAGTACAGCAGGATTGGGTTTAAACAATTGGAATGGTTTTTCGGGAAGTTTAAGGTTTCGTTTCATGAATAATCGTCCTGCAAACGAAGATAAATCAATAATGGCAGATGGCTTTGCCATCTTTGATGTCAATCTCAATTATCAGTATAAAGGGTTACTTGTTGGAATGAGTATAGAAAATCTGTTTGATACAAAATGGAAAGAAACTCAATTTGCAACAGAATCGAGATTACAGAATGAAGCCACAAGTGTAGAGGAAATACATTTTACACCCGGTACTCCTTTCTTTTTGAGAACACGTATTGCATATAGTTTTTAATACAACTGATACACAAATCAAAGCTAATATCTAGATAAAGAATAGCAATTTAGCATACTGTATATAAAATATTGCCGTATTCTTTTCATTGTTGAAAAATGGAATACGGCAATATTTATATTCTATCAAAAGAATAACCTTCAGTAATAGTTAAGCCTTTATCTAATTTTCCGGAAGTGATATCGTAGATATAGACTGCAGGGGATTGACTCTTTGGATTTACTCCAATATAAGCTTTTTTACCCAGTACAATTGATCTTTGAGAGAAAGTCCCCTCATTATAAGTTAAGTCCAATATTGTCAGTTTATCCGTATTTAAATCCAGAACAGCGTAAAAACACAAAAGAAATACACTCAGATAAAAAATGCCTTCCTTCGAAAATGGGGAGATTTTTTACTTGTAATGTTCTTTAGCTCTATTCCAAGAAAGCTTTAAACTATATTTTTTGGCAGGTCTTCTGACTTCCTCTTTAAACGTCCTTCCCATTCTTTATAGAACAGTGGCTTGAGTATTGTTTAAAGACTTTGTCGAAGCTTACAGCAACGGGTCTGTTCAGGATTTACACCTGATTCCCTTTTAATTATTAATCCGAAGATGCGGATGTAATAACACCAAAACTGGATGTAAGGATATAAGATATATTTATATTAGATAATAATTATTTATATTGTAATTTATGAGTAATACTATTCCAGAGTATAGGTAAACTTTAGATTTTTTGGTTTACACATGGTTTATACAAGTGGAAACTAGGCTAAAAAGAGAGACAAATGATTCTTATTTGTCTATTTATTAAAAAAAATAAGGTCAATGTCCGTAATGTTTTACCTGAATAGGTATAATTGACGAAGAGGGGGAGATAAATAAGG
>NZ_CVRU01000030.1:19415-31734 GCF_001261715.1 Dysgonomonas sp. HGC4 | reverse complement strand
GCTTATTATTATATAAAGTGAATGGCAAAGATACAATTGCGTTTCAATATTATTATACATTTGAACTGCATCAAAACGTTAAATCTCGAATTTAAAAAGATATAAACCTATTTATCAGCAAAATACAAAATCCCAGACATCTCAAATTATGAATAAAAGTACAAGATAAAGAGAATCTATTAGATCCACCATTCTATTTTAGCATATAGAGATAGGAAATGATTTAAGATTTAGACAATATAAAATATCAGTTCGATATATTATATTTGTAAATACTTAATAACTAATTATAATCCATGAAAAAGTACATTTATCTTTTATTTATTGCCACTCTTTTCTCTTCAGTTTTACAAGCAGAGGTTAGATTGCCTCATATATTCTCGGATAATATGATACTCCAAAGAGACAAAGTTCTCAAGATATGGGGATGGGCTGATAAAAATGAAAAAATCAAAGTTGAAATTCTAGACCAGACTAGAAATGTGCAAGCCGACCAAGCAGGTAATTGGTCTGTAAATTTGGAGCCAATACCTTACGGAGGCCCTTATCAAATGAAAGTACAAGGAAGCAGTAATACTATTACTTTTAATAATATTCTTATTGGAGACATTTGGCTATGCAGCGGACAATCTAATATGGAAATGCCTGTGAATGGATGGAGCCAGGTTGAAAATTATGAGCAGGAGATTAAAGAAGCTAATTACCCCCTAATAAGAGCTTTTAATGTAGAGAAAGCTATGAGTATGACACCCAATTCTGACTTTGATGGGAAATGGCAAGTTTGTTCTCCCGAAGCAGTTTCCAGCTTTTCGGCAGTGGCTTACTTCTTTGCACGCAAATTAAATAAAGAGTTAGATATACCAATTGGCATCATTAATTCCTCATGGGGAGGGACTCAGATTGAGACATGGATAAGCCAAAACTCATTCGCTCGCTTACCCGATAATTTCAAAGAAAGATATGCAGCATTACAAGGTATTGATCTAGCTAGATTTGCTCAAGAGAATGAAGCAAAAAAGCAGATCTACCTCAATGCCTTAAAAAACGATCCGGGCATAAAAGGCGAATGGTTTAAAGCTCCTACAAAAATTACCTTTGCATGGAAGAAAATGCAAGTACCTCAAGAATGGTCACAAACTGAACTTGCTTCAATAGACGGAATTGTTTGGTTCAGATACAATTTCACACTTCCAAAAGACGCTGAAGGAAAAACTGCCATATTGAACCTAGGTCCCGTAGATGATGATGATGTGTCATGGATTAATGGTATTAAAGTTGGAGAGACAGTAGGTTATGGCTTACCTAGAACATATAGTATAACAAAGGACATTTTAAAAAGTGGAGTGAACACCTTAACTGTAAAAATTGTAGATCACAGTGGAGGCGGAGGCCTTTATGGTCAGCCTCATGAGCTATATTTAGAGATTGATGGTGTAAAGTATCCTCTATCCGGAGAATGGGAATACAAGGAATCGGTGACTAATAAAGAATATGGATATATTGATTTTTCTCCAAACTCTTATCCCTCCCTACTTTACAATGCTATGATTAATCCCATGACTTCTTTTTCGATAAAAGGGGCAATATGGTATCAAGGTGAAAGCAATGCAGATGATGCTTATAACTATCGTACACTCTTCCCTACCCTAATCAACGATTGGAGAGATAAATGGGAATCGGAGTTTCCTTTCTATTGGGTGCAATTAGCTAATTATATGGCTAAAGATGAACAACCTCAAGAGAGTAAATGGGCAGAATTGCGTGAGGCTCAGAATATGACTCTTTCGCTACCTTATACAGGACAAGCGGTGATTACCGACATTGGCGATGCTAAAGATATTCACCCCCGAAACAAGCAAGATGTAGGAGCTAGACTTGCTTTAATTGCTCTAAATAAAGATTATGGACGCAGTGATGTTATTTACTCAGGTCCTACATTTAACAAGATGGAAATCTCAGGAAATAAAGCGATTATCTATTTTGATAATATCTCAAGAGGTCTAAAAGTGAGAGACAATAGCCAATCTATCAAAGGTTTCGCAATTGCAGGTGCTGACAACAGATTTGTCTGGGCAAAAGCTTACTTAGATGGAGACAAAGTAATTGTTGAGAGCCCAGAAGTTTCTAGTCCTATTTCAGTAAGATACTCATGGTCTAATAACCCCGAAGTAAACCTTTTCAATAGCGAAGGACTTCCCGCTGCACCATTCAGAACCGATAAGTAAGATCTCTATTTTTAAATAAAAAAAAGACGGACATATTACTATGTCCGTCTTTTCTATTTAATGCAAAATATATCACTATTAAGAACAGAAATATCTGCACCTTATTTTGTTTTTAAAGCATCTATTTTTCTCATTACAGCTTTTTCAACTTCTACAATTACAAATACTGCAAAACCTAGAATAAATGGATATACCCAATCGTTTAACTCTAAAGGATAAGTTCCAAATACATTATTCATAAAAGGAAGATAGGTAATTGCCAATTGGAGAATAACCAAAAGACCCGATACTACAAATACTGCTTTGTTTGTAAAGAAGTCTTTGTTGAAAGCAAAGCCACGAATACTTCTGCTATTGAATAAGTGGAACATCTGAGCGATTACAATAGTTTGTAATGTAATAGTTCTCACAATTTCTTCACTAACACCGTGTGCTAATAAATTTATAGTCATCCAAAGGGTTCCACCACCAATAAGTACTGACACAAACAATATTCGCCAGATAAAATAGCCGCTTAACAATGGCGTTTGTGGCGATCGTGGAGGACGTTTCATAGCTCCCGGTTCTATTCTTTCGAAAGCTAAGGCTAGAGAAACTGTTACTGATGTCACCATATTTACCCATAAAATTTGAACGGGAGTTAATGGCATCATAGTACCAAATAATATACTCGCTATTATCAAGAAACTTTCAGCACCATTCGTCGGCAATATAAATAAGATAGTCTTTTTCAGATTATCATATACCCTTCGTCCTTCTTCAACGGCAGCCACTATGGTACTAAAATTATCATCAGCTAATACCATTTCCGAAGCATCTTTTGTTACTTCCGTACCCTTGATACCCATTGCAATACCTACATCTGCTTTTTTAAGAGCCGGTGCATCATTTACACCATCGCCCGTCATTGCACAAATCGTACCTCTGGCTTGTAAAGCCTTCACCAATTTCAACTTATGTTCGGGGCTTGTACGGGCAAAAATATCATATTCCTGAGCAGCTACTTCGAGCTCGGCATCACTCATTTTTTCAAGATCTTTTCCTTGCAATGCCTTTGTTCCATCACCAATACCCATTTCTTTACCAATGGTTTTAGCTGTATCTACGTGGTCTCCTGTTATCATTTTCACTGTGATTCCTGCTTCCGAACACAATCTAATAGCCTCAACAGCTTCTTCACGTGGTGGATCTATGATTCCCGCAAGACCTAGAAAGACAATACCATTATGAATATCTTCGTGATCTATATCAATTATACTTTTATCTACTTTTTTGTAGGCAGCACCAATAATACGTTGTCCTTTTTGAGCCAACTCTGTAATTTTACTCTCCCAATAATGACGATCAAAATCTTGCTCTCCAGCTTTAGATTTTTCTTTCTCCGCCATATCCAAAAGTCGATCGGGAGCACCTTTAATATATATAATATTATGGTCTGTATCTTCTATCAAAGTAGCCATATATTTATATTCGGAATCAAACGGAATTGTCGATTTCCGTTCAACATGGCTATGATCCACATCTGCTTTTTGGTACAAAGTTATCAAAGCACCCTCGGTAGGGTCTCCTTTTACAAACCAATGCTCGTCCTCATCTTTTCCTAAAGAGGCTTCGTTACATATATTAAAACAGCTGATCAATTCTTCTAATATAGGCTCAGAATCAAAATCAACTTTAGCACCATTACTCAATACATCTCCTGTTGGTGCATAACCCGTTCCTGTAACCGTAAATTCGCCATCGCGTATCTCTACAGTTTTCACAGTCATTTCATTCTTAGTGAGTGTTCCCGTTTTATCAGAACAAATAACCGATACTGCTCCCAATGTTTCTACTGATGGAAGTGTACGGACAATTGCATTTCGACGAGCCATATTCTGAACACCTATTGCTAAAATAATGGAAAGTATAGCTGGCAAACCTTCGGGTATAGCAGCTACAGCCAAACCTATGACAGACATGAGTAGTTCGCCCGAATCGTAATCTCGAAAAAAATGCCCAAACAAATAAATTACAAATGCGATAGCTACAATAACAATAGATACTGTTTTTCCAAATTTAGCTGTTTGTCTAAGTAGAGGAGTTGTTATCTCTTCTACTTCTGAAATCATTTCATTTATCTTACCTATCTCTGTATCCTTACCGATAGCTATAACAACACCCATTCCCGTACCTGCACTTACAGTGGTACTCGAAAAAGCCATATTAATTCTATCACCCAACATTGTATCAACAGGTAAAGCAGCAACCTTCTTTTCGGAAGGAACTGATTCTCCAGTAAGTGGAGATTCCTCTATTTTCAAGTTGTCGGCTCTTACTAAACGTAAGTCGGCAGGAACTTTATCTCCCGGACTCAGTAAAACCATATCTCCAATTGTGAGAAGAGAAGCGTCAATTTCGGTTCTTACTCCATCTCTTACTACTTGCGCCTTAAGTGATAACATCTTCTTGATGTCTTCTAATGCTTTCTCAGCTTTATTCTCCTGAAAATAACCGATTGATGCATTTACAACTGCAACCAACAGAATAACAATAGTATCGACATAATGTCCTAATACTGCGGTAACAATTGCCGCAACAAAAAGCACATATATTAATATGTCATTAAAGTGTTTCAAGAAACGGATAAGCTTGCTTACTTTTTTCTTCTCAGGTAATACGTTCTCTCCAAATTGAGTTAATCGCTGGTTAGCCTCATCATCTAATAGCCCTACTGTAATATCAGACTCTAAAGTGTCTATTACATCAGCACTATCAATGGAATACCATTCTCTCTTCGTATGAATATAATCTTTCCTCATAAATATGGTTATTATGATATTGAAACAAAAAAAATTAACTATTGTTTACCTCACAGCTATGAAAAATTTCATAAAAAACCAATAAAATAGAATACCTGGTGTATTATTTTAGAATAATAAGAAAGAAACAACTAAAGATTAGACACCTATACAAAAGATGCAGATTAGCAATCCACTCTTCTAACAGCAATAAAACATTTATAAAATAATGGCTTCTTGAGAAAGATAGCTTATAGATTAAAATACAGACCATCATTTTTCAGCATCAATAGAAAGATGTATATAGACTCGTTTTTTCTAATACTTAATAATGAATAACATCAAAGAAATCGTACATTTGAAATTACTAAACAATACAAATGGTTATGAGAGAAAACAAGGACTTAAAGTTAGCCGTCCTCATTGATGCAGATAATATACCCTACTCTAATATAAAAGGTATGCTCGATGAAATTGCCAAGATAGGGATACCTACCATTAAAAGAATATATGGTGATTGGACTAAACCTACTGTATCGGGATGGAAACAACCTTTATTGGAACATGCCATTACGCCCATACAACAATATAGCTATACTACGGGAAAGAATGCAACGGACTCTGCCATGATTATTGATGCGATGGATATATTGCACTCCGAAAAAGTAGATGGTTTTTGTTTGGTTTCGAGTGATAGTGATTTTACTCGGTTAGCTGTCAGACTAAGAGAATCTGGCATGTTAGTTATTGGCATTGGAGAGAAAAAGACGCCGAACCCTTTTATAGTAGCCTGCGACAAGTTTATATATATTGAGATAATCGGAAATTCGGAAATAGAAAATTCGGACAATCAGCAAGATTCTTCATCTCCAAATCATTCTAAAGGGGAGAAAGATTCCAATATTGAGCCTATAAATAAAAAGCTTATTCAGCTTCTAAAAACTACGGTCATGGATTTAGCTGACGATGACGGATGGGCATTCCTTGGAGATATGGGAAATTTGATCATCAAGAAGAGACCCGATTTTGACCCCCGAAATTATGGCTATCCAAAACTTACACCTTTGATTAAATCTCTAAACAAGGTTTTCGACATTGATGTGAGAGTTGCCGATAAAAAGCATATCAAACATATCTATGTAAAGATCAAAGAATAAAGGTAGTTGCAAAATGTAAGACATGTCAGTCACTAGCTATCAAATACAATATCTATTGCAAAATAAAACGATGAAGCGTTTCTCCTTACTTGTTTTATTATTTATCGGGTGTATATCATTCTCTTCTGCACAAGAAGATACAACAAGAATGCACCAACAGTCTATATCAAAATTATTAAATCCAGATTCCCTGAGATTTAATCAGAATAGTATTCAAATAGAATCTATGGTTAATAATCCCACAAATATCGACGAAAATGGTTTTGACTTCTCGAAGGAGGAAAAGACTTTTAACTTTGATATACCTAAAGAAAAGAAGTTTTTCAATTCGTCCTATTCTAAATTTATTATTCCTACCACACTTATTGCTTATGGAGTATTAACAAGAGCCAATAAGCCACTGAGAGAATTAGACTTAAGCACAAACCATGAAGTTGGAGAGCATATTTCAAAGAAAAACCCGCTCGATAATTATATACAATTTGCTCCTGCTATAATGACATACAGTTTAAGTTTTGCAGGGGTAAAAGCGAAACACAATTTTAGAGACCAAACACTCATTATGGCAACATCATATCTGATAATGGGTGCAACCGTTCAAACTGTGAAAAGCACAACACATATTGCACGCCCAAATGGCTCTAATAATAATTCGTTTCCCTCGGGGCATACCGCTACAGCATTTGTAGGGGCACACATTCTTTTCAAAGAATATAAAGATACATCTCCATGGATTGGCATCGGTGGGTATGCAGTGGCAACAGCAACTGGCACTATGCGAGTATTGAACAAGAAACATTGGGTAAGTGATGTTGTTACGGGTGCAGGCATAGGTATCTTAAGTACAGAGCTCGGTTATATGCTTTTACCTGTATGGCATAATATACTTGGGATAAAAGAAAAAGAAAAAAGTCTCGTGATTGTACCAACAGTTAATACCGGCAATATGGGTATAGCCTTAGCATATGCTTTCTAACTATCCAAAACATATTAGAACGACGACTAAAAAATAGTCCCAGAATATGCTTTTTTTATAACTTAGGGAAAAATGTTCTATAATACTTCAAAATGCAATTATGAAAAAACATAATATTACTTGTCTTTTCTTGTGCCTATTATTTGGGCTCTGCTTTCTGGCATGTAGTAATGCAAGTAAACAAAAGGAATCTATAATTGAACAAAAGAAAGATCGCACATTTATAATGGCTACGATTCCTGAAGCGCTGCAAACGCCTCTAGACCGAGCTAATTATCTTGTAGAACATTACTGGGATAATTTTGATTTCACAGATACTGCTTACATTCATTTACCGAATATAACGGAGCAAGCAATGGCAAATTATATTGAGATTCTGCCTCATGCCAATAAGGATATTACTTGCATGGCTATCAAAAACACTTTGATAAAAGCTGAAGCTGACAGCAGTATAAATACTTATTTTCTGGATATGTATAAGAAATATCTCTACGACCCTAATTCGCCTATGCGAAACGAAGAATATTACATTCCCGTTCTGAACTACATTATAGAGTCAAATAAAACCAATGCAACTGATAAAGAGCGTGCAAACTTCAAACTAAAAATGTTACTTAAAAATAAAATCGGAGATAAAGCTACAAATTTCGCATATACTTTAGCATCGGGAAAAACAGGAACTCTATATGATATAAAGAGCGAATATACTATTGTATTATTTTACAACCCCGACTGCCATGCTTGTGCAGAAGTAATTGCAGCCATCAAAAATTCCAATATTATAAACGATGGACTAGAGAATAAACATCTCGCTGTACTTTCTTTCTATCCCGATGCAGATTTAGAGATATGGAAAAAACACTTGAATGACATTCCAACTTATTGGATAAATGGATATGATAAGAATCAAATAGTACAAAATAAAAAGGTATATGATCTGAAAGCAATCCCAACTATTTATTTACTCGATAAGGATAAAAAGGTTATATTAAAAGATGTTGATTTTGTAATTCTCGAAAAATGGTTATTCGAAAATAAACCGATGGTTATACTCCGATAGTTTTCTCCTGCAACTAATAAGGAATCCTATTACTGCATTCATTCTCCATCTAAAAAACAACCTAATTATATTCAAATTTAGGCTTTCTCCACTTGTCTAAATTTGTTAAATAATTGTTTATCTGATTATTATTGAGTATATTCACAAAAATCAAGCCTGAGAAGGTTGTTTTATTTATTTACTTATAAATAGTGGAGAATATGGAAACTAAAAAAAGAGCACCTCAAAAAGGAAAAGATGGTGCTATTAACCGATCTGAACGAGTAAGAGCAAATGACTTAGTTAGCCAAATGCTAGAAGATCATAAAAAAAGAATCGGTGAAGTTGTTTGTGTAGTAATTGATAGCAGAACATCAATTGAACTTCCTGCCAGCCTTACGCCAGAAGAGCGAAACGAGCATGTGCAGAATTACATAAAAAACATAGGTATAAAACCCATAAAGTGATCATATAATGTCACACGTAACAAATTAATTAGTCCCGCCCACTCTCTAAAGAGTTGGTGGGATTCTTATTTAATACCTCCCTATTACTTTATTTAGAATATAAGAGTCACAAAAGAAGCTGCTCCTAATTAGGAACAGCTTTATATATTAATTGTGTACTTTAAAACTTATTTAGTTTTCACTGTGGTATTTACGATAGTTGCAGGAGGGAAACTCACAAACATCTTCGATACATATTTTGCAATTTTTTCATCTGCATTACGTCCAAAGTTTTTATCAACGTCTCTGTTACCTGCAGCATGCCATACAAGAGTATTAGTTCTAGCATCAATCAAATCGACTAGTAACGATCCTTTATGATAAATATCTACATTGTGTTGAGTGCGGGCTACGCTCGATCCGGTCATCATCATAGGACCTCCCCACATGTAAGGACGGTGAAAACCACCCATACCCATGCCGCCCATACCCATACCACCCATGCCCATACCCATACCGGTAGTCATAGTAGTGCTTGAGTGTGATTCTCTAGACTCTACAAAAGCCAAGCTATTTACCCAAAGATCTGGTGTAGCAGACTCTGTCAATCCTCGTTCTGTTAAAGCAGCTTTTATAGCAGCATAAATACGGTTTCTATTTAGTTCGCTAATAGTTTGAGCTTCGGCGTCTAATTTATAAATACCAAATGTTTTATACTTTGAAAAATCGACACTACGGTCATAATCTGTGGATACAGTCAATGACGATTTACATGAAGCAAACATTAAGGCGCTAAATAACACAAGCGAAAAAAGTCTTAAAGTTCTCATAATTTTATAATTTTATTTTTGTTCATCCAATTCTTCTAGATTAAGTTTCCGTCTTATGTTAACAAGAAATAGCTGTATATTGTTTATAATTTACACTTTTCGAATTAGCTTAGTCCGAACACTCATTTTATTTCACTTTCTATAACATTACTTTTATGAATAATGTTCACCAACTTTCCCCAATTATATAAATAACAAGTAAATTTCTAAAAGACTTTTTTCGCCTTACCTGCTTTAAGTATAATAAGTTGCTCTCACTTTCTTCTTTTACCTATATAATAATGAATATTCGAAGTGCGAGCTCATCCTTAAACCTTCATCAATTGATCAATATCTATTTTTTTCATTTGCATAAATGCTTTCATTAGTTTATCAGCCTTCAAAGGATCTTTCATGAGCTTGGGTAGAATAGATGGCGCTATTTGCCACGAAAGTCCGTATTTATCTTTCAGCCATCCGCACTCACCCTCTTCTCCTCCATCGCTTGTGAGCTTATCCCAATAATAATCTATCTCTGCCTGATTGTCACAAAACACCTGAAGCGAAATAGATTCATTGAATTTAAAAATAGGACCACCATTTAAAGCGGTGAAGAACTGTCCATTAATTTGAAATTCAACCACCATTACAGTTCCTTCTTTTTGGTGATGAATATCAAACCCCTCTTTGCCATAATAAGATATACTTTCGATCTTTGAATTTTTAAAAACCGAAGTATAAAAAATGGCTGCCTCTTCAGCTTGATTATCAAACCAAAGGCATGGTACAATTTTATCTGTCATTGTTCAGAGAATTGATGTTCTGCATATTTTCTAAAACTGTTTAAAATAGCCTGCCAACCATTTTGTTGCATCTCAATAGGATTGAAATTTTCAGCATCAAAGGATTCGATAACTTCAGTTTCTTCATCGCCTATAACTGAGAAAGTAATAGTAGCTGTCCTCCCATCTTCCAACGTGTAACTAATTTGCTTATGATCAGTGATACTATCATAGATACCACCAAAATCAAAGCCCATACTTCCATCCTTAGCTTCCATCCTATAACTGAATTTGCGCCCTACATGAAAATCATTCACAGCCTTTGTTGTGTGCCAATCGTCGGAAGCACTATTCCACTTAATAATATCGGCAGGGGTTATCCAACACTTCCAGACAATATCTATTGGTGCTTTCACTGTTGTCTGAATGGTAATAACAATCTTATTTTCTGCCATAGTTTTAGTTATTTTAAGTTAGGTACAACACCTTATTTCAAAGAGTGGAGACCAATACAATTACCTTCGGTATCCTCAACCAGAGAAATGAATCCGTAATCACCTATAGAAAATTTAGGCTTTAAGATTTTACCGCCTGCTGCTTCAACTCGGCTTTGCTCTATCTCACAATCATCGGATGAGAAATAGACAATAGTGCTATTTCCTCCGGGTTCAACTCCTCTCATCTCGACTAAAGCCCCGGAAGAATTTGGAGCATCGTCCAACATCGGAAAAACTACCATTTTCATATCCTCCAAATCTTCCGACATTGGGAGATCAAACATTTCTCTATCGAGAACCGTTTCATAAAAACGTCTGGCACGATCTATATTTTCAACATAAATCTCAAACCAGCCTACTGGATTAATAGTTTCTTTCATCTTAATAATTTCCTTTAGGAGTTCAGGTCAACATTAACCATCCAGTTAATTCCAAATTTATCAGTAAACATACCAAAGTACGCATTCCAGAAAGTAACTTCCATAGGCATAGTTATAGTACCTCCTGCCGAGAGAGCATCAAATATCTTATCGCCCTCTTGTTTTGACTCAATCTGAAGAGACAAGGAAATATTATTTCCGACAACAGCTTCGGGAGAACAATCGCCTCCGGCATCACTACCAAAAAGCATAAACTGACCACTTACAGGTAATGCCACATGCATTATCTTTTTTGCGAATGACTCAGGAAAACTTATTCCCTCCTGAGGAGGCATTTCTCCAAAACGAGAAATATGTGCAAAGTCACCTCCAAATACTGATTTATAAAAATTGAAAGCCTCTTCACAATAACCATTAAAGGTTAAATAAGGCTGAATTGCTATTGCCATTGTGTTTTAATTTAAATGGTAAATAATTATTTTACTAAAAACTGTCTCAATTCCGTTTTTAATATTTCGGTCCATCCTGCTAAATAATTTTCTCTTTTAAAATCCGGACCTCCGTCAGAAAATGTCTCAAGACCTTCATGAGTCAAAGTCACCTTTGTGTTATCTCCCAAAAGCTCAAGTTCCCATGTCACAATAGACTCGCCCTTACTTTGACCTGGGTGTGTCCATGTATGTTGAAATCTCTTATTAGGAATAATCTCTTTTATAACACAACGATGACGATATAGTTTTTCCTCATCAGATACACTAAAATTAAAGACTGCTCCTTCTTTCAGAACAAAGTCCTCAATCGTAAAATACCATTCTTTCATTTGTTCTTTATCTGTTATAGCCTGCCAAACCTTTGAGAGGGGAGCCGGATATATTGCTTCTACAATAACTGCTGAATCTTCCATAATGCATTATTATTAGTAATTCTTACAAATAAGTTTATTAAACCTTATCTACTTAAAACAGAATAGCATAAAGTTTTGTTTATTGAGAAAAAAATAGTCATATATAAAACAAAATGTTAAAATACATTTTTTAGCACATGTTGTAAAACACTAGATAAATGTCAAGAAAATACAATAAAAAATCATTCCATATTAAAATATTATAATACATTTGCCTTAAACCATTCTAAATACTATGTACTACATATCAAACCAAGAAAACATTGCAAAATGTCTGAAATTTAACGTTTCAGATTTGTTGGTTTGTGCTAAAATATTAGAGAG
>NZ_CVRU01000030.1:0-19309 GCF_001261715.1 Dysgonomonas sp. HGC4 | reverse complement strand
AGAGAGAGAGAGAGAGAGCTGTTTACCAACCAATTACAAAACAACATCCTATTCTTCTTTAAATAAAGAAAATAATCGGATAATACAACTCCGTAATATCTATTTTATCATACCTGTATATCTATTGGATATATGGGCTACTTTATTTGTACATACCAGAGTTCCCGTTTTTAGTTTTTATAAATTTCAATCTATTTCCGTAATAACCTTTGTTTTGCTGATCCCCCAATTTGCACGACAAAGGTTATTTTATTTAACCTAGAACATCATTGGTCATCCGTAATGACAACATAATCCTCAATTACAAATTATTAAATCTAAATTAATTATGAGAAATCAACCTAACAAAAAAGGTCGGCGAAGATTCCTGATAAGGCTCGCTTGTATGATATCCCTGATGCTTATCGGAATATCTGCTCAAGCACAAATAGCTTTAAAAGGAACAGTGGTAGACGAAAAAAATGAGCCAATGATAGGCATTGGCGTAGTAGTGAAAAACACAACAATAGGAACAGCTACCGACTTGGATGGTAAATTCAGTATCACGGTTCCAGACTCTAAGTCGGTACTAGTCTTCTCTTTTATTGGTTATAGAACACAAGAAATAACCGTAGGTTCACAAAAAGAACTGCATGTAACTCTCAAAGAAGATTTACAACTGTTAGACGAAGTTGTAGTGGTGGGTTACGGTACCCAGAAGAAAGTAAACGTAACAGGATCGGTAAGTGTAGTAAACCCTGACATTATTGAGAACCGCCCAATTACAAACGTCAGTCAAGCTTTACAAGGAGTAGTTCCCGGACTTAACTTCTCGGTAAACAGTTCAAATGGAGGTGCATTAAACAGTTCTATGAATGTGAATATTCGGGGTTCGGGCACAATTGGTAGCGGATCGAAAGCTTCTCCACTTATTCTTATTGATGGTATAGAGGGGGATATGAATAGCTTAAATCCTAATGACATAGCATCTATCTCAGTACTGAAAGATGCCGCATCGTCTTCTATATATGGTGCACGTGCTGCTTTTGGAGTTATATTGATTACTACCAAAACCGGAAAGTCGGGAAGAACAAGTGTCAGTTATTTAGGTAACCTACGTCTTTCGAGTGCTATTCAGGTTCCTAATATAATGGACTCTTATAAGTTTGCTCAGTATTTCAATAGAGCTGCTACAAATGATGGACAATCTCCCGTTTTCTCTGATGAAATGATGAGTCGTATTCTTGCTTACCAAAGAGGAGAGCTTAAAGAGGGTACAACAGCCAATCCGAACACTGGGAGATGGAGAGACTACGATGGTGCTAATGCCAATACCGATTGGTTTAAAGAGCAGTATAAAAGTTCGGTACCAGCTCACGAACACAATGTTAGCATTAGTGGAGGTGGCGAAAAAATGACTTACCTTGTTAGTGGTAACTTCCTTGATCAAAATGGATTGATTCGTCATGGAGGAGACAATCTCAAACGTTATTCTATCAATTCACGTATAACAGCTAAGTTATCTGATTATGTTGATCTGAATTATAATGTAAAATGGATACGTAACGATTATGACCGCCCATCTTATATGACTCCTTTGTTCTATCATAACATTGCCAGACGTTGGCCAACCAATCCGGTCTACGATAATAACGGGTTTATTATGGATGGGATGGAAGTTCTTCAAATGAAAGATGGCGGTCGTAATAGAGAACAAAAAGATGAACTTTATAATCAAATACAGTTTATTTTCGAGCCAATCAAAAATTGGAGAATCTATACAGAAGGTAATATTCGTACCTTAAATAAATTTGAGCATTGGGATGTACTCCCAATTTACGGGCACGATGTAAAAGGGGAGCCCTTCTTAGCTTCATGGGATGGACGTGCTGCAGGACAAACTCAAATATATGAAAATGCCTACAAAGAAAACTTCTTAACAACGAATATATATACCGATTATACCAAAGATTTAGAGAGTGGGCATAACTTCAAAGTAATGGGAGGTTTCAATGCAGAGGTAATGAAAACGAGAAATGTATGGGGGCAAAAGGACGGGTTAATAAGCCCTGAAGTGCCTACACTAAATACTGCTACCCAAAATCAAAAAACAGGTGGCGGATATGCTGAATGGGCTGTAGCCGGTTTCTTTGGACGTCTCAATTACAATTACAAAGAACGTTATATGGCGGAAGTAAATCTTCGCTATGACGGATCCTCACGTTTCTTAAGCGATAAGAGATGGACAGTTTTCCCTTCTTTCTCTGTGGGATGGAATATTGCACAAGAAGATTTCTTCGGGAGTCTATCAGACCATATAAGCACTTTGAAACTGAGAGGTTCTTGGGGTCAATTGGGTAATATGAATACAGATGCTTGGTATCCGTTCTTCCAATCGATGCCTATCGGAACTCAAAGCGGTGGCTGGATTGTTGATAATGGAGTTAGACCAAATACTTCGAGTGCTCCCGGTATTGTAAGCGGAGATATGACATGGGAAACGGTTGAATCTTGGAATATCGGTTTAGACTGGGCTGCTTTAAACAACAGACTAACAGGATCGTTCGATTATTTTAAAAGAACAACAAAGAATATGATTGGACCTGCTCCTCAATTACCAGGCATACTGGGAACAAGCGTGCCTAAGGTAAACAACTCTGATATGGAATCTTATGGTTTTGAACTAGAAGTTGGATGGAGAGATAAAATTGGTGATTTCTCGTATGGTGCCCGATTTGTATTAGCTGACAATCAGCAAAAGATAACCCGATATCCGAATGAAACAGGCAATATCGATACTTGGTATACCAATAAAATGGACGGTACTATCTGGGGATATCAAACCATAGGAATTGCGAAATCCGATGCTGAGATGAATGCTCACCTAGCAACGTTGCCAAATGGTGGACAAAATGCAATAGGATCTAACTGGGCTGCCGGAGATATTATGTATAAAGACATCAATGGAGATGGAAAAATAGATGCAGGATCGAGCACCTTAACAGATCCGGGAGATAGAACAATCATCGGAAACAGTACTCCTCGCTTCAAATATGGTTTGACATTAGAAGCTGCATGGAAAGGGATAGATATAAGTATCTTCTTCCAAGGTGTAGCCAAAAGAGATTATATGTTAGGTGGAGCCTATTTCTGGGGAGCTACCGGTGGTATGTGGCAGTCTGTTGCATTCAAAGAACATTGGGATTTTTTCCGTCCCGAAGGCGATCCACTTGGAGCTAACCTCGATGCTTATTATCCTCGCACCCTATTCTCTTCGGGCGATAAAAATCAGCAAACGCAATCACGCTACTTGCAAGATGCATCGTATTTACGTCTAAAAAACTTACAGATAGGATATGCCATCCCAACGATGATGTCTCAGAAAATTGGTTTACAATTCGTTCGTATATATATGTCAGGCGAGAACTTGTGGACTAAATCTGATATCTCAGGAGTTTTCGATCCTGAACTATTGGGTGGAGACTGGGGAGCAGGTAAAACTTATCCTCTGCAAAGAACGATCTCATTTGGAGTTAATGTAAATTTCTAAAAAAGACAAAACAATGGATTACAATATAAAAAAGTACACAGTTATCTCTTGCCTATTATCAGCATTGGTAATAATGGGTAGCTCTTGTAATGATTTTCTTGATAGAGAACCATTAGATCAGGTAACCCCGGGAGTTTATTTTAAAAATGAAGCAGATTTAGAGGCATATACTATCGGGGCATATGACTTTCCTTCTCATGGACAAACTTGGGGGCTGGGCAACATAATCACGGCCGATGAAAATACTGATAATATGGCTACTACCACACCTTCGACCAGCAGATGGGCAAAGGGACAATGGAGAGTACCCGAATCGAGCAGTGATTATTCGTTCACGAAAATAAGAAATGCCAACTTCTTTTTTGAGCAGGTTTTACCTAAATGGAAAAATGGCGAAATAGCAGGGACTCCTAGCAAAATAGATCATTACATAGGCGAAATGTATATGATACGTGCTTGGGAATATTTTCTGAAATTAAAGATATATGGTGATTTTCCTATCGTAAAAAACACCTTGAAAGATAATAAAGATCAACTTATAGAAGCAAGTAAAAGAAAGCCTCGAAACGAAGTTGCACGATTTATTATTCAAGATCTGGACTCTGCAATATCACTCTTAAGCGATAACTTTAAAGATAAAAGAAGAATAACCAAGAATGCAGCATTGTTACTCAAATCGAGAGTAGCATTATACGAAGCTAGCTGGCTTACTTATCACAATGGCACAGCTCATGTACCAGGAGGTCCTAACTGGCCGGGTGCGCAAATGGATTATAACAAGGGATTCACTATCAATATCGATTCTGAGATTGATTATTTCTTAACCGCAGCAATGGATGCCTCTAAAGCTGTTGCAGACAATGTTCAATTAACTGCAAATACGGGAGTCTATAATCCGCAAGGAGATAATCCCGCAGGATGGAATCCTTATTTTGATATGTTTAGCGATACAGATATGAGTAAATACTCAGAGGTATTATTCTGGAGAGCTTTCGACAAAGGGTTAAACCTTACTCACTCGGTAGGCGTATACATCAGAGGTGGAGGCAACAATGGTGTTACTAAAGGATTTATAGACAGTTATCTTATGAAAAACGGATTGCCTATTTATGCTAGTGGATCAGGATATAGTGGTGATAAAACGATTGAAGAAACAAAAAACAATCGTGACGGACGTTTACAACTATTTGTATTCGGAGAAAAAGACCGACTATTGATGACGGGAGACCCAACACGCCCCAACTCTGTCTTTTATAATATGCCCGAGATTATTAATTTAATTGACCAAAGGGATGTTACAGGATATAGAATGCGTAAATGTTATAACTATGATCCCACTCAATCACCAGTAAATGGTATGAACAGTTCATTTGGAAGTATTGTTTTCAGAGGCGTAGAAGCTTATCTTAACTATATCGAAGCATCTTACATGAAGAAAAAGTCGATTGACGGAACGGCTGCTTTTTATTGGAAAGAAATCCGCCGCCGAGCAAATGTAGACGAAGATTACAGCAAGACAATTGCTGCAACTAATCTCGATAAAGAAAACGATTGGGCTAAATATTCAGCAGGACAGCTAGTGGATGCAACCCTATACAATATTCGCCGCGAAAGAAGAAACGAGTTTATGGGTGAAGCTATGCGCTGGGATGACCTGAAACGTTGGAGAGCATTAGATCAGGTTAATAATTATGTGATTGAAGGTTTCAATCTATGGGATCAAGCGTTCGAAAATGCTCATTATAAAGAAGAAATACTTGATCCAAACGGAAAACCTACGGGCAAATTCATAGATCGTTTAATAGAACCCGACAATGCTGCAAGTGGAACTCCAAATGTATCCTCGAGAAAGGTTAGTAAGTATTTACGTCCATACCAGATAATATCTACAAACAACTTAGTATTTAATGGTTATACATGGAGTAGAGCAAATTATCTGACACCTATACCTGCTTATGAAATTCGGATTACAGCAAGTAATATGGATGATGCTTCAACTTCGCCTTTGTATCAGAATCCATATTGGCCAACTAAAGCAAACGAATCGGCACTGGAATAAAATCTAATCAATATTAAAAACATAAAGGGAGTGTAAATTACTCCCTTTATAGTTTTTATTTCGTTTTACGGCTGCTCTAATTTTCCGAAGATAGCATAAACCACTATATTTGAAATTTAGAATTCAATAAAACGATATAGTATGGAATGGAAGTTAAGAAAATGGCAAGATTCGGATGTAGATAGTATAACAAAACATGCAAACAATTACAATATAGCGAAATACCTCACCAATCAGTTTCCACACCCTTATAATATCGAAGATGCAAAAAACTATTTATTGTTGATAAGAGATAACAATCCTACTAACGTTTTTGCAATAGAAGTAGGTGGCGAAGCAGCAGGCTCTATTGGTGTATTTCCTCAAACTGATATTCATTGTAAAAATGCAGAAATAGGATATTGGCTATCTGAAGAGCATTGGGGTAAGGGAATTATGCCCGAAGCCATAAAACAAATTGTTGATTATGGATTCAAAACGTTTGATATTACCAGAATATTTGCCCGTCCATTTTCCAACAATGAAAAATCACAACATGTCCTCGAAAAAGCAGGATTTAAACTTGAAGCTAAATTCGAAAAGGTATTATTCAAAAATGGAGAATATCTTGATGAATTCATCTATGCTATAAGAAAACCATAATTTACAAAAGACAAAAATGTAACATTTTATAGTTATATACAGATTACTTTTATCACCAAATCTGTTCATTCTTTATAAAGAAAAGCCTTTGATGAAGTACTTCTAAACTTCTGATTGGCATTAACAATAAATCAATATAACCATGTATTTAAAACATTTACTAATCGGGTTAGGAATTTATACAAGTATATTTTCATTGTATGCTGATGTACCTCCACCCTCACCTATTTTACCCATACCCACTCCCGAGCAAGTGCAATGGCAAAAGATGGAAAACTATGCCTTTGTTCACTTCGGATTAAATACGTTTAATGATCTGGAATGGGGCTACGGAAATACACCCACTTCAACTTTTAACCCTACTGATCTGAATTGCGATCAATGGGTTTCTATCATAAAAGCAGCTGGTTTGAAAGGCGTAATTCTTACTGCTAAACACCACGATGGTTTTTGCTTATGGCCTACCAAAACCACAGAATATAGTGTGAAAAACTCACCATGGCGTGATGGAAAAGGAGACATGGTAAAAGACTTATCTGATGCCTGCAAACGTCAAGGTTTGAAATTCGGAATTTATCTTTCGCCTTGGGATAGAAACAGTGCTCATTATGGCAAAGACGAATATGTAAAGATATACCACGAACAGATAAATGAACTAATCTCTAATTATGGGCCTTTATTCGAATACTGGTTCGACGGAGCTAATGGTGGTAATGGCTGGTATGGTGGTGCAGATGAAACCCGCTCTATTGACGCTAACACCTATTACGGCTATAAAGTTGCCCGCGATATGATTAAGGCAAAACATCCTTCGGCTATGATCTTTGGAGGTTCTTTCCCCGATATCCGTTGGGTAGGTAACGAAGAAGGGTGGGCAGGACAAACAAACTGGTCTATGATATCGCCCGATAAAGAGACTCACTATACTCAAAACCAATGGGGAATGGAGGATGGTCACACATGGCTACCTGCCGAATGCGATGTATCAATCCGTCCGGGATGGTTCTATCACGATCGCGAAGATCATCAAGTACGCTCTGTTGGTAATCTCGTAAACTTATACTACGAAAGTGTAGGACGTAATGCAAACCTACTGCTCAATTTTCCAGTAGCTTTGAGTGGAAGAATTCACCCTATCGACTCTCTTCGTATAATGGATTGGCATAGAGCAATGCAAGACGAATTGAAAGACAATGTTCTTAAAGGAGCTACAGTTACAGCAACCAATACTCGAGACAAAGCCTTTTCGCCAAGTATGGTAAATGATGGAAATTGGAATACCTATTGGGCAACTTCGGATGAAGTAACCACGGGCTCTTTGACTATTGCATTAAAGAGACCTTCACTTGTAAACAGACTTTTGATTCAGGAATATATTCCTCTCGGACAAAGAGTAGCTTCGTTTAATGTTGAAATTCAGAATAAAGGGCAATGGTCTCCTATAGCAACTTCTGACTCCATGACTACCGTTGGCTATAAGCGCATCTTACGTTTTGCTACAACAGAAGCAACTCGAATCCGAATCAATTTCACAAGAGCCCGAGGTCCTCTATGTATCAACAATGTAGAAGCATATCTTACACCCATGTTGATGGAAGAACCGAGAATAACACGTAACGGAAAAGACGAAGTACGCATAAATTCGACTAGCGATGGCGCCGAAATACTTTACACTACTGACGGTAGCGAACCCACACCGCAAACAGCGATGGTATATAACGCTCCATTTTCGTTCCCTCGAAAAGGAACCATAAACGCTATCACTTACGACCGCCGACTAAATAAACAGAGTCCTGTTAGTGCTCGACGATTTGATATCCCATCTTCATCTTATAGAGTTTCGAATATAAACGATCAGAAGACTTCTGCTATGTTTGATGGAAATGGCTTTTCGGCTTACTATCTACCCGAAGCAGTAGATGAGTTGGTAGTAGTTCTTACAGAACCTCAAACAATCAACGGCTTTGTGTATGTACCTAATCAAGGACGCGATTCTCAAGGACATATCGATAGTTATCAATTTTATGTAGACGATAAAATGGTCGCTTCGGGCGAATTCTCGAACATTAAGCACAATCCGATAGAACAGCGAATTCAATTCGACCCGATCAGAGGTCAAACAGTTCGCTTAAAAATCATGCGAGTTGTTGACGATGTTAAACGCGCTAGTATAGGTGAATTCTCAGTTTTGACTACTGATTAATCAAGAATAAGCATCTACCTAGATAATAAGAACAAGAAGCTACTCGAATTATCGAATAGCTTCTTTGTTTTTAAATAACCTCGAATATAAACGGGTAATCATTAAAAAAATCAAAATGATTGTTCGAAAATGGAAAATATGTCTATTTTTGTGGCATCACATATTATTCTAATTATTGAATGAAACGGATCGTATCTATATTTCTACTTTTATTAATGCTTGTTGTTGGTGCCCATCCGGTACTAGCAATGCATTTTTGTGAAGGGAATTTACATTCGGTAGGTATCTTAGATAATGATATAGAAAAATCGTGTTGTGATGATATGGCAAATATGCCACAACACAATGAACCACAATCTTGCTGTGCAGAAAATTCTGATGCAACATTTCATCATAAAAAATCAGGATTATCAAAATCGCACGAAGATTGTTGTGACATTCAAAAAATAAAAATCTCAACAGACGATTATCAGCGTCAAGAAAGACAGCTTAACACCAATCATATATTGCCATCTTTTGACAATGTATGGTTTACATTAAACTATATAATAAACTCGATTGAACCTGATAATACAGTTGAAGTTCGACAAACTTTTCCGCCCGGAGGTCTCATCAATCAACATGTAGACCTACTTACTTACATCTGCATCTACCGTATTTAATTTTATAAGTCTATAATAATTAATTATAGGCAAGGCACTTTTATGTCTAAACATGTGTGGAAATTTTGCCATTCAAGTTTCGTACTATTTGTGTTTTCGATATATCTATAATCAAATTTAGTATATGTTTATAAAATTAATGAACAATGAAACCTTTATATGTATTAATAATGAGTATCGCTTTATCAACAAGCTATACCATGGCACAATCGTGCCACGAGCAAACTATTACAAATGATTCTGTAATCTCAATAACAGAACAACCACAGTACGAAGTTATCAAACAGTTGGTAGATGAGCCGTCTACGATTATTATTGATGTGCGTACTCCCGAAGAGTTTGAAGAAGGTCATATAGAAACATCTGTAAATATGCCTTTGCAAACTCTTGAAGACTCTCTTTTGCCTTTAAAAGACTACAAAAACATTGTAATTGTCTGTAAAAGTGGAAAAAGAGCTGAGCAAGCAAAAACATTACTTACCCTTAAAGGGTTTACTAATGTATATAATGCCGGAGGCTGGCAAACTTTAGACACAAAACTTAAATCTAAAAAATAAAACTATGATCAACAGAATAATCAAGTATTTTCTTGATAATAGGTTAATAACAATATTATTACTTATTATGATTATTGCATGGGGATTATCGGCTGCCCCATTCAATTGGCACGGAGGCTTATTGCCTCGTGATCCTGTTCCCGTGGATGCAATTCCCGATATTGGGGAGAATCAACAAATTGTAGCAACCGAATGGATGGGACGTTCTCCGAAAGATATTCAAGAACAAGTTACCTATCCTCTGACAACCTCATTATTAGGAGTTCCAGGAGTAAAAACGATCCGAAGCACTTCGATGTTTGGTATGTCGTTTATATACATAATATTCGATGACGATGTTGAATTTTACTGGAGTCGTTCGCGTATTCTTGAAAAGCTCAACTCTCTACCTTCAGGTACTTTACCCGAAGGTGTACAGCCTAGTTTAGGACCCGATGCAACTGCTTTGGGACAAGTATATTGGTACACACTAGAAGGTAGAAACCCTGAAACGGGAGAACCTACCGGAGGATGGGATCCCGATGAATTAAGAACCATTCAAGACTTCTATGCAAAATACTCTATATCGTCTGCCGAAGGAGTATCGGAAGTAGCCTCTATTGGAGGTTTTATCAAAGAGTATCAGGTGGAGATAAATCCTGATGCTATGAGAGCATTTAATGTCTCGGTGATGGATGTAATGAATGCAATCCAAAAGAGTAACCTCGATATAGGTGCAGAAACCATAGAAATAAATAAAGTAGAATATCTGGTCAGAGGATTAGGTTATATAAAAAATGTATCTGATCTCGAAGAGGCTGCAATAACAGTTAGAGACGGTGTACCCGTTAAAATAAAAGATGTTGCATTTGTCAACCTAGGTCCTGCTACCCGAAGAGGCGGATTAGATAAAGAAGGAGTTGAAGCCGTAGGTGGTGTAGTTGTTGCCCGCTATGGATCTAACCCCATGCAGGTAATCAACAATGTAAAAGAAAAGATCAAAGAGATGGAAGCAGGTCTTCCTCAAAAAACTCTGGCGGATGGTACTGTATCTAAAGTTACAGTTGTACCTTTCTATGACAGATCGGGATTGATTCAAGAAACAATAGGAACACTCGAAACAGCTCTTTCGCATGAAATACTTATTTGTATTATAGTAGTTATTGTTCTCGTATTCAATCTACGGGCATCCATTATCATATCGAGTATTCTCCCAATTGCGGTACTCTGCACATTTATAATAATGCGGTACACCGGTGTAGAAGCTAATATTGTAGCACTATCAGGTATTGCCATTGCTATCGGAGTTATGATAGATGTGGGTGTCGTCTTTGTCGAGAATATAATCCGGCATATGGAAGAGGAAGAGAATCTAACCGTAAGGAAAGGAAAAGCCTTTGTGAATCTTATCTATAAGAGTGTAAGCGAAGTATCGGGAGCTTTATCCACAGCTATGCTTACAACAATAATCAGTTTCCTTCCCGTTTTTGCGATGGAAGCTCAGGAGGGTAAACTATTTAAACCCTTGGCATATACAAAAACATTTGCTCTGGTTTCAGCATTTTTGTTGGGTATTGCTATGCTGCCAACCATTGCTTATTATATTTTCTCACTTAAAATAACATCTAAGCAAGTAAAAAAAGTAGCCAATATAGTTCTTGTAGCAGGAGGTATTATTCTCTTTATTTTCACAGGAGTTATTGCTGCTCTTGGGCTTACCTTATTAGGCTTGAATAATCTATTCGCCTATTATTGGGAGAACAACAAGATACCTACATATATAAATATTGGAATAGCCCTTTTAATAGCAGTTTATTATCTGACTATAGAATGGTTACCGATAGGAACACAAGAAGGTTTATCTATCAATTTTGTATTTGTGATAGCGTCTATCGCCATCATATTGGGAATATTGTGGGTATTAGTTATCTATTACGAAGGCATTTTACGCTGGTGTCTGGCTCATCGCTGGAAATTTATGATGTTGCCTCTTATAACCGTATTCTTCGGAATCGTTATATGGCTAGGCTTCGATACTACTTTTGGTGTAGTAGCCAAAGGTTTTGAAACTGTTGGTTGGAAAAGTTTCAGACAAACAGGATTTTGGCAAGCATCAAGCGAGAGATTCCCGGGAATAGGTGAAGAGTTTATGCCAAGCCTCAACGAAGGATCATTCCTATTGATGCCCACAAGTATGCCACATACGGGGATAGAACAGAATCTTCAATTTATAGAAACTCTGGATAAACGCATTAGCAACATTCCCGAAGTAGAAATTGCAGTAGGTAAATGGGGACGTGTAAACTCGGCTCTAGACCCTGCTCCAACTCAGATGTTTGAGAATACAATTAACTACCGCTCTGAATATATTTTGGATGAGAATGGTCATCGCAAGAGGTTCAAAGTAAACAGAGATGGCGAATTCGTACTTAAAGACGGGTCTGTTTATAAGCCAAAAGACGGATTCAGATTAATACCTGCCGATAGTCTTGTGGCTGATAATGGAGGTGATTATCTCCGTCAATGGCGTCCTCATATTAAGAACACAGATGATATCTGGCAAGAAATAGTAAATGTTTCTCATATGCCGGGATTAACATCTGCACCAAAGCTACAACCTATTGAAGCTCGTTTGGTAATGTTATCCACAGGGATGCGTGCTCCGATGGGATTAAAAATATCTGGCCCCGATCTGGAATCTATCGAACAAGGAGGACGAGCCATGGAGCAAGCACTCAAAGATGTGCCTTCTATTTTACCTTCGACTGTCTTTTATGATCGTGCAGTAGGTGCACCATATATAGAGATTAAGTTGAACAGACAGAATATGGCTCGTTATGGAATTACAGTTGCAGATTTACAGGATGTAATTAGTGCTGCCGTGGGAGGAATGGCTCTCACCACGACAGTGGAAGGCAGGGAACGTTTTCCCGTACGCTTGAGATACCCACGAGAGTTGAGAAGTAACCCCGATGAATTAGCCAGATTAATTGTGCCTACTGCAACAGGTGCACAGATTCCGCTAAAAGAGGTAGCCGATATAGAATACACTAAAGGCGCTCAAATGATTCAGAGTGAGAATACTTTTCTTTTAGGGTATGTCATTTTCGATAAGATAGGAGGCAAAGCAGAGGTTGATGTTGTAAATGAAGCTGATAAAATATTAAAAGAAAAAATCAGCTCAGGAGAATTACAATTACCTAAAGGTGTGTCTTATAAATTCGCTGGTAATTACGAACAACAAGAACGAGCCGCCAATCGCCTGCTAATAGTTGTTCCACTTAGCTTATTAGCGATACTCTTGATTTTATACTTCCAGTTCAAAACAGTGACCGCCTCGTTGATTCACTTCTCGGGTGTACTAGTTGCTTTCGCTGGAGGATTTATTTTGTTGTGGCTCTATGGCGAACCTTGGTTTATGAACTTCTCTATGGGAGGTACTAACTTACGGGATCTGTTTCAGATGCACCCTATCAATTTAAGTATTGCTGTTTGGGTAGGTTTCATCGCGTTGTTTGGTATTGCAACCAATGATGGAGTATTGATGGGTACTTATATACACGATACGTTTTTAGAAAGAAACCCACAAACAAAAGACGAAATCCGAGAAGCAGTAGTTCATGCAGGATTGAGAAGAGTGCGCCCCGCAGCTATGACAACCGCAACCGCATTAATAGCCTTGCTACCCGTACTAACATCAACAGGTAAAGGATCAGACATAATGATACCGATGGCAATACCAACATTTGGAGGTATGCTTATTCAGTCGATGACAATGTTTGTTGTTCCCGTGCTGCAATGCTGGTGGAGAGAGTGGGCTATAAAAAAAGGTGGTAGTATAAAAGAGTAACAATAAAATACACAACGATATGTTAGACAAAAAATATAAATATATAATTATACTCGTAGTGATGACTATGATAGGCATTCCCACAAGGGGACAAACTGCCGATTCGTTAAGTCATTATTTAGAGATAGCAGCCCGAAATAATCCGGGTGTAAAGTCCGATTTTCTGGCTTACAAGGCATCCTTACAAAAAGTACCTCAAGCAGGTGCTTATGAAGACCCTGAATTGGAAATAGGATTTTTTCTTCAACCGATGGATATTATTGATGGTCGTCAGGTAGCAGAATTTAAATTGATGCAAATGTTCCCTTGGTTTGGAACAAAGAAAGCAGCTCAAACCGAAGCTACCCACATGGCCAGAATGTCATTCGAAAAGTTTCGTGAGACAAGAGATAATCTTTTTCTGGATGTATATACCCAATGGTTTATACTTTGCAGCTTACAACAGAAACTGATTAATAATAACGAGAATAAGAAGCTCTTAACCCAGTTAGAAGAACTTGCTTTGAGGAAGTTCTCCTCTCCATCAAGTGGTTCTAGCTCAGGCTATACACTCCCCGCCCCTGTTCAAGCAGCATCAACTGCGTCTACTTCAACAGGTGGAGGCATGTCATCTATGTCATCAATGGGTGGCGGTGCTACTACACAGGCAGCAACCCAAAGCAGTAGCGGAATGTCGTCTATGGGAGGTGCAGGTGGAGGCAGTATGTCAGGAAGCTCATCTTCGGGAATGTCGGATGTGCTACGTATTCAGATGGAAGTAACTGAGCTTGATAATAATATAGAAAGTCTTCAATCTGAAATAAAAGCAGAGAAAGCCAAATTCAATACCCTACTTAATCGTTCAGCTGATAGCGAGATTAATATTCCTGATTCATTCGATCAAATACCTTTCCTTTTTGATGGAGCATCGGCAATGGATAAAATAACAGATCAGAACCCTATGCTGGGAATGATAAATGAAGAGGGTCTTGCTTATAAAGCTAAAGCCGAAATGGACAAAAAGATGAGTTATCCGATGTTTGGCATAGGACTTCAATATATGCTTATCAATAAAAGCCTTCCTACTGAAACTCCGATGAGTATGGATATGGGTGCATCTAATACCATGAGCAGTATGAATGGTAAGGATATGATTATGCCTATGGTATCCGTAAGTATACCTATATACAGAAATAAATATAAGGCTCAACAAAAAGAAAGTAAGTTTTGGTGGCAAGCCAGTAGAGAGAAATACACCAATACCCTCAATACTCTCGAAGCTGAATTATACAAGACTAAACATCAATTGGATGACGCTTCGCGAAAAATTGCTCTTTATAAAAAACAATCCAATTTAGCACAAACAACTTATAATCTGGTTGTGCAGGAATTTATTTCGGGAAAAAGCGATTTGACGAATGTAATTCAGGTTCAACGTCAGCTACTCGATTACCAATTGAAGGGAGCCGAAGCCATAGCTAATTATAACACCATGGTTGCAGCCATTCAGAAATTGATTTCATTTAAAGATATAGAAGAACAAAAATAAACTACATATTATGGATACGAACAAAATAAAAAATATACTAAGAAACAACTATCTAAAATATGGTTTGATTCTTATCGTTGGACTATTTCTTGGATGGGCTATATTCGGGAATAACTCGCACAATCACAGCGAAACAGAAGAACATGCTCATGAAGACGCAGCAGGGCAAGTATGGACATGCTCTATGCATCCACAGATAAAAATGGATAAACCCGGTAAATGTCCTATTTGCGGAATGGACTTGATTCCTTTAAAAACATCAGGCGGATCATCTGATGAAGCAATAGACCCAAATGCGATACAAATGTCGAAAGAGGCTATCGCTTTAGCAAATATTCAAACAACCAAGGTGAGCCGTCAGAACCCGATAAAAGACGTACAACTATACGGAACAATAAAAGCGGATGAAAGATTGTCACAATCTCAAACCTCACACGTAAATGGGCGTATAGAGAAGTTATTTATCAATTTCACAGGGGAAACAGTAAAACAAGGGCAAACTATTGCTACCATCTATTCTCCTGAGCTATTGAGTGCACAGCAAGAATTATTGGAAGCTGCAAAAATGTCATCCGCTCAACCTCTCCTTGTTCAAGCAGCCAGAGAGAAACTTCGCTTATGGAAATTAACTGACGATCAGATTCTAAATATCGAACGTTCGGGTAACGTTTCTCCCCTTGTTGAGATAAAAGCAAATACAGGAGGTATTGTTGTAAGCAAAAAAGTAAATCAGGGAGATTATCTTAATCAAGGAAATGTACTATTCGATATAGCAAACCTTTCACAAGTATGGGCAATGTTCGACGCTTATGAGGTTGATCTACCTTTTCTAAGAGTAGGTGATAAAATAGATTTTTCACTACAAGCTGTACCAGGTAAAACATTCTCGGGCAGAGTTTCGTTTATTGACCCGATATTGGATAAAACAACACGTACAGCAAAAGTAAGAGTAGAGACAGCAAATCCCGGATTTCAGTTAAAACCAGAGATGTATGCTAATGCAATTATAAAAGCACCATTGAAACAATACAACAACGAGATTGTTATTCCTAAGTCTGCCGTATTGTGGACAGGAAAACGCTCGATTGTATATGTAAAACAAACCGATGGAGATGCACCTGCATTTATGTTGCGTGAAATTGAGTTAGGTCCTTCGCTTGGTAATTCTTATGTGGTTATTTCAGGAATTAATGATGGTGATGAGATTGTAACCAACGGAGCATTCTCTATTGATGCCAGTGCTCAACTTGAAGGAAAACGCAGCATGATGAACGAGGAATCTTCGCGCCCCGTTACGGGACATGAAGGTCATGATATGTCGAGCATGGGCAGTGATATGAAGGCGAGCTCTTCTACTAAGAGTGAACATGCAATGATCAATGTTCAAGGACTTTGTGAAATGTGTAAAGATCGTATAGAGAAAGCAGCAAAAGGAGTAAGCGGTGTATCTTCTGCTTCGTGGGATCAAAAGACTAAACAGCTACATCTTAACTTTGATGCGTCAAAAACATCTGTTGATGCAATAAGCAAAGCAATAGCTAAAGTTGGACATGATACGGATAAGTATAAAGCCAATAAGGCAACATATGATGCCTTGCCAGACTGTTGCAAATACAGAAAATAAGAATTGAATAAATACAGATAATAATTAAAAATAAAACGAAAATGAAAAAGTATCTTTTAATAGCAGCTATCGGAGCATTCTCTTTTACAGCATGCAATTCAGGCGCTTCGAACAGTAAACCAGAAGAAACATCTGTTACAGCAAACGAAAATAAGCAGGATGAACACGCTATGCTTGGAGTTCAAGGACTTTGCGAAATGTGTAAAGAACGTATCGAAAAGTCAGCTAAGGATGTGAAAGGAGTTTCTTCGGCAACATGGGATATGGAGAAAAAGGAATTACATCTTAACTTCGATCCTAGTCAAACCAATTTAGACGCCATCAGTAAAGCCATAGCTAAAGCCGGACACGATACTGACAAAGACAAAGCAGATCAAAGTACTTATGATGCATTACCTGGTTGTTGCCAATACAGATAATAAAATACCCCCTATTCAAAAGACATTCAAAATAGTTTTACTCTTTGAAGTCTAAACCCGAAACAGGACTATCTCAATCAAGAAATAGTCCTGTTTTATTATAGTGAGTTACAATCAATTTAAAAAATATAGCCAATACCAGCTGCAATACCCAGCTCTATATCACCAGATGTTCCCAATACAGGCATAAGTCCTGCCCGCCATGTGAAACCGCCATCAAGAGGTTGTCTACGATACATAAAAGTGGCGTGACCAATAAAATTTCCACCTTCACTTTTTCCTGCCCAATTATCAGAAGTAAAAACATGGAGCTTTTTAGTTAATATAGTTGCCCCAATTCCAACCTCAAAGGTATGGGGCGAATTTGGCTTACCCAGAACATAATTTAGTCCCAAAGGAATTGTAATGTATGAAGTTGTTTTTGTAGAGCTTCTATAATACTCTTTGCCTCCATTATTGTAATAAGAATATTCCCATTCATCTCCCAAACCAAAACCCAAACCAACTCTATAACCTAGTCCTAAGTTACTGGCAGAAGAAAAACGCGAATCGAAATTAAGAGAAAAAAGAACACCTGGACCTCCGACCTCAGCATATACCATTTTTCCTTTAAATTTAGATGACTGTTCTTGAGCATTGAGATTTAACAAAAAACATAGGCAAAGACTAAGAATGAGTAATACTTTTTTCATAGATAATAGTTAAGTTAGTTTGTAGCCGTTCTGACTTCCGCAGGCAGGTCATTTCTGCACAAAGATATAACTAGAATTGAAATACCAAAATAGCACTCCCATTATCAACGATACGACAACAATAGATATTTCTTTTTATTTGCTCAATAAGTTCTTATAAACTACAGTATTTAGAAGTTCTTCTTTGCGTTGTTTCGATATTGGTAATTCCTTGCCATTCACAAAAATTCGCCCACCTGATATAGAATCTATATAGGATATATTCAAGAGAAATGATCTATGTATCCTAAAAAACGTATCTTTTGGTAGTATCTCTTCTAAAGAAGTCATCGTTTGGTGGATTACTAAAGTCTTATCTTTAAAATGTAATTTCAGGTAATTCTGCATACCCTCCACATACAGAATATCTTGCCATGCAATCCTATCGAAAGAATCACCCTGACGTATGTACATATTAGATTTAGCATCCTCCCCGTTACTTTGTAATAAGATCTGAGACTGAAACAATTTCTGAGCCTTTGATGCTGCTTGAAAAAATCGTTGAAAAGCAATTGGTTTCAACAAGTAATCAACCACATGCAATCTGAATCCCTCTAATGCATATTCCGAGTAAGCGGTTGTTAAGATCGTCATTGGCGCTTTTTCCAACGACTCCAAAAATTCAAGCCCTGAGAGATAAGGCATATTGATATCAAGAAACATCAAATCTATTTCTTTCTTCTTTAATATCTCTGCTGCCTCAATCGCCGAAGAACACGAATCTTCGACTTCCAGAAAATCCATTCTGTTTATATAGTTAACAATACCTTCAATAGCTATCGGCTCATCGTCAACAATTAAGCATTTTAAAGCTCTACCATCGGTATGTTTGGATATTATATCTGCCATAATCTATATTGTAATAATAAGTTTTGATGAATAAACAGTCTCTGTTTCTTCTATCAATAGTTTATATTTATCAGGATATAAGATATCCAATCTTTTCTTTATGTTTTCTAAACCCAAGCCCGAATCAGTATTCTTTTTGATCTGTAAAGTTGATTTCGAGTTTTCTATATTCAGACAAATTGTATCTCCTTTTTGTTCTAAATTGATATGAATATATCCTCTTTCAGAAGTTGATCGCACAACATGCTTAAATGCATTCTCTATAAAAGTAATGAATAATAGAGGCTGAAATTTTCGACCCCTGTCTTCTATGTGCCAAGAACAATTTACTTCCAATTCATTTCCCCATCTGATTTGCTCCACATCAATAAAGTCTTTTAAGAATTGAATTTCTTGATCTAAGCTAATGTATTCCTGCTTCCCACTATATAATTGATAACGTAATATATCGGAATACTTTATTAATAGAGACGATGCTAAATCGACATCTTTCTGCATTAAGATATGAATGTGGTTCAATACATTAAACATAAAATGAGGATTCATCTGCTCTCGCAGCATTTGCAATTGAACCTCTAAATGTACCTTTTGCAACTTGGTGTGTTCATAATAAAAACGCAATCCACAGAAACCTAAATTTATAATAAGGGCTCCGGGAATTTGAATAATAAAAGAAA
>NZ_CVRU01000029.1 GCF_001261715.1 Dysgonomonas sp. HGC4 | reverse complement strand
GCATGCAAATTGCATGTACATATAAAAATAAAAGAGAGCTAGATTTTAATCTAACTCTCTGATTTTGAACTGTCGGGATAGCGGGATTCGAACCCACGACCCCCTGCTCCCAAAGCAGGTGCGCTAACCGGACTGCGCTACATCCCGTATTTGATTTCCCAAATGCGATGCAAAGGTATGACATATTTTTTAATAACAAAATATTTAGAGATTTTTTTTTGAAAAAATGAGATCAGCCCAATAAAATAGCTATTTTTGTAACTCAAGAAACAGAATCCATATTAGTCAATTATTTTACTATGTATAGAAATCATACATGCGGAGAGCTTAGGCTAGCAGATGAAAATAAGGAAGTTATCCTGTCAGGATGGGTGCAAAAAGTGCGTAAATTGGGAGGTGGTATCACATTTGTTGATCTTCGCGACCGTTATGGCATTACTCAATTAGCTTTTTACAAAGATGTAAATGAAGATCTTTATGAGGAAGCTAATAAGTTTGGACGTGAGTGGGTTCTACAAGTTGTAGGAACCGTTCAGGAACGCTCGAGTAAGAATAAAAATATTCCAACAGGAGATATTGAAATAGCTCCAAGTAAAGTTACAGTATTGAATTCATCAGAAACCCCACCCTTTACTATAGAGGATGAGACAGACGGGGGAGATGATATCAGAATGAAATATCGTTATTTAGATTTGAGACGTAATTCTGTTCGTAAGAATTTAGAGCTTCGTCATAAAATAGCATTCGAAACTCGCGCTTATTTGGATAAGTTGAACTTTATGGAGGTTGAAACTCCTGTTCTGATTGGGTCTACTCCTGAAGGGGCAAGAGACTTTGTCGTTCCTTCGAGAATGAATCCAGGAGAGTTTTATGCTTTACCTCAATCGCCTCAATTATTTAAACAATTGTTGATGGTATCGGGATTCGATCGTTATTTCCAAATAGTGAAATGTTTTAGAGACGAAGATTTGCGTGCAGATCGTCAGCCTGAGTTTACTCAAATAGATTGCGAAATGTCGTTTGTAGAGCAGGAAGATGTGCTTCAAATGTTTGAGGGATTGACTAAGCATTTATTTAAAGTTGTAAAAGGTATTGATGTACCAGATTTTCCTCGTATAACATACGCTGATGCTATGAAATATTATGGATCGGACAAACCTGATACTCGCTTTGAGATGAAATTTGTTGAATTGAAAGATTTGACAACAGGTAAAGATTTCGTTGTGTTTGATAGTACCGAATACGTAGGAGCTATTTGCGCTAAAGGATGCGCCGAATATACACGTAAGCAGTTAGATGAATTGACAAACTTCGTAAAACGTCCACAAATTGGAGCTAAAGGTCTTGTATATGTAAAATGTGAAGCGGATGGAACATTTAAATCATCTGTTGATAAATTTTATGGACAAGAAGAACTTGCTACATGGGCGAAACGTTGTAACGCAGAGGCGGGAGACTTGATTCTTATTATCTGTGGAGAAACTGAAAAAGCTCAGAAACAGTTAAGCGAACTTCGCCTAGAGGTGGGAGAGCGTTTAGGACTTTGTGATAAGAACAAATTCAACTGTTTGTGGGTAATTGATTTTCCTTTATTGGAAAAAGATGAAGAGTTGAATAGATTCTTTGCAAAACATCATCCATTTACGAGTCCTCATAAAGAGGATATTCCATTATTGGATTCAGATCCGGCAACTGTTAGAGCCAGTGCTTATGATATGGTTATCAATGGTGTTGAAGTTGGAGGAGGTTCTGTGAGAATTCACAATAGTGAATTACAAGAGAAGATGTTTGAAGTTTTAGGATTCACTAAAGAAAAAGCTCAAGCTCAATTTGGTTTTCTTATGGATGCTTTTAAATATGGAGCACCTCCCCATGCAGGGTTGGCTTTTGGTTTAGACCGATTAGTGTCTCTATTTGCAGGGCTTGATTCTATACGTGATTGTATTGCATTTCCAAAAAATAACTCAGGGCGTGATGTTATGATTGATGCTCCATCTGTAATAGATGATGAGCAATTGAAAGAATTACAGCTAGTTGTAAATCTGAAAGACTGAAGCTAACGTTAAATTCTATAAAAAAAAGGATAGTTGCTTTTGGAGCACTATCCTTTTTTTGTACATTAGGCGCAGTATTATGCACCTTTGATTTTATATTATATAAGTAAAAAAAGTTAATTTATTCAATTTTTATTGATAGTAGGTGCGCTTATTATAAGTACACTTACTATATTTGCACCCACAAAATATAATGGATAATGGGTAAAGATGAATAAAGATTGTAAAATAGGTGATCCATACAATGATTTAGGTTTTCTTATTTGGCAGATAATGAAAACATGGCAACGAGGTAAGCATAAACTATTAGATGAGTTTGGGCTTACTGGTTCGCAGATGGAGGTATTGTCAGCTGTATATCATTTGGGACAAACGGAGCAGGAAGTAACACAAATCGCAATTTCGAATGTAACAAATGTTGATCCAATGACAACATCCACAATTCTTCGAAATCTGCACAAGAAAAAATTGATCAACAGAAAAGCTAGTAAAATAGATACAAGAGCACGTGTGGTAGAAATAACAGATGATGGTACAGACCTTTTTCTAAAAGCGATAACCAAAGTACGTCTTTCTACAGATGCTCTTTTGGAACATATGGATGGTGATGCCTTAAAAGCACAGTTACGATCTTTATTGGAAGTATTAAACAAGTTAAACAATTAAATAATATTAGGTATGTTTTTGAATAGGTTAAATGTTGGGGTATTAGTGGCCTTGTTACTTGTTTCATGTGGAAACAGCAAGCAGGAAGCGCCAAAGCAGGAAGCACCGGTATATCCTACCACTGTGCTGAGTGAACAGAATACAGTTTTGGAAACTGTATATCCTGCAACAATAAAAGGACAGGAAGATATTGAGATAAGACCACGTATTGACGGTTTTATCGATGCAATCTACGTTGATGAGGGAGCTCTTGTTAGAAAAGGACAGGCATTATTCAAGATAAACTCGCCACAATCAGAGCAAGCTTTATTATCTGCTCAAGCAGCAGTAAATAGTGCACAAGCGGCTTTAAATACAGCTCAGTTGAACGTTGAACGCATACGTCCTCTTGCTCAAAAAGGTATTGTAAGTAATGTTCAGTTAGAAACTACTGAAAACGCTTATGAATCATCGAAAGCAGCTTTCGCACAAGCTCAAGCTACATTGTCTAATGCTAAAGCAACAATGGGTTGGACGAGTGTAACTAGTCCTGTTGATGGAATCGTAGGTTCAATTCCTTATCGTCAAGGTAGTCTTGTGGATAAATCTTATGTATTGACCACAGTGGCAAATACAAATAATGTATATGTTTATTTTTCTTTGAATGAAAAGGATTTAATGGACTTTTTACAAAAGGCTCCAGGAAAAACTCAAGCAGAGAAAATCAAAAATATGCCTGAATTATCTCTTATTTTAGCAGATGGAACTGTATATCCTGAGAAAGGAAAGATATCAACTATTTCGGGATTAGTAAATACTACTACCGGATCAGTTAACTTTAGAGCTGATTTCCCTAACCCTCATGGATTATTGAGAAGTGGTACTAGTGGTAAAATAAGTATACCAAGACATTTGGAAAATGTTCTGCTTGTTCCTCAAAAAGCAACATTTGCACAACAAGACAAAGTGTTGGTATATAAGGTTCAAGGAGATTCAGTGGTTCAAACACCTATTACTGTATTACAAACACCCGGAGGTCAAGAATATGCTGTAACAGCTGGACTTTCTGCTGGAGATAGAATTGTAGCAGATGGAGTTGCAACATTAACCAACGGAAAGAAAATTAAAGTTCAATAATTTTAGTTTTCTATATTAAGGTCAAAGACCTGTTATTGCCTCATTTCTTGCAGTTAAATAAGAGTGGACGGCAATAGCGAAATACGATACATAAAAATATAAACTATAAAATACAATGTTAAAAACTTTTATAGAGAGACCTGTATTATCTACTGTAATCTCGGTTATTATAGTGGTATTGGGTATTATAGGACTGGTGACTCTGCCAGTGGAGCAATATCCAGATATTGCCCCTCCTACCGTCCAAATTAGTACGATGTACGATGGAGCCAACGCTGACGTGGTGATGAATAGCGTTGTAGTTCCTATTGAAGAGCAAGTGAATGGTGTAGAAGGTATGACATATATGACATCTTCTGCTTCAAATAATGGTCAAGCAACTATTACTGTATACTTCAAACAAGGTATCAATCCTGATATTGCGGCGGTAAACGTTCAAAACATGGTTGCCCGTGCAACTCCATTGTTGCCCGCAGAAGTTGTTAAAGTAGGGGTTACTGTAAGAAAGCAACAAAGTAGTACTATTTTGTTCTTAGCTTTATCTAGTGATAATCCAGACTATGACGGGCAGTTTATACAGAACTATGCAAATATCAATATCTTACCTCAGATCAAACGTGTATATGGGGTAGGAGATGCTATGGTATATGGAGCGAAAGACTACTCGATGCGTATCTGGCTTAAGCCTGATTTGATGACTACTTATCAAATTTCGCCAACGGAAGTTATTGCTGCGTTAACAGATCAGAATATTGAGGCTGCTCCAGGTGAGTTGGGACAAAACAGTAATCAGTCATTTCAATATACATTAAAGTATACTGGACGATTAAAATCTGCTGAGCAATTTGGAGATATAATTGTTCGTTCTCAAAATGGACAGGTTTTAAGAGTTAGAGACGTTGCTGATGTTGAATTAGGATCGTTGAATTATACAGTACATTCTTTAACAAATGGTGCAGAATCAGTTGTTATTTCTATTAGCCAGACTGCAGGGTCGAATGCTCAGGAAGTAATTAATAATATTCAGCAGACTTTAGACGAGGCTTCAGTTTCATTTCCTCCAGGTATGAAAGTGAGTTATTTGATGAATGCTAATGAATTTTTATCGGCATCTATCGAAAAAGTAATTCACACTCTGATTGAGGCTTTCATTCTTGTGTTTATTGTGGTATTCGTGTTCCTTCAGGATTTCCGTTCTACACTGATTCCTGCTATCGCGGTTCCAGTTGCAATTATAGGTACATTCTTCTTTTTGCAGATGTTCGGATTCTCAATCAACTTGTTGACTTTATTTGCTTTGGTTCTGGCGATCGGTATTGTCGTCGATGATGCGATAGTCGTCGTCGAGGCGGTGCATGCTCAGTTAGACTCAGGAGTTAAAGATCCTAAGGTGGCAACAATGGCTGCGATGAAAGAAATTGCTCCTGCAATTGTTTCTATTACATTAGTAATGGCTGCGGTATTTATTCCTGTAAGTTTTATTGGAGGAACAAGCGGTATATTCTATAAACAATTTGGATTAACTCTTGCAATTGCGATTGTTATTTCAGCTGTTAATGCATTAACATTGAGTCCCGCTTTATGTGCTCTGTTCTTGAAGCCTCACGAAGAAGGGCATGTTGAGAAAAAAAGCTTAATCAAGCGTTTTTATTACAGCTTTAATATTGCGTTTAATGCTGCAACTCAAAAATATAAAACAAGTCTTCACTTCTTAGGACGAAAAGGTCACCGTTGGATTACAGTAGCTATTATTGCTGTAAGTTCAGGTATTCTATTCTATTTGATGAGTATGATTCCTACAGGATTCGTTCCTCAAGAAGATGGTGGAGGTGTTATGGGTATGATTACTTTACCTCCGGGAGCGTCTCTTGAAAGAACAGACTCTTTGGTTACAGAAGTAACTAAAATAGCAAAAGATATAGAGGGTGTAGATATTGTAACCAGTATTTCGGGTGTAAGTTTTATGAGTGGATTGGGTAGCTCTTATGCATCAATGATTGTAAAAATGGTGCCATGGGGAGATCGTAAAATAAATACAAACGAAGTAGCTAGTATTTTGACGCAAAATACAGCTCATATACAAGATGCAACATTTATGTTCTTCGGTATGCCAACACTACAAGGCTTTGGTTTGAGTACAGGGGTTGAAATGAAACTTCAGGATAAAACAGGTGGAGATATTCATAAATTCTATGATATAACCAACAAGTTTTTGGATGAGGTGAAAGCTAGCGATAAAGTAATGATGGCGATGACAACCTTTAACCCAAATTTCCCTCAAAAACAGATTGAGGCGAATATGGCAAAGATAAAAGATGCAGGTTTAGGTCTTTCTGATGTAATGACAACCATGCAGGCTTATATCGGTAGTATGTATGTGTCGAACTTTAACTTATATGGTAAACAATTTAGGGTAGTGGTACAAGCTTCGCCCGAATACAGATCTAGCATTGAAGATTTAGGTAAGATATTTATCCGTACTTCAAGTGGAGAAATGGCACCTATAACAGAGTTCTTGAATATTACAGATGTTACAGGGCCACAGGCTTTGACTCGTTTCAATATGTTCTCATCAATGGATGTAACTATCATTCCTAACTTTTACAAAGGATATAGTTCGGGAGACGTTATTCAATTGGTTGACGAGGTTAGTAAAACAGCACTTCCTCAAGGTTTTGGATATGAGTATTCAGGCATGACTCGTGAAGAGGTTGGTAGTGGAAGCCAAACGGTAATGATCTTTGGTCTTTGTTTGATCTTCGTTTATCTTCTGTTAGCTGCTCTATATGAAAGTTATATCCTTCCATTGGCGGTAATTATATCATTACCAGTTGGTCTTGCAGGTGTATTCATCTTTATCTTTGTAGCCATGATAGGAGGTAGTGGTATTGTAAATAACATTTACGTCCAGATATCCTTAGTCATGTTGATTGGTCTATTGGCTAAGAATGCAATTTTGATTGTAGAATATGCTATACAGCGTCGTCAACAAGGAATGAGTATTGTTGATGCAGCTATCAATGGTGCAGTAGCACGTTTGCGTCCTATCTTGATGACATCTTTCGCCTTTATCTTTGGTCTTATGCCTTTGATGTTTGCATCAGGTGCAGGTGCTATTGGTAACAGATCTATTGGTATTAGTGCCATTGGAGGTATGTTTATTGGTACTATGATTGGAGTATTGGTGATTCCGTCTCTATATATCATTTTCCAGAATATACAGGAAAAATTTAGTAAATCTGGAGTATTGAATTCTGAGGATAAGACAATAGCAAGCAAGTAAATAGAAATAAATATGAACAAGAAATATATCAAAGGAATTATTCTATTGGGGCTAACCGCCTCAATAGGATTCAGTTCCTGTCAGGTTGTCAATAAATATAAAACTCCAGAGGTTGATTCAGAGGAGTTATTCAGAGATGAAAATCCGACTGATACTACATCTATTGCGGACCTTTCGTGGAGAGAGTACTTCAAAGATCCTATTCTTCAGGCTTTGATTGAGGAAGGCTTAGAGCAAAATTTTGATATGCAAATAGCAATGACTCGTATTCAACAAGCTGAGGCTAGTTTGAGTATGGCACGTGCTGCTTACTTTCCTAATGTAGCATTGGTTGGTCAATTTAATCAATCAAGAACTAGTATTAATGATGCTGGTGTTAAAGATGTTTTGGGATATAGCTCTACTCAATATGGTTTAGGTATAGCTGTAACATGGGAAGCTGACCTTTGGGGTAAGTTGAATAGACAAGCTCGTGCTTCGTTTGCTCAAATGCTATCAACTCATGCATATCGCGATTTAATACAAACATCTCTTATATCTAATATTGCTACATCATACTATTCTTTGATGGCATTGGATGAGCAATTGAGAGTTACTAAAGAAACTGTTGAATTATTGAGACAAAGTAGCGAAACAATGCAGGCATTGAAAGATGCGGGTATGTTGAATGGTGCTGCTGTAGAACAAAGTAAAGGTTTAATGTATGGTACTGCAGTAAGTATCCCTAGTTTGGAAATTCAAATTAGAACATTAGAAAATAGTCTTTGTTTATTGTTGGCTCGTAAACCGGGTTCGGTGATGCGTGCTTCAATCGAGAATCAGGATGTACCCGAAGAATTATCTTTTGGTGTACCAGTTCAGATGTTAGCAAAACGTCCGGATGTGCAACAAGCAGAACTTGCTTTTAGAAGTGCATTTGAATTGACTAATGCAGCTCAGGCTAGTTTTTACCCATCGTTGACTTTAAATAGTGGTTCTTTGATTGGTTTTGTAGAAAACTTCAAACCAGAGAATATTATAGCAAATATCTTGGCGAGTCTTACTCAACCTATCTTTGCTCAAAAGCAATTGATCGGTCAATTGAGAATTCGTAAAGCTCAACAAGAAGAGAGCTTACTTTCATTCCAAAAAGCTGTTTTGACTGCAGGAAAAGAAGTCTCAGACATTATGTATACTTATGAGGCATCTTTAACTAAGAATGCTCCACGAGCTAAGCAAGTAGAGTCTTTGGGTACAGCAGTTTATTTTACTCAAGAGCTTTTAAAAGCAGGCGAGTCTGATTATACTGAGGTATTGATCGCAGAACAAAACTTATTACAAGCTCAATTAGGACAAGTTAGTGATAAACTAGAGCAGTTACAAGCTACAGTTGACTTGTACAGAGCACTAGGAGGTGGTGTTAAATAATTACCCTTTCAATATTTGATAAAAAAAGCATATGCTCAATTTGAGTATATGCTTTTTTCTTTTAAACTAGGAGGATGGGGACATTGTTAAGATGCTGTTTTTCTATATTCAGTTGGAGTTATATTCTTTATCCTCTTGAATACACGATTGTAATACGGAATATCTTTAAATCCAGATATAAAGCAGATTTCAGCAATTGATAAATTTGTCTGGATAAGCATCTGGCATGAAGATTCAATTCTATATTCTGTTAAATAGGAGAAGAAGGTTTTGCCTGTCATCTTCTTGAAGAAGATACAAAATGATGATTTATCTAACTCTATAAGTTTAGCCATTTCGTCTAAGTTTATATTGTTCTGATAGTTATTCATAATATATAATTGAATTTTTTGCATCCTAATCGTTTTTTTATCCTCAATTATAGGTTTTCCTACGGCATTACTATCCTTAGGTGAGGAAATCAGGACTAAAAGTTTAATTAGCGAAGATATCCTTTCAATTTCTGTTTGCTTTATCATAGAAAGCATGAGATTCTGCAATTGTATTAATGTATTCCCTTTAAAAGAAATTGCTTCTGTATTATGTTGCATTCTTTTTATATACTTATCCATTTCAGGAAAAGCAGCTATACATTTTTCGAGAAACAGGTCGGAAAAAGTAAGTGTTATGTTCTCTATTCTTCCAGTTTCATCTGCATCAAATTCATTAAACGACCAGCAGTGGGGTATATCAGGTGGAATTAGTATAATTTCATTTCTCGAAAAAGGCTCTATTGTATCGCCAATAATTCTAGTCCCACTTCCTGTAATAACATAGGAGAGTTCCCATGTTTTTTGTTTATGAAATGTTATTTGTTCATTCCAGTATATTTTTACATGGTCAAAGAAGAAAGAATGCTTCTGTAATTCGGGAACGTAAGTATATTTTGATTTTTCGAACATTTTATATCATATTTTTCTTTATCATTCAAATATAAGACAACTATAATTAAATATAAGACAATTGAAATCATTCTATTTATTTTATTTTTGTGTTTCCTGATGCTTGAGGGGAAAATAAGGGTCGATACTATTAAAAACTATAAATTTGTATCATTATCCAGCTTAGTTAGCCAATAAAGTTTGATAGATTTAATATAATATAAAATAATGGAAGGAAAAGCAGATCTTAAAAGTTCAAAACCACATTACGAAATTCTCGATGGTTTGCGGGGTATTGCCGCTGTATTAGTTGTCTTTTTTCATGTTTTTGAGACTCACTCAGGTGGTGATCATTCGAAGCAAATTATTAATCATGGTTATTTAGCAGTCGATTTTTTCTTCTTGCTTTCAGGTTTTGTACTTGCATATGCTTATGATGACCGTTGGGGTAAAATGACACTTAAAGACTTTTTTAAACGCCGTATTGTTCGTCTGCAACCAATGATTATTGTGGGTTCTTTAATCGGGGGGCTATTATTCTACTTTCAGTATTCTCCTGATTTAGGTTGGAGCGGAATAAATGAAGTTCCTGTTTGGAAGATGCTATTAGTTATGGTAATCGGGTTTACCTTAATACCTGTAGGTAAAGGGTTAGATATAAGGGGATGGAATGAGATGCATCCTTTAAATGGTCCTGCATGGTCTCTATTTTTTGAGTATATAGCTAATATTGCTTATGCACTTGTTTTGCGTCGTGTTTCAAAAATAACATTAGGTATTCTTGTTGTAATAGCTGCGGGATTCACACTTCAGTATGCTGTAACTAATCCTAACGGCGATATTATTGGTGGTTGGACTATTGATGATCTTACCCAATTAAGAATTGGTTTTACACGTTTGGCTTTTCCTTTTTTAGCGGGTTTATTACTAGCCAGGATAAGTAAGTTGCGTTATACTAAAAATGCTTTTTTATCAGCAGGTTTATTATTGGTTGTACTATTAGCTATGCCTCGTGTGGGAGATGCTGATAGCTTATGGATGAATGGCTTGTATGAGTGTTTCTGTATAATGATATTGTTTCCTTTTATCATTTGGCTGGGAGCAGGAGGTAAAGTAAAAGGTAAAAAGGCTTCAAAATTCTGTAAATTTCTAGGAGATATATCTTATCCGGTTTATATAACACACTATCCTATTGTATATGTATATATGGCTTGGGTTGCCAATAATGGCTATACATTGGAAGAAGCATGGCCTTATGGACTGTTGGCGGCTGTTACTTCTATTATAGTGGCATATATAACAATGAAGTTTTATGATCTGCCAGTTAGAGAATGGCTTCGAAAGAAATTTCTATAATTTAGGAAGTTATTACTATATATTCTAAACGGGCTAGCCTTTAATAAACTTATCGTGTTTATTAAAGGCTAGTTTGTAAATTTCGGCGGTGTCGGTTAATCTCATCGATAACAATAGTTGTGCTTAAACTTATTCTTTGGTATGCTTTCTGAAAATCGGGATTATCATCTAATTGAACATTACGACGTACAAACTCATCGATACTAAGATCATCGCTATATCCTTTGAAGATGGAATCTTTAATTTTCTTGGCCTGCTTTAGAGTCAAAGCCATACCCTGTAAAGACGGTATTGCCGCTAATGTTTGTATAACCGATGATAGTTCATTATAATCGAGCGATGTTGCAAAGTCCTTTTCCTGTACTATGGCAATCCACAATCGTGTCTTGTTGAGATTATCCAACGTTATATTATTTATAGGCTTATAGTTCTGATCAAATAATTCTTCTTTGATAAATGAGATAGTTCTGTTCAAGTCAAATTTCTCTTTTTCATAGAATTGTACTGCCATCTCTTTACTACAACCTGTTTCTTTACATATGTGTTCGATCGACTTCGATTTAAATATATCGGCACAGACTTTAATATCACCATTGTTTTCTTTTAGGAGCTTTATTGCTTCTGCCATTGGTATAGGCATTATTTCTCTAAGCGCTTTTACTTTTATTTTGTAATCCATATGCTTTAAGGTCTAAGACCTTTTTGTTTCTTTGATGAGTGTAAGAACTAAGTATAGCTACAACTATTAAGATGTTGTAATTAATATTTAATGCATTATTATCTAAAATGCGAAGATACAAAGGTGTTTCTAGATGATGAAATTTCATTACCTTTGTTTTTTGTAAGTAAGTGTAAATATTAATGCTATAGCTTAGATTCATAAGAGGTTGTAGATATTATGCTTACAAAAAATATTGGATGGGCCTAAGGTCTTAATGGGTATAACCCTTATTTTTTAGTCAAGATATATGCTTAAGTCATTATATATAAAAAATTATGCTTTGATCGACAGTCTCGAAATAGACTTCGAATCAGGATTTTCTGTCATCACAGGTGAGACTGGTGCCGGTAAATCAATTATACTAGGAGCTTTAGGGCTTATTTTAGGACAGCGGGCTGATCTTAAAACGATTAAGCAAGGTGAAACTAAATGTATAATAGAGGGTACTTTTGATGTCTCGGCATACGACCTTAAGAGTTTTTGTGAAGAAGCTGGTATTGACTATGACCCCAATACCTATATATTGCGTAGGGAAATATTATCGACAGGTAAATCAAGAGCATTTATCAATGATACACCCGTATCGTTGAATGACTTAAAAGATTTAGGTAGTCAATTGATAGATATACATTCTCAGCACCAAAATTTGATGCTAGGGGATAGTCGCTTCCAAATGCAGGTTGTAGATTTGCTTGCGGGTACGGGTAGTTTATTGAAAGAGTATCGTGAAGCATTTAAATTTTATAAGAATGCTGATACAGCACTATCTAATCTAAAAGATTTAGCAGCAAGAAGCAAAGAGGATGAAGATTATCTTCGTTTTCAATTTGAGGCTCTGGCAGAAGCTAATCTAATAGAGGGTGAACTTGAAGAACTGGAACAAGAGCAGGAGACACTGAATCATGCCGAAGACATAAAATTAGCTTTGTATAAAGTATATACTTTGCTTTCGGATGATGATAAAGGGGTTGTTTCTTCTCTAAAAGAGGGATTAACCGCTGCCCGAAGCTTATCAGGGATTTATGTGCATGCCGAATCTATTGTACAACGTTTGGAGACAGCATATATTGATCTGAAAGATTTGAGCACTGAAAGTGAGCGTTATGCAGGTGATGTGGAATTTAGTCCCGAGCGTGCATCGTTTCTCGAAGAGCGTTTAGATCAGATTTATACTTTACAACAGAAGCATAGAGTATCGTCGGTTGCTGAATTGATTGCTATATATAACGATTTAGCACAGAAGCTTACGAGTATCGATTCGTATGATCAGCAGATAGAAGAGCTTCAAAAGGAGTTGATTCAGAAACAAGAGAAAATGTTAGTCCTAGCTGAAAAGCTAAGTAAGAAACGTAAGTCAGCAACTAAAAATATAGAGAAACAACTCATCGAAAAGGTAGCCTATTTAGGAATACCTAATGTTCGATTTGAGTGTGAGATAACTGCACGAAACTATCCGGATGCTTCGGGTATAGATGATTTGCAGTTTATGTTCTCAGCAAATAAAAACGTACCCTTACAACCGGTAGCAGAAGTTGCTTCGGGAGGTGAAATTTCGCGAGTAATGCTTTGTTTGAAATCGATGATTGCAGGGGCAACAGCTCTTCCTACAATTGTTTTTGATGAAGTAGATACAGGTGTTTCTGGTGAGGTGGCTGATAAAATGGGGCATATTATGCAGGAGTTTGGTGGTCAGATGCAAGTTTTGGCTATTACACATTTACCGCAGATTGCTGCAAAAGGAAAAGCTCATTATTTTGTATATAAATCGCACGAAGGGGATAGTACTACTACCAACTTGCGAAAGCTAACAGAGGATGAGCGTATTAAAGAATTGGCACAGATGTTGAGCGGGTCACATATAACGGATGCTGCGATAGAGAATGCTAAAGTGATGTTAGGAAAGAAATGAATAAAATAAAAGAAACCGCAGAAAAAATACTTGGACGTAAATTAGAGGCGTCGGAGGGAGTAGATATTCAATCTTTAGAAGTAGCAGAGAAAAAACTAAATGTGAAATTTCCGCAAACTTTAAAAGATTTTTATTTAAATGTTGGTCGTATAAGTTTGTTTACCGATGCTTTCGAATTTTTCGCAAAGCCTAAACAAATATATATAAAGAGCAACAAATTAGTCTTTTTGGAAGAAAATCAGGCTGTCCTTTCTTGGGGGATCGATTTAGAAGATCTAGGAAAAGACGTAGTTCCTGTATATCATTCGCCAAATATAGGAGATCCCGAAGGCGAAGTAATCTGGTATGCCGAAGCTTTACCTTTACCTGAATTCTTGGTGTTGATTATGTTTTATCAGGCAGCTAGTGCTGATACCGACATACAAGCAAAAACAGCGGGAGGATACTCTTTAAGCTATATTGGTTACAAGAGCGATCTGGAGAGTGCTGAAATATGGGGCAAATTCGAAAAAGAGCTAGCTGAGAAATGGGAAAAGGTAGTCGATGGTAATGGACTAGTTATTCATTGGTGTAAATATGGATTATTGCTCTATTATTCTGTTCAAGATTTGGATACAGATGTAGATGATTTGATATACCTGAGCACAAGAAAAGACTATGATTTGTCTGATTTCAAAAATAAGTTTGGTTTTCAAAAACTAGACTAAAAGTAGGGGTGTTATATACATCCATTAGTAAATAGAGAAATAAAATAAATGGGCGTATGTAATACGTCCCTACGATATAAAACACTTTTAATGAAAGAAAAAGAAATGATTTTTGGCATACGTGCCGTTATAGAAGCTATAGAAGCAGGAAAAGAAATAGATAAAATAATTGTAAAGAGAGAACTTCAAGGCGATCTTTTTAGAGAGCTTACGGCTGCTTTACAATCACACGATATACCTGTTCAAAGAGTTCCGGTGGAACGTATCGACAGATATACACGTAAAAATCACCAAGGTGTAATTGCTTTTTTATCGGCGGTTACTTATGAGAAGATTGAAGATATTATTCCTTTTTTATATGAACAAGGAAAAAGCCCTTTCATCTTGGTTTTAGATGGGCTGACTGATGTTCGTAACTTCGGGGCAATTGCTCGTACTTGCGAGGTTGCAGGAGTTGATGCTATTGTAATACCTGCTCGCGGAAGCGTTACGGTAAATGCAGATGCTGTAAAGACTTCGGCAGGAGCATTGATGAAGATTCCGGTATGTAAAGAAAACAGCTTGACAGAAGCTATTCAGTTTCTTAAAAATAGTGGAGTAAAAGTAGTAGCTGCAACAGAACGCGCAGCTCAATTATATACTGAGGTTGATTATACCGGTCCTGTGGCTATTGTAATGGGTGCAGAAGATGTAGGTGTGTCTAATGACAATCTTCGTATTTGTGATGATTTAGTGAAAATTCCACAGTTCGGAACTATTGGTTCGCTGAATGTTTCGGTAGCTGCCGGAGTATTGATTTACGAATCTATCAGACAAAAAGGATTGAACGCATAATATTGACAATATTTATACAACGTAGAAAATGAAAAAAATAATATCAACTAATAATGCTCCTGCAGCAATAGGTCCATATAGTCAAGCAATAGAAGTAAACGGAACACTTTATGCATCGGGACAGATTCCTATTGACCCAGCTACTGGCGATTTTGTAGATGGAGGCATTAAAGAACAAACTGAGCAGGTTTTCAAGAATATTAAAGCGATCTTAACAGAAGCAGGTCTTACAACTAGCAATATTGTAAAAACAACAGTTTTGCTTTCTGATATAGCTAATTTTGCAGCAATGAATGAAGTTTATGCAACTCAATTTGAGGGAACATTTCCGGCTCGTTCTGCTTTTGCGGTAAGAGATCTTCCTAAGGCTGCTTTGGTCGAAATTGAAGTAATTGCTGTTCGATAAGGTCGCAGCCATTTTCTATTGCTTTTGTAAGTAAAATTACAATAACTAGGCTATTGATGTGACATGTAGTAAAAAATATTACAAAAAATGAGAAACTTTATAGGTAATCTTATCTGGCTCGTGTTTGGTGGATGGGCAATTGCTCTCGAATACTTTATTGCAAGTATCGCTATGATGGTAACCATCATTGGCATTCCTTTTGGGTTACAATCTATCAAATTGGGGGTGCTGGCAGTATGGCCTTTTGGCAGTAAGGTAGTTACTGTTGAAGAGTCATCTGGATGTCTCAATACAATAATGAATGTTATCTGGATTATTATAGGTGGTTTTTGGATTGCTCTGACTCATGTGTTTTTTGGAGCTCTGCTTTGTATAACTATCATTGGTATACCTTTTGGATTGCAGCATTTTAAATTTATCAAATTAGCATTGTTTCCCTTTGGAAAGAGGGTTGTAGATGCCTAATTGAATGATTATATAACGAATAGAGGTCTTTATACTAACTTTTGTATAGAGGCTTTTGTTTTTCATATAGATAATGTATATTGGAAAAAGGCTTTGATATTAAAAGAAAGCATTATTTTTGTAAGATAATAAATAACTACTGTAAACCAGCATTGGAGAAAGTTGTTTATAGGGAATGTATTATTAGATTATAGTACTAATTTTTCACTTAACATAACTAGGATGAAGAAATCAAAGATATTATTATTGTTACTCCTTTTACCTGTACTTTGCTATGGCCAGTTGATAGGGTTTGGTGGGCAATATTCGAATGGAGCTAATGGACAGTTTTTTGCCAGTATGGCTTTTCCTACTCTTCATGAGAAGAACAAATTGAATACTTTTGTTTCTAGTGGACTGGAAATAACAACTTCGGGTGGTGCTGAGATGAGTGGTTTAAATTTAAAACCCATTCAGATCAAATCCTTTTTGAGTGAAGACCTGTTCAACAATAATCCATTTACTATACTAGTTGGTGTTGATGGTGGTTATCTATTTGATTTCAGACGAGGACAAAAAAATGGAATTGTACTGACTCCTAATGTTTATGTTGATTATAAGTTCTTCTTTGTGAAAGCCGGATACGACTTTGATGTAAGTAATGGACGAAATCAGTTTTTTGCAAGAGCCGGTGTTGGGATTGGTTTAGGAGTATTAAAAATGTTTGCTAAAACTCGAATCTGGTAATCGTATTTAGTAATGTGAAACTTTTGTAGAACACTAATACCTTAGTCGGGAGATGGAGATTTAGTGCGATATAGATTAATAAATAGGTCTGAGACCTTAATAAATGACCAAAGGAGGTCGCTTTAGAAAATGAAAATAGCAGCTCTTGTATCGGGAGGCGTTGATAGTTCGGTAGTTGTTCACCAATTGAAAGAACAAGGTTATGACCCAACCATTTTTTACATACGTATTGGTATGGAAGATAAAGATGGTTATATTGATTGCCCTGCCGAAGAAGATATAGAAATAACAACTTATATTGCTAAAAAATATGGTTGTAAAATGGAGATAGTATCTCTCCATGAAGAGTATTGGGAAAATGTTGTGAGTTACACAATCGAAGCTGTAAAAAGAGGCCTAACTCCCAATCCTGATATTATGTGTAATAAGATGATTAAATTTGGCTGTTTCGAACAAAAGTGGGGACATGAGTTCGATAAGATAGCTACAGGTCATTATGCAACTACTACCGAATTGAATGGGAAAACATGGTTATCTACTGCAAAAGACCATGTTAAAGATCAAACATATTTCTTAGGACAGATAGATTATATGCAAGCTTCTAAATTGATGTTTCCGATAGGTAATCTATTGAAAAGCGAAGTTCGTGCTATTGCAGCTCAAGAAGGTTTACCTTCTGCCATGAGAAAGGATAGCCAAGGTATTTGCTTTTTAGGTAAGGTCAATTATAATGATTTCATAGGTAGATATTTGGGTGAACGTCCCGGGAAGATTGTGGAACTTGAAACGGGAAAAGTTTTAGGTAAACATAATGGATATTGGTTTCATACCATTGGTCAACGTAAAGGTTTAGGACTGGGTGGTGGACCTTGGTTTGTAATAAAGAAAGATGTTAAGCGAAATATTATATATGTATCGAATGGTTACGACCCCGAAACTCAATATGGCAAAACGGTAAACCTAGGAGGTTTTTCGTTTATCACAGAAGATGTTTGGGGCGATTTTGAGGGTAAAAAAGATATTACTTTTAAAGTGCGTCATACTCCTGAATTCACAACGGGAACTATCGAGAAAATAGGTGATATATATCGTATTCAATCAGATGAAAGAATACAAGGTATTGCTTCCGGACAGTTTGGTGTTGTTTATGACAAAGAATCAAAATTGTGTTTGGGAAGTGGTGTAATTGCAGACGAACAGGCTGATTAAGGTTATAAACTTATTTATTTGCTCTAACAAATGCAACAGCAACAATTGGCTGTTATTCTAAAATATATAATACTTTGCATTATTTGATGTTTGTAATATGAATCAGCTACCTGACTTTTGGAATAATATCCAATTTGTTGATATAATTGAATTTCTGGGAACCTTTGCTTTTGCTATTAGTGGTATTCGGTTAGCGTCTGCTAAGAGGTTCGATTGGTTCGGAGCATTAGTTGTAGGGCTAGTCACAGCCATAGGAGGGGGTACATTGAGAGATCTTCTTTTAGGACTTACCCCTTTCTGGATGCTTTCGAGTGTATATCTGTGGTGTACTGTTTTTGCCTTGTTTTGTGTGATTGTGTATCGCAAAATCTTAGTTCGTCTCAACAATACATTCTTCTGGTTCGATAGTATTGGTTTAGGACTCTTTGTTGTAGTAGGTGCAGAGAAAGCACTAGCCTTGGGGTATGCTTCTTGGGTAATTGTGATAATGGGTACTATAACCGGTGTTGTGGGAGGAATTATTCGTGATATTCTGATCAATGAAATCCCTATAATTTTCACTCAAGAACTCTATGCTGTTGCTTGTATAATAGGAGGGCTCTTATTCTGTTTGCTAAACTATTTAGGAGTGGGAATGCCTATTGTTCAAATATCAACTGCTGTATGTGTATTTGTAATACGAATTTTGGCAACTAAATATCATTGGAGGCTACCTATTCTCAAAGGAGAGGACTAGCTGCTCGGTTCTGATTTCCTAAACCATTATAGTTAAGGAATTTTTTTTGTTTTTCGATTTAGTTTTGATAGATTCTCTTTCTCTCGATATTTTATAATTTTCTTTATTAATGTTATAGGAAGAGGTTTATCAAGAGAAAATCGAATAGTTCCTTTAGAGGTTTTATAGTCAACTAACTCATCTTTAAAAGCTTCAATAGCCTCTGCACCGGGAAACAAACTCACATGTTTTGAAAAGCCACCGAAATAAATTAGAATACCATTTAATTTATAGGCTGGCATCTCATAACTGATGCATTCTTCAGCTTGTGGAACTGTTTGTTTGATGATACTTCTTAGTTGTACCAAATATTCCTTTACAAGTGGAGATGCGGCTGCAATATATTCATCAACAGTAGTGGGTTTTGGTGGGTCTATTTCTGATTTCATAATTATTTAGGCAGATTAAAATTATAAGTTCTTCTTTAAATAAAATGTACTCTTATACATTTGTGTACCTATATTTTATAACCTATTTCCGATAGATTTTGTTCGAACCTTCAAATTCTGCGTAAATATCTCTCTGTTATAATTCTTCCTTTTACTGAATCTTAAATAAGACAATATTTCATTTTCAATTGGTATATTTGTATTTGTCTACAACAGTTATATAACTGGGTTTACTTATGCCTTAATTTATAAAAATATGAAAGCACGATTAATTACATTTTTGACTAGTGTCTTACTTTTTACTTCTTTGAGTATTAGTTCTCAAAACGATCTCCGCATTATGACTTATAATATCCGTAATGGGATAGGAATGGACATGAAATCCGATTATAAACGTACAGCAAATGTAATAAGTAAGTACCATCCCGATATTGTAGCTGTTCAGGAGGTTGATAGTGTAACTAACCGAAGTAATAAGCGGTTTGTATTAGGAGAGCTTAGTGAATTAACGGGGATGTACTACTATTATGCTCCTGCTATAGATTATGATGGAGGAAAATATGGAACAGGGTTATTGTCTAAAGAAAAGCCTATACACACGAGCTACACGGCACTACCGGGTAGAGAAGAGCAAAGAGTGTTGCTTATTGCAGAATTTGATAAGTTCGTGTTTTTAGGAGTTCACCTTTCTCTAACCGAAGAAGATCAGATAAAGTCTATTGAAATCATTAAGCAAGAGCTTGCAAAACTAAAGAAACCTGTATTTGTTGCCGGCGATTTTAATGCCCATCCCGATTCTGAGGTAATTGGACAGTTAAAGAAAAGTTTTAAAGTCTTGAGTTCTTCAGATAATACATTTCCGGCAGATAAACCTTCAGAATGCATTGATTATATCGCATTAGATAAAAGAACTTATAAAAGTCGATTGTTTAGAAATAGTTTTGTTGTGGATGAGCCTGAATCGTCAGATCATAGACCTGTGTTAGTTGATGTTAAACTTCCATGAAAAGTGTTTCTATATAACGATATCCGATTGCTTCTATCTATAGCTGCATAGTGATTATCTATTTGATTTGTTGGTGTGAAATTTGTTACTTTGTTTATAAGAAAAAATAACTAAATTAATTAAAATCATGGCAGTATTAGTAGGTAAAAAAGCCCCTGTATTTAATGTTAGTGCAGTAGTAAATGGTAATGAAATTGTTGAAAATTTTTCGTTAGAACAATTTATTGGAAAGAAGTATGTGGTATTCTTCTTTTATCCGGCAGATTTCACTTTTGTATGTCCCACTGAATTGATTGCATTCCAAGATCAAATCGCAGAATTTGAATCTCGCAATGTAGCTGTAGTAGGTGCATCAACAGACTCTGCATTCTCTCATTGGAAATGGCTGCAAACTCCACAAAATCAAGGTGGTATTCAGGGCGTTAAATATCCGATTATTTCTGACCAAACATTAATGGTTTCTAAAAACTATGATGTTTTAGCCGGTGATACAGATTATAACGATTTTGGAGAAGAGGTTTTCGTAGGAGTTCCTCAAGCTTATCGTGGTCTTTTCTTAATTGATAAAGAAGGTATTGTACGTCATCAAGTTGTAAATGATATGCCTCTGGGACGTAGCGTTGAAGAAACTCTTCGTTTGGTTGATGCTTTACAATTTACAGAAGAATTTGGTGAAGTATGTCCTGCAAACTGGAAAAAAGGAAAGGAAGGTTTGAAAGCTACTCAAGAAGGTATTTCTGACTATTTATCGCATAGCCACTAAGAAATAACTGATATAAATAACAAAGCCACAGCAATCTAATTGTTGTGGCTTTGTTGTTTTTGAAGATATTGTTTTTTGATTTATATTGATAATGAATAAGATTACTTTGATCTATGATATAAAGGGTGGTTGCAAAAACAAGAAAAACGCTACTTATCTCTCCTTTGTAACTTTTCTATAAGTTATTTGTTGAATAACAAAGATTTGAATTTTGTTTCGTAATTTTGTCTTAAACTTAATTGGCAATGATGAATAATTATGGGTTTGTAAGAGTGGCCGCAGCTTCACCTCGATTGAAGGTTGCAGATTGTGATTTTAATACAGAGGAAATATTAAAGGTTGTGGCTGATGCTGAAAAGCAAGGCGTTTCTGCTATTGTATTTCCCGAAATGTGTATAACCTCTTACACTGCTCAGGATTTATTAAATCAAAGTTTACTTCTAGATGAGGCTATAAATTCTCTGGAAAAAATTCGTTTAGTAAGTGAACAGTCTTCTATAATTATCATTGTAGGAATGCCTCTTCAAATTTGCAATAGACTATATAATGTAGGTGTTGTTATCAATGGGGGGAGTATTTTAGGTGTTGTACCTAAAACTTTTCTGCCTAATTATAATGAGTTTTACGATAAGCGTTGGTTTTCTTCTCCCCGTGAACTAACTCAAAGTAATATTGAATTGTGTGGGCAAAATATTCCAGTAGGCACTGATCTGATATTTCGTACCTCGGATTTTAGTTTTGCAATTGAAATATGTGAAGATCTTTGGACACCTCTTCCTCCATCAAGTGTACATACCTTATATGGAGCTGAAATAATATTTAATCTCTCGGCTAGTAATGAAACAATCGGTAAGCACTCTTATCGTAAATCACTTATAAGTCAACAATCAGCCCGTTGTATTGCAGGATATGTGTATGCGGCTGCCGGAAACGGAGAGTCTACAACGGATATTGTGTTTGCTGGTAGTAGTATGATTGCCGAAAATGGCTCAATTTTGGCGGAGACACAACGATTCTCATTTGATAGCGAATTTTGTGTAACAGAAATAGATGTTGACCGTTTAAGAAATGACCGTTTAAAAAATAAATCATTCTCAATATCAGAATATAAAAATCTGGATGAGGTAAAATATCGAATCGTTAAGGTCGGTAATTCTAAAATTGATTCTGAATTTTCACTGACAAGATTGATTAATAAAACTCCATTTGTGCCATCACCATTGAATCTTGATGACCGATGTTCTGAGATTTTTGCTATACAAGTCGGTGGGCTGGCTAAGCGTTTGCTACATACCAATTGCCAAACTATGGTAGTAGGGGTGTCTGGTGGACTCGACTCAACTTTGGCTTTATTGGTTATGGTGAAGGCTTTTGATAAACTGAATATTTCGCGTAAAAACATATATGGCATTACAATGCCCGGTTTTGGTACTACTGATCGTACCTATAATAATGCCCTAGACTTAATGAAATCGTTAGGTGTGACCATTAAAGAAATATCAATAAAGGATGCAGTGATTCAGCATTTCAAAGATATAGATCATGATGAAAATGTTCACGATATAACTTATGAAAATTCGCAAGCTCGCGAGCGTACACAGATATTAATGGACTATGCCAATAAGGTAAATGGTTTGGTAATAGGTACGGGAGACCTTTCGGAATTGGCATTGGGGTGGTGTACTTACAATGGAGACCATATGTCGATGTATGCCGTTAATACGGGTATTCCTAAAACGTTGGTGAAAACTCTTGTACGATGGATTTCGGATACACAATTAGATTCTGGTTCTCAACACATACTTTTAGATATTTTGGATACGCCTGTTAGTCCTGAATTGTTACCGGCAGGAAAGGACGGCAAAATATCACAAATAACAGAAGATACAGTAGGACCTTATGTATTGCATGATTTTTTCTTATATAATATGCTTCGATTTGGCTATGAACCACGCAAAATATACTTTTTAGCACAGAAGGCATTTAAGGAGGATTATGAGAAAGAAGAGATTCTTAAATGGCTTAAAGTGTTTTACCGCAGATTCTTTTCACAGCAATTTAAGCGTTCATGTATTCCCGATGGACCAAAAGTCGGTTCTATAAATCTTTCACCTCGTGGCGATTGGCGTATGGCAAGTGATGCTTCAGGTGTTATCTGGTTGAAACAATTGGACGCACTGCAATAGTTGTGTATGCAATAATAATATTGATTATCAGGTGGTTAAATTGTTATAGTTTCTTTTGAAACTAAAATTAATATTAATACATTTGCTGCCCAATTTCAATTTTAAAGAATTCATGAATAAATCAAAATTGGTAGCCATTGCTGCCCTTTGTATGTCTTCTTCTGCATTGTTTGCAGGAGGTTTACTTACTAATACCAATCAAAGTGTGCATTTTCTTAGAAATCCGGCGCGTGATGCTTCTACCGAGATTGATGCTGTTTACACGAATCCGGCAGGTTTAGTAAAACTTACTGATGGATTCCATTTTTCTTTCAATAATCAGAGTGCATTTCAAACACGAACTATAACTTCTACTTCTCCTATATTCTTGATGAATGGTGGATTAGAGACAAAAACCTTTGAAGGTAAGGCTTCAGTACCATTTATTCCAAGCTTACAAGGTGCTTATAAAAAAGGTAAATGGGTTTTATCTGGGTCTGTCGCTATATCAGGTGGTGGAGGTAAAGCTACTTTTAATAATGGGCTACCTTCTTTCGAAGCTCTTGCAGGAACTAGTGCTGCATTAGTAAATCAGACTCAAGCTCTTACAGGATATACTGCCAACAGATATGAGGTAAACCAACACATGAAGGGTTCTAATATGATTATTGGAGGTCAATTGGGTGGAACTTACGAGATTAACGAAATGTTTTCTGCTTACGCAGGTTTCAGATTGAATGTTGTAAGAAATTCGTATGAGGGATATTTGAGAGGATTAAAATTAAACCTAACTCAAGTGGGTTCCGATTATTCTCAGAATATGGTGTATGCTGCTCCACTTTTGGAGCAAATAGCTGCGGGTGCAGCTGCTGACCCAGCTAAACAACAACAAATACTTTTAATGGCTAAAGCTTCTAGCAGCGAAGGTGCTATGTTAGAAAGTTCGCAAAGCGGTTGGGGAGTAGCTCCTATTATCGGTTTCAATTTTAATTACCAAGATAGATTAAACATTGGTGTTAAGTACGAATTTAAGACTTCACTTGATGTAGAAAATAATACAAAAAGAGACGATACAGGTATGTTTGGAGATGGAGTAAATACAGCTCACGATATTCCTGCCTTGCTGACTATTGGAGCTTCTTATAAAGTTACCGAAAAACTAATGGCTAGTGTTGGTTATCATAGATTCTTTGACTCTGATGCCAAAATGGATGGAGATAAGCAAAAAGACGCAGGTGCAACTAATGAATATTTAGCAGGTGTAGAATATCAAATTGATAGAATGTTTCTTGTTAGTGCCGGTGGACAAATCACACGCTATGGTGTGGGTGATGTTTTCCAAAGAGACTTAAGCTTCTCTTGCGATTCATACTCTTTAGGTCTAGGAGGTGCTGTGAATGTTTCTCCATCAGTGAGAATAAATGTAGGTTATTTCTGGACAACTTATTCAGATTATACAAAAGTACCAGGAGGAGGTACATCTAAGGATGTATTCTCAAGAACTAATAAAGTTTTTGGAGCGGGAGTTGACTTCTCATTCTAATAAATATATTTGACAAATTACGTGATAAAAAACTGCCGCAAGGCAGTTTTTTTGTTATATATAGTATCTGAAGTTTCAATAAAGTAACTAGCTTTGCAGCGCATTTTTAAACACACCGTAATATTGACGTATTAGGTTCTCGGTTTCTGGTTAATAGACTAGAAATTTTGGGCTAATTTTTTATAAAATGTCTGATTATAATAACCACTGATTATGTGGTTTACTAAGCAATAAACGGATTTTCGACCTAAATTAGGGTATGGAGGATAAAGCTAAAAATTATTTTTTCAAGTCGTTTTTGACTATAGTTATTGCTATAGGGGTATTTTGGGGGTTGAAGCAAGTTCTTCCTGCCAGATTATTTCCTGAAAGTACAGGTACAACACCGGGAATAGTTATTGATAGTTTGGCTTTAGATGCTATGTCTAATGATTCGATATTAATAGCAGATGTTGACTCTCTGGCGAATGATACGTTAATTAATAGAATTGATATAGATGCTTCGGAAAATAGCGAAGGCATTGGTAATCTCATAAACTTCTATGAGAAATTATATGAACTAGAAAACTCGGGTAAAGGTAAAGTTCGTATAGCTTACTTCGGAGACTCAATGAATGATGGTGACTTGATTGTGCAGGATATACGTAGCTCATATCAAAATGCTTATGGAGGTAAAGGTGTTGGCTTTGTAGGGGTAACCTCTCTTTCGGCTTCAGCCAGATACTCAGTTACACATCAATATTCAAATAATTGGGAGACTCAATCGTTCTTAAATGTAAAGAAGCCGAAGAGAGCATTTGGGGTAGACGGGCAAGTCTCTTTTGCACCTAGAGGTTCTCAAACATGGGTCAGATATGCTGCTAATGATGTGGTAAACTCAACTTTACTTTATAATCCAACTTTGTTTTATGGAAGCTCTTCCAATCATAATGCTTCTGTTAATGTTGCTTTGGGTAAGGATTCGTCTATACGTCACGAATTGGTTGCCGACAAATTATTGAATACTCTTAAACTCTCGTCTACTTCTAAAACGCTGAAAGCTACTTTCGAAAAGGCTGATTCTATACCTTTTTATGGAGTTAATTTTGACGATGGTATAGGCGTTCATGTAGATAATTTTTCTTTACGAGGAAATTCAGGGTTACCACTGTCTCTATTTAATAGAGATTTGATGAACGCATTGGATAAGGTTCTAAATTATGATCTGATAGTTCTACAATATGGTACAAATGTTTTAGGATATGGTACTACCGATTATAGTTGGTACGAATCTAAAATGGCAGGTGTGGTTAATCACTTGCAGCAATGCTTTCCTAATGCAAGTATTTTAATAATATCGACAGGAGACAGAGCTGTGAAAACAGATATGGAAATGAAAACTGATAAGGCGGTAGAACCTTTGGTAAAACATCAGAGATTGTATGCCGAGAGTACTCATTCGGGCTTTATAAATCTATATACATTGATGGGTGGATATGGCTCTATGATAAAATGGGTACAAGAAAGTCCTTCTTTGGCTAATAAAGATTATACTCACTTCAATCAAAAGGGAGCAAAGAAAATAGGTGGACTTATTTATAATGAACTGGATAAGGGGTATATTCAATATAAAAGATTAAGAGAATCAGGGCAAATTGCAGCCCGAACTAAACATACTGATGATTTATAAAAGAACAATAACATTCTTATTTTTTCTGTGTTTAATGTCTTCCGCTATATATTCGAAAGATAGTAAGGACGTTGTATCTTCAGATTTCAAGAATGTGAAGTTGTTGGAACCTTTATTTGATAAGTTATATCAATTGGAGAAGAATCAAAAGGGAAAAGTGAATATTGTACATATTGGCGATTCGCATGTGCAGGCTGATATGTTTACAAACGTAATTCGTCAAATTTTACAAACTAAGTTTGGCAATGGGGGATATGGATTTTCCTTTCCTTATAGTTTGGCTAAAACAAATGGTACGAGCTATATAAAATATACTTCCAATACTTTATGGGAGAGTCGTCGCAATATATATCCGGTGACAGATGTTTCAGTAGGTTTAAGTGGAATAGGACTCTATGCGAATAGTTCTGATTTTGAAATAAATATAGATGCTAACCCTTTATATACATTCAATAAGATAAAGCTATTGTATCCAACTAAAACATCTTGTTTTAAAATCGTTTTGCCCAATAGTGACTATAAAACTGTATCGGAAGAGGTTGTTGTTAAGCCCCAAATAGAAAGCAAAAAGGCTGAGGGGTCAAAAGTAAACTATACTCTACATAAAGTAGAAAGTAAAGAGACTTTGTATAGAATATCTCAAAATTATGGTATTTCGGTGGAGAAATTAAAGGAAATAAATAATTTGGGCTCAAATACGATTCGTGTGGGGATGGACTTAAAAATACCCAATAAGCAGGAGTTGGCAGAGCCTGAGCCTAAAGTGGCTATGATCCCCAAAATTGTAAAAGAGGAGGAGAAAAGCGAGAATGAACCAAAGATTATTCTTTCTAAAGAAAAGCCTTACGAATCGGAATTTATTCTGCCTATGTCATCTAATCAGGTGACTATTTTACCATGTAATAAGCAGTCCGAATATAATTTAAGTGGGGTAGTGTTAGAAAACGACAGACCAGGTGTTATATATCATACCATAGGAGTAAATGGAACAAAGGTCTCAGATTACAATAAATATCCATTGTTTTTTGAGCAACTTCCTTCTTTAGGAGCAGATTTAATTGTTATTTCTTTAGGAACAAATGAGGCTTTTAATAAATGGACAACACCCTATTATGTTTCACAAATGCAAGAGTTTATAGATAAGATAAAGAAAAATAATCCAAAGTCTATAATCTTATTAATGACACCTCCGCCTTCATTGTTTAAAAGAAGAACTCCTAATACTTTTGTAGAAGGATATGGAGAGGCTATGAAAGGATTGAAAGGCTGTGTAGTATGGGATTTGTTGAATAAGTTGGGCGGCGTACAAGCTCCTCTTACTAAATGTTTTGCTCCATTGATGGCTAAAGATAAAGTGCACTATACAAGAGAAGGATATGAAAAGCAGGGAGTGCTTTTCACTACTGACTTTTTGACTGCTTATGATAACTATGTAAAAAGTAGAACTAATTGAAAACTGTGTTAACTAACTTAGAATCTTATTTCTCTATAACTACAGATCAAATACGATCTTGGTTTGAGTATGACCCAAGCAACCCGCTTTTATTTAGCTCGAGTTTGTTTCTTGGATTCTTTTTGGCTTTTTATTTAGTGTATATATTGACTCGGAAATATGCACATTTTCGGACAGTATATGTTTTACTCTTTTCTATGTTTTTCTACTATAAGGCAGGAGGCGAGTATTTCATATTATTGATACTGTCGGCTCTCATTAATTATATACTGTCTGAAGTAATGGACTTATCTACAAAGAAGTCAGTCCGAAAAATAGTGCTTACAGTTACAATAGTTCTCAATCTGTTAGTGTTGGCGTATTTCAAATACATGAATTTCTTTATTGGGAATTTAAACAGCCTATTTCACGAGAATTTTCAACTTCAACATATCATTCTACCTGTTGGTATATCATTCTTTACATTTCAGGCAATAAGCTACTCTGTGGATTTGTATCGGAGGGAACTTAAGCCGGCTAAGAATGTTCTGGATTTTGCTTTTTATCTCTCTTTCTTTCCTCAATTGGTTGCTGGACCTATTGTGAGAGCTAAGGAATTTCTTCCGCAGATGTATCGTGAGATAAATTTGTCGAAGAAAGAAGCAGGTCTAGCTTTATTTTTGATTATTACGGGTTTGATTAAAAAGTCTGTTATATCCGATTATATATCTCTGAATTTTGTAGACCGTATTTTTGATAGTCCTCTAAGCTATACACCATTCGAAACATTAATGGCTACTTATGGTTATGCTTTACAGATCTATTGTGATTTTTCGGGTTACTCTGATATGGCTATCGGTATAGCATTATTAATGGGATTTAAACTTCCTGAGAACTTTCGTACACCTTATAAATCGGTTTCGGTGACTGAGTTTTGGCGTAGATGGCATATTTCTTTGTCGTCTTGGTTGAGAGATTATTTGTATATTCCATTAGGAGGAAACAGAAAAGGACGATTCCGCACATATTTCAATCTATTTTTAACGATGCTTATTGGAGGTCTTTGGCATGGTGCGGCATGGAAATATATTGCATGGGGTGCATTACATGGCGGAGCACTTGCTGTTGAGCGTTTATTCAGGCAGTTTGTAAAACTTCCCGAAAAGAATATATTTGTTAATCTGATTTGCGGAATTATCACTTTCCATTTTGTAGCATTTTGTTGGATATTCTTTAAAGCCAACGATTTTGAAGTTGCCACAGCAGTTATAAGTAATATTAGCCGACTCGAATATAATCCCGAGGCATGGCTCATGGTAATCCAAGGATACCGAAATGTATTTATACTAATATTTATAGGTTTCATTTTACATTTCACACCTAAGCGTGTGAGTGATATGGTTGAAATGGGCTTCCTTAAGTTACCGTATATTGGACGTGCTATTATTGTAGGTGGCGTATTCTGGTTGGTATATGCAACTGCATCTAGTGGAACGCAACCATTCATCTACTTCCAATTTTAACAATTTTGTTTGGATGAATTAGGTTTTATAACATATCTTTGCACCGTTGTCTTGCTCCTATTAGTAATAAATATTTAAGAAGGATGCAAAAAGGGTAATCAGGTGAAAGACCTGGACAGACTCGCTACTGTAAGCATTCTATTTGTAAATGAATAGAATGTAAGTCAGAAAACCTGCAAGACGACAAAAAGTGATACTAAACAGCTTTCGAGAAATAGAGCTGAAGATCAAAAACTGTCGATTCATTCTTCTTTAGAATATTTCCAATGTAATTTCTTCACAATATTTTGTCCGAAAGCTAAATCTATTATTGATTTATAGGCTTTCAGTATATGAAGTATTCTTGTTTTCTCCTTATATTTCTTATTTCTCAGTTCTGCTTCTTCGAAGTAGATGCTCAGAATAAAGATTCCATAAAAATTCAGCATATCAATGAGGTAACTGTAACTGCACAGGTATTACCTTCGGTTTCGCGTGCTGCCTCGCCTCTTCAAGTTATGACTTTTGCCGATTTAGAGCGTATTGGTGTGCAATCAATCTCTGATGCTGTAAGACGATTTGCGGGAGTAATGGTGAAGGATTATGGTGGAATAGGTGGTTTGAAAACTGTTTCAGTAAGGGGTTTAGGTGATCAGCATACTGCTGTATTATATGACGGAATAGCTTTTAGCAATTCTCAATCAGGGGCAACTGATATAGGGCGTTTCTCTTTTGAAAATATATCTTTTATATCACTCAATATTGGACAGGCTGACGATATATTTCAATCGGCAAAGGCTTTTGCTTCTGCGGGAACTCTGAATATTAAAACGGCAAAACCTCAATTTGGGGATAAAAAGTATAAAGGGCAGGTTCTTCTTCATGGAGGATCATGGGGTATGTTTAGTCCGGCAATCGTTCAATCTTACAAAATATCGTCCGCATGGGCTACTACATTTAATGGAAGTTGGCAAAGAGCTGATGGAAATTATCCTTTTAAGTTTAACACTGGAGAAAAAACAGAACGTCGTAATCGGAATAACTCAGATGTTGATATCTGGCAAGGCGAATTAAATGTATACGGTGATCTGAAAAGTGGTGGGACGCTTCAACTGAAAGCATTCTATCTTGATTCGAAAAGAGGAATTCCCGGAGCTGTGATATCTGGTAATATAGAAGCCAATGAAAGACTGTGGAATAAAGATTTCTTTACACAAGTAAATTACGAGAAAAAAATCAACTCGAAATTTTCGCTACAAGGATTAGGAAAGTATTCCAGATTGTATAGTAAATATTTGGATGTTGATGCTATATATGATAACGGATTTATTATTGATAAATATACTCAGGTTGAATACTATGGTTCTGCATCGGCATTGTATCAGCCTACTGATATTTTTTCTGTATCATTGGCGCAAGACTATGCTTATAATAAACTAACCTCCAATTTTGTAAAACAACAATATCCATCGCGAGGAACTTCATTAACGGCTTTGAATGCACAGGTTAAAACCAACCGATTGACTGCTACTGCCGGTATATTAGGAACATACATTGGCGAGAACGTGAAGCAGGGAGACCGCCCTAAAGATAAAACGCGATTGTCGCCGGCATTCAGTCTATTGTATAATCCTTTTGACATAGGTTTGAGATTCAGAGCTTCTTATAAGGATATATACCGTGCCCCAACATTTAATGAAATGTATTATTTCCGTATGGGAAATACAGCATTACGTCCTGAGATTTCAAAACAATATAATATAGGAAGTACATTTTATCGATCTGTGAGCGAAAAGTATAGTTTGCTTAATATTTCGGTTGATGCCTATTTAAATAAAGTAAGAGATAAGATTGTAATATTTGCGGCAGCTCCTCAGGTTCTGAAAATGACGAATCTCGATAATGTAACTATATATGGGGTTGATGTTTCTACAACATCGGAGATTGACCTGTCATCTTCATTAAAGTTAATAGCTATTGGTGCATATAGTTATCAATCGAGTGAAAATGATGATACTAAAAAGCAAATTCCTTATACACCCGAGCATAGTGGGTCGGGGTCGATAAGTTTCGAAAATCCTTGGGTAAATATTACTTATAGTTTTGTTGCCAGTGGTAAGGTCTATTCTAAACTGGATCATACAAAATCAACGCGAATAGATGCTTATAGCGATCATTCGGTATCAGTAAATAAGACTTTTTTATTAAAGCAGACCAAGCTAAGGTTACAGGCTGAAGCACTGAATCTGTCAAATAAAAATTATGAAATAATACAGGGATATCCTATGCCGGGTAGGTCTTTTAGAATATTGGCGGCATTTACATTATAAAAATTATTAGAGAGTACTCATTTTAAACTAAATATATAATTATGAATTATAAAAATCTTTTGTTTAGAAGCATGCTTCTAACATTGTCTACATTGTTTCTTGCTTCTTGTTCTAGTGATGATGAAGTTGATTATGATGTGTGGACTCCACCTTTATCTTCTACTCAGGGTGCATTTATTTTGAATAGCGGTAATCAAGGCTCTAATAATGCGTCTCTAGCATTTTATGATAAAGAGACAAAAAAATGTAATCCAACAGTATTCCAGTCATTAAACAATGGTCTTGAATTGGGCGATACTGCACAAGATCTTATTGTTTCTGGAGATTCTATTTATATTGCAATGTATGGTTCGGGGCTTATTTATGTGACCAATATACAAGGTAAATTAGTAAAAAAGATTGTTTCGGAAAGAGATGGTAAGGCTCAAAAACCAAGAAATTTTGCTTCTGATAACAAGTATGTATATGTTACTTATTTCGATGGTTATGTTGCTCGTATTGAACGTAAAACATTATTGGTAGATGCAACTCAGGTTAAAGTTGGTAATAATCCGGAAAATCTAAAGATTGCCAATAATAAAATTTATGTAGCAAATTCGGGAGGAATGAACTATCCTAATTATGATAAAACTGTATCAGTTATCGATATTGCTACTTTTTCGAAGGTTAAAGATATTGAGGTTGTTTTAAACCCTACTACACTTGAGATTGACAGAAGAGGAAATGTATATGTTATCTCTATGGGTAATTATGGTGATGTACCTAATACTCTTCAACGCATTAATCCTAATTATTCGGTTGATTCGTTAGGAAACTCAACGTTGATGAAAATCAACCCAACTGGAGATAGATTATATACTATTTATGCCCAATACGGAGCTCCAACAGTAGATTATAAAGTATATCATATTTATGATCAAAAATATGTGGATGGAAGCTTTGTAAACAGTGATGTTAAATTCTCAGCGAGTCCATCTACTTTGGATTTTGATCCTGCAACAAAAGAAATCTATATCGGAACTTCTGATTATAGAACTAATGCTGAAATGTACATAATTTCGACCACAGGTAAATTAGTTAGCCATTTCAACACAGGTGGTCTTAATCCTGCTGGTGCCTTTTTTATTAAATAAGAGTATTGTGTTAAATACAAAAGGTCGTTATAGAATATATAACGACCTTAATTTACTTTAAAGGTAATGAGAAAAAATTATTTGTTTTTACTTCTGGTATTTCTTATCACTTCTTGTTCAGGAAATAAACAATCGGCTGAGGTTGAGGGGAATGTTGTAGATACAGTTTATACAGTACAATATGCCAAAGGTTTTACTGTGAAAAAATATGCTGATTATAAAGAGGTAACAGTTGTAGATCCTTGGGATTCTACAAAAATTTTGCAACGATATATTTTGGTAGATAAAACCAAAAGCTTGCCTGCTAACTTACCTAAGGGTACACTTATAAGAACTCCATTGAAAAGCATAGTTGCTTATTCAACAATTCATTGTGCAACACTTAACGAATTAGGTGTTCTAGCTACCGTAAAAGGTGTTTGTGAGCCAAGTTATATTGATATTGACTATATTCAAGAAGGTGTAAAAAATGGAACTATCGCCGATTTAGGTCAGGCTGCAAATCCAATAATCGAGAAAATAGTAGATGTTGATCCCGAAGCTATTTTCGCTACACCAATACAAGGGCGTACCTATGGGAGTATTGATAAAGCAGGTATACCTGTAATAGAAACCCCCGATTATATGGAGCCTTTGCCATTGGGGCGTGCTGAATGGATTAGATTCTACTCTTTATTTTTTGATAACGAATCGCAAGCTGACTCTCTGTTCAATATAACGGTGAATAATTACAATACAATTAAAGAAAAGATGGTATCGGTTAAAGAAAAGCCGTCTGTATTTATTGATTTAATGTATGGTAATGTATGGTATATATCAGGAGGAGGCAGTTTCATATCGAGAATGTTAAGTGATGCAGGGGCTAACTATGTATGGTCGGATAACGATAAAGTTGCTTCAACGCCTTTAGCTTTCGAGGAGATTTTGGATAAAGCAGGAGATGCTCAATTTTGGCTGATAAAGTATAATCATCCGACTGATTTAACGTATACTTCGTTAGAAAAAGAATACAAGCCATATTCGTACTTCTCAGCATTTAAGAATCGTAATATTTACGGGTGTAATGCGGCAGAGAAATCTTATTATGAGGATCTTCCAATACATCCTGATTATATCTTACAAGACTTTGCGTATATTTTCCATCCGGATCTTTTTCCGGACTACACTCCTCGCTATTATAGTAAGATGAAAGAGTGAATTTGTAAGTGTAAGTGTTAGATGTCTTCTTCGAGAAATCATAATGATTGGTTGTTTTCCTTAGGTCGACAATAGGTAGGTCTAAGACTTTACTTTAAAAGAGTATTACTATATTTGTTTAAGCAAAAGGTTTTGATTTACCTTTGGATATAAATAGAACTGTTGAAATTGAAAAATAACCATTTCGTAAGTTATATACTGCTACTTATAGTTGCGATTGTCATTGTATTCTTTGCAAATCTGTTTGTAGGATCTGTAAAGATTCCATTTCAGGCAATTATTGATATTTTGACAGGTGGTGAAGCTGTAAAAAAATCTTGGGAACATATTATTCTCGAAGTGCGGCTGCCTCAGGCTATAACGGCTTTATTTACAGGAGGAGGAATAGCTGTTGCAGGTTTATTGCTACAAACTGCATTTCGTAACCCTCTAGCCGATGCAGGTATTCTGGGTATCAGTGCAGGTGCAGGGCTTGGTGTTGCTATTGTTATACTTCTGTTTGGTGGTATAATAGGTAATAATGTAGGCTTTGATCTTTCTATATCGATGACTGTTGTTGCAGGTGCATTTGTGGGTGCAGCTCTTATCCTGCTTATTATTATTGGTTTTGCTTCCATCGTAAAGAATAATATAATGTTGTTAATCATTGGTATCATGGTTGGCTACCTAACATCTTCGGTTATTTCTTTACTAAAATACTGGAGTACGAGTGAGCAGGTATTCTCATATATGATCTGGGGGATGGGGGATTTCTCAGGAGTATCTATGGAACAACTTCCCTTTTATTGTATAACGGTATCAATCGGATTAATATTAGCTGTAGTATTGGTGAAGCCGCTAAATGCTTTGTTGCTAGGTGATAGATATGCTGCTAATTTGGGGGTTAATATAAAGAAAGTACGCTTTCTCTTATTACTATGTGCTGGTATATTGACTGCTGTAACTACTGCTTATTGTGGTCCTATCTCTTTTATAGGGCTGGCTGTACCTCATATCGCTCGGCTTATGCTGGGAACATCCAATCATAAATCGTTATTACCCGTGACTATTCTTATAGGGACATTTATGGCTTTGCTATGTAATCTGATTAGTGTAATTCCAGGTTCAGCAGGATTAATTCCATTGAACGCAATTACTCCTATTTTTGGAGCTCCTGTAATTATATATGTTATTGTAAATCAAAAGAAAATTCAGTATTTCAATTAAGGTTTCAGACTTTTTTTGTTGCTTTAGTAAGCCCAACAGTGATAGTCTGTTATAATTAGATACTTTCATTTATTTAAATAGCTACTAGCTAGTAAGCAAAAAATATAATTTGAAGTAAATATATCTGTGAATAAAGAACCTATTATATCAGCTCAAAATCTTAGTATCGGGTATCCTAAATCTCGTAACAGGAATACGTCTGTATTGTATGAAGATATGTCATTCAATCTTTATGCAGGAGAGTTAACCTGTTTATTGGGTTCTAATGGAGCTGGTAAGTCAACATTATTGCGTACGCTTACGGGGCTTCAACCCTCATTGAGAGGTGAAGTTAATTTACAGAATAAAGCTATCTCAAAGTATTCAGAACAGCAGTTATCTACATTGTTAGGGCTTGTATTGACGGATAAAACTGTTGTTGGGGGATTAACTGTTTCAGAACTTGTTGCACTAGGTAGGTACCCTTATACAGGCTTCTTCGGACGATTAACTAAAGAGGATCATCAGATTGTAGAAAAAGCAATGAATGATGTTTGTATTCTACATAAAAAGGATTCATACGTTGCTGAATTATCAGATGGGGAGCGTCAAAAGGTTATGATAGCAAAAGCTTTAGCGCAAGAGTGTCCTATTATTATATTAGACGAGCCTACTGCCTTTCTTGATATAGTTAACCGAATTGAGATTATGAACTTGTTGCATCTGATAGCAATAAAACAAAACAAGACTATTTTATTATCAACTCATGATATAGAGCTGGCTCTTACTCTGGCAGACCGTTTGTGGCTGTTGGCAAGGGATAAGGGTTTGAAATGTGGGGTGACGGAAGATATAGTATTATCTAATGCCATAAATGATTATATTGGAAATAGTACCATTATTTTTGATCAACAAACGGGACGATTTATTTCTGATCAAACTATCAATCAATCAATCTATTTAGACGCCCAAGGGGAACTGTATTATTGGACAAAGAATTTTTTATCAAGAAAGGGGTATTGTCTGACAGATAATCCTACAAGCGAACTTTCATTAAAATTGTTATCACCTACTCAGATATCAGTAGTTCGGAATAATCAAACAGAAGCTCTCTCATCCTTCGAGGAGCTCGATTCTTGGCTAAAAGGCTAATCCTATTTTATATAATATTTAAAATACTCTTTTAATTTAGTAGATTCTCTACAAATAGAAAGTATGTGCGGTGATTTCTCTTGTTTGTTTATGGAGGAAAGATCTCAGATATGACTATATAAGATTGTTAGAAAAAAAAGTTCGTGTAATACATTCTATTGTTACTCGTTTCCTGCAAGTTGAAATGAAATACTATACTATTTGTTTCTCTATTATTGATACGTACTAGTTTTTGATGAAAATAAAAAAGCACTCCGAAAATTCGGAATGCTTTAATGTATCATTATCTACAAGTAAAATTACTTTTTAACTTGTGTGCGTTTTGCGTAACGATTCATGAACTTATCAACACGTCCTGCAGTATCCACAAGTTTTTGTTTTCCTGTGTAGAAAGGGTGGGAAGAACTAGTGATCTCTAATTTGATTAGAGGATAAGTAACTCCGTCTACTTCAATGGTTTCTTTTGCATTGATTGTTGAACGAGAAATTATGATTTCATCGTTTGACATATCTTTGAAAACAACTGGACGGTAGTTTTCTGGATGAATTCCTTTTTTCATTGCTTATATTATTATTTTTTTAATTGTTCTCTTTTCGGTCTGCAAAGATAGACTTTTTTAAAGAATAAAAAAATATTACTGATCGAATTTTCTTATTAAAAAGGAGTTGGTCACATATTTTTATTCATTAAATTTGTTTATTCTATTTTTAGGGTTCAAAATTAAGGTTATAGCCTTTGTATGTTCTTTAAGAAAGGTGCTCGAATTTAATTGTATAAACAAATATATAAAACTATGCTAAAGAAAGTTGTAGCAGTATTTTCGTCTGTGTTTCTAATAATGGGATGCGGAAATAAAAATGCAAACAATAATACTGAAAATCAGTCTATGGATCAAGTTGAAAAAAGTGATGCGGAAATGTATATGTTAGTTGGTACATATACTTCAGGCGAAAGTAAAGGTATTTATGTCTATAAATTAGATACTGTAACAGGAACGTCTAAATATATAAGTGAAGTAAAGGTTGATAACCCCTCGTATTTGGTCTTGAGTCCATCTGAGAAGTTTGTCTATTCGGTAACCGAAGATGATGGTGTTGAAACATCTGCTGCTAATGCTTTTTCTTTTGATAAGCAAGATGGTAAGCTTACCTTTATCAATAAGCAATTAACTGGTGGAGGTGCTCCTTGTTACATAAATATAGACTCGGAAGGGAAACATGTTGTAACAGCTAATTATTCGGGGGGTAGTCTTACGTATTTTTCTGTAAACGAAAAAGGTGGCTTAGAAACAGCATCTCAGGTTATTAGTTTTGCAGGAAAAGGAGCAGATACTGAGCGTCAGAAACAGTCACATATTCACTGTGTGCAGTTTACTCCTGATGGAAAATTCTTATTTGCAAATGATCTAGGAACTGATAAGATCCATAAATTTAATGTAAATGAATCAGGAGATAATTTCTTATCAGTAGGTAATCCTGCTGCATTTACAGTTAAAGGAGGATCAGGGCCTCGTCATCTTAAGTTTCATCCAAACAATAAGTTTGCATATGTGATAACAGAATTGTCGGGGGATGTAATTGCTTTCGATTATAATGATGGTAATCTAAAGGAAATACAAACCATAAAAGCAGATACAGTTAATGCTAAAGGTAGTGGTGATATTGGTATAACTCCTAATGGCAAGTTCTTATATGCTTCTAATAGATTGAAAAATGATGGCTTAGCAATCTTTTCAATAAATGAAGCAGATGGTAAATTAACAAAGGTCGGATATCATACAACCGGAGTTCATCCGCGCAACTTTGCAATTACACCTAATGGTAGATTGTTATTAGTAGCTTGTCGTGACAATGATGTTATTCAGGTCTTTAAGATTGATGAGAATACGGGATTATTAGAAGATACAGGGCACGATATAAAGCTGGATATGCCAGTTTGTGTAAAGTTTGCCTCTATAGAATAAATTGTTGAGAATGAATTCTTAAAATTGATAGAGGAAGAGCTGAATGCTCTTCCTCTTATTTTTTAGATTCAATATCGTAATTTTTTTACTCTGCTAGCTTACAGGTCTTACTAATGAATTTTTGCTAAAAATAAATAATTTTACGATCTTAAATATTAT
>NZ_CVRU01000028.1 GCF_001261715.1 Dysgonomonas sp. HGC4 | reverse complement strand
TAAACAAAAGTATTTAATGAGATATTAAAAATCATAAGTGCTTATTTTATTATACTTACAAAGTAATAAAAAGCTCTGCGAGCTTACTAAAAACAATTATTTGCTATGGCAATAGAAAATATATCATTATCGGGAAGAAAGACGGCTGTCTCTAATAAAGAGATGACCTTCTGGGAGCGTCTATATTTTATAGCGATAATTAAAGGGATGATGATTACCATAAAGCACTTTTTCTCAAGAAAAGTAACTGTTCAGTATCCCGAACAAAAACGTGAATACAGTCCTGTTTATAGAGGACAACATGTATTGATGAGAGACGAAGAAGGTCGTGAACGTTGTACTGCTTGTGGATTATGCGCTCTTTCGTGTCCTGCAGAAGCTATTACAATGAAAGCTGCCGAACGTACAAAAGATGAAATGCATTTGTATCGCGAAGAAAAATATGCAGCTATATATGAAATCAATATGTTGCGCTGTATTTTCTGCGGATTGTGTGAAGAAGCTTGTCCAAAAGAAGCCATCTATTTGACAAAGTCTCAAAAACATGTAAAACCAGATGTTACAAGACAAAGTTTTATCTACGGAAAGGACAAACTTGTTATTTCTATTGAAGATGCAAAAGCAAGAAAGTTCGACGGATTTAGAATAGACGCTTAATAAAGAAATAAATTAGGTCTGCGACCTTAATATAAATAAAATGATAACGATAATTTTTTATATTCTGGCAACAATTACTCTAGGTACTGGAATTTTGACTGTTTTAGCCAAAAATCCTATACATAGTGCAGTTTATATGGTTGTCTGTTTTTTCTCGATTGCAGGTCATTTTTTGATGCTTAATGCACAATTTTTATCAGTAGTACATATTATAGTATACACAGGTGCTATTATGATATTATTGCTGTTTACATTGATGCTTATGAATTTGAGTGATCAGCACGAACCGAAGAAAAAAGTGGCGAGTCGTATTGCTGCTGCAGTATCGGTATGCTTAACAGCAATTGTTGTGCTAGCAGTATTCCTTAAAGCTAATATTGTAATGGAATCTTATAAGACCGAAAATATAGATTTTCAGTCGGTAGAGGTTATAGGACAAGTATTACTTGACGAATATATGGTACCATTCGAATTTGCTTCCATTTTGCTAATTACTGCAATGATTGGAGCTGTATTGATTTCAAAAAGAGAGAAAAAAGCTTAAGATATGCTGGATATATTAGAACAAGTTGGTATTAACAATTACATCTACCTTTCTACATTATTGTTTTGTGTGGGTGTACTTGGTATTTTGTATCGACGCAGTACAATAGTTATGCTGATGTCGGTTGAATTGATGCTTGCAGCTGCAAATTTGTTGTTAGCCGTATTTTCGGTTTATCATCAAGATGTGAGCGGACAGGTATTTGTCATCTTTGCAATGGCAGTAGCAGCGGCCGAAGTCGCAGTAGGATTGGCTATATTAGTCTCAATCTATAGAAATATCGGTTCAATTGATATCGATAAATTAAAAAACTTGAAAGGGTAATTTTGAATGGAAACAGGGTTAGTATTATTACTTTTGATTTTTCCTCTGGTTGGTTTCTTAATCAATCTGAGTGTAGGTAAAAAGATTGGGCGATCGTTACCCGGTATTATTGCTACAGCAGCAGTAACGGGTAGTTTTATAATCTCACTCTTTTATTTTATACAGATACTTTCGACCGGAGAGGCAATCGAAGTTCATCTTTTTGAATGGGTAGCTTTCGGCGAATTTTCGGTGAACCTTGCTTTTGTTCTCGATCAGCTTTCGCTACTATGGTTACTGGTTGTAACAGGTATCGGAGCATTGATACATATCTATTCGATAGGGTACATGCATGACGATGAAAACGTAGATCGTTTTTTCTCATATCTCAATCTGTTTATCTTCTTTATGATTGTGCTTGTAACAGCAAACAATCTATTGGTGATGTTTATCGGATGGGAAGGCGTAGGATTATGTTCATATCTATTGATTGGCTTCTGGTATAAAAATCAACAATTTAATGATGCCGCTAAAAAGGCATTTATTATGAATAGGATAGGGGACTTAGGTTTTTTAACTGGAGTTTTCACTTTAGCATATCTGTTTAAAACAGTCGATTTTGCAACTTTAAAACTAGCACTTTCTACAACTACTACCCCTGAAACTTCGGCATTATTAGGTGTAGCAGCATTTTGCTTGTTTATTGGAGCAATGGGTAAAAGTGCTCAGATACCATTATATACATGGTTGCCCGATGCTATGGCAGGTCCAACACCAGTATCGGCATTGATACACGCTGCAACGATGGTAACAGCGGGTATATTCATGATTACCCGATTGAACTTCTTATTCGATCTTACTCCTGATATTCAATACTTCATTGCGATCATTGGTGCTGTAACAGCATTGTTTGCTGCTTCGATAGGAATTGTTCAGACAGATATTAAGAAAGTACTGGCATACTCTACTGTATCTCAACTCGGACTTATGTTCTTAGCTTTGGGACTTGGAGCTTATCAGATTGCTGTGTTCCACGTAATAACACATGCTTTCTTTAAAGCTTGTTTATTCTTAGGATCGGGTTCGGTTATCCATGCAATGGGTGGCGAGCAGGATATGAGAAAGATGGGTGGCTTGAAAGGTGTAATGTCTATCACTTATATAACATTCCTAGTTTCTACATTATCTATTTCGGGGATTCCTCCATTTGCAGGTTTCTTCTCGAAAGACGAAATAATGTTAGTTGCATTCCAAAATAGCCCTATTCTTTGGGTAGTTGCTATGTTGGCATCTTTACTAACAGCTTTCTATATGTTCAGAGTATTGTATCTTACATTCTTTAAAGAATTCAGAGGTACTGCGGAACAAAAGAAACATTTACATGAATCGCCTTTTTCTATGACTATACCTCTTATCGTATTAGGAGTGTTGGCTACTGTGGGAGGTTTGATTAGCTTACCTTTTGGATATAGTTGGTTGAATAATTATTTATCTCCTATATTCTCGGGTTCGGGTGCTGCCGAAGCACATGGTTTCTCTACAGAACAAATGGTCTTTATGGGAGTTTCAACTCTTATTGCCCTTATTGGTATGAGTTTGGCATATTATAAATATATGACTAAATCGACAGTGCCAGAAGAAGATGAGAAGATCACCGGTTTTGCGAAAGTACTTTACAACAAATATTATATTGATGAGATATATAATGCAATATTCATAAAGCCTATATATGCTATGGCTAATTTCTTTAAGAATGTTGTAGAAAGTATAATAACAGGAGTGGTATTCGGGTTTGCTTTAATTGCTAAAGGATTATCTGCTCCGGCAAAAGCTTTACAAAACGGAAGTGTTGGATTTTATCTTTCATTCTTTGTTGTGGCCTTCTGCTTGTTAATCATCTGTTTATTTCTTGTTTAAAAATTAAAAAAGAGACATGAATATCGCTATTATATTAATCATTTTATTAGTAGGTGCAATTCTTACTTATCTTTCAGGAAATAGATGGGCTCCTAAAGTTGCTATGTTGTTTGCTATTATTACAGCAATCTTTTCAATAGCATTATTATTAGAGTACCACAATACGGGAACTAATTTTAGTGTACAATGGATTAATAGTCCTTCAGTGATGTTTTCGCTCAAGGCAGATGGCTTGTCGCTGATTATGGTATTGTTGACTTCGGTCTTATTACCTATAATATTATTGACAGCTGTATCTCATACTGTTCCGTACGAAAAATTGCTTTATAGTTTAATCCTATTTATGGCATTTGCCATGACTGGAGTATTCTTAAGTAGTGATGCTCTATTGTATTATGTTTTCTGGGAATTATCTCTTATACCTATATACTTCATTGTTGTATTATGGGGGAATGGCTCGATGTCTAAAAGAAGACGATCTGCATTGACATTCTTTATATATACATTTGCCGGTTCGCTATTCATGTTAGGAGCTATTATATACCTGTATACAAAAACAGGAAGTTTCCAATTAGAAGCTTTATATAATGCCAATCTAAGTGATACCGAGCAATTGTGGATTTTCCTAGCATTCTTTTTTGCATACGCTATTAAGATTCCTATTTTTCCTTTTCACACATGGCAAGCAAATGTATATCAAAAGGCTCCTTTAGTGGGTACATTACTTTTGGGTGCATTAATGTCGAAAATGGCTCTATATAGTGCTTTACGTTGGCAGTTACCAATTGCACCTCATGCAGCTCATGGTATGCAAACTGTTGTTTTGACTTTGTCAATAATTGGTGTGATTTATGGTTCTATTGTGGCTTTAAAACAAGATAACCTAAAACGTTTCTTTGCTTATGCTTCTTTGGCTCACGTAGGTTTTATTGCAGCCGGAATATATGCCTTAACTTTAGACGGTCTTCAAGGCGCAGTATTGTTAATGGTTGCACACGGTTTTGGTGTCGTAGGTTTATTCTTCGGTTCGGAAGTTATATATAGAAGATTTAATACTCCTTTGATTAGTCAGATGGGAGGTATTAAAGGACAAGCTCCCAAGTTTACAATAGCTTTCTTTTTAATGATAATGGCTTCGATTGCTATACCGTTGTCTTTTAACTTTGTAGGGGAAATGACAATAATGTACGGTCTTTATCAGGTTAGTATATGGTATACAGTTCTTATCGGAACATCTATGTTCTTAGGTGCGTTCTTTATGTTGCACATGTATCAACTTGTAATGTTGGGAGAAGTACGTAAGAAACCATTTGCAGATTTAACGGTAAATGAAGGTCTTGTCTTCATTTTGTTGGCTGCTGTTTTACTGTTTTTCGGTTTGTACTCCAAGCCTATTGTTGATTTGGTATCACCAAGTCTTCAAGAAATTTTAATGTATGTGAATAGATAACTGTTTAGCTAAAATATATAATGAGTACATTGATAGCTGTCTCTGGACTGGGCATTGTTTGTCTTTTATTAGAGATTTTAAATTTAAGAAAAATACTTGTACCTGTAACACTACTGTTGTTGGCTGGTATATTGGGAATGACTATTGCTGAGTTCTATTTAGGAGAGTCTTTCTTCTATCGTGATGACTACAATATGATCGTAAGTACCAGTTATTCGCGAGGTTTTTCTATCCTGTTTATTATCCTTGCAACTTTTGTAATTGCAATGAGTCCCGAATTTTATAAAGACAAAATAGAGAAGATTGCAGATTATGTATCTCTCAAAGTTTTTCTTTTATCTGGAGCTATTGCAATGGTTTCATTTGGTAATCTTTCGATGTTCTTTATCGGAATCGAGGTGTTATCGATAGCTGCTTACGTTTTAGCTGCAAGTAATCCGGGTAGAATAAGTAGTAACGAGGCAGGAATGAAGTATTTCATTATGGGTGCTTTTGCTTCTAGCTTTATATTGTTTGGTATAGCTCTTGTTTATGGAGCAATCGGATCATTCGATATAGCAATCATTACAGAAGTATCTAAGGCTGAAGGAGCCAATCTCCCTATATGGTTTAACATGGGATTTATAATGATTCTCGTTGGGCTATTATTTAAGGCTTCGGTAGTTCCTTTTCACTTTTGGGCTCCCGATGTATACGAAGGTTCTCCAACACTAGTAACAACTCTGATGAGTACCTTAGTAAAGGTTGCAGCAATTGCTACACTTTATAAAGTAGTCGTGATAATGGGTGTAGCAATGACTCCAGCAGTTCAGATATCAATTGTGGTATTCTCTATATTATCTCTTACAGTCGGAAATATTACCGCTCTTAATCAAAAGAGTTTGAAGCGTATGATGGCTTATTCGGGTATTTCTCATGCAGGTTTTATGATGATGGATCTACTTTCTACTAGTAGTGATGCGGCAAATAGCCTTCTATATTATGCTGCAGCTTATTCTTTAGCGGGTATTGCAGGTTTTGCAGTTATAATGGCTGTAAGTGAAGGTAAAGGACATGAGAACGTTGAGAATCTACATGGATTGGCTAAACGTAATCCTCTACTTGCCGGAATATTAACTTGTGCTTTAGTTTCTTTAGGAGGTATTCCTATATTTGCAGGATTTTTTGCTAAACTATTTATGTTTACTCAAATGGTAGATGCAGGCTATCTGATTCTAGTAATATTCGGTATTATCAATTCTATTATAGCAATCTTCTACTACTTTGGAACAGCCAATGTGATGTTTACAAAGGAACCGGCAAGTGAATCTTCACTTAAGGTTCCTGTTAGATATGTTCTAGTAGCTTCTATTGCAATAATCCTTAATATTATATTAGGTATTTATCCATCTTTAATAATGGGATTATCTTTATAATTACAATAGGAAAAGATATAAAAAAGAAGAGTGAA
>NZ_CVRU01000027.1 GCF_001261715.1 Dysgonomonas sp. HGC4 | reverse complement strand
ATTATTAATAGAAACGAAATCGTATAAAAGCCACTTATCCCCTTTTTATGAAAAATTAATAAAATCTACAAATCCATTAAAGGCTTAGAAAAAATCTATTCCCTATATTTGAGTAAAATAAAGTAGCAAGTCCTAACTTATTGTCATAAGATAAGAATTTATTCAGATGATAATGGATATAAAAGACTTTAGCTACTGCCAAAGACACACTACATGTTATTAGGGAAAGATAGTTTTAATCATAAAACTATAATAGTAAATCAGGACTTTATAGTTCGTTTAATTGCACTCGGAAAATATACCGAAGCTTATCAATTATTAATAACAATAACACAGACAAAAAAAGAGGTATGCAGCCTTTTTAATCTTGCTCTATGTTATTATTACGGGGAAATCTATCAACAAACAATATATACTTTAGATGAAGTATTGAGCTTGTTAACGATAACTCCCAGAAATCAAGCATTATTACCTGTTGATAAGGATTGTAAAACTATACTATCAAAGCAAAATCAATCAGAATGCTATCAATCAGGTATTACTGATGAGTACTTCTCTTATTTTCCTGAAATTGTAAAAGACTCTATACTTCGTATAAAGGTAGATTGCTATCTCCATCTTCAACAATGGGATAGAGTATTCGAAGTAGGCAATGCAATTAGAAATAAAGGATATAAGAATGTAAATAATGCTATATTATTAGCAGAATCAAAATCACATAAAAACTAACGAGAATGTTTAAAGAAATAATTGATGCCTACAGACAAAATTTATTTGCAAGAGAAGGCGAAAAAAGAGATGTATTAATTCTATACAAAAATTTGCCTGCACTGGATGTTACAGATGAAGATGGCAAAAGTTTATATCATATAGCTGCAACCTTTGCCGATTACGAAGCTATCGAATTTTTGAGTGAAGGAGGCTTAAAAGTACGTGCCGATGAAAAAGAAAATACACCACTGCACGATCTGTCAAAAAGCCCCCTTACTAACGACATAAAGAATTTCGGAAAAAGAGAGGACGATATTCGCAAGACAGTCAAAAGGCTTATAGACCTTAAAGTTAATCCAAAGAAAAAAAATGAAGCTGGAGAGATTGCATATTATATAGCAGGAACTAAACTAATGTACCCTTTTATTGAAGCATTAGCTGATAAATCGGTAAAGATGGATGCGACAGGCGAAGAGGGCAAAAACCTCTTACATCTTATATGTAGCCAACTATATCACAAAAAGAAAAATGCAGGAGTTCCCGAAGCCGCATATAAAACCATAGAAGCATTATTAAAATCAGGAGTTGATCCTGAGGACAAAGATATTTTTGATACTACCCCACTTACTTATGCTCAACGAAGCGATGTAAAAGAGATAGCAGCACTTTTATCTGGTAATGAAGGTGACTTACAAACAGGGGGAATGACTATCAAAGAAGCCGTTCTCAAAAAGGACATAGAAGCAATAGAATGTCTGCTAAAATCGGGGACAGATATTAACGAAGTTTCAGAAGACTATAGAACTCCATTGATGTCTGCATGTGAATATCCATCATTAGATATCATAGAGCTATTGACTAAAGGTGGGGCTGACGTAAATTATGTATCTGGAGAGAACGGACACACCGCAGTGTATTATTTACTTAATTCTGCTATCCGAAATCTGAATGTTGGTGTAGTGGGAGGACAAGATGTGAAAACAATAACAAAAATACTCCAAGTTCTCATAGATAATGATTTGGATACAAATGTAACTATTGATAATAATGGGAATACAGCTTTAAATTTTGTTTGCTCACTTGGTTATATGGACGGTATAAACAATAAATTGGCTGAGTCATTGATAGATGCAGGTAGTAATATTAATCTGCCAACTCTAACAGGAAAAACTCCACTTATGACTTTTGCAGAGAAAGGTGATGAACCTAAACATAATATTGCCGAACTACTATTGGATAATGAAGCGGATACAACTCTTCTAGATAAGAACAGTTATACTGCTTTAATGTATGCCGCTGGAAATTCGAATAAAATGTCAGCAAAAAAAATAGCAGAATTAATACTGGATGCTGACAAAAGCACAATTGAGAACACCAATAACAATGGCGAAACAGCTCTGGATATAGCTGTAAAAGCAGCGAATGAAGCGGTAGTAAAACTTCTACTAAACAATATGTAAGTATATATTAAATACAACACATTATATGGACACCATGTTTTTAAATGCATGTAAAAATGCACAGAAAGGAATTATTCAAGCATTCTTAAAAAAAGGAACTATAAACCTCGATAAGAGAGACCCTATAGGTAATACACCTTTATATTATGTCTGTTTAAAAGGAGCCAAAGACATAGCAAAAATGCTTATTGACGAAGGAGCTGATGTATCTTTAGCAAACAATATAAGCGAAACTCCGTTGCACTGTGTTGCTAAGAATGGTAATAAGGACATAATTAAAATGCTAGTTGAACAAGGAGCAGATATAAATGCAACCAATAAAGACGGGCAAACACCACTCATTTATGCCGTAAAAAATAGTAAGACGGAGACTGGCTTATATCTAATTTCTTTAAATGCCGATGTAAATCTCAAAGACAACGAAGGTTTTAGCGCTTTAGACTATGCAACAGCAAATGGACTAAGAGATATAATCGAAGCTCTATCAGGAGGAAATGTAGCACAGAAAGACGCAAATGGAAATACACCTTTGCATCAAGCAGTTTACAACAATCAAAGTGAGGCACTATTAGCGTTACTCAGAGCTGATAATTCTAATGTAAATGAGCTAAATGATGCAGGAGTAAGTTCGCTTGTTCTGGCAACAAATAATTCGAACATTAATATTGTTGAACTACTTATAAAAAATGGAGCAGATGCAAACCTAAATTTATTAAATGGTAATGCAGCATTACACTATGCAGCTGAAATAGGAAATAAATTTATAGGAAAAATACTCCTTGATGCCAAAGCTGATATTAATGCTAAAAACTCTTATAGTGAAACACCATTGATTATTGCAGCAAAATGTGGCAATAATGATTTTACTGCTTTGTTGATAGAGAATAATGTAGATGTAAATGCAGTTGATAATGATGCTAAAAGTGCTATGGCATATGCTAGCGAACGCGGATTTACTGAAATTGTAGAACAATTATTAATGGCAGGAGCTGAAAATTAAATTTACAACAACTTCATAGTATAACTAAAAAAGGAGAACATTAAATGTTCTCCTTTTTTAGTTATCAATAAATGATGATTACTTAATAAACGTGACCGTCTTCTTTTAAATCTTCACCTTTAAATTTCTTTTTCTCAAGAGAACCCCATGCATATATAATATAAGCTAATACAAAAGGAACTAATATAGAAGCGTATGACATCGCTACCAAAGTAAATTCACTTGATGATGAATTCTGAATGGTAAGAGAACTTTGTAAATCGGCAGTTGATGGATAATAAGCAGTATTGTTATATCCAGCAAGTAGCAATAGAGTACATACAGTAACTACAGTACCCAAACCACTAAACCATATACCACTAGCATATGTGCTAGAAATTAATGAACGGATAATACCAAACAGCACCAATACTACACCCAGCAAAAAGAATATAGCTATAACAGGCATTTCTATTAGATTAAAGAAATACTTGTAATCTACTAAACTTACAATTTGAGTAGCAGGGTCTACTGCAAAACCTTTCGATAAGAATGTCCAGATAACAAAAGCTAAAAAGAACACGACAAAAGGAAGAGCATTGTATAATAAGAATTTGCGAGAACGAGCCACCAAATCCTGATCTGCCAGTCTATTAATAAAGAATAAACAAGCTAAAGTTCTTGCCAAGAAGAATACAGCAAGTCCTAAAGTCCAGTTTCTAAAATTAAGTAGAGCCTCAAGACCATGAAAAGGATTTTGCCATTGACTGATTACCAATCCCGTAGCAGTTTCGCCTCCCATAATTGTTATATTACCTTTATTCACAAGGAAGTCCGAACCTGTAAAGAATGTAGCAATTGCCACACCTAACAAGAAAGTTCCAAACAAACCATTAATAAAAAGGAATGACTGATAAGTAGTTCTTCCCCAAGTATTCCCCGGTTTCGATTGATACTCGTAAGACACTGCTTGAATTACAAAACAAAGCAATATCAACATCCAAACCCAATATGCCCCACCAAAGCTTGTTGAATAGAACAGAGGGAATGATGCGAAAAATGCACCTCCAAATGTTACCAATGTTGTAAAAGTATATTCCCATTTACGCCCTAACGCATTAACTAATAGGAAACGGTGTTGATCTGTCTTAGATAAGGAAAAAAGCATCGATTGTCCACCTTGAACAAATAATAAGAATGCTAAAAGTCCCGCCAGTAAGCTTATGATAAACCACCAGTAATGTTGTAAAAATGAATAATCAATCATAGTGTTATATTTTATAAATTAAATAGAATCTCAGCTTAATCAGCCTTTGGTCCCTTTTTAATTTGATTCAACATGATACGAATTTCAGCAATCAATAGCGCTGTAAACAACACTGCGAATACTATAAAGGTAGTAATTACCGAGTTTACACTCAATGCCGATATGGCAGCTTGCACTGGCAATACATCTTGTATAGTCCAAGGTTGACGACCAACTTCAGCAACTATCCATCCTGCTTGAGTACATATATACGCTAATGGCACTGATAATATTGAAAGCCATAATAACCATTTGGTATTTTCAAGTTTCTTTTTATAACTAAAGAACCAAAGTACAGCAAAAAATACAACAAAGAATCCTCCAATATATACCATGATGTGGAATGCCCAAAACACCATCGGAATATTAGGTACTAATTGCTCTGGAGTATCTAAATAACCATAACCAAAATATGGATAATTTTCTTTCAATTTAGCTTTATACTCTTCTGCAGCTGTTTCGTTATTTTCTTTCTTAGCTGTCCTGTAATCAGCTAATGCTTGTATGGCTTGTTTTCCTCGCTCTTGTTTTTCTTCAAAAGATAACGCCACCTCACCAGTAGTAGTTGTGTAACCTCCTTCAATAATATCTTTTATACCTGGTACAAAAGCATCCATATCTCTATATCCTAATAGAGCCAAAGCGTTAGGAATTTCTACTTTAAAGATATAAGGATCTACATCATCCTTGTATGATTTCTTTTCAGGATTAAGTAATCCAACAGCAATAAGTCCTGCTCCGTTCTGACCTTCATAAAGACCTTCCATTGCAGCCAATTTCATAGGTTGTTTTTGAGCCACCTGATGAGCAGATCCGTCACCAGTCATAGCAGTCAATAAAACTGCTACTAAACCAAAGATTGAAGCAACCTTCATACTTTGTCTCGAAAACTCAGGCTCTCTATTCTTAAGCATGTACCAAGCTGCAACACCTGCAACAAACGCAGCACCCAAAATCCATGACGAAACTACAGTATGAAAGAATTTATTAATAGCAACAGGCGATAGTGCCACAGCCCAAAAATCGTTCATTTCATTCCTTACTGTATCAGGATTAAACTCCATTCCTATGGGGTATTGCATCCATGCATTAGCCACAAGAATCCAAAGAGCAGATAAAGTTGCACCTAGTACAACCAACCAAGTAGAAGCCAAGTGCATTTTCTTACTAACCCTTGTCCAACCAAAAAACATAATAGAAATAAATGTAGCTTCCATAAAGAAAGCCAACATACCTTCTATTGCTAGGGGGGCACCAAAAATATCACCAACAAACCAACTGTAATTAGACCAGTTTGTTCCAAATTGAAATTCCATAATCAGACCTGTTGCAACACCAATTGCAAAGTTTACTCCGAAAATATTCATCCAAAATTTTGCTGTTTTCTTCCATTGCTCATTACCTGTACGTACATAGGCTGTTTCCATAATAGCCATTATTACACCAAGTCCTAATGTCAATGGAACAAACAACCAATGATACATAGCAGTCAGAGCAAACTGACCTCTAGACCAATCAACTAATGATGCGTTTAATAATTCCATAAGATAGACATATTTAGTTATTCATATTTTTTATTATTCTTTTATTCCCCTTAGAATCAATTATCCATGCATATAATCAGCTGTTAAATATCTATTACAAAACATACTAATTTTACATGAAAAACTGAGGCTCTGGCAATATAAGCTATAAGCAAATTTATTAACCAGAGCTACAGAACTTTTTATCTCTTTGATACATCAATAATCATACGAAGCGATGTATATAATCAGATCTAAGGACTCTCTTATTATTAAGCATCACCTCCGACGGGAGTAAAATCTCCTACCGGATTTTCAATGTCAATTGCTCCATGAAGCCTTTCATATTGATTGATATTATCATTCAATGCTAACATAAGTCTTTTTGCATGTTCTGGTGCTAAGATTACTCTAGACTTCACTTTTGCTTTTGGAACACCGGGAACTATTCTAATAAAATCAAGAACAAATTCAGATGAAGAATGTGTTATTATAGCCAAGTTAGCATATGTACCTTGTGCTACATCTTCGGTCAATTCAATTTGTATTTGATTTTCTTGATTCATTTCTTTCATTTTTTGTTGTAGTGAATTTTTGTATTATGTTATAGTCTTGTTAACATACCTTACACAAAGAAAATTAAAACTAACATAACGGCAAAATTTTTAGAGGCATTTTACCACATATAATTATAAGTTATTTATATGACGCATCAATAGAATCTATATCTTCTGGAGTTTCTATAACTTGTTGTATCTCTTGCAATTCTATCTTTGATTTTCTTTTTCGTAAAGCAATCAGTTGAGCAACTGTACCTACAACACCCAATCCAAGCATTACATATCGCATTTTACTATCTGCGTCGAACACTAAAAAAGCTGTTACACAGACCATACACCACATAAAACAAATAGAGAGAAGCCTTACTTTCCAACTCAAACCTGTTTCCATCCGTTTGAGATACTTACCTGTAAGTTTATTTTCTTCCAAGCGTTTATATAATTGAGGGGAACTTTTGGCATACAAAGCTCCCGTTAACAATATGAATGGAGTTGTAGGCAAGCCCGGAGTAAACAACCCTAGTAAGCCTAGAATTAAGCTTATAGTACCTAGAGTAATAAATGTATACTTTTTCATTGCTGATTAACTGTATTTTTATTGACCTTATAATTTAGAATCATAATTACTTTTGCCTCTTGCATTTATTGAAGTAATCTATTAAACTGAAAATTAATAAGCTGCAGATTATTTATAATATCGACATTAACTACAAAAATATCAATTCTTCTCTGCAATAGGCATCAGAACATGTTAAATCTTTTATGACCAAAAAAACCTCTTCAGATATACTTCTAAAGAGGTTTTTATAAAAAACATTGTTATATTATCTTACTCCATGCATCATTCGCAGAAGTATTTTATTCAGACAAATCAATCCTGCACCACAAACAATAGCACCTATTGCTAATACCTGATAAACAGAGCCTGCACCCAAAGAGCTGGTTATAGACGAAATCCATCCTCCCATCAAGTTTCCGAAGAATGAAGACAGCAACCATACACCCATTAAAAGAGATGCTAATTTTGGAGGTGCTAATTTTGTCACAGTCGATAAACCAACTGGTGATAAACACAACTCACCAATAGTATGCAATAAGTATGTAAAGACAATCCACCACATGCTAGCTTTTACAGCAGTATCAGCAATATCGCCTCCTCGTTGATGTGTAGCTCCTACCATAAATAAGAAACCTATACCTAGAAGCATCAGCCCCGAACCCATTTTCACGGGAGTAGTTATCTTCTGACCGCTTTTCGATGGCCAAAACATAGCAAACACAGGAGTTAATAATACTATAAATAGAGGATTTATAGATTGAAACCACTCAGTAGGTATCATAAAACCACCCACATTTCTATCCAAGAATTTTTCTGTATACAATGTAAATGAAGAACCTGCCTGCTCAAAGCCTGCAAAGAAAAATATGGCGAAAAAGAAATAAATAAATATGGCAATAGTTCTTTGTTTATCTTGAGGAGTAAGAGGAGCTGCTTTATGCTCAACAACCTGCTCCAACTCATTTATCGCTTCTTTTTCTTGCACATCACCCACAGGTTTTAAACCCAGATCTCCTAGATACCTTTTAGATAATGTATTGAACAAAAGTTGACCTATAAGCATACCAATAGCAGCAGCTAAGAATCCGTAGCTATAACCATGGCTTATAATCTTACCTGTTGCCAAGTCTTTTACAGCAAACCAATCATTAGCCAGCAGACCAACTACAAGTGGTGCAAAAAAGGCACCGATATTAATACCCATATAGAAAATAGAAAATGCAGAGTCACGCTTTGCATCACCAGGTTTATACAAACCTCCTACTAATGTAGATATATTGGGTTTAAAGAAACCATTACCTATAATTAATAAAAGTAATCCCGAGAAAAGTCCAAATTTACTGTGGAGCAAAAATAGAACTAACTGACCAAGAAACATAGTAAAACCACCGATAGTAATAGCCTTTCTTTGTCCTAGATATTTATCGGCAAGCCACCCTCCTATCAAAGGCGTAAAATAGACTAGCCCTGTAAAGCCCCCATAAATCAGTCCGGCAAAAGATTCATCGAATCCGATACCTCCCTCTATGGCAGTTTTTGTAAGATATAGCATTAATATACCACGCATTCCATAATAAGAAAAACGCTCCCATAGTTCTGTGAAAAACAAGAGATATAATCCTACAGGATGCCCAAATACGGTAGCATTAGAAGGTAACTTAGTTTCAGTCATAACTTAAAAAATTCTCTTAATTTATAATATGTTCTTTTATTTCACTTCTTGCATTAACTTCCTGATAATCGGAGAAACAATCAAAACAATAATACCTACAATGACAGCATAAATTGCTAATTGTTGATATCCTCCGGTATAAGAAAGTAGTTTTTCCATTAGTGAAGCATTCTCATTCGGATTAGAAATGCCTGCACCTATAATACCTGCCAAATATTGTCCATAAGCACTAGCTAAGAACCATAACCCCATCATCATTCCTGATAGATGTTTAGGCGATAAGCTCGTTATCATAGATAAACCAATTGGAGACAAACACAATTCGGCTAATGTCATAACAAAATATGCACTTGCAAATATATTCAGAGATGTTTGCCCGCTTTCATCAGCAAACAGACGTGTACCATATAAAATAAAGAATGACCCTCCTAAAAGTAAAAAGCTTATTCCAAATTTAACTACTGTATTTGGCTCAATCTTTTTCTTATTCAACCAAACCCACAATAAACCTAATAAAGGACTAAATAGAATAACGAAGAGTGCATTTGCCCCATTATTTACAATATTGGGATCAATATGAAAAAACGCTAGCGAAGTCCGTAAATTTTCGTTTGCAAAAAGAGCTAAAGAACCTCCTGCTTGTTCGAAAAATGCAAAAAACACAATAGATAAAAGAATTAATATCAATGCTGCTATAAGCTTCTTTCGAGCTTCCTTTGTTGTTGTTTTAAACAGTTGATAGAAGAAATAAAATAAAGCTGCAGGACCTATTATATACATAAAAAGATCTGTATACTGAGTATCCTGAATCATTATATAAATCAACGGAATAGTTAGCAATGCTATAATATAAACATATAACTCTCTTAGTTTTCTTTTCCCAGGAGCTAAATCCAGTAATGGACTATCTCCAATAGGACCAAGATGCTTTTTAGTTAGCGTAAATGTGATCAATCCCAGAACCATTACAGCTCCCGCCGCCAAAAAAGCATAACTCCATGAATATCCTTTTCCTAACCAAACACAAATTGCTCCTCCAAAAAATGCACCTACATTTATACCAGAATAGAACATACTGAATCCGGCTTCTTTCCTAACATCGCCGTCTTTATATAAGTAACCAACCATCGAAGATATATTCGGTTTAAAGAACCCTGTACCTACCACAGAAAGTGTAATACCTATATAAAAAAGATCGTGAGGTGCTATTGCTATTAATAGATTACCTACGATCATCATTATTGCTCCAAATGTCAACGATTTCTTAAAACCCAATATCTTATCAGCAAAAATACCTCCTAAAAAAGTAAAAGCATATACAAATGCCTGTATTGCTCCGTATTTAAGATTGGCTTCCTTAGCATGAAGTGCCAATTGATCGACCATGAAAATGGTAAGAATACCACGCATTCCATAGAAACAGAAACGCTCCCACATCTCCACAGTAAATAAATACCATAGTTGTTTAGGATACTTACCCTCAAAATTTTGAATTTGCTCTAAGGTTAATGCTGCCGATTTTCCATCGGGATTAGAGTTGTTTGATAGCTCAGACCGACCGAGCTCTGGTTCAGATGATTTCATTATCTAATAATAAATGCTTATTTATATGACAAAAGTAAAAAAAATAATTGTATTCAGTCTCATTTTGACGGGTATTATACTATTTAACGATTTATAGTCAGGAAGCTAATACTTTGTATTTATGATTCATTCTTTTAATTTATTATAAACATATAGTATTCAAAATATGAAGAATTACTTAAAAAAATCAAAATAAAAGCAGTTATCGGACAAATAAACTTTATGGCATCATTTTTGTTTGATAATAAAGGAAGTCAATACTACAAGCACTAGTTGAATACTAGTATAAAG
>NZ_CVRU01000026.1 GCF_001261715.1 Dysgonomonas sp. HGC4 | reverse complement strand
CCTCACTTTCTCTTTATTTACTATATTTTTTTCAAAACCAAATTCCTCTTTACACCAGAAGTGATTTGTGTGAAAAAATCTTTGATCTCTTTATATTCAGAACTTTTATAACGTCCTGACAAGATATCAATGTTTTGAATATAGATAATTTTGCTATCCTCTTGTTGAATATATGCCTTATAGAAACCATAGGGAGTATTAATGTCAATATCTTTAGGTAAAGATTCCAATGTGTATAAATCGGGAATATTAATAGTTATAGTATCCGATTCCGAAAATCCACTCTCTATATGAATGTCCCAATTACGAGTTGAAGCAGTAAAAACATTAAGATTAGTCTTTGTCAATGGACACAAGGGTATAAATAGTCTTGTACCTGTTCGATTGGCAAAATCAGAAGCTTCGAAGGATGTCTCAATACGAGTAGAAGGAAATGAAGACCTATCTTCAGAGGTAATAAGCTCCCCCACTTTCATTTGAGGAAGTCTTACATTACCATTTATATACCTCAAGATTCGCTCCCTATCTTTTGACTGAAAGCCCACAAATACATCCTCATAACCATCCAAATGTTCGATAAATATTATTTTCCCTTTTGCGCTCCCATCCTCTTTAACTGTAATCTCCATAACAGACTCCTTACTATTCTCTTGGTCTGTGTAGGATGGTAATCTGGTTATTTTGCCTCCTTTACTCGATATAATAATTGCATTATGTCCTGCTATCTTTCGGTGTATATAACCAAAAGGTAATATCTGACTAGTGCATTCAAGCCAAATACTATCTTCCTCCTGAGGTACCATTAGGATTACGTGATCCAATTGATAGAAATTAGGAAAATCAGCATATAAGTCCTTTTCAGACATACTTATTACACAATAATTAGACTCCACACCTACCGACTTTAGCATTGCCTTCATCATATTGGTTAACCCCTTACAATCTCCGAAGCCCATTTTTGAGACAGTTAGTGCATCTATAGGCTGATAACCACCGATTCCGAGTTGAATACTTACATATCGGGTATTTTTTTGTAAATAGTCATAGATTATTTGAGTTTTTTCTCGTACGTTTTTTGCTCCACTCACAAGTCCCTCTAATTTAGCAACAAGTTCCGGAGATAATTTATCTCGCTCATTCAGTAAACCATTAACCCACAATCCATAACTATTCCAATTTCTCATATCGCCACAAAAAGAGTCATAGCACATATCAGCAGGAGCAGCCATCATAACAGGAAAGATCTCTCTATTGTTAGCTGCTAAAGGCTCTTTTGCTATTGCCGTTCTATTTTGAAGGGATACAGTGTATATATTTTTATCACCTACAACTTCCTTTTTAAGAGTTCCTCCAAAATTGTTTCGTTGACGCATTTCAACATTTAGAGGAGTCTCAATCCTCAGATCAGACTTTTCTATGGCTTCAAAATATCCATCATAAGGACTAAATACGGGATAAGACAATATTCCATTCTTCCATTTCTCTTGATACAGATATTCCACAGTACAAGGATAAGAAGGTATATCACATTGATAAGCCATAATATACTTATCTGTAGATAGTGCGTCATCCGACACTGACGAGAATCTCAGATCACTCTTCTTTATTTTCTTCACCACTGCCCCCGAAGCATCCCTTATTATCCCAGTGAAGTTAGTAAGCTCCCTGAATTTATCTCCATACAATGTAAAGTGGGCAAAATCGTCACCTTGTTTACTCAAAATAGTAACAACCTTAGTCACCTTATAAGTTGCATGATTAATATCACTTTGGGTAAAAACCTCCGAATTTTCCCTTACAACAACATAAGCTCCTTTTTTCAGACTATCCGGAATATTTGCTACTGGATATTTATTATCGTCCGCCGCAATCAACGATGAAGAAAGTAAGAAGAAACAGAGAACTAACGTCAAAGCTTTATAATTCTCTTTTATGTCTTTCATTTTATTGCAATATTTTTTTTGAGAACAATCTGTTCCGAATTCTTTAAAACTATTTTAGCAAACAGATCACGCAAGGCAGGGTACAAATCTTGTCCTATCATTAGTTGCTTAGTATGAAATTGATATTGGAGTGCTATTGTAGATTCATTCTGCACTATTCGATACATAAATGTAATAGCGTCATCATCCTCTCCAAATACATATTTTTGAGAAGTAGGCAATTCTTCTACTACATATCCTTCCGGAATTGTTATATTTACCAGTTGTTTATAGTTTTCCAAATAGTCAAGATTTACAGGAAATTTACGTTCCTCTTTTTTAAAAGGATTATCCAAGAATAACAGATCAACCATTGGAGTTATATATATAAACTCATCACCCAAAGTAGCATCCTTAATCAATGTATATTCGCTTTTCACATCTCCTCCGGCTTTACTCTCTCCGGTTATTTTAAAATCTTCAATCTTTCCATTCAACTTTGAAGCAAGTTTTTCTATATATTCATCTTTGTCTTTATAATTAGAAAAATTCACTTTAAAGTCATAAGCTGAATTACCTCGCCTAAAATCAGAAACAATCATGACTAGTCCTGTATTATCAAGTTTCATCTGAACACTTATCAATGATGCCCCCGAAGAAAAAGTGGACAAATCGACCCAGTCGACTTTATTTTCATTCATTATACGAGCTTGAGTCACCATACATCTTTGTGGTAAAATATTCCAGTCCCCAAACTTTGCTGAAGCATCCGTATAATACATGAGGGTATCAATTTTCAGGCCTGTTATAGTATAATTCAATGCATTTAGAGATGGATGAGATAGAGGTAAACGTCCATTTTCTCTTGTACTCAAGACTACAGGAAAAGCATCAAACCCTCCGGTTTTAAGAGCATTAATCAAAAGAAAGTTCATATCAGCACTATTTCCCAAACCATCCTTAAGAGCATCCTTAAGATTATTCGGAGAAAAGGCTATCTTATCATTCCATTTCACCTTACTCTTCACTAAATCTTGAATAATTTTTGCCTCCTGTAAGGTTAAGTTCGATTTTGTAATTTCATCTTTAAACAATCCTGTCTTTTTAGTATTACCTCCAAACTCACTCGAACTAAATAATTCTTTATCGATATCTGCCCATGTTGTAGTTATGTTTTTAATTGTAGTCCAAGGATATCTTATACTTTGTAATTCAAAACTTACTTTTGTGATATAATCGTTTAAAGCCCATAAATAAGGTTCATTTTTTATAGCTGGTAAATTTTCTCCTACAAAAGTGATTTCTTCAGCGCTGCAACGTACATTATCTATTTGTAGCCGTCCTGAATCATCCTTATAGCTTATCTGGAAAGTTTCGTTAACAGACTTCCTCTTAGCATCAATACGCTCATATCCTTGCATGTTTACATTATAATAGAAATACTCAGGAAGTGTTATTTCATAAGAGGTATAAGCAACTGGAACCCAAGTTTGAAATACGAAATCTCTCAGATCAAAGAAATATTTTGAGGTCAGCGTATATTTAAATTCAACAACCGAACCTACTTTAGCCGCAGGCATTGTGAATTTTTTCAGCTTCCATTTCTTATCTGTATTTTCTTCAAATATAACATCTTTAGATAGCTTTGTTTTTATAATTTTACCATCCTCCAGATTATAAGTAGTACCACTTAATCCTGATATTTTCTCACCTGTAGTTGATGTTTCCTGATAAAAGGAAATGCTCCGATTACATAATTCAAGACCTTCATTCTTTAAAATTTTTATTTTTACTTGAAGTGTATACTCAAATTGAAAGCCTACCTGCTCACTATATGAAAATCGGGTCTCTCCAACATTAAGTAGAACTACAGCTGCAGCTGTGGTATCCTGAGGATATACAGTCATACTCAATTCATCCATTGTAACATTTCCATACTTTGACTGGGAAAAACAAGCTTCTACAGTTAGAAAAAATAAGAATAAAAAAATAGTGCAACGAGTTTTCATTAGTCGTTCAAATTGGATTATTTTAATCCACAAATCTATCTAAAAATTTAATAAAAGAAACATTTTTAAACATCTTTTTAACGATAAGTTTTAAACAACTAACAACCAACACCATAAGCGACATTCATTTTCTAAACCACATCTGGCTATGATAGAATAAAAAGCAATAAATCTCCCTACTATACTAATATCACTTAAAATAAACGAACAATACACAATAAGAGAGTGTTCAAGTTTAGTATTTTGATTCGGATTACTAATTTTGCACCCATTATAGAATTAAACATTTTCGAAACAACAATACTATTTATCTCAAGAAGGGAAATTTTATCACGCCTTGCTTGACTATGTTTCGCTTTATGTAATCAATGTCTCTTTATGAAAAATATCAGACCTATCCTTTTTATCTCTTCTCTATGCATATTGCTATTAGGCGCATGCAAAAAAAATGAAACACAGCCTCCTATTGTAGAAGTAGAAAATGTGAAAGTTGATAATATCCAAATCTTCGGAGACTATGTTGGTCTTATCAAAGCTGCTCGTAATGTAGAGATACGTGCGAGGGTAGAAGGCTTCCTTGAAAGAATGACATTCGTAGAGGGAAAAAAGGTTTCAGCAGATGAGCCTCTATTTTACATCAACAATGCAACCTATAAAGCCAGAGTAGAAAAAGCAAAAGCTCAACTAAAAAAAGATGAAGCTATGGCTGCCAAATCTAAAAGAGATGTAGAAAGGTTACGCCCTCTATATATGCAAAATGCAGCCAGTCAGCTAGACCTAGACAATGCCGAAGCGGCTCTCGACATGGCAAACGCCAGTGTATTGATGAGTCAAGCCGATTTAGCACAGGCTGAACTTCAATTGAGTTATACAATAGTAAGGTCGCCCCTATCAGGCTATATAAGCGAACGTTATGTAGATATAGGAACACTAGTGGGCACATCTGGAACTTCGTTGCTGGCAACAATAGTTCAACGAGATACAGTCTTAGTCGATTTCAAACTAACATCTCTTGATTATCTAAGGAGCCAACGCCGTAATGTGCATTTGGGAGAACAAGATTCAACTCGATCGTGGCAACCAACAGTAGAGGTTACACTGGCAGATAATACTATTTATAGTGAAAAAGGAATTGTCGATTTTGCTGCACCTCAGGTAGACCCAAAAACGGGGACATTTGGAGTACGTGCTGTTCTTCCTAACCCTAACCAAGTACTTCTTCCCGGACAGTTTACACGCGTAAAGCTACTACTTGACGTATTAGATAATGTAATTGTAGTCCCACGTAAGGCAATATCAATAGAAAAAGGTGGTGCATTTATATTTGTAATTCGCCCCGACAGCATTGCCGAAAAACGTTTTGTAGAAACCGGACCTGAACAAAACAACAAGATTGTAATAACAAGAGGACTATCTACAACAGAAAAAATTGTAGTAGAAGGTTATCAAAAGCTTACTCACGGTGAGAAAGTTATACCCAGAACTCTTGACGAGCAAAAGAAAATAGACGCACAAGTAAGACTAGATCAAAATAACAAGAAGGAGGAAAATAAATGAAAGCCGGATTTTTTATAGATAGACCCGTACTTTCGACCGTACTTTCTTTACTCATCGTTATTGTCGGAATTATCGGGTTAGCCCTTCTACCTATTGAGCAATATCCGCAGATAACACCTCCGGTAGTTAAAATCAGTGCATCCTATCCCGGAGCGAGTGCGACCACCGTATCTCAGGCTGTAGCAACACCCATAGAACAGGAATTGAACGGTACTCCCGGTATGATTTACATGGAGTCGAGCAGTTCCAATTCGGGAGGACTTTCCATTACTGTTACTTTTGATGTCAGCACCAATGTAGATTTAGCTGCAGTTGAGATACAAAACAGAGTAAAACTAGCAGAGTCTCGTTTGCCTGCTGAAGTGCTTCAAAATGGTATTTCAGTAGAAAAACAAGCAGCCAGCCAATTACTTACGATAGCATTGGCTTCGAACGACCCTAAATTTGACGAGATATATCTAAGCAACTATGCAACCATAAACGTTCTGGATGTTATCAGACGTATTCCCGGAGTGGGTAGGGTTTCCAACGTTGGAAGCCGTTATTATGGTATGCAAATATGGGTATATCCTGATAAAATGGCAAGTTTCGGACTCACTGTAAAAGACTTACAAAATGCTTTAAAAGATCAGAATAGAGAATCGGCTGCCGGAGAACTCGGCAAGCAACCTATAATAGATGTAGATGTAGCAATGCCCATCACTGCACGTGGACGTTTATCGACCGTTAGTGAATTTGAAGACATTGTAGTAAGAGCAAGTGGAGACGGATCGTTCATACGTATGCGCGATGTTGCACGCGTGTCTCTTGAGGCCTCATCTTATAGTACAGAAAGTGGATTGAACGGAAAAAGTGCAACTATCCTCAGTATATATATGCTACCGGGTGCTAACGCCATGGAAGTAGCCAATCAGGTAAAAGCTACGATGGTAGATCTTAAGAAAGATTTCCCCGAAGGTATTGATTACCTGATCCCTTTCGATATGACAAAATATATTTCTGAATCTATTCACGAAGTATATAAAACACTTTTCGAAGCTTTATTTTTAGTGATACTTGTGGTTTTCTTATCACTACAAAACTGGCGTGCATCTCTCATACCTATTGTGGCTGTTCCAATATCCTTAGTCGGAACATTTGGTTTTATGCTTATGATGGGATTCTCCCTCAATATGCTCACGCTATTAGGACTGGTTCTCGCCATTGGTATCGTTGTTGATGATGCCATAGTCGTCGTAGAGAATGTGGAGCGGATTATGGAGGAAAAGGGAATCAGCGCAAGAGAGGCAACTCACATCGCCATGAAAGAACTTGTAGGAGCATTGGTAGCAACAGCTCTCGTGTTGGCAGCCGTATTTGTTCCCGTAAGTTTTCTGGATGGTATTACAGGCTCGCTTTATCGACAATTCTCAGTAACAATAGTTGTCTCAGTAATTATTTCGGCAATAGTAGCTCTTACTCTGAGTCCTGCTATGTGTGCCATAATATTAAAACCATCTCATAAAGAAAAAAATGTAGTATTCCGCAAGATTAATACATGGCTAGCCGCCGGAAATTCTAAATACGGAAATCTTCTGGTTAAGGTAATTAATAATCCTCGCCGAATTATGGCAGGATTCGGAATGGTACTCATCCTCATATTTGTATTCAATAAAATAACACCTACAAGTTTTATCCCGCAAGAAGATCAAGGTTACTTTACAGTAGAACTTGAAATGCCCGAAGGTACAACTCTTGAACGTATGCGTACTGTTACCGAACGAGCCATAAACTATCTGGATCATCACGAATCCGTAGATTATGTACAAAATGTAACGGGATCGAGCCCTCGTGTAGGAACTAACCAAGGACGGGCTACTTTGACCGTTATCCTTAAATCGTGGGAAGAACGAAGCGAAGGTGTTAATGATGTAATAAGAGATGTACAAAAAGAATTCTATAATTATCCAGAAGCACGGGCATTTGTTAGTAGTCCGCCAGCCATACCCGGATTGGGGGGAGCAGGAGGTGTAGAAATGAAACTACAAGCACGATCGGATGCTACTTGGGATGACCTTGTTGCTGCTAGCGATACATTTGTATATTATGCTTCTAAAGCTAAAGGTATTGCCAACGTATCATCGTCATTACAATCTGAAATACCTCAATTATACTTTGATGTAGACCGAGATCAGGCAATGTTATTGGGAGTACCCATGTCAGATATTTTTTCTACGATGAAAGCTTATCTTGGATCGGTTTACGTGAACGATTTCAATATGTTCAACCGTATCTACAAAGTATATATCCAAGCTGATCAATCGTTCAGAGCTACAGCCGATGATATAAACCTCTTTTTTGTAAAGACTGAAAACGGTTCTATGGTTCCTCTAACAGCATTGGGGAAAACAAGTTATACAACAGGCCCCGGTAATATCAGCCGATTCAATATGTATACATCGTCATCTATGCAAATAACGCCTGCACAAGGTTACAGTTCGGGACAAACGATGGAAACAATAGAACAAATAGTCAAAGAGAGACTACCCGAAAATATAGGTCTCGCTTGGAGTGGATTATCATTTCAGGAACAAAAAGCAACGGGACAAACCGGCATCGTTTTAGGATTGGTGTTCTTGTTTGTATTCCTTTTTCTTGCCGCTCAGTACGAAAGCTGGACAGTTCCTATCGCCGTATTGCTATCTATGCCTATTGCGTTGTTAGGTGCATTTTTAGGAATTACAGCTCTGAGGCTCGATAACGATATTTATTTTCAAGTTGGTTTAGTTACTCTTATAGGATTGGCTGCCAAAAATGCGATTTTGATTGTTGAGTTCGCAAAAATACAGGTAGACCAAGGTATGCAACCCGTATTTGCAGCCATACAAGGTGCAAAATTACGTTTCCGACCTATCTTGATGACATCTTTTGCATTTATACTTGGTATGCTTCCTATGGTAATGGCTTCGGGACCCGGTTCAGCAAGCAGGCACTCAATAGGTACAGGTGTATTCTTTGGTATGATAGTAGCAAGTACACTTGGAATTGTAATGGTTCCTTTCTTCTTTGTAATGGTATATAAAGCAAAAGAGAAGTTCAAGTTACCCGATATAAAATATCCCAAGATATTTAAAAGAAAAAAATAATCAATAAATATCATAAGTACTTATTGATAACCTTTAAACAAAGATAAATGAGCAAACTCAAATATATATGTAGTGTATTAGTCCTCTGTAATGTTATATTCTTCTCTTGTAAGATAGGAAGCAAATATCAACGACCGGTGATGGATGGCATGCCACATTCTTTTGAAGCCAAAGGACTTGAGGAAGGAGAAGCTGCCGACATAGGATGGAGTACATTATACAAAGATTCTGTTTTACAAAACATGATCACAAAAGCTCTCGACCACAACAGAGATGTGCTTATTGCAACTGCCCGTATCAATGAAATGATAGCCAATAAACGTATTTCTTTTGCAAATATATTTCCCGAAATAGGCATTGACGGAGTTGCTCAAAAAGAGCATCTAAATTATGGAGGAAATAATCCGAAATATACTCCCGAAATACATACTAACCTTACTTTTGGCTGGGAGGTAGATATTTGGGGCAAGCTCCGATGGGCAAACGATGCTGCAATTGCATCGTATATGCAATCGGTAGAAGCCCAACAAGCATTGCGCCTGACTATTATTGCCGAAGTGGCACAGAGTTATTTCAAGCTAAGAGCTTTAGATCGCGAATTAGAAATAGTAAAGCAAACGCTGGAAGCTCTTCAAGAGAGTGCCCATTTTGCTAAACTAAGATATGAGGGAGGTTTAACTTCGGAGATGCCATACCGTCAAAGTTTGGTAGAGGTAGCACGTACCGAACCTCTTATACCAAGCTTAGAAAACGAAATTAAACTAATGGAGAATGATATGTCTGTTCTTTTGGGAGAATTTCCATCAGGTATTCCACGTAGTAATACAGACATAAGTACTCACTCTATATTACCGAGCTTACCAGTAGATGTTCCTTCGTCATTACTTGAACGTCGTCCTGATGTAATACAAGCCGAACAGAAACTAATAGAAGCCAATGCCAAAGTAGGTGTAGCTTTAACCAGTATTCTCCCCTCCTTAAATCTTACGGGGCGATTAGGTGCCGAAAACTCGGAGTTAACAGACTTCCTTAAAAGTCCGGCATGGTTTATTGGTAGTTCCCTTGCAGGACCAATATTCAATATGGGTAAGAATAAAGCAATTCATCAAGCTGCAAAAGCTGCTTACGAACAAGAGGTTTACAGCTACGAAAAAACAATTCTAACTGTATTTATGGAAGTAAACAATGCCATTAATACTTATCAGAAAACGCAAGAGGTACGCAAATCGCGAGAAACTCTATATAACTCTGTACGCTCTTACCAAAAGCTTGCCCGACTACAATACGTAAATGGTATTGTTACCTATATGGATGTATTAGATGCTCAACGTCAGATGTTTGATGCAGAGATTACTCTCAACAACGCAATTCTGGATGAGCTTACGTCAACCGTACAGTTATACAAAGCTTTAGGAGGAGGACTCGTTAAATAAAAGAATACATATCTTTTCGATATTCAAGTATCCCTTTAGTTGTTAAACTTTAGGGATGCTTTTTTATGTGTAACTGATACAAAGGTGTACTCAATCTAATAAAGACACAAAACTCGAGCACATAAACCATATATATATCTTATCGTTTTTAATAGACAAAAACATGGCTATCTCGGCAGCAATTCATATATTTGAATATCACTATTTATTGTAAACAAACAGCAATTGAAATTTATTTACAAAAAGATTGCTAGCTTGACGAAATATCTCGAATAATAAAGATCATCCACCACAGATTCCTAATTGGATAGGAAAAGACATTATAATAAGCATAACAGAAGAAAAAGGAGAAAACAGCATAACCAATTCTCAAAACTTTAAATGGATGCCATTGATTAAACGATTACTTGATAAAAACTACATTTAAATTACTGCTACAACTAAGCCCCAAGTGGAATAGAAATGATATAAAATATGCGAAAGAGACAAAGAAATAGTTTCCTGAAAATATATCGGAGCGAAAAGGCTTCCTATCATTTAATTGCGTAATTTTGAGGCTTTAATTATGGTCTCAGACCTAATTTGTGTATCTGGTAAATGTCATAACCAGAATTCACTATTATTGAATAATATGACAATAATTATTTGGCTATATTTATTTCAAATACACTATGGATTTTCTTGAACTCGCAAGTAGAAGACAAAGCACACGCAAGTACGACACAACCAGATTGGTAGAAGCCGAAAAGATTGAACGAATCATAGAAGCCGCACGTTTGGCCCCCTCTGCTTGTAATGCACAACCTTGGCACTTTGTGGTAGTAAACGACGCTGAATTAATGGATAAAACGCTTGATGCAATTGAACATCCTACTGAAGACGAAACACAACCCGTACATCTTGTTATAGTAGACGAATTAGAGTTAAAGAACAAGGTTGCCGATGCTGCTTCTGCGCGCTTATTGGGTATGAATCACTTCACAAAACAAGCACCTATACATATTCTTCTGGTCGAAGAAAAAGTTAATCTAAGTTCGGGAATTGGGGGAGTTATCAAAGACAAGCATTTTGCCTATGTTGATATAGGTATTGCTGCTTCTCATATTTGCCTGGCTGCCGAAGACGAAGGTTTGGGTAGTTGCATATTGGGCTGGTTCAATGAATCTAAAATAAAAAAACTATTAAACATACCTGATTCTAAACGAGTGATACTCGATATCCTCATCGGCTATCCTGCTCAGGAGCTAAGATCCAAAAAACGAAAATCAACAAACGAAATTGTATCATACAATACATATAAAAAATGAAACTTTCTCAAAAACAGGTTGGACATATAACTATGTTCAGTGTTGTTACTTTTTTTGCAATAAACATTCCCATCAGTAAATACCTTCTTCAATCAGGCTATATCAGTCCTTATGGACTTACTATTGCCCGAATGACTTTTGCCACTATTACATTTTGGATAGCATCTCTCTTTGTAACTAAAGAGCGTATTGAGCGAAAAGATCATTTCACGATTTTTCTTGGAGGACTTTTAGGGATTACATTTAATCAAGGATTATTTATCTTCGGATTGAATAATACGTCCCCCGTTGATGCATCTATAATCACAACAAGTACCCCTCTTTTTGCAATGGTTATAGCAGCTCTTGTTTTAAAAGAGCCTATCACAAGCAAAAAGGTTTCGGGTGTTTTATTGGGCGGACTCGGTGCTATATTCTTGGTCTACACAAGCCACCACGGAGACATTACCACCGACTCGAGCATGAAAGGTAATATGGCCGTAGTATGCAGTTCTCTTAGTTATGCTTCATACTTGGTTGTAACACGCCCCTTAACATCCAAATATTCCTCTATAACCCTAATGAAATGGATGTTCTTATATTCAACTGTTATACTACTTCCATTTTTATATAAAGATTTGGTTAATGCTCCCCTGTTCTCACAATCAGAAGTATTACCTTATGTGCTTATAAGCTATACATTGCTGTTTGCAACATTCATTGCATACACCCTTATACCTGTGGCTCAGAAAAGAATCAGAGCAACAACAATCTCTATGTACAACAACCTCCAACCGCTTATAGCCTCATTTATTGCTATTGGCTTGGGGCAAGATCATTTCTCTGCCACTAAAGCTTTATCAGGGATTATGATTTTGATAGGGGTATATCTGGTTACTCAAAGTAAATCGAGAGCAGACGTGGAAGCTGAACAACAAGCTACAATACAAGAAAGCAAATAACTTGATTCATTCTTTCTTAGGCATTTTAAAATACAGTCTACTGTAATCAAAAAGGATAGTAAACGTTTAAGCTACTCAAAGTATAACAACAATTGCAGTTATACTTTATTGGATAATAAAAGGTCTAAAACCTTAAATAAAAAAGCCGTATACAATTGATTGTATACGGCTTTTCTTATATAGAGTATCGCTTTTACTGTTTCACCTCAACCCACATACCCGAAGTACGACTCTGAGTTTGTGGTTTATACATTGCTTCACAAGATACTGCAGGAAGATAGAATCGACCGCAATAGGCTGCCTGTAAACGAACTTTAACTGCTGTTGAATATCCATTACCCAGATTGAAGAATGTCATCACTCTGTCATCTCGTATATCTTGATAATTAAACGACCCACTGGTAGCATCAGCCGCTGCATTAAACAATCGGTTATTAAATATTTCCCAACCTGATGGGAATATTTGAGTAAGTGCCAAATCGGTGATAGATTCGCCCGAAACATTCTGTATAATCACATTTGCGAAAAACTCTGTTCCCTGTTGAAGCGAAGTGATATCTACATCATTATTATTATCATCAACATATTTCACATACAGATTTATACCATCATTTTTAGGATGAGATCTATCGACTAAAGGTTGAGTGCGCCCAATCAAACGAACATACAATTGCCCTTCTCCCTTATTGGTGAAATTGATATTTACAACTTCTTGGGGCTTAATCGTATATTCACGGAACACCTGAGCCGAATTTTCGACTTTCTGAGGTACACCATTCAAACTCCAGTCATAAGCTATTGCTCCTTTACCCATCTTTTCAGCCAGTTGAGACATGGCTATTAAACCATAAGCTGCTGTTTGAGTAGAAATATAATCGGAACTCAATTCTGCTGACACCTGAGGAGCTAGAGATAAAGCTTTTTCTGTTCTGCCAAGAAGCAAGTTAGTTTCCATTATCATGGCAACGTCACGAGCCGGACTACCATAAGTATTATTAAATGCTGAATAATTATCAACAGTCAAAGGAGCATTCGATATTATCTGTTGTGCTGCATCCTTTTTACCTGTAATAGCGTACGCTGCCGCCAATCTCCAACGAGCTTGTATCGAAAGATCTTTCATTTCTTTCAATCTATTCATTGCTCCCAATTCGGGATCACCTGCCAGAGCCAAAGTATATAAACGATAGGCTTGTTGCAAGTCGGTCATCGAATATGAGTAGTAAGAACTGTAAAGATCTCCCCTATTCCATCGTTGTGCGGATTTCTTCTGGAATTGCTTCCATTTACTGATAACAGATTCAGGAACATTGTATCCTTTGTTTTTAGCCTCTACCAAGAAGTGTCCGGCATAAGTACTCACCCACTCTGTTGGGTATGAGCTACCCGGCCAATACACAATACCACCATCACCCAACTGGCGTGACGATAATATCTTGATCGCTTCATTGATATTATATTTCATCTTCTCAGTTTCTTTATCCGAGAATTTTCTGAATGCACTTACATACAATAGGGGGAATACACGCGAAGTTACTTGCTCCGAACATCCATAAGGATAGTCGTATAGATAAGCCATATTCTTGCTTAGATCAACAGCAGGCATACGCGACACCTCAAGTTTAACCCAATCATCTGAAGTTGGCGAATCAAGATTAATATTTAACTCGTGTGAATCACCAGCCGAAACCAAAGCATCAGAAGTTAATGTAATCGGAGGATTAGGATTTCTCACCTCTATATCTATGGTTTCATTTGAGCTTTCGCCTCCACCACTTGCTTTAATAGTTACTTTTTCAGCTCCTGTTCTTTTAGCAACTTTCACTTTAAAGTAAATCACCTTATCACCTGTTTCAGTAAACGTAACCGATTTTGTTGTTCCATCTGTAAACTGGAATAATCCGTTTGCTGCCTGAACTGTTACATTTACAGTCTTCACTTTTTTATCCATTGCAAAGACATTTACAGGAAGTAATATTTCCTCATCAGGTCCCGCAACTCTTGGGAGGGTAGATAAAACCATCAATGGGTTTTTCACCGCCACTGTTTTTTCGGTGTTTCCATATGCTCCTTCTTGTGATCCAGCCACTACCATCACACGTACTGAACCGATATACGGATCGAGTTTTATTTTATGAGATTGCGTTTCACCCTTTTTCATTGTAAATGGTCCTAAGAACTTTACAACCGGTTTGAATCGATTCAAAGGATTGCTTGAAGGTTTAAGTGTTTCGTCACCCCCAATACTCAACAATGGACCTAGCTTTCCGGCTTGTGCTCCTACTACCATATCGAACATATCCCATGTACGCACACCCAATGCTTGATAAGCATAGAAATCAGTCCACGCATTTGGTGTTTTAAATGAAGTAAGATCAAGAAGACCTTCATCCACAACAGCCAAAGTATATGTCATAGCCTTTTTATTTTTCTCTGATACTGCAACTGTAAATTCCTTTTCAGGTCTAAGTTCATCAGGCATAGTTATAACCGGAGTCAATATCGTATTCTTATTCTCTACCTTAATATTCAACACTCCATATAAACGGATAGGCAAATCATTATCGGTTTGAGCATGAGGTTGTAAAAGTGTTGCAAAGATGAAAAAGTTAGGATTCATTTCATCCGTTACTTCAAATGTATATTTTGTATCTTCCTTAGCACTTGTTTTCGCCCAATCGCGTTGTATTACTTTCGTGCCATCTTCAATACTTATTAATACTCTACCATCCGAACTTTTAGGAATAGTTACTGTAACTTTTTCACCCACATTGTAAGGAGTCTTTTTATCAGTAGAAAAAGATAACATAGTTAATCCCGAAGCATCTTCTTTATCCGAACGCCCTTTCCATGCAGGCCAGTCAACATAAATAATCTTACCTGCTATATGCCCGCCTTGCTTGTCGGTAGCCATTACAAGATAACGTCCCCATTCAGAATCTTCTACTTTAAAATTAACCTTGGCTTTTCCACCAACTGTCGACACATCTTTATCCAACACCACATTAGCTGATGTATTGTTGACATAAGAAGATAAATCGTCATTATTGCGATTCCACCACCACGACCATTTAATTTTATATATTTTCACATTGACGTCCGATCTATTAAGAAGCTTTCCATCAGGAGACAATGTTACAATATCCATCGCATTGTCTTTCCCTGTTTCCAACATTTCATAGTCAGATTCATTAGGCGATTTTATACCGACATACGCCGAGTAAGGAGAATAAGCCGCTGTTTGCGAATAGATACTTGCATCACCTCCTGTTTCGAACACCCTAGATACCAAAGTTGCTTTAAGCATTCCCGGAGCATTAGATGCCGGAGGTAGTTTACCCGCAACATTAGCATTGCCACTTGCATCGAGCCTTCCTTCAAATATGGTATATGTATCGGTACTGAAATTACTTGCAGGATTATTAAACGAATATGCCTCATATCCTTTAAATGGATTTCCTGCGACAGACAGAGTCATTTCAACACTTGCTTTCAGATTAGACGCTGCTGCTCCATGAAGCCATTGCGATGACAGAGTGCTATTCAATACACCTCTACTCGCATCAATCAGTTCTCCAACATTCAACCGAACTTTAAGTCTGTTAGGTTTTACTGTTTCTATTTTTATAGTTTTCGAGAAAGTTGCTCCCCCTACTTTGATTGCTGCTCGCCAGTTACCGGTAATAGCTCCCGGATCAGTCGCTAGCTTGAAAGTATAGAAACCGTCTTTGCCCGATGTATTTACATGTTTTTGATAAAGCTGACCTGTTGGCGTAAATAAATCTAATGACACCGGATGTCCTTTAGGCAGGGGATTGACTTTATCGTCCAATATAAATGTCAGATAAATAGAATCTCCCGGACGCCAAACACCTCTTTCGCCATATATATAACCTTTCAGTCCTTTTTGTATTTCTTTTCCACTGACATCGAAATTACTTAGCGATAACGAAAGATTAGACGTCAATTTCAGATAACCTTTGTCTTTATCCTTTGAAGCAACTACCACAAAAGGAACTCCACCTTTATAATCTATTGAAACAAATCCATTACCGTCGGTTTTTCCCGAACCAATTCGTTGCATCTGGAAGTTATACACATCTACCACCGCTCCTGATATAGGTTGAGTTGTAAGAATATCGGTCAATGCTACCGTCACTTTTTTATCTGAACCAATTTTGGCTACTAAACCAATATTTGATGCAAAAACAATGCAATCGGATGAACGGTTGGTATAATAACTGCTTTTACAAGGATCTTCTCTTTCTTCCCAATTATAATCCTCCCAATCCATAGGATCGTAATAATAGGTTTGCGGGATATCCCAAATAGCTTCATCCTCCTCTGTCATACGATTATCGAATCTCTCCAAACCTGCTTCTTGAGGAATTTGTGGAACTATTCCACTACATGGGTATAATGAGTATTCTTTCTTCATTGTAAACTTAACCCGATATATTGCACCCGGATCTTGTTTAATAAGAGTAGATAAATCTATTGAAAAATTATTCCATTGATCCAATCGTAGAGTATGGTCTTCATCGAGTCTGATTTGCTTTTTAAGCACCAAACGTCCAAAACGTCTCAATTCATTATCCCCTCCAAAATCATTCGATTGAAGATATCCTAACACATTGTTTTCAAAAATCTTGACAATTGTAATATCCACAGCCCATAGATTGACTGCTTGAAAAGGTATATTCAGATTATCGGAACTTGGAAGAATATTACCTGAGTTCAGTAACTTAATTTCAGGCTTATTCTTTTCAAGAGATAACTGATAATTGTAATTCTTATCTAATGTTTTATTTTCTGAACTTTTCAGTTCTTTAAAAATATTCAGATCAACACTTGTATTACTACTGTTGCCATCTAAATAAAGCTTCAATACATTCTTTTGAACTTCATACGAGAAGTTTTCAATTCCATTCGGATTAACCAATCCTTGTATATTCTGATTATTAGATAACGGATCACTAAATGTGATACGGATACATTCCGATGGCTCGTAAGCTGTTCTTACATCAATCACCGAAAAAGAAGAAGCATTTATAGCAGGAATTACAATCGGAAGCTTTTCCGCATCTCTCTTTGCTCCGATAGATGAACCATCTACTTTCAGCGTATAAGTCAAATCTTGTGTTGTTCTCTTAAGGCTATCAATAGAAAAAGCATATCTACCTTTTACGCTTGTAGCTTCTATTTTTACAACTGCTGTATTAGAATTTCCTTCTACCGACAGCATTTTTTCGATATCAGGCATCGCTGCTTCGTCTGCCAGAGAGAGAGTTCCTCTCACCGTATTCCAGGTAAGATCATTATCTTTAGTTGGAGAATAAGGAAGTACATCTACCGCAAAATTTTGCTCAGGCACTTTAAAATAGAAGTAAAATTCTTTGAAGTCTTTCTCAACTTGAAGCACTTTATCGAGTTTAAACCAAGCATCGTAAGTTTCACCTTGCTTTAACTCGCCGGGTTCGGGTACAAATTTGATTGTTCGTGTATTAACCCAATAAGCTTTCCCTTTAATTTTAGGCGAAAACTCGAATAAATCTTGGTCAACTTCGGCATTCAATTCCACAGTAGGCATATCCTGATTCAATTCAATCTGGATAGAAGATACAGAGGAAACCGATCCGTAAGTAAAAGCTGCAATATAACGTGCAAATTCGGGGTCGATAGTACGTGATCCCTTGCGACTACAAGCATTTGTCAATAACAGAAACCCAATTGTCAGCATTAAGACCAATATGGGGTTTATTTTTTTTCTCATGAAGTGCTATTTTTAGTAAATGTGTAAACTAAAAACAAATGTAAGTAAACTTTATAAAGTCTATATTGTTTCTTTAAGGAATAAAAAGTTAAAACTGGATATTTGAGATATACCCTTTTATACTAACTTTGCTAAAATAGAGCTTGAAAACCACTGTATGAGAAATCTTTGGCTAAAATTACGAAAAGACTACAAAAAGAAAAACCCGAAGTTAAAATCGGGAGCTTTCGAATTATTAAAATACATAGGTCCCGGACTATTGGTTACCGTAGGCTTCATTGATCCCGGAAATTGGGCATCTAATTTTGCTGCAGGATCTGAATTTGGCTACACTCTCCTATGGGTGGTAACTCTTTCGACTGTAATGCTGGTTATACTCCAACACAATGTGGCTCACTTGGGCATTGTTACCGGCTTGTGTTTATCAGAAGCCGCCAACAAGTATCTATCTCGCCGAGCCTCACGAGTCACCCTCTGGTCTGCTATCGGAGCATCTATATCAACCTCTCTTGCCGAGATATTGGGAGGGGCTATTGCCCTTCAAATGCTTTTTGATGTTCCTATAAAAATCGGAGCTATACTCGTCACCATTTTTGTGACTTGTATGATGTTCTCCAACTCATACAAAAAAATAGAACGATACATCATAGCCTTCGTTTCTCTTATAGGTTTATCTTTTATATACGAACTTTTTTTAGTCGACATTCAATGGCAGGAAGCTGCTGTAGCTTGGGTTACTCCTTCTATGCCCGATGGAAGTATCCTTATTATTATGAGTGTATTGGGAGCAGTGGTTATGCCTCATAACTTGTTTCTTCACTCGGAAGTGATTCAAAGTAGAGAATGGAATCTGAAAGATGATAAAGTTATTGAGAAGCAACTGAAATATGAATTTTTCGACACCTTATTCTCGATGGTTATCGGGTGGGCAATCAATAGTGCAATGATTTTACTTGCTGCTTCTACATTCTTTAGAGAAGGATTGATAGTAGACGACTTACAACAAGCTAAAAGTCTTTTAGAACCACTATTGGGAGCAAATGCGGCTATTGTTTTTGCCATAGCACTTTTATTTGCCGGTATCTCTTCTTCTATGACTTCGGGAATTGCCGCAGGATCCATCTTTGCCGGTATGTATGACGAACCCTATAACATCAAAGACATACATTCGCGTACAGGTGTAGCAATTTCTTTAGGGGTAGCTCTCTTAATTATATTCGTTATTAACAACCCCTTCAAAGGGCTTATTATTTCACAGGCAATACTGAGTATGCAATTGCCAATTACAGTATTTCTTCAAGTACGTTTGACCTCATCTAAAGAAGTAATGGGTAAGTACGCAAACAAACCCATGACAAAGTATATGTTATATCTAATAGCTAGTATTGTTACAGCCCTAAATCTCTGGCTGCTTTACAGCTTAGCAACAGGATGGGTGGTAACCGACTAATTGTTTATCAATCTTTGTTGAACAAGCCTAGCTTAGATGCTAAGACAATACATGATTCATAATTAAAAACAAACAGGAAAAGATTGTATTTCCAAGAGTAAGCAGCCTTAGGCAAAGGATATAATTTGCGAATTCTTAATTCGTGAAGCTTATTTGCAACCATTTCTTTATCTACTCTAAAGCGAATGAGATTAACAATAAAATCGACAGAGAGGGTGGTAATTTTTCGCCTCAATCCTTTTATTTGTAATTCATTTAAGTGTAATCTCTTCTCTAAAGAAACAAGCTGATCTAAGACGAATATGGTATCGCAGATTCTTTTACGTATCTGTTTTTCTTCTTTATTATTTGTGATCGAATCTTCTCGTTGATAATAGGCATATACCAATTGATTTACAAATACAATCTGATGTGCGTATGTAAAAGTCTCCGATAGAAACAATTCATCTTCATGATAAATGCCCTCAGGCATCAAGATTGACTTCTCTTTTAGAAAAGAGGCTGAGAACAAGTAAGGACAAACACCTCCACTTAGATTAAACTTACTCAAATATTCAGCTCCTGACATTAGAGAATTATAAGTAGAAGACTTTCTCTCTTTTCGAGTCACAGAACCATCAGAATAAACTTCCGCCCAATCAAGACCTATTATATCATAAGAGACTGATGCTGCATATCCGAAAAGATTCGGCAATGAGTTATCAAAAAGGTAATCGTCCGAATCCACAAAAAAGATATACTTACCTTGAGCAATACTTAGTCCTTTATTTCGAGCAGCTCCCAATCCCAGATTTTCGGAATCTATATATTTGATAGTATTTCTATCTTTCGCCAGATTCGTTATTATTTGAGCTGAACTGTCTGTCGAACCATCATTGACAATGATAATCTCAAACAAATCCTCACCTATTCCTTGGTTTAAAATACTGGACACACAGTTATCCAGATAACGTTCGGTATTATAAACAGGTATTATAAAACTTATTGTCATACTCTTTCAAATGACGATTTATTAGGAAGAATATCATTAAATGCGTCCTGTATTTTACGGCTCACACCCTCGAAGCCGGGAATATCCTCACCATCATTAATACAAACTTGCATATACTTTTGAGTGCGGATAGCCTCACATATATCATCGATCGTAGAAGTTGCTATTTCAAAAGTTTGTCCTTGAGATAATATATCTGTTGGGGAGAATTCCCCCTTCGCTATATGCCAGAACCTAAATAACCACTGATTGACATCCGTATGTGAACGAAAACGAGAATAACCTGTTTTATGTAAGACATCGGGTTCAGCTTTCCAAACCTCTTCTAATGTTGCCTTACAATACGAGTGTGCTAAATGTGCATCAAGCATCCCCGGAAACTTTTTCCAAGGCAAAAGCAATATACTTTTAAGTAGATATTTTCCATATTTCGGATTTATCCATTTTAGTATATTCTTATTTATCACTTCTCTTTTCGAAAAATGACGATTAATTATCTTTATATCATTCACAAATATTTCAGGATACTCTTCCGGAAAGATCGGATCAAGAATAGCAAAATCACAAGGCAAATTATTTCGAAAAAAATTAGTGACCCTAGTAGTATTTGTCAAAAACACATCATCGTTGAAGAAAATAAACTGATCGCTTAACCCTTCTATCCGATGCAAATTTGTTTCTATTGCATTAATATTAAAAGTAGGCAGAAATTCTTTAGGGATAAATTCCTCGTGTTTTACCCAATTTAATTTAGGATGATTTATATCAAGCCAGTCAGGGCGTTCTCCAGAAGTAACAAAATGTATTGTTCTAACCCAGGGTGCAAATTCTTCTATACCCCTAAACCAATATTTAAGTAAACCCCAATCTCTAAAGCGAATATTTCTTTTATCGCCTATCGAAACCTCGTTACTATATTTTTGATAAAGAGCCTTCCATTCGGAATTGTCACCATCTACCCATGTTAATACGATATCTATCTGGCTAGTATCCTGCATACTTTTCTATTGAAATAAGATAATGTAAAAATACATTTATTTTAATAATTAGGCTCATTTAATGTCAGATGTATTTTCTCGATTTTATTTTAGAATATTTTTCACAAAAAGCTTGTTTTATTAAATATTAGATTTATCTTTGTACCCGCTAACACAATAGCAGCCGCGGATGTGGCGTAATTGGTAGCCGCGCCAGACTTAGGATCTGGTGCCGAGAGGCGTGGGGGTTCGAGTCCCTTCATCCGCACTGAAAGCGACAAACTGAAGATTTCTTCTTTTTGTCGCTTTTTCATTTCTATAATTTACTATTTCTGTGCCAATTAAAAGAAGGAATGAATTGTATTCTGGAGTTCGATAATCTTCGATTTCTTGGTCATAGAAAACAACTTCGGTAAACACTAAATTCTGCAATTTCGCTCTATTTACAGTATTAAACGTCTTTACAGACACCCCCTCAGCATAAAAAAAGCCTCCTGCAGTTCTCAGCAGAAGGCTTTTTTCTCTATAATATATTTATGTTATCATTCAGCAAGAGGATCAAATGTTCCGGTACCACCTTTTATTATATCTAACCAGCCTATGGTTTGCTCCAATGTAGGGTTATTCGATTGTGCGTTCGATTTAAGACCTACAATATAGTATTGAGGCTGATACGAAACAGTCTTTGTCAAGTCATCACCTTTTCTATCCTTACGCACCAAACCATCGGTGTAGAATGTAACCAAATCAGAACGATCAGAGAGTGTCTGTGTTGCTAGATTCCATGCCACAGGGCGAGTATCTTTATAAGGATCGGCAGCAGACGCATTACCTACAACTCCATTTTTTACAGTAACACAAAGTTCAAGGAGACCTCTTCTACTACCATTAAAAGGCTTAACACCCAGATAGCTACATGTATTACCATTAAATCCGGTCAATGCCCAGGTTGGTTGTAGAGAAGCTTGTCCTACACCCCCATCCCAAAGCATCCAGCGACGCATATCATCGAAGCGTTTTCCTTCGTAAGCCAATTCTATCTGGCGTTCGTAGAGAATAGCCGCAAATAGCGCACCTCTATCACTAGCTAAGGCATTATCTAAACCGCAGTCTCCTGTATAACCTACACGCTTGCGTATATCTCTTAAAGCTTCCAGAGCTTCATTGTAATAACCGGCTCCACATGCAGATTCGGCTAAATTCAACAATACTTCTGCATATCGTATCTCCATATATGGAGAGGCAGATTGTTCAAAGCCATTCCCTTTATCGAGTTTATATACATACAATGGTGTGGCATTATTAATATCCAAATCATCTGTACGTTTACGAATATATACACCTTTGTAGTTTTCAGCTAAACCATCACCAGAATATCCACTTTGATCCATGGCCGCACGTTTTTCTGCAGTATCATACCATGTATAGTTCCACAACGCATAATCATTTCCTTTATATGGATAAGCAATAGAAGAAGCAGTATTACTGGTAGTAGGATCTCCCGAGAATTTCCAATACACTCCGGGAAATGCAAACGTGCGGTAAAAGCGTGGATCTCTATTCATCATAAAACGATTTTTGTTATAAGTATATGATGATTGTCCCGGCTTCTTTCCATCAGCCATAGGGAACATATCTATCATCAGGTCTGTGGTGTTTTTTCCACCACCTCCATTTGCATTAGTAGGGCGAATAGCATTCTCCCAACCATTCCATAGATTAGGACTAGTATTAGTTCCTTTATTCACATTGTTATATAGCGTTACAAATACAGCTTCTTTAGAGTAAAAATCGGAAAACATTCTTCCCCAACCAGTAGCATTTAATCCCGGAGCATCCGAAGATGCCAATCCAAAACCACCGGCTGTCAATGTAGCGATTGCACTTTTATTAGCTTGGTAAGCTAGTTCCCAACGATCTTTATTGTCGCCACGGTTAAATACCGGACTTGCATATAGTAGGCGAGTACGGCCTTGAAGTGCTAATGCTGCACCTGAAGTTACCCTACCATAATCATTACCACCCCATGAAGCAGGTAGGAGTGTACTTGCTATTTGTAAATCTTCACAAATAAAATCGACACACTCTTTTGTTGTTGAACGTGGAATTGTCAGTGCTTCAACTTCGGCACTGATAGGATTTTGAACCTTTGTTACAATCGGTACGCCTCCCAATTCTTTCACCAAACGATAGTAAACCCATGCCCGAAAGAAATATGCCTGACCCATCAGTTTATCTTTCTGTTCTTGAGTAAGCCCTGAACTTGCGGGTATACTCTCAATAGCATCGTTGCAAGAAAGAATCCATCCGTATAAATTATTTGAGGTTTTTCGCTCATTATAAAATATACCAGGTAAGTCGTTGTGAGTGGTTGTTAATATAGTTCCATCAACTAAAACCGACAATCCTGAATATTCTTCTGTGGATTGAGAATATATATCACTCGAACCGGCACTTGACGATTTCCAACCGAAACTACCAACCGAGTTCGATAAAGCTAAAGCATATATACCGTCGATAGCCGCTTCTGCTGTGGCATAGTTACTATAAGGATCGGTTACTTTAGAATAATCTTTTTTATCTTCCAGAAATTGGTCACTACATCCGGTGAGGATGAGCGCTGCAGCCAGAAGAGCAGTAGCAGAACCAATTATTTTTCTTGTATTCATCATTTTCTTTTCGTTTTTAGAATGAAACATTTACTCCTAATGTAATTTTCCTCAAGTTTGGATATTGTCCATAAGCCCCAGCAAACGAACTGTAGAAATTGTCAGGATATGAATTGTGGAAATTCAATACATTTTGTGCTGTCATATTCAAACGGCAGTTTTCTACTCCCACCTTTTTTATAAACACTTTAGGGAGTGTATAAGCTAATGTGATGTTACTCATTGATACAGAAGCGTTATTTACTCTCCAGAATGTAGACTCTACACTGTTTACTTTATCATACATTAGGTTAGGATATCTGGCATTACGATTGGCTTCAGCTACAACATTACCATTAGCATCAAGCACGTCTTCATAAATAAACATATCATTGGCCCAGAAAGATGGTAGATTGGTGTACTGCATCGAATTGTATCCCGATGTATTTAATACGCTATTGTAGATAGAACGCATATTTTTCGACATTACAGTGTAGCTCCCCCAATTGGCATTAAGCTGCATACTTAGCGAAAAGCTTTTCCATTCAGTATTAAGAATTACAGTAAAGCCATAGATGTTGTTACTGCGGTTAGATATTTTAACACGATCAGCCTTTTCATCAATAACTCCATCCGCTTGCTCTATATAGTATCCGTTTTCGTCACGATCGGTGCTGCGTACATCTTTGTATATCAGCATACCTGGACGCATATCGGCTTTAGAAAGACCTAAGTAGTTCGTAATGTTGTTTTTATCAAAGTATTCTTCAATTTCTTGGTAGCTTTTAAACATGCCTAAACATTCGAGACCCCATACTCCTCTGTCTCTGCGCTCGCCTTCTACTATACCATCCAGCTCTTTTGTTGACGGCCAGTTCGTTTTATTTAATCTATTGTCGGAGTATCCAGTATTTATTCTGACACCATATTTGAAATCGTCACCTATTTTGTCTTTCCATCCCACTGCAATCTCAATACCATAAGTATCGATTGAAGAATAGTTTTCATTAGCAGGGTTCGATCCAGCAGTACTTGGTATAGTATTGTTGAGTGAAGTAAATATGTCACGGTTCCATTCGTAGTAACCGTCGATATTAAAGCTCAAACGATTGTTAAGCAAACCAAGGTCGAGACCATAGTTAGACTTATAACTCTTATCCCATTTGGCGTTTCGGTTAAAGCCCTGATCTGGGAGCGTAATGTAATTACCGCTTGCAGAGCTAGAACTTCCAAACACAGGACCTTTATCCGAATTATAGTTATAATTTTTAGCCCATGTCCATGTCGGAATATTATCACGACCGGTAAGCCCGAACGATCCACGCAATTTCAGGTAATCAATAGCCTCTACTTTAAACCACTCTTCCTGAGATAAAATCCATCCTCCTGACACAGATGGAAATACTCCCCAATAATTTTCAGGGGCAAATTTGGTTGAAGCATCTGAACGAATCAGAAACTCGAACAAATATCTGTCCTTATAAGCATAGTTTATACGTCCGATATATGAAAGGCTAGCTGATTCTGCGCGCGAGAATCTATTATCTTTAGTTGTAGCATCATTACCAGTAGTAGAACTTTGTCCATTTGAATTTGGGAATAGGTCTGATCTCGATCCATATAGATCCTCAAATACCCTTTCAGATTTTTCAATACCAAACAATCCGCTTATATCATGGTTGCCGAATGTACGTTGATAAGTTGCCAGAAAGTTCATCTGGTAGTTATCTGTACGAGACATAGTACGATCGACCATGCCACCATTATTTATAGTAGATCCTACGAAATTACTATTCGACAAGTCTACACCACCTCCTGAATAAAGGTGATTACCGCTACCTCCACGATTTACCAGATTATAGAGGGTATAGCTTGTGCCTAATTGTTTTGATTCGAGAGTATTTATACTCTTAATATAAGAGAATTTAAGTTTTAATCCTTTCAATTGCTGATTCCATCCAAAGTCGTATTCCAACCCTGTATTGATGTTCATCTCTTGGTTTATATTGGTTTTATAGTCACCCGAATTCTGAATTGCATCAAAGTTGTATAGCTGAGAATTATGTACAGTTGCATTTGTAATACCATATGATGCTATCGGACGTCCGTCTATAGATGATGGAATATAACGTGGTTGTGTCAACAATCTGTTATAATCGGCCTCAGAACCGGTAGTTGAAGCAACTCCATTATAAGCTTTAGTATCTTCTCCATAGTTACCCGATACTTGTAACGATGCTTTCAACCATTTGTTGATTTTAAGATCCATACCAGCACGGTAATTCCAACGCTCGTAGTTGAGTTTTCCTATATTTCCGTCTTGTGAGTAATATGCTATACCTGCAAAATAGTTAGCATTATCGGTACCTCCACCCATATTTACAGCATGTTTTTGTGTAAAGGCTGCACTCCAAGCATCTTCCAGAAGGTCATAATTGAGACCTTTCATAACTTCCAGTTCATCTGCTTGAAACAAATCAAGGCGAGAATCGTATGGTTCAGAAGGGTTAGCTGCCCTCACACCATTCCACAGTCTTCCATAGTCATAAGAATTTAGCATTTTGGGACGAGAGATTTCATCTGCATAACCAAATTGTCCGCTATATGAAATTTTAGGTTTTCCAATCTGTCCGCGTTTTGTCGTCACCAAAACAACACCATTACCTGCACGTGAACCGTATACTGCAGCAGAAGCATCTTTCAATACCGAAATACTTTCTACCATTGTAGCATCCAAATTATTAAAAGCCGCTGCACCTTCCTGCATAGGATAGGCATATCCATCAATTACATACAAAGGATCTGTTTCATTAGCTGTACTGCTGCCACTTACAACATTATTCTGACGAATATCTATTCGAGATGTTGCTCCGGGACGGGAAGTTCCACTCGAACTCACTGAAACACCATTCATTAATCCTCTCAAGGCCGAAGACAGGTCACCAGTGACAAGGTCGGTAACATCAGTCATATTGGTAGTAGCAATAGAGCCGGTAAGGTGAGCTTTCTTTTGCACACCATAACCAACTACTACTACATCGTTCAGTTGCAAAGCATCTTCTTTTAGAACAATACGAGTATTGGCAAAATTAGAAATAGTCTGACTGGCATGTCCTATATAAGATACTATTAACTTCTTACCCGCTGGAACTTTAATTGAATACATACCATCTAGATCAGTTATTGTAGCAGTAGTAGTGCCCTCTACTTTCAGCGTAGCCCCAATTACGGGCTCTCCGTCCTCGAATACAACAACTCCACTAACCGTCTGGGAGTCTTGTGCATGAGCCGGCAAAGCAAAAGCCAAAATAAAGCTCATACATAAACCGAGAATTATTAAATATCTTTTCTTCATATCTTTTATCTTTTTTGATTTACAATCAATTCTCTTTTAATTTATTATTGAGCAGGCAACCATCGAGGGTCTCCCGTTCCGCTAGAAATCTGAGCTGCTCCGCCTACAGTAAAGTTTCCATTTGCAGGATCTGCAAGTTTAGGGTCAGACTCTATATGGGTTCCCGATTTGTCTCCTTGATTATGAGTAATCTCATTTTCGGCTAATGCCCCACCATACCAGTAGGTATTTAGATTGAAAGTTGCAGCAACATTATTGCTAGACATTCTGATACGTCTAAGAATCTCTTTATTTCCGCTATCTACAAATATAGATTTCTGCACATTCACCGAGTTTGAAGTCTGCGCCCAACCATTAGAGTTAAAAAATTGTTTACTATAAGCAACCTGCCAAAACGTACAGTTTTGGATATTTATGCTTCCTTTCTCACTTGCCCATACAACCCTGTCGGCAACTTGCACAACGCGAACATTCGCATATACAATCCAGGTACTTCCATAACTCTTATTCTTGTTGTAGAATGTAGAGTTTATCATTGATAATTCTTTTATTATAGCACCAGTGAAGTTTATAAACGGATTGCTCGATGTAGCATGTTGTTCGACAATACAATCATTAAAGGTGAAGTTTCTCAAGGCATATTTTTTACCTCTATCACTAATTAAAGAAGTTTTTAGATTGCTAACATTACAAGATTCCATACCTGATGAAGCTTCTACGACAATCCAAGGATCGCCATTGTAAAAAATTGCATGTGTTTCATCTATGGTAGTATTATATTGGATAAATCCAACCCCGGAATAATCATTCAGATCGAAATCGGTCCATCTTATTTTAAATCCAGCTCCATCACTGATGAAGGATGCATCGCCAGTAACTTTTACTTTCGGACGATAAACTTTATCACCACGAAGAGTAATATTCGTTGATTTGAGAGCAACATTAGATCCCATCGTATATTCACCATTTGCTTCCAGCTCATAAACGATCTCTGTTGCATCGCCTTCTTGTGGTTTAACAGGATTATTTTCAAAATATACTCCAAGGTCAGTTCCACTAGGGATAGACGCATATACAGGAATCAATGTAGAATATTCAACCTCTGTTGGCTCAGTTGCCTCTTTATTATTAAGCTCAGTATTCCCCAAGGTCTTAATAACAATTTTATATTTTGTATCGTCAGCTCGTTCACGAGTAACAGAACATCCGTCAATAACTTCGTTCTCTACACCAACTACTATAGGATTGTCCGGATCATCCACATTGTAAAGAGTGAATTGATACCCTCCAGCACCATAGACCACAGGCCATACTATTTTAAGATCTTGTCCCCCTGTTATATTAGCTACAGCTGTAGCCGTAACCTTACTGCCATCAGGTGATACCAGTTGTGTATTCCTCACATCTGAGGAGAATGTATAATCATCCTTATATCCATCGACACAGGACGTAATGAATAGAGCCATCAAAAAGCATAGAATGCCTATTATCGGTCTAGTTTTCTTTTTTGTATTCATACATTAAATTTTAAAATAAGTTAAGTATTAAAACATGTAGATACCTAATAAATAAAGAAGTACGCCATTACTGAATTGTGTGTTTCAAGAACAGGCAATAGTATTTTATGTATTAATAATTACCAACAAATTAATATCTGTTGATTATATAATTCTATTGCTTATTTGTGAAATTCAGGCATAATTTTGGTCTTTTATATATTGGCAACTTTTAAGGTTATATTTGCAATGCTTGTTTCGTCGTCTAAAGCTATCGTCTATGGAGCTGACAAACTATATTTTTAGATTCTGTTTGGCAATGCAGAAAAATCAGTTCACTCTCCGATATTGAATACTCTATCAATGTCTTGTCTCACAACTATTAAGAATTTCTTCAATAACGGGCTCTTCTTTTTCATCAACAATGTTTCGCTTTCTTTAATTTCAGATTATTGTGTTTTGGAAGGTTAGACTCTTGGCTTGATGAGGTAGTGCATACAAAACCAATAAGAAGCAAAATATATTCCTGAGAAAAGAACTCAGAGATCTATACTTCACCCTGTTTTTAAATAAATTCAGTGACTTGTTTTTCATAATTTTACACATAAATAAAAGTTAACAATAAGGCTTTAGTTCTAATTAAACGTTTAACTTAAAATAGCAACCTCGCTTAAACGTTTAACTTAAATCTACTAAAAAATGATTTTTTTATATATTATAACATTTACAAATGTATCTGCTTATTTATGTCCTTATCTATATAATTTGATCTAAATTGTAATTAATTTGATCTTTCGAAGTGAGTGAATTAAGTAAGTGTAAGCGCATATATCGCAATTTATGTACAAGGCTATATTAGTCTTTTAGGTTTGTTTTGCCCATCCTTTTAAACGAAAGAAAAATTAGAGAGCTTTTATTCAATTTTTATAACTGAAAGATTAAGGCTGCAAAGATATTTAATGGGATTAAAATAAAATTCATAGGAATAAGGATATTTAAACTGTGATTTCAACTGTATTGAAATTATATCTAAGACATCCAATGAAATACTCAACTACTACAACACAACGAAGGTTGCCTCAGCAAACCTGAGACAACCTTTGTTATATTTTAAGCTACTTATTTCTAAAAGGTATCAATTACCATCAAAAGAACTTGTCGGTGCTTGATCAATCAATTCCATAAACTGATCTAGTTCTGGAGTAATGATTATCTGAGTTCTACGGTTACGAGCTTTTCCTTCAGGAGTGCTATTACTTGTAATCGGATTATACTCTCCGCGTCCACCAACAGTCAAACGTTTAGGATCAATTCCATAATTATTTTGCAATGCCTGAACAACAGAAGAACCACGTAGAGCACTTAAATCCCAGTTGTTACGAATATTAGGACGAGAAATTGGATCTGTATCTGTGTTTCCTTCCACCAATACGCCATAATCTTTATAGTCTAAGATGATTTTAGCAATCTTGCTAAGTGTTTCACCTGCTTTATCACTGATTTCATAGCTTCCTGAACGATACAGCATATTGTCTGATAAAGAAATATAAACAACACCTTTCAACACTTGAATATCCATATCTCGCATTTCTTCGCGAGTAAGCGAACGGGTAAGATTATTAACCATCACAAGATTCAAAGAATCAGATCGGTTTTTTGCTTGCACCAAATGCTGGATAAAACGATTCGAAGCATTGATCTCATCTACCAATTTTCCAATATTCGCATTACCTTGTGAGTTATGTGAAAGGCTCTTATTCAACGAATTTTGCATTTCAGCCAAAGCTCCACGCAACTCTTCATTATTTTTTCGAGCTTCTGCTAAAGTCTCTTCAAGGCTCGACACACGAGTGCGACTCTCGGTCAATTGTAATTGACTTCCTTGAAATTCTGTTTGCAGTTGTTTGTAGTCTGTTTCTAAATTTCGAAACTTTCCCTTAGTTACACAACTCGTAAACATTATACCTGCTACTAATATTAATAGCGACCAAAAAGAATACTTCATAAACTAAATCTCATTATTAAATTTAATGTGCAATTAATATATATAACAACAGTATTTACTAATTGTTTGAGACAGTATAGTTTATATCCGTTAATATTTTATTAGATAAGTAAAAGCAATAAGAAAGAATAACTTCCATATGTAGCTAACTTAAAAGAAGAAAGTTCCTATTCGGAAATTTTCTTTTTTAGGATATGGAATACGATATAATAATCAGCTAAATACATCCATTATAGTAAAAATACATTCTTTGCGCTGATACTTATTGATTGCAGGAACAAGCCGTCTAAAATGCTCTGTCTGGCAATGTCTGTCCAACGCATCATGATCGGGCCATTCTTCGATAAAAACAAAGTGAGTTTTATCATCTTGGTCTACATACAAATTATACTCAATGCAATCTTTCTCTTCTTTTGTTTTAGCAACTAACTCGGCATAAAGAGGTTTAACGATTTCTAGATACTCTTCTTTAATAAAATCTTCCGCAATTACCTTAATCATACTATCTTCTTTTTTTTTACAAACACATTTCTTAATTAGTAAAGTTAAGAAGAGTAAATGACTTTACTCTACAATCTGTTTATAACATTTTGCGAATTAACATCGAACCTTAGTCTATGTTTTTCCACAATAAAAACAGAGGTATTGTATTCAAACAATACCTCTGTAACTTAAAACATTATATATGCTGTTTTCCTTTCCTAATTCAGAGTAAATTAGTCATGTATCTGTGGCATACGAGCAGGGTCACCACTAACTTCAAAGAAATTATTCTCTCCTCTTTCTAGCAATCGATAAGTAGAATTCTCTCCACCCGACGTCCACCAAGCAGGAGTATCTTCAAATGGAGTTTGATAATTCGTTTCCTGAGGTTGTAAAACACATCCTGCATCATCACTATCGCACCCAAAATGTATGGTCTCATCCCAAAGATAGTCTTTGATTAGCGCATACCATTTTTCAATGCGAGGAATACTTTTACTAACATGAAATGGTCCATCAGTAGAATTAGTAAGTTCATGGAAAGCATTTATATACATATGCTTAAATTCAGCAATTGTCAGAAGCCTTTGAATCAAAGGATGATCAAAATTACCCCAGTTCAAAGGATCTTGTCTTGCGGCATCCTTAGCCCATGCTGTACCCAATGTAGTATCAAAATCATTAGGAATGAAGAAGAACTTACCATGCGTATTGAAATAAAAATTATAGTTGTTTGCATTAGACCAATAGTCATCTACATTACCACAAATAACATTTATAAGGTACGATTTCATCAGCAATCTAACATCTATTGTTTTGTTTGCCCATACTTTCAACGCTTCTCCTTCCAATGTTACCAGATTACGAACAAAAGATGTCAACTGCGCATTAGCCTCAGCTCTTTTACTAGTATTTGTTCGAAGATCATAAACAGTACGATCTTCGATAACGCTGGGATCGTAATTATTTAGAGCAGAATCATTGTCTCCTTTCCAGAGGAAAGGGGTAAAATCACCTGGTTGATCATCTCCGAAAAAGGCTTTACGATTCTCTAGATAATCGTCCTCAATAAATTCTTTTAATTTGTAAAGTCCAAAATACGCCGGTGTAGAAATTCCGTCAATAATACTGACATAAAACCGACACATGCTGATTAGTGGACCAGAGTATACGCCTGCCTCTTGATATAAATCGAAACTGTATACTTCGCGAATACGCGCCGGATCTTCTCTGATAAACTTAAGGTCGAGTCTTGATAATCCTTCAAACGTTTGTCCCGGTACATTTCTAGCAAATTGAAGGGCGAAACTTGCCTGACGCCAAACCGGATTTACGGGATTGTGGTGTTCGCCTTTTTCCCCTTCAGGGCGATTACGGCTACTATTACCTCTAACCCTCAAAGCAACATTTGATACTGTTTGGCTTGGAATCTGAGGATTGCCTCCAAACACAAAATCACCCGGTATCCAGTAATTATCTCCGGGGGCTTCATCGAAGGCATCAAGTAACCGATTCCAATCAGCTACTTTTATCTCCAGAGTTACCACGGGAAGGGATTCCAAGTCGAAAATTTTTTCGAGCTCAGCATTTCTTAATGCATCTTTTTTCATTTTGTAAAGTTTTAATTAATAAACGAATGCATCTTATTTAACAACAATCGGATGCTTTGTGTTCAATGAATTTGTTAAGATTTTTAGATACAATAAGAAATGGGCTGAGTTCGAATTATAAGACTAGTAATCAGCTATTCAGTAAAGATGTATAATATGCTTCAACATCCTTCCAATGATAGTAAGGTAGTATATCACTTTTTATCGGAGGGATAAGAGTTTCCTTCTCTTGAAGGAGAAATTTCACAAGGATATCATCCGAATTTTTCTTCTTAAAGAATATCATCTGAACGTTTCCTGCCATTGGCACAATTTTAAAATCACTCCATGCTTTATAAAATTCTGAAGGTTCAGCTACACTTGCATAACAGTCCTCTAAATGCAGAAGAGCTGCCAAAGGCATCAAGTTACCATCGTGACCGAAGCGAAAAGTTGCTCCTTTACCTCCTCCTTTAATTACTTCATTTGCACTATCAAGTATATTCTTAAGAAGAGGCTTAGCATTCCCCATCATTATACCTCCATTTTGTGCTGATGTTGCATCACACACGTAATGACGATAGTTCACACATTGCCAAAGGTCAAAAAGTTCCTGTTTCTCAAACAAGTCATAAAAAGACAGCTTGGTTTCCATATTCTGCATATCGCTGGCAATCCAATACAAAGCCCACATAAAAGAAAAAGGATTTACCTTTTTAGTAATATAGGTACTATCGGAAAATAAGGAAGATACCAATCGTTGTGGCTTTGTATGACCTTCTTCAAATTTGCGATATTCCTCACGCCAGATCCCACCATTCTTTGCTCTGAAAGATAAAGCAGCTTCTGTATGATAATTCATATATTTCATATACTTATTACTCGATTCGCGTTCAATATCCAACGTAGGATTCAATTCTTTCAAACGCTCACTAAAAGCATCCATACTAAGCACGCAACGGATAATAATTGTTGAACGAGCCGACATCTTAACATTATCGGTGAATACTTGCGGAAATGACTTATACATACGTTCGGCAATACCTCTCTGTTGACGCACTCCCAGAGGAGAAAGATCGCCTCCATGTCCTTCAGCTTCTATCCAAACCTTAGCCAAACGATTATAGGCATCTACGCCTAGTGGTGTAAGAGCATCTTTTTTATAGGCATCTTCCAAAAGATCGAGTACCCATTTGTAATCCTCGTCACTTATTAGATAACGCGAGCCATGACGACCATAATGGCTTATATAAAAGGGTTCGTATCCTTTTGGAACTGAAGTCTGAGCCACTATTTCGTCTGACGGATAGGCATAATATACGCTACCTGTTTTTTCGGGTGTTGCAAACATTTCCTCTTTCGTTGTTTGTGCCGACACGGAACAAATATTGAGAAACAAGAGGAAAGAAAGGAAATAGCAACTCTTTTGATTTAATCTTTTCATTCTTTACATTTTAGGAATAAGGTCTCACAGACCTATTTATTAATTCGTAAGTATTAAGTATATTATATAAGCATCTCTTAGAGATATCAATATTATATAGAAATACTTACAGTTACTTGGTTTACTTCTTTAAAATTCAATCTATTCAGATTAAAAGCCTATCATAATCAAAATCTGTTACTAAAAGCTGCCTCAAAATTCAAGGCAGCTTTCGTCACATGAAAGGACGCATCACGCGCCCTAAAAAAAGGATATCGTGCTTTTATCTTGTATTATATTTGCCTGTTTATTTTGAGTAATCCGGATTCTGAGTTAAATAAGGATTCACAGAGAACTCATCTTGAGGAATAGGAAAGAGGTTGTATTTATCATCAACATCTTTACCCACATAGGCTCCTATTGATCCGTCTCCACCTTTCCAGTCCCAATTGTACCCTTTGGTAAATTTATTAAAACGGATAAGGTCTGTACGGCGTACAAGTTCGGTATGCAGTTCACGTGCACGTTCGTCCAAAATAAAATCAAGAGTCAATTGACTGTCATTTATTCTTCCCGAAACTCCATCACCATAAGCTCCCGACATGTAAGCTCTGTCTCTAATCTCATTTACGTACTTCAATGCATCCGAACGGCTGCCACTAGCTCCTCTCAGAACTGCTTCTGCTGCCATTAAGTAAGCATCTGCTGTACGGAACATTGGGTAATCAATAGAGCTATATGTAGTACCCTCTGCCTCCAAAGGCTTTCTATCCTTAGTCATATTACGCCACTTTATAGTAGCATAACCATTCTCAAACTTTGTTGCTTGAAAGTTGCTACCTACTATCCAAGTTTCTTTAGTATGCTTGGTGCTATAAAACTGAGCTCTCTTGTCTTTCTTTTTATCACCCCATGTATCTTTTTCATCGAATGTTTGGTCAGACACATCGAACATATCTACCAACTGAGTTTTGATACGAGCATTGCCCCAAGAAGAAGAAAGTCCTGTGTGAACATTCATCGAACCATTCGTCAAAGCCTTAAGAATAAAATTTGTACCTGCACTATTAATGCTATTCACCCCATCTTGTGGCAAATTCCAAATAATTTCTTTACACGTATTATTGTCCGCAAGGAAAATATGACGATAATCGGAAGCCAAAGGATATGTATTGCTATCAATAATCTTTTTTGAGTATTGATATGCTTTTTCGTATTCTTTCTTGCCTACCCATGCCTCTGCATTTAGATATACACGAGATAATAAAAACCATGCTGCAGCCTGATCGATACGTCCATATTGATTTGTTCCCGGAGCCTTTAGATCAGCAGCTAACGCTTCCGTTTCTGCAACCACATAGTTGTAGATGTTCTCACGGGTCGATTGTTGGGGAATAGTTCCGATTGCCATTGTTTCATCCACAAAGGGAGCCGATCCGTAAAGATCGCAAATCATACTATAACAATACGCACGTATAAAGCGTGCTTCTGCACGATAATAAGGCATTTCGTCTTTTAGGTCCTCATATAATCCCCTACTTTTCAAATTACTGTCTGTCGATTCACGCAGAAACTCATTACAATAATTAATAGACATAAAGAGACGATAATATGAGTAACTGATAATCTTAGTTGATGCATTCCAATTCATAAACAAAAGATCCCAACTACCTTGTGAACTTCCTGAATGAAGAACTATTTCGTCTGTCGAACATTCCTGCAAATAAAACAACGATCGTGTATATCCGCTATATCCGGTATCCATACCTCCTACATCACCATCTTTATCAGGTCCATCCTGTCCGTTTAAGATTAGAGAACCGTAACATTTTGCCAGTACTCCTCTATAACCGTCTACCGTAGTATACACATTTGTATTTAGAGGCTTCTTTTTATTAAGAGGTTCAGTATTCAAGTCGTCAAGACAAGAGGTAAATAGTAATCCCATAAGAACTACTGTACATATATATTTAAATGATTGTAATTTCATAAATGATTCCTCCGATTATTAAAAGTTTAGGTTTAATGATAAAGTATAAGTTCTCGGACGTTGGTATGTATTGTTATCAATACCGTTGTATATCTCAGGATCTGCTCCTGAATAATTAGATATTATAGCTATGTTTTGTGCACTGAAAGCCATACGTAAAGAGCTTGATGTGTTCCAAAGTTTATTGAATGTATAACCCAATGTTATATTATCAAACTTAAAGAATGCGCCACTTTCAAGAAAATGATCTGAGAAATATTGTTCTTTAGAAAAACCTCTCTCTAACGCCACTTTAGATATGTTACTCGATATTCCATCACCATACACACCGATTAACGATTGTTTTGCTTGTTGATAGTTGAATACATAATTTCCGAAGCTACCATGTCCGTTGATACCGAAATCCCATTTTTTGTAAGTCAAGTGAGTAGAAAGCCCATAGTAATAAGGCGTTCTCGAACTCTTACCCGTCACATACTTATTATCATCACTCTGAATAGTTGTTATAGAACCATCTTTTGCAATATATTGTCCTTCCAGAGGTTTGCCGTCTTCACCATACGCTTGTTTAAGTAAGAAGAAGGTATTGGGTGTTTCGCCAATTTTATGGATTTGAAGATCGTTTCTGCTTACACTTCCTGTTTTCACATAGCTGTCTTCACTATCAATCGTATTCAGTTTTGTAATCTTCGATTTTCCATAAGTAAAGTTTCCACTAATAGTCCATTCCCAATCTTTCGTTTTGATAGGTATACCACTTAAAGCAAACTCGAGCCCTTGCCCTTCCATATCTCCAATATTGGTTTCCAATTTATTGGTGAAGTTGCTTCCTGCGGGAACATAAATGTTATTCAATAAATTTTTGGTGTAACGCTTATAAACATCTATACTACCATAGATACGGTTATTAAGGAATCCATAATCCAAACCGGCATTATAAGTACTTGTTGTTTCCCATTTTATATTCGGGTCGTATCCGTTTGGTCTGTACATATATAGCCACTCATCTCCAAATGGATATTTAGCTGCATCCGACGATATGGTATAAAGAGATAGGTAAGGATGGTATCCACCAATATCCTGCTGTCCGGTTTGTCCATAACTTACTCTAAGTTTCAGATCCGATAGAGGTTTGATGTCACGAATAAATTTCTCTTCGGTCAAACGATACCCCAATGCTAGAGAGGGAAAATATCCCCAACGGTTATCGGGAGAGAAACGAGACGATGCATCTCCACGCAATGTTGCTGTAAAAAGCAGCTTCTGATCGAACGAATAGTTAAAACGGCCGAAGAACGAAAGTAGATATAACACATCCTCATCAGGAAGCGAAGTATCAACCACATCTTTCACGACATCTCTAGGATTGGTACTATACCAAAATCGTTGCCATTCGTAACCTGCCATCGCGCTAATATTATGTTTCGGATTTATATCCTTAACATAGTTGGCATAGGTAGAAAGTATATAGTTAGTGTTTTTGTTATCTTCTAAATGAAACTTACCTCTTCCGTCACTTCTGTTTGACGTGTACATAGAAGGGGCTAGATCGGGAATTGTTTCTTCTTCTTTATTTCGGCGTATATCATATCCTAAATTCACATTCAGATGAAGATCTTCAAAGCCGTGAATTTTGTAATCAATAGCCATATTACCAAGAGAACGGTTTATGGTATTTAGTTTACTGGTTAGCTCAAGTTCTGATACAGGATTAGTTGCAGCCAGATTTTTGGGTTTTCCGGCATCGTCCATCCACATATAATAGCCGAGACCTACGTTACCCGCATAATTTTCATGTACGGGACGGGTTGGGTCAAATGAAATTGCACTACCGATTGCACCCGTTGATACCGGATGGCTGCGCTCCATACTTCCTTTAACATTGATATCCACAGATAGATGTTTATTGAAGAATTTTGGAGATAAGCCAAATCCACCGTTAAAACGTTTATAATTATTTGCATGCAATACTCCATCTTGACTCAGGTATCCTACTGATACACGGTATGGAACTTGTTTTGCAGTACCTGTTACAGAAAGATTATGTTCATTACCAAATGCTGTTCTGTAAATTTCTTTCTGCCAATCTGTTGATGCAGCTCCTAATTTAAAATCAGAGGGTGCGCTAATTTGTCCGCTCTTGTATATTTCGCGGTATTCGTCGGCAGACAAAACTTCATAATAACTCGGTATTTTACTTACCGTGAAATTTGAGCTATAATTAATCTGAGGTTTAGAACTTCCCCCAAGGCTTCCTTTTTTAGTTGTAATGATAATTACCCCATTAGAAGCACGAGACCCGTATATTGCAGTAGCCGAAGCATCTTTTAGTACCGTAAAGGTTTCTATATCGTTAGGGTTAATAAAACTGATAGAGGTATTACTTACCGGAACTCCATCAATTACAATCAAAGGATCGTTGTCTGCAGATAAGGATGCTCCCATACGAATACGTATAGTTCCGCCACTACCCGGAGCTCCATCGCCCGGAACAATATTTACACCGGCAACCCTACCGATTAACGCATCTTGTGCCGTTATTTGAAGTCCTTTGTTCAGCTCATCGGGCTTTATAGAAGTTAATGCACCCGTAGCATCGCCTTTTCTTACTTGTCCGTAACCAATAACAACAACTTCACTTAACAACTCTGAGTCTTCATCCAGAATTATTGAGAGTTTCGTTTTATTACCAACGGCTACTTCTTTTGTTTTATATCCTAAAAATGAAACTACTAAAGTTGCATTTGCAGGCGCATCCAGCTTAAAGTTTCCATCGTAATCAGTTATAGTTCCTGTAGAACTGTCTTTCACTTTCACACTTGCTCCGATTACTGTTTCGCCAGATTTATTATCTGTTACAGTTCCAGAGACCTGAATGGCTCCCGAATTTTGAGCTAAGGAAGTAGAGAATGTAAATATTCCTACTAACAAGAGCAAGAACATCTCCCTTGTTCTTCTTCTTTTGTTTTTAATCGACTTTTCTTTCATCATGGTTAGATTAACATATTTCTGGTTATTAGATTTTCTCTCGGCTTCTCTTAAATCTTCGAACTGGCAATTAGATCCTCTTGGTATAACGAATTAGTGCTTTTAAGATTTGTGAGTTAACGAAACACAAATCTATTATACCTTTTATCGCTTTGTATAGCATAGTAGAAGCTATAAGTAAACGGAATACCTCAAATAAAAAAAGCAATCACCTATAATATAGATGATTGCCTAATTAGTTAAAACAAAACAAAGTAGATTGTATTTAGTGTATAGGTATAATATTTTCAGGTATTATTTGCCTATTTGCTGAATTGCGACTGCAAATTCGTCCTTCGAGACTACGAGTTTATTGTGTACTTTAAGTCGATAATTGTATACCGTTTGAGGAGAGTAGTGTAAGAAACTTGCAATCTTACTACTATCTGTTATACCAAGTCGAACGAGTGCAAAAACCCTAAGTTCGGGAGTTAAAATGTCACCTGCCTTAGGTACTATCTGTTCGTTCTCTAACAACAACGAATTAAATTCTTCTACGAAATTGGGATATATATTTAAGAATATTGCATCAAAATTGCGGAAGAACTCTTTCAGCTCGTCGGAAACAAGCGACGTAGAATTTGTCATCTTGGTAGCCTCGGCTATTTGTCCCGATTTTAATTTGCGATTGATGTCTATTCTATACGCTTCCATCTTGTCGATGTACGTTGAGCAAAGATTAAATACCGAGCCGATGTATTCTTCTTTCACTAAATTAGATTCGGATAGCTTTTTATTTAGATCATTCAAATCTCCATTCATGCGCTTTACATCTTCATACATCTTATTTATTGACTTTCGGGCTGCGGAAAGCTTCTTCAATTGCTTGTAAATATAAAACAAGCTAATCACCAGAACAACAGAGAGTATAGAGATTAGAAACAGATATTTTATGAGATTCTCCTTTTCTTGCTTCACTTTCTTATCATAGGCAGCAGCAATAATAGGCAGTGTTTGTGAAATTTCAAGAGTCCGAAAGCGTGCTTTACAGAAAATAGCATCTTCCATAGCACACTTTATGTAAGTATATGCTCTATCCAGATCGCCCTCTTGATAGAGTAGAATTGCCAGTTTACGCAATGCAATATATCCTTTTACAGCCTTTCGTTGATCTCCAATTGCGGAGATTATCAGATATTTTTTTTCCTGTTCATGATCTCCTATTCTTCTATAAACATCCGACAAACCATATGCTACCGTTCCTACTAGCGATTGATCTTCTCCATATTTCTGAAAACACTCTCTCATCAACGCCAGAGCTTCATCATACTTGCCTTTTTCCACCAACTTTCCGTTCCAGACAAGGGCGTACCCTAATGATTGCGGATCATTAACTAACAAAAGTGAGTCTTTATACTGGCTAAGTAGATTCTCGTAGTGCGTTTTTTCTTTTTGCGAAAACGAATTTTCGAACATTAACGTATATATCGAATGATAGAGGTGAAAATAATATGCCCTCTGCTTATCGTCTAACTTCTGACTATCTACTTGATCTATTATATCGAGCGATTCTTTATACATTCCCATTATACCCAATATCTCTGCAATATTCATATTAGCAGTAGAAATGTATTCCGTTTTATTTAATTTCTGAGCAATCTCCAGCCTCTCATTAGCTATCCATAAAGCAGAATCCATATTGTAGTTACGGTACTCTCTCAGAAGTTTCTGATACAGGTTAAAACGCTCATCAAGGTTTGTTATCTTCTTTAATTCTATGTTTAGACTGTCTATGCGAAGTTCTCTTTTTTGCTCATACCTAGGACGTTCCTTTATCGTAGCGTCCAGCACTTTTAATAAAGAATCTATTTCGTTAGAAGCAAATCCACAGATATTCAGTAATAAAAAAAATGCAAGTAGTATGTTTTTTCTCATTCAGGGTAATTTAAAGATACAAAGCGAAGATATATAGAATCGGCTTTCTATCAATATTTTTTATATTAAAAGAAGTCATCTTATTGTCAAATACACTTTCTTACAAAAGCAGCTCATACAGCTTAAACCATTTGAGATGAGCATAATTCAAGCCAAGATCAACAGTTCCCATATATTTATATCCCAGTTTTTCATACAAGGCAATAGCAGGCATATTGTGTATAGAGACATCAAGACGTATTGATTTCATATTCTGTTTGAGAGCATATTCATGTGCAAAGGTCATCAACTCACAACCTACACCTTGCTGCATATACTGTGGACTCACTACAAGGGTATGTATAACAAAAATCTCCTTATAATCAGCATCAACACCCCACTCTACTTCATCGTATGCCTTTTCGGGCTCATTATTTAAAATAATGCTTCCTGCAATCGTATTATCTATTCTCAACACAAATAGATTATCGCCTTCAATTCCTTTTATAGCAGTTTCTCGAATGGGATAAACGCCTTTGATCCATCCCGAATAATTAACATTCGCTTCTAAATAATCATTCAAGTTATTATAGAGAGCTTCTAGTTCGTTTATGTCTTCTTGTGTCGCTTTTTCAACAATCATAATTTCAGGTAGATGAAAGTATTTAATGGTATTTTCTTATTTGAGGAAACAGAGTGATATGTGTACTCATAGTCGGTAAACACATAAATTCACCCCTACTCTAAAACATTAGACAGGTCTGATATTCCTCAGAAAGAAAGCGAATATACTACATTCTAAGCAGAGATTTCGTGCCTACCAAAATATCTATGTATACAGAAAACCATATTACGTATACAAAAAAGAGGACTCTGTATATTCTTTAAATATCCCTTTAGCTCAAACCCTACTTTCGTATCATAATTAAAAATAAAACAAGATAACAAGATGAATAAAGCAGAGGTAGTTTTAAAGGTTTCAGAGAAATCGGGTATTGATGAAGATGATTGCAGAAAAGTTCTAGATGCTTTTGAGGAGGTGGTAAGTAACCACTTATCCGATTCAAAAGGAGTAGGTGCAGCTTTCGAAACAGTATATAAAATGATGAGCTTCATCAAAAACAAAAAAGACAATAAATAAAAACATGAGATCAAAATCTCAAAAAACAAGATATTATGTATTATAATACAAAACTAATAATTATACTAGGCTTACTTCTTACTTCAATAGGAGTATTTGCCCAAAAAGGGAGTAATCAACTTACTCAAACTATCAGAGGTATTGTTATTGATAAAAATTCATCAGCACCTTTGTCGTATGTCTCTATTGGTCTTTTAGATTTGCCAGAAATAGGTGTAACAACAGACGATAATGGAGAGTTCGTATTAAAGAATGTTCCTTTAGGAAGGCATAATTTACAGGCAACATCAGTAGGATACGAATCGAATATTTTCCGTGAGATACTGGTAACCTCAGCCAAAGAGATCTATTTAGAAATACCTTTAACCGAGAATATAAATGAGCTGGGAGAAGTAGTTGTTCATGTACAAACAAATAAAAATGCACCTCTAAACAATATGGCTACAACAGGAGCGCGTATGCTTAGCGTGGAGGAAGCCAGCCGATTTGCAGGAGGAATGGATGACCCTGCACGTTTAGTAAGTTCTTTTGCGGGAGTTGTATCGAGTGTATCCAACAATGGAATATCCATACATGGTAATGCTCCTCATCTATTGCAATGGAAACTAGAGGATGTAGAAATACCAAACCCCAACCACTTTGCAGATATTTCGACCTTAGGAGGAGGCATATTATCATCATTAAGTAGTAACGTTCTGGGTAATTCGGACTTTTTCACAGGAGCTTTTCCTGCCGAATACGGCAACGCAGTATCGGGCGTATTTGATATGAAACTGCGAAATGGTAACAATCAAAAAAGAGAAAACACATTTCAGATAGGTATATTAGGTATCGATGCAGCATCAGAAGGTCCTATCAGTAAAAAGAATAACTCGTCTTATATATTCAATTATCGTTATTCCACAACAAGTTTATTAAAACTGGCGGGTAATTTAGATTATCAAGATTTGAATTTCAAGATGAACTTTCCTACAAAGAAAGCAGGTACATTCTCGGTATGGGGAACTGGATTAATAGACAAATACTCGGACGATCTTGAGAAGAATCCTGACAAATGGGAATTTATCGATGACAACAAAAAAGCTAGAGCCAAACAGTATATGCTTGCTGCGGGGGTAACCCACCGTTATTTTTTCAACAACAATGCACAATTAAAAACAACATTGGCTACAACTTATTCGAGTAACGATGCTGATGAAGATGTGTACGACAGAGAGCTCAACTCAACACCAAATTTAGCTTTAAAGAACCGTTATACCAATCTTATTTTTTCGACTTATTTGAATTGTAAATTCAGTTCTAAACATACCAATAAAACAGGTTTTACATTCACTAAGATGTATTATAATATGGATCTCGCTCTTGCTCCTTACAGAAATCAACCCCTTGAAACTATTTCTCAGGGAGACGGAAATACGAATCTGATTTCGGGCTATACCAGTTCTTCGATAGGACTTAACGATAAGGTTACTTTAAATCTGGGAGTAAATGGTCAATTACTTACTTTAAATAATCATTTTACTATAGAACCTCGTCTGGGTATAAAATGGCAAACAAGTACTAAAACTTCATTTGCATTAGCCTATGGTTTACATAGCCGTATGGAAAAAATGGATGTATTTTACGTAAAAACAGCAGGCTCGGAAGGTAAACCTATCAATAAAGATCTTGACTTTACAAAAGCTCACCATCTTATGCTTACTTTCAATTACAATATATCAGAAAATGTGAACCTTAAGATTGAACCCTATTTTCAATACTTATACGATGTTCCCGTAATGGCAGACAGCTCTTTCTCGGTACTTAATCGCAGTACATTTTATGTAGAAGACGCTCTTGTAAACAAAGGAAAAGGACGTAATTATGGTATTGACATTACTCTTGAGAGATATTTGGATAAAGGACTCTATTATATGGTAACAGGATCGGTATTCAATTCTAAATACCGAGGCGGAGACGGAGTTTGGTATAATACCAAATTTAATCGCAACTTTGCTTTCAATGTCTTAGTGGGTAAAGAGTGGACTATGGGGCATAACGAACAAAACACATTTGGAGCTAATCTGAAATTTACGTTACAAGGCGGAGAACGTTATTCCCCTGTTGATGTCAAAGCTACATTAAATCGCCCCGATAAAGAAACTCAGTATGACGAAACCAGAGCTTATTCGAAACAGTTTTCACCCATGTTTGTAACAAATGCAACTATCAACTTTAGAATGAACAAGAAAAAGGTGACTCATGAGTTTGCTATCAAATCGATTAATACAACAGGGTTCAAAGAATATTTCGGACACCAGTACAATCTGAAAACGGGAGAAATAGAACCTCACAGACAAGCAACATCTATACCCAACATCAGTTACAAATTAGAGTTCTAAAGCATCATCCCTTATATTTATAGAGTAAACAAAGACATTCACAGATCGTTACAGTCATAAAAAGCAGCAATAAACATTGCACATTGCACAAGTAAAACATAAAAAGACTAATTTCGAGGTTAAAATCAACAGTATATGTCAGAATCAATAAAAACAACATTCTTATATAGCTTTCTTACCAATTCTAAATACAGAATTTTAAGACATGTACTGTTGATTGTCTTTGTACTGATTGTTATATCATTTAATCAGACATACATTACTTATCAGCCCAATCAGGAATTATTAGGTTCTAAAATATATTTACTCGCATTCATCACCACTGTTGTATATATAGTTATTGTCTACTTAAATCTCTATATACTAGTTCCAAGATTACTTTTAAAGAAAAGATACTTTTCATACATTACTATATTATCAGCCATGGTATTGCTGCTCGTTTTAGGAATGAGCGCTCAAGAATATATTGTATACACCCTGTTAGATATACCTCATATACGCAGCTCGTATATCAATCACGTAGCATTTCTTGATACCATATCCAACTTTACCATTAACATGTTGTGTATATCAGGAGGTTCGATGGTTATTTTACTAAAATACTGGATGGAAAACGAGCAGGTGGTTAATCAACTTCGAAATGAACAGATACAATCAGAAGTCGAACAATTAAAAGATCAGATAAATCCGCAGTTTCTTTTCAACATATTAAACAGGGCAAGTACTTTAACAAAAAGCAATCCTCAATTGGCTTCAGATATGCTTCTAAAATTAAGCCATTTGTTAAGATATCAGCTCTATGATTGCAGCAGAGACAAGGTATTATTAAATTCCGAAATCAACTTCCTCAGCAATTATCTTGCTTTAGAAAAATTATATTTTGATAGGTTTGATTACTCTATATCCTCAGAAGGAGATGTACATCGGGTATTTGTTTCGCCTCTGTTATTCATTCCTTTTGTACAAAACTCAATAAATCAGATACAAACCCAAGATAGAGAATCAACTATACAATTACACTTTAGGTCAGATAGTGGTATCGTCTATTTCACCTACCAGCCAGACAATTATGAAATACCATCAATAGACGAACTTGCAGGTATCAGACAACGGCTAGAGGTATTGTACAACGGTAATTACACATTATCAACAACAGATGGTATCATAAAACTAGAGTTAAGATCGTAGGTTGCGAATAGACCTGCTTAACATATTGATGCAGCCCCCTATTTTTACCTAAATATGAAGATATAATGATAAAAAAGATAGAGGATACTTTAAACGATTTTTTACTAAAGCCTCAATTCCAAATTTATAGGCATTTAGTTCTATTGCTCATCTCTATAGTTGTTGCAATGAATATATTATGGGATGTGCCCGACAAAATTGTTTGGACAGCTGATCGTATTGGTATCTCTATTATATATTTAGGTATAACTATGCTGATGATATACTTTAATATCTATGTACTAGTACCCAAATTTTTGATAAAGAATAAATTTACCCAGTATATTCTATCAGCCGTTGGTTTAGTAACATTTTCAATAATCGCAATTGTGCTGATGCAAGAGGTACTATACAGCACACCCGGTATTGCTCGCGAACTGTCTATAGAATCCGAAGGAACCCCCATTGATCACCAGCCAGAAAAAGATAAACCTCAATTAGCCTTAGCTGTTTTATTTGGAGTCACCTCATCTATATTCGGGACATCACTTCTTATTGCCGGAGTGTCTGCATTTATGCTCTTCCGACACTGGATAATCAACAATCAACGTATCAGCGACTTGAAATCGGAAACATTGCAATCGGAACTCAAGTTTTTAAAGAGTCAGATAAATCCACATTTTCTATTTAATATGCTGAATAACGCCAACATAATGGTAAGTGAAGATCCCGAAATAGCTTCACAGATATTAAATAAATTGGACGATATGCTTCGTTATCAGATCAACGACAGCACAAAAGATAAAGTAAATTTGGAAGAAGACATACTATTTCTGACCAGTTTTCTGGATCTTGAGAAAACACGTCGCGATCACTTCGAGTATAGTGTTATAAAGGAAGGTGATTTGGATAATATAGAAGTACCTCCATTATTATTTATTCCCTTTGTAGAAAATGCGGTTAAACATAATCCTGATAATAATAATCTATCCTATGTTCATCTTTATTTTGAACTAAAGAACAATGAGCTAACATTTAAATGTGAAAACTCGAAGCCTTCTAAAGCCATTCAGCAAAAAGTCGGAGGACTAGGCTTAACCAATATCAGAAGACGCTTAAACTTATTGTACGGGGATAATTATTCTTTAGAGTCAAGCGAAACAGACACCACCTATACTGTCAATTTACAATTTAAGGTCTAAGACCCTTTTATTACTTTGGCAGTATAACAACCAGAAATAGTTATGCCGATAAATATCGCATACCTATATAATATTACTTATATTATGAGATGTATTATTGTTGACGATGAGCCGATAGCTCGAAAAGGTATACAAAAAATAGTTGATCAGATTTCTGAATTGGAATTGCTCGAAAGCTTTAACAGTGCAGAAGCAGCCTCAATATTTATGATGCGTAATCAAGTCGATCTGGTTTTTCTAGATATTCAGATGCCGGGTATAAACGGAATAGAATTCGCGAGAAACATACCTAAAAACACACTAATTATTTTCACCACAGCTTATTCCGAATACGCATTAGATAGCTATGAAGTAGAAGCAATAGATTATCTGGTAAAACCAATAGAAACAGATAGACTAAAAAAAGCGGTAGACAAAGCCCTTTCGTATCACAGTCTTTTACTATCGGAGGAAAATAAAAGTGAAGGAAACATAGAAGATGAATATATTTTCGTGAAATCCGACCGGCGATATTTTAAAGTAAGCCTAAAAGACATCCTTTTTATTGAAGGTTTAAAGGATTACGTCATTATCCAGTTAGCTGAACAACGCATTATTACCAGAATGAATCTGAAAACAATGCACGAGCTACTTCCCAAAAACATATTCTTAAGGATAAACAGATCATATATTGTAAATACAACCCATATTGATTCGTTTGATAACAATGATATTTTTATCCAGAAATACGAAATTGCAATAGGCAGCTTTTACAGAGATTCATTCTTTGAAGAATTTGTAGCAAAAAGGACATAAATGTGTGACCGAGCATCCTTTACTACTTTAACTCCAGTATGGTATAATTAGAAGTTGTTATTTTGATTCTCTTGCAAATAAGTGATGTCATTTCAATTCCAGTATGGTACAATTAGAAGATAATTGCCGTGTCGCGATGCCACTTGCTTCAAATATTTCAATTCCGATACAACAAATATAACTTACACTATCTCAATACTTTAAATCTTTAACGGTACAAATCGATTTATAAGTTCTGTTTGTGTTCTATTCTGTATCAGAAAGTTACGTATTTCTCACCAATGTACCAAATCTTTATTTATTAGACGAAATATTATATAGGAAGTAATGTAAATATTGTCCAATATTTCATCAATGAATAAATATTTGGATTGTAGTTTTTATTGGGTAATGCTACCCAATAAAAACTACCCAATTAACTACCCTGAATTGAAATTGTTTTCTAACTTTGTTGAATGTCATATATACCACCATATAAGATAACACCAAAGATTATAGACCTCGTTTCAAAGATAAGTGAGGCGGTGGGTAGTTTTTATGCTCAAGAGGAATTAAGACTACATCGAATTAACCGCATAAAAACAATTCAAGGATCTTTGGCTATTGAGGGAAATACTTTGACTATAGATCAAATTACAGCTATTCTGGATGGTAAACCTGTCATAGCTCCTATTAATGAGGTGCAAGAGATTCGCAATGCCATTAAAGCCTATGAATTGCTTGAAACACTAAATTCGAATAATATCGAAGATCTGCTTAAGGCACATCTTACAATGGAAGCAGGATTGATTGATGATGCAGGTCATTTCAGATCGGGAGGTGTTGGGGTGGCTTCGGGTGAAGAGATTATTCATTATGCACCGCCAGCTGAACGTGTGCCTCAATTAATGAAAGATCTTTTCGAGTGGCTGAATGGCACAGAAGAACATCCTCTGATAAAGAGTTGTATATTTCACTATGAGTTTGAATTTATACACCCTTTTTCAGATGGCAACGGACGAACTGGTAGATTATGGCAAACGCTTATTCTCGCTAATTGGCGACCTGTATTCAAAAATCTACCGATTGAGAATATTGTTTATAAATATCGCAAGGAATATTATAAAGCAATTGCCATTAGTGGAGGAGAGGATGGTTGTACACCATTCATTGAGTTTATTTTGGGGGTGATTGACGAAACATTGGCACTTGAAAGTAATACTCCACGCTCTACACGTGACAAAATCATAGAACAGTTACGCAACAATTCTAAGATTACACGCAGTGAACTTGCGTCTATATTAGGTATAACTTCCGATGGGGTTAAATATCATCTTCAAAAAATGGTATCGGAAGGCATTATCGTCCGTCATGGATCAGCTAGAGGTGGATATTGGGAAGTTATAAAGAATTAATCATCAAAAATAAAAATATGTCTATAGATAAAAGACAATTGAAAAATGAATTAAAGTTCAAAATAGATTTATTCTTTAAAAGAATATATATTCTTGCAGGTAATATATACATATGGTTTTGGCTAATCAGAGCGATGTTTTTTAGAGAAAACACAACCTTTGAAGATTATATACAATGGGCATTTTTGTCATTTGGCTTTTATCTTTTTATTCAAAACAACGATGAAATATTCTTCAAAGATAAAAATGGAAATAAGTTGTAATATATAATATAGAAACGTTTTTTATACGCTTTCTTTAAGATTAGGTTAGCACATTGGAATAATTATCACCATCTTATTCGACTAATAATATGACTAATATTGAAGATATTATACGATATGAAAACGAAGGAACTTCTGTTGACTTTAAAACAATAGAATACACAAAGGAAAAGAATATAGATCTATTAAAAGATGTTCTATCAATGGCTAATGCTGATACACTAGAAGATCGATTCATTATTATTGGTGTAAAGCATAATTCAGATGGTAAAAGAGAAATTAAAGGAATTAATCAACCCACTGACTCAGCAACTATCCAACAATTTATATATGAAAATATTGAACCCGAGATAGATATAGACTACTTTCCATATACAATAGATGACAAAACTGTTGGGATACTAAAAATATCGAACTGCTTGGATCAGCCATATTTGATAAAAAAAGATTATAATTTTGGAAATAAACATTTACGAAAAGGCGAAGGATACATCAGGAAAGGTTCATTCCAAATTCCATTGGTTCGATCAGATTATGATAGAATATATGAGATCAAACAGAGTAAAAATTATTATCAAGATGATATTATAATTGTTCCCCAAAATGCTAACGGTAATGAATTTATTTTAAGGAAAGCGGGCAATACTAAACTTCCATCAAAAGTTCAGAAAGATAAAATTGAAGAAATATTAGCTAAAAAGAAAGAAGAGGCTAAATTATATAATAGTCTAGGAACACAGTGTCGTCCTGAATTATATAATATGAGGCGAATAATGGCGGAAAGCTTAGGTTATGGAATTTCATATGAGGATTATACTATTGACGAATTAGAAAATGAATTGCTAAATGTAGAGAGTATATATTATCATGATGATTACTCATATGTTTTTAATAAAAAATCAAACAAGCTAAATTTATCAATTAAGAATTGTGGTTCAAAGTATATTGAAGATGCCACGATTAAAATTCTTTTTCCCAAAATAAATGGTATCATTATTTTTAAAAAAATGCCTCATTCTAATAAAGAAGAAACAAATATAAACCTATTCTATCCTACTGTTGGGGAAGAAGAGTTGATGTATAGTATTGAAAATAATATAGGAGATATAAAACATGGCTTATCAACCGATTCATTTAAAGAAGAGCTTCGAATTTCAGTCATGAACAACATTGAAATAAATGAATTTGAAATAGAATGCCAAATTTATGCAAAGAATATAAAAGATTATATCTCTAGAATTTTAAAAGTGAGAATACAATCCGAAGATTGCTAATTACGACTTTATCAAAAGCCCCCCTACGGAAGATGAGATTACAAATTATAAGTATCTGAGGCAAAAAAAGTACTATCAATTTCTCTTTTTTAAAACAGCTATACACTTGCCATACAATATTAATACAGCATTAAGATGACAAATATAAATTGTGTTATCTCAATTGCGTCCTTCAACGGTAGAAATTTATTTATAAGCTCCAACTACATACTTCTATTTATCAATAAATTATTAAAAGA